>DATFRO010000107.1:0-16306 GCA_035263105.1 Steroidobacteraceae bacterium | reverse complement strand
CTTTCTCGAGGACAACCGCCAGTGCGAGGAGTGGGCGCTGCTGCGCGGCGAGTGCCCGCCGACCGGCGCAAAGATCACTGGGTACAACACGCAGGCCGGCCGGTATTGCGCCATCACGGGCGGACGTTACGCGGTGACGGGAGGCGGCGCCGAAAACGAGCAGGGCACCTGCACCTTACCGGGCGGGAGAGTCTGCAAGGCCGAGGAGTACTATCGCGGCACCTGCAGTCGATGAAACTGGGGAACAACAATGAAACGGCGAGAATTCTTTGCGGCGACACTCGCTGGTGCCGTCGCGGCGACCCTTCCGGTTCGACGCCTGTACGCCGAGAGCGCGGCGGCCGCAGCGCCTGATACCGATCTCAATGCGATCAAGCTCGGTGGCGGGCAGACCATCGTTCCCAAGGCCGCAGTCGCGGACCTGCGCTCGCAGTTGCGAGGCTCACTCCTCGTTCCGGGCCAGGATGGTTACGAGCAGGCGCGCCGCATCTGGAATCACATGATCGACAAGCATCCCGCGTTGATCGCGCGCTGCGCCGGTCCTGCTGACGTTGCTGCCGCGGTGCAATTCGCGCGTGAGCACGAGCTGGTGACGGCGGTGCGCGGCGGCGGACACAGCTTCCCCGGCTACTCGACCTGCGATGGCGGGCTGGTGGTCGACCTCTCGATGATGCATGGCGTGCGCGTCGACCCCGTCGCAAAGACTGCGCGCGCGGAAGGCGGCGCTTGGCTAGGCGATCTCGACGCGGAATCGCAGCACTACGGACTGGCGACGACGCTGGGCGCGATTTCGAACACCGGCATCGCAGGGCTCACGCTCGGCGGCGGTTACGGATGGCTCTGCCGGCGCTTCGGCCTGGCGTGCGACAACCTTATCAGCGCTGACCTGATCACGGCCGACGGCCAGTTTCATCGCCTGAGCGAGCAGGACAATCCCGATCTCTTCTGGGGCATCCGTGGTGGCGGCGGCAACTTCGGCGTCGTCACTTCGTTCGAGTATCGGCTGCACCCTGTCGGGCCCAAGGTACTTGCGGGTTCTGTGGCCTATCCGGCCTCACAGCTGCGCCAGGTGCTGGAGTTCTATGCAGACTTCGCCTCGCATGCGCCGCGCGAACTGCATGTGGAGTTCGATGCAGTCACTGCCCTGGACAGTGGTCCGAGCTCGATCATCAGCGTCTGCTACTCCGCCGATCCGAAAGCCGGTGAGAAGGCACTCGAACCGCTGGTCAAATTCGGCAAGCCGACCATGAACACGATCAAGATGCAGGACTACGTCGCGGTGCAGAAGCAATACGACGGGCCGCCGCTCTCGGAGCACAACAGCTACCTGAAGTCCGGCTTCATGCGCGAGCTGACGCCGAAACTCATCGATACGATCGTCAATCTGCCTCCGGATGAAATGTACGATGTCGCGGTGAGCCATTTCGGCGGCGCGGTCGGGGATCGCGGTCCTACCGATACGGCCTTCACCCATCGGGAAGCGAACTTCATGGTGTTCGTGAGCGCGGCCTGGAAGGACTCGGCGGACAACGACCGCAATCGCAGTGAAGTACGCGCGCGCTGGGACAAGTTGAAGCCTTTCACCGCCGGCTACTACGTGAACCTCAACGAAGGCGATCAGCGCCAGACGGACGACAACTACGGGCCCAATCACGCGCGGCTCGCCGGGCTCAAGCGGCAGTACGATCCGACCAACCTGTTCCGGCTGAACGCGAACGTGCGCCCGGCATAGCACCACTGGCATCGCGCGGAGTTGTCAGTGAGTCAGCGCCCCGTCCGGGCGCGCGGAGACTTCCAATGACGTTCCATCTCGCGGATTTCCTGGTTCATCTCTCCAACGCGCTGCTGCTCGTGTCGTACTCGGTGCGCGACATGCTGTGGTTGCGCTGGTTCGCGGTCGCGGCAGCGGTCGTCGAGATCCCGTACTTCCTGGTACAGCACGAAGTGCTGTGGCCGCCGATCATCTGGGCGGTCATTTTCATTGCGATCAACCTCTATCGGATCGCGCGCATCTACATGGAGCGCCGTCCGGTTGTGCTTTCGAAAGACGAGCAGACGCTCTACGACCTCGGCTTCAAGGCGCTGAGTCCGAGGGATTTCCTGTCGCTCATGCTGACTGGCGAGTGGCGCGACGCGAGGCCCGGCGAGGTCGTGCTCAAGGAGGGCGAATCCGCTGCGAGCGTCGTCATTCCCATCTCCGGCGCGGCTGAAGTGCAGCGGCACGGCGAGCATGTGACTGAGGCCGGGCCGGGCTTCATCCTTGGCAGCGTTGCAGCGCTCACGGGCGATCCGTCACCCGTAGGAGCGGTGTTCGTGAAGCCGGGTCGGTACATGACCTGGCCAGTCGCGACCTTGCGAACCTTCCTCGACAGGCGCCCCGACGTGCGCGCGACGCTGGGCACGCTCACCAACCAGGACCTCGCGAGGAAGCTCGATCGCCTCTTGTCGCGATAGTCCTACAACAACTCCTATTCACGGCGCGCGCGAATTGGTCTATGACGGATGCTCACACGTCTGATTGAGCCGCGGGCCGATACGATTGGAATGGATGCCCCCGGAGAAGACGCGTCCGGAGGTGTTCCATGACCATCAATCCCGCCGATTACCTCGTCCATTTTTCCAACATCCTGCTGTTGGTCTCGTACTCAGTGCGCGACATCCTGTGGTTGCGCTGGTTCGCGGTGGCCGCTGCACTCACCAACATGCCGTACTTCCTGTTGCAGGGGACGATCCTCTGGCCGCCGATCCTGTGGGCCGCGGTGTTCACGGCGATCAACCTGTTCCAGATCGCGCGCATCTACCTGGAGCGCCGCCCGGTCGTGCTGTCGAAGGACGAGCAGGCTCTCTACGATCTCGGCTTCAAGGGGCTTCGCCCGCGCGAATTCCTGTCGCTCGCGCTGTTCGGTGAATGGAAGGACGCCGCGGCCGGTGACAAGGTGATCACCGAGGGCGAGCCGGTGTCGTGCCTCTGCATTCCGATCTCGGGAACAGCCGAAGTCCGTCGTCAGGGCCAGCCGCTGGGTGCCTTCAGGCCGGGCCACATCATCGGTACGGCGCTGGCCCTCACGGGCTCACCATCGACCGTGGAGGCTACCTTTACCGAACCCGGGCGCTACATGCGCTGGCCGCTCGAGAGCCTGCGCGCCTTCATGGACAAGCGCCCCGAACTTCGGTCCGCGTTGCAGACCCTGGTGAACCGCGACCTCGCCGGGAAGGTCGAGGGACTTACGTCCTCCGCCAGATAGACTGCGGCGAATCAGCGAGCGATCGGCAAGCGCAGCCGCAGCGTCGCACTCTTTTCCGCTGTCGTTTCGACATCGAGCGCACCACCGAGCTGCGCTGCGCTGTCACGCGCGACATACGGGCCGATCGAGGTGAGGGTATTCGGCGCTGTCCAGTCGAGATCGAACATCCGGGCGCTCCAGTGCCGAGGCTCCTTCACGCCGTCAACGAACAGTTTCAGCTGCGCCCAGCCGCCGTCGTCCTTGCGGAGCTCGACGCGCAGCTTGCCTCCGGGCGACAACCCATCGATCGCGTAAAGCATGAGGATCGTCAGGAGCTGTCGAACCTCCTCGGGCGCACCGTCCACGGTCAAGCCTGGCTCCGGGTGCGCGATCTCGAGCTGCAAGCCGAGAAATGCGCTTTCGTTCTGCATCCAGGCGCCGAGCCGTTCTACGAGCGGGCCCAGATCGACGGGTCGACGGTCCTCGGATTCCGCGATCGCTTCCATCACGTGCGCGACGCCATGGCGCAAGCGGGCGAGCTCGGCCTTGCCCCCTTCGAGCAGCAGCATGATGCGCTCCCGCTCTTCGTCGGTCTGGGGTCGCTGCAGCTGGCGGCGTAGCAGATCGAAGGTCAGGGTGGCAGCTTGCATCGGCGACGCGAAGTCGTGATACACAGTCCCCTGCATGCGGCGTAGCACCTGCAGGCGCGCTGCATCACGCAGCGTGGCACGCAGCCGTTGCGGGTCGAGATCGCCAGGGCACTCCATGTTGCCGGGAGCTGCCGGTGCTGGAACGTCGGGGCGGTCTACTGCCACCGTTGTCACTCGCGCGAGGAAAGTGTTGATCAGCTTCATCAAGAAGGCTGCGCCAGTCAATCGCCGCTCGCGAGCGGGCGCTGCAAGAAGTTCAAAAACCTCGGCGGCCCGCTAGAATACTTCTCCCAGCGGGGTCGCCCGGCGCCAGAACATGGACATCCCGACCGAGCCCATCGGCAGCATTCCCCGGCCGCTCGCGCTCATCGAAGCGGTGAAGGCGAAGGGCGATGGCACCGATCCGGCACTCGATCACCTCTACGAGTGGGCCATCCGCGACACGGTCCAGCGATTCGAAGCCACGGGCTCGCCCGTCATCACCGATGGCGAGCAGCGCAAGTACCAGAATTTCTGGACCTACAGTGTCGAAGGGCTGCCGAATGCCACGGGTGACGGCTTCCAGATTCCGTTTGCCGCGGGTCACGTGCGCCGCATGCCGCGCCTCACCTCCGGCCCATTCCGCTATCAACGCTACGCTGATGCTTACCTCGAGGCAGCGAAGCGCCACACGCGCCTGCCGCTCAAGCAGGCGATCATTTCTCCCTCCGCGCTGAGCCTGCTCTACCCGGAGGAAGGCATTGCCGGTTACTCGCGCGAAGCGTTCATCCAGGACCTGCTGCGTGAGCACGTGACGGAGATTCGCCGCTGCCTCGCGAAGGGCGCGTACTGCGTGCAGATCGATTTCACCGAGGCACGGCTCGCGCTGAAGGTGGATCCGTCAGCGAGCCTCCTCACGAGCTTCATCGACCTGAACAACCTGGCGCTGGCCCGTCTCACGGCCGCCGAGCGCGAGCGCATCGGCGTGCACACCTGCCCGGGGGGCGATCGCGACTCCACGCACAGCGCGGATGTCGACTACAGCGAGGTGCTCCCGAGCCTGTTCCAGTTGAACGTCAGCAACTTTTACATCGCGCTCGCCGGTGAATCGGACCCGCGTAACGTGCTGCGCACGATCGCCGGGCACCTGAAGCCCTACCAGCGCGTCTTCATCGGCGTCGTGGCGCCGATCGACCCGCGCATCGAAACTGCCGAGGAGGTCCGCGACCGGGTGCTCGACGCCGCGCACTACCTTCCGGTCGCGCAACTCGGTACCACGGACGATTGCGGGTTTTCGCCCTTCTCCGATGACACCTCGACGACACGCGCGACCGCGTTCGCTAAAATTCGCGCACGCGTCCAGGGCACAGCCCTGGCCGTACAGGTCCTGAGAGGGCGACGATGAGATGGGGCAGTGAGGAGAAGCGGCTGCGCTCGGCGGCGCTGAAGAACGCCGAGAGCGTGCTGGTCGCGCGTCGCGACGCGGAGCGCAAGCTCCTCGCAACCAAGGAAGCCCTGGAACGCAAGACGCGTGAGCTGCAGGCGAGCGAGGAGCGATTTCGCGCCGCCTTCACTCAGGCGGCGGTCGGCATCGGTGTCTGCGGCCTCGATCATCGCTTCGTCAACGTCAACCCGAAGTTCTGCGAGATCGTCGGCTACTCCGTCGAGGAGTTGCGCAGGCTCACGTTCGGCGCGATCACGCATCCCGACGATCTCGCGGCGACCGAAGCCGAGGTGAAGCGGCTGCTCGCCGGCGAGATCCCGCACTACGTCCTCGCGAAGCGCTACGTGCGCAAGGACGGCAGCACGGTATGGAGCCGCACCACGGTCACACTCCTCAGGAATTCGGCCGGTGATGCCGAGCAGCTCATCGGCGTCATCGAGGACATCGGCGATCGCGTGCTCGCGGAGGAGGCCGGCCAGGCGAGTGCTGCTCACCTCAGCGCGCTCATAGCCTCTTCGGAAGACGCGATCATCAGCAAGACGCTCGACGGAATCATCACGACCTGGAACCACGCGGCCCAGCGCATGTTCGGCTACTCGGCCGAGGAAGCAATCGGCAAGTCGATCATGCTGCTCATTCCCGAGGACCATGCCGCTGAGGAGCCGCTCATCATCGAGCGCTTGAAACGCTGCGAGCGTATCGAGCATTACGAGACGGTGCGCGTGAAGAAGGACGGCACGCGGTTCGAGGTGTCGCTCAGCGTCTCGCCGATCATCACGCCGGACGGCGCGGTGATCGGCGCCTCGAAGATCGCGCGCGATATCACCCGCCAGCGCGAGATCGAAGAAGCGCTGCGCGAGGAGTCGCGCATCCTCGAGCTTCTCAACACTACCGGGCAGGCGATTGCTGCGCAGCTCGATCTGCACGCGCTGGTGCAGACGGTCACCGATGCGGCTACCGACATCAGCGGCGCAGAGTTTGGCGCCTTCTTCTACAACGTGATCGATGGCGCCGGCGAGGCGTACTTGCTGTACGCGCTCTGCGGGGCGCCGCGTGACGCGTTCGAGCGTCTCGGTTTGCCTCGCAACACACCGGTGTTCGAGCCCACGTTTCGCGGCGAAGGGGTAGTCCGCTCAGCGGATATCACCAGGGATCCGCGCTATGGAACGATGGCGCCGCACCACGGGATGCCGCACGGGCACCTGCCAGTCCGCAGCTACCTCGCGGTGCCGGTGATCTCGCGCACCGGCGAAGTCATCGGCGGCCTTTTCTTCGGCCATTCTGAGCCCGACATCTTCACCGAGCGTTCCGAGCGGCTGGTGCTCGCCGTCGCGGCGCAGGCGGCGGTCGCCATCGACAACGCGCGCTTGTACGAATCCGCGCAACGTGAGATCACGCAGCGCGAGCGAGCCGAGGCCGCGTTGCTCGAGACCGACCGGCGCAAGGACGAATTTCTCGCCACGCTCGCCCATGAACTGCGCAATCCCCTGGCGCCGATACGCCAGGCGGCGTTGATCGCCAGGGCGCCGAACGCCACCGAGGCGCAGAAGCGCTGGAGTCACGATGTCATCGAGCGGCAGGTGCACCAGATGGCGCTGCTCCTCGAGGACCTGCTCGACATCTCGCGCATCACGCGGGGCACGCTCGACCTGCGCACCGAGATGACGGATCTCGCCACCGTGGTGAGCACGGCAGTGGAGACCGCGCGGCCTGCCATCGACGCCAAGGGCCACCTGCTGTCGCTCGAGTTGCCTTCACAAGAAGTGCGCTTCGCCGCCGATCCGCTGCGCGTCGCGCAGGTGCTGTCCAACCTGTTGACGAATGCCGCCAAGTACACCGACCGCGGGGGACAGATCCGGCTGCGTGCCGCATGCGAGGCCGGTCACGTCGCGATCAGCGTTCTCGACACCGGCATCGGAATTCCTGCCGAAGCACTCGAGGACGTGTTTGCGATGTTCTCGCAGGTCAAGTCAGGCCAGGATCGCTCGGAGGGCGGCCTCGGCATCGGTCTTGCGCTGTCGAAAGGATTGGTGCGTCTGCATGGCGGAACCATCGAGGCCAGAAGCGCTGGCGTCGGGCACGGGAGCGAGTTCATCGTGCGCTTCCCGCTGCAGATGGCAGAGGTCGCGCATGCCGAAGACGTCGAGCCCGTTGCGCGCTCACACTCCGTGCGCCGACGCGTACTCATCGCCGACGATAACCGCGCGGCGGCGGAGAGCCTCGCCATGCTGTTGCAAATGGAGGGTCACGACGTGCAGGTCGCTTATGACGGAGAAGAAGCGCTCAACCTGTTCGCCACGATGCAGCCCGATGTGGCGCTCCTCGACATCGGGATGCCGAAGGTGAATGGCTATGAGGTCGCTCGCCAGGCGCGCAAGCACGCCAATGGGCGCAAGGTGACTTTCATCGCGGTCACCGGCTGGGGGCAGGACAAGGACCGGGCGAATGCCGTCGAGGCGGGCTTCAATTTTCACTTCACCAAGCCGGTCGACGTCGATCGCCTGATGGAGCTGCTGCGCTCGGCGGATATCTGAGGAGTCGCGCACCGGCCGCACGGGCCGATGCGCTCATCACTCCGAATGGCTGACTCTTACTCCCAGTAGGGCTGCGTGCCGTAGTACTGGTGCACGGTCGTCGCCCATTTCGTGTCGGCCATGGACGGCCAGCGGTCCTTGTCGAATCCCGGCGCGTCCTTCAGCCGCTCCTTGTCGACTTCGAGCAGGAAGCACTTGTTGTCCGTGTCGAGCGTCAGCGCGCGCCACGGCACCGCGAACAACTTGTCACCCGCGCCGAGGAATCCGCCGAATGACAGCACGGCGTATGCGATCCGCCCGCTCGGCACATCGAGCATGATCGCCTTGATGTCGCCGAGGCTCTCGCCGCGCGAGTTCATCACATCGTTGCCCGTCAATGTCGATGCGGCCATCACTTCCGGTCCCGGACCATTGCCCGCTCTGCTGCCGACGATCCGCTCATCACTGCGTGTGGTTTCCATTTCAGAGGTCCTCATGTTGAAAAAATACGCCGCCCACTTGTAAGTAGAGCGACCGGATTGCCCTCGCTGACGGTGTATCCGTGACCGGGCGGTCACGTGTATAGCCATGACCGGTCGACCGTCGGGCCATAGGCAACTGAAACGGTCGTCGCTGGTCTCAACGCTTGCGAGCGACTAAGCTGCAATCCATATGCCAGCACTTTTGCGTTCGGCTGGGCGATGGAACAGCCGGTGCTGGCACGAAAAATGAACGTCAATCGCTGACAAAAAAGAGAGGATCAATGGCCACCAAGCTTGAGAAGACGCTGAAGCGCGAACTCGAGATCGAGGGACAGCACTACATGGTCGCCATCTCCCCCGAGGGACTGAAGGTGACCGTCAAGGGGCGTCGCAACGGGATCGAGCTGTCGTGGAAGGACCTGGTCAGCGGACAAGCGGCACTGACCACGGCGTTGAACGCATCGCTCGATCAGGCCCAGTCCTGAGCTTGCAAGATTTACAGGACGGCGGGTGGGAGCAATCCGGTCTGAAAATGAGAGAGGTTTGCGTGGTGTAGGAAAGTTGGGTTGCGGGGCTGAGCCGCCCATGGAATGGGGCGACCTGGCGGGGGTTTCATCATGGAGCATCGATGGGGCGCACGCACGAGACTCGACATGCCGGCGCAAGTGCAGTGCGGGACGCAGAGCCTGGTGCTCGGCATCCTGCGCGATGCAAGTGTCAGCGGTGCTTTCTTCTGTACCGCTGCGCCGATGCCGCTGCTCGCATGCGTGCACGTGCACTTCGGGATGCAATCGACGGGGGTCGAGGCGTACGTGGTCCGGCGCGAAGCTGATGGGTTCGGCCTCGAATGGGCTGAGCTGGCGCCGCCGCTGGTCGTGCAGCTGTTGAGTACGGCGCCCGCCTCGTCACTGCCGGCGCACGTGGTCGCGGAGCCGGTGCTGGACTCACCGGCGCTGCAAGACTTACCGATCGAGCCACCTCATTCCGACCTCGGTGTAGCGCTCGCCGCTGATTCTCCCTCGTGCAAAGTGCTGCTCGAGGAACTCAAGGTCCTGCTGGCTCAGCTGGACTGAAGCCGCGGCGAGATTCTCTGCGAGGTACTTGCGGCGCTTGGTGCCCGGAATCGGCACGACGTCATCACCCTGGCGCAGGAGCCACGCAAGCGCGATCTGCACCGACGAGTGACCGGTCCTGGCGCCGAGCTCGCGCAACTCGTCCACGAGTTTCATGTTGCGATCGAAGTTCTCGCCGCTGAAGCGCGGCTGGCCGGCGCGAAAGTCACCCTCGGTGCTGTATTGCTCCGCGCGCTTCACCAGCCCGCTCAGAAACCCGCGACCGAGCGGCGAGTAGGGCACCAGGCCGATGCCGAGCTCGCGGCAGGTCGGCAGCACTTCGGCTTCGATGCCGCGCTCCCACAGCGAGTATTCGGACTGCAACGCCGAGATGGGATGCACGGCGTGTGCGCGTCGCAGCGTGCGTGCACTCGCCTCCGACAGACCCAGGTAGCGAACCTTGCCTTCCTTCACCAGGCGCGCCATGGTCCCGACGACGTCTTCGATCGGCACCTGCGGATCGACCCGATGCTGGTAGAGCAGGTCGATGTGATCGGTCTGCAGCCGGTCGAGCGAGGCTTCCACCACCGCCTTGATGTGTTCGGGACGGGAGTTGAGGCCGATGATCTTGCCATCGTTGTCGATGTTCCAGCCGAACTTGGTGGCGATGACGAGCGCATCGCGCTTCTCGCGCAGCACGTTTCCCAGCAGGCGTTCATTCTCGAACGGCCCGTAGACCTCGGCCGTGTCGAAGAACGTGACGCCGGCATCGATGGCCGCATGGAGCGTCGCTTTCGCCTCGTCCTGGTCGCGCTCGGCGCTGGTCCCATAGCCAGAGCTCATGCCCATGCATCCGAGTCCGAGAGCCGACACCTCGAGTCCCTGCTTACCCAACTTGCGACGTTGCATCATCGGATTGATCCTTCCATAGGCATGTATATATATAGAGTGGCGGCCCCGGGCGTGCACGGGCCGGTTCGACCGAACATATCACCGTGGACAGCACGAGCAACTGCGAAGTTGCCGGGAAAGGTCTGACGTCGATTTCGCTTTGGATTGATCACGGTTTCCGTCTGAGTCGAGTCCCACAGGCGGCGGACTTGGGACAGTGCCACAACGCGGCCGCAACGAGAGCACCTTGACTACCAACACACAGTTCTACGGCTGGAAGCTGCTGAGCGTCCTGTGGCTGATCATGTTCATCAACCTGGGCTTCCCCGCCTACGGCCAGAGCGTCGTCAATACGGTGATGGCGCTCGAGTTCAAGCTCGATCGAGCCAGCCTCGGGCTGCTGTTCTCGGCTTACATCGGCATGACGGGGGTTGCGGGTCCGCTCGCCGGATTTCTCATCAACCGGCTGGGTGTGCGCCGGACGCTCCTCATCGGCAGCGCGCTGATCGCGAGCGCCGCCGTGTTGATGGCGACGGTGGTCGCGAGTGGCTTGCAGGCCGGGCTCGTGCTCGGGCTGATGCTGGGCTCGGGCGTGTCGATCGGCGCTGCGCTCGCCGCCCAAGCTGGAATCGCGCGCTGGTTCGTGCGTCGTCGCGCCCTGGCGCTCGCGATTCTCTACTCCGCGAGTGCGATCGGCGGCTTCGCCGCCTCGCCATTCCTCAACCATGTGATCCGCGCCGCGCAGGGCAACTGGCGGATGGCGTGGTGGGTGATCGCCGCGTTGTCGGTGTTCGCAGGTGTTCTCGCCGCGCTCTTTGTGAGGGAGCAACCGTCCGACCTTGGGCAGGTGCCCGATGGAGCTGCCGCGGATGCGAGCGGCAGGAGCCGGCCGATCGCGAGCTTCATCACCACCGAGCCGTGGACCTCGCGGGAAGCGCTGCTGACACCGGCCTACTGGCTGATGGTGCTGTCGCTCGTCGGCGGGAGCTGCGGCTATACGCTCTACCTCGCGCACGGCATCGTGCACCTGCAGGACCTCGGGCACACGCGCGAACAAGCGGCCTGGGCTGTAGGCATCGTCGCGGCGACCGGGCTCTCGGCCAAGGTCGTGGTCGCGGTGTTGGGCGATCGCATCGATCCGCGCTATCTCTGGGCGATCTTCACCGCGTTCTTCGCGCTCGGGCTGTATCTCGTGATCGATGCACGCGACATGACGCGGGTCTTCGCCTTCGCGATGTGCATCGGCATCGGTTTCGGCGGTGGCCTCGTGTGCCTCATGACGGTCCTGAGCAACTACTACGGCAACAAGGCTTTCGCGATGCTCGCGGGAGTTGCGGTGACGGCGAATACGCTCCCCAGCGTCGCGGCGCCCTACATCGCGGGGCGGTTGTACGACAGCGGCTACGGCTATGGGAGCAGCTTCATCACGTACTCGCTCTGGTGCGTCGCCGGCACAATCGTGCTCTTCGTGGTGCAGCCGCCGACGCGTGGCGTGCGGCGGGTTGCGGCGGCGGAGACTCCATGAGCAGGCCGGTGCGCGAGAGCGAGTTGCTGTGGACGCCGAGCGCGGAGCGCGTCGAGAACGCGCTGCTCACCACCTACATGCGCTGGCTCGAACGGGAGCGCGGCCGCAAGTTCGCGAACTACGATGAGCTGTGGCAGTGGTCGGTCACGGACCTGGAAGGTTTCTGGGGCTCGCTGTGGGACTACTTCAAGATCGAATCGTCGCAGCCCTACGAGCGCGTGCTGGCGAGCCGCCAGATGCCGGGCGCGAAATGGTTTCCGGGCGCGCGCCTCAACTACGCGCAGCACATCCTGCGCAATGAACGCCCGGGCGCCGAAGCGCTGCTGCACCTGACGGAGCGCACGCCGCTCCAGCAACTGTCCTGGAGCGAGCTCGGCGCGCAGGTGCGCATCCTCGCGACGCAATTGCGCCGGCTCGGCGTCGAGCGCGGTGATCGCGTCGCGGGATACCTGCCCAACATTCCCGAAGCGATGATTGCGCTGCTCGCCACCACCAGCATCGGCGCGATCTGGTCGAGCTGTGGTCCGGACTTCGGGCCGCGCGGTGTGCTGGATCGCTTCACGCAGCTCGCGCCGAAGGTGTTGTTCTGTGTGGACGGCTATCAGTACGCGGGCAAGCCGTTCGACCGCCGGCCCGACGTGCGCGAATTCCTGAAGCAGCTCAAGTCGATCGAGCACGTCGTCTACCTGCCGTACCTCGATCGCGCGGATCGCTCGCCGCTCTCGGCGCACACGCTGTTCTGGGACGAGCTGCTCGATCAGCCGCCGGTGCCCGCGGCGGATTTCCGCTTCGAGCAGGTGCCGTTCGAGCATCCACTCTGGATTCTCTTCTCGTCGGGCACGACGGGGTTGCCCAAGCCGATCGTGCACGGACACGGCGGCATGGTGCTCACGCAGCTCAAGGCGCTGCACTTTCACATGGACCTGCACGCGCGCGAGCGCATGTTCTTCTACACCAGCACCGGCTGGATGATGTGGAACTACGTCGTCAGCACGCTTCTCAACGACGTGGTGCCGGTGCTCTACGACGGCAATCCCGCGTGGCCGCAACCGGACCTGCTGTGGAAGATGGTCGAGGATTCCGGGACGAGCCTCTTCGGCGCGAGCCCGACCTACCAGGCGATCATGGAGAAATCCGGCATCGTCCCCAGGGAGCGGTTCGATTTTTCGCGGCTCAAGACCATCCTGCTCGCGGGGTCGCCCGTGACGCCCGAGTGTCAGAACTGGTTCTACGAGAACGTGAAGCAGGACTGCTGGGCGCAGGGCGGAAGCGGCGGCACCGATGTCTGCACCGGCATGGTGGGCGGCGTCGTGGTGAAGCCGATCTATGCCGGGGAGATCCAGACGCGCTGCCTCGGCGTGTCCGCGAAGGCGTTCAACGAGCGCGGTGAGAGTGTCGTCGATGAGGTCGGTGAGCTCGTGATCACCGAGCCGATGCCCTCGATGCCGGTCTGTTTCTGGAACGACCCCGGCAACAAGCGCTACCTGGAGTCGTATTTCCAGGAGTACCCCGGCATCTGGCGCCATGGTGACTTCTTCAAGATCAACCGGCGCGGCGGCTGCTTCGTGCTGGGCCGATCAGACGCGACCTTGAACCGCCACGGCGTGCGCATCGGCACGGCAGAGATCTACCGTTCGCTGGTGAACCTGCCCGGGGTCGAGGACGCCCTGATCGTCAACCTGGACCTGCCGGGCGGCAAGTTCTTCATGCCCCTGTTCGTCAAGTTGCGTGAAGGGATCAAGCTCGACGAGCCGCTTGCGGACTCGATCCGCCAGCGCCTGCGCGCCGAGTACTCGCCGCGGCACGTCCCCGACAAGATCTACCAGGTGGATTCGATCCCGATGACCTTGACGGGAAAGAAGATGGAGGTTCCCATACGGCGCATCCTCATGGGTGTGCCGCTGGAGAAGGCGGCCAACCGTGATGCCGCCGCGAATCCGCAGGCGCTGGACTACTTCGTCCAGTACGCGAAGACACAGAAGGACTACTCACTAACTCCGGCGTCGCCCAGCTCCCGCAGCGGCTGACGCCAGCCAGGAGACGACGATGGAAGAAGTAACGCTGTTGATCGGCGCGCGCGATGCCGCCGCCGCCAAGAACGCCACGTTCAACCGGCTCAACCCGGTCACAGGCGAAGTCGCGACCAAGGCGAGCGCCGCCTCCGTGGAGGATGCGCGCGCCGCGGCGGATGCAGCTGCCGCAGCGTTCCCGAAATGGGCCGCGCTTGGCCCCAACGAACGGCGTAATCGCCTGCTGAAAGCGGCGGACCTGCTCGAGGCGAAGGCGCAGCAGTTCGCAACGCTCGGTCTGGCGGAGATGGGCGCGACCATCGGCTGGGGACATTTCAACGTGCACTTCGCGGCCAACATCCTGCGCGAAGCCGCCGCAATGACGACGCAGGTGACCGGCGAGGTCGTGCCGTCGGATGTGCCGGGGAATCTCGCGATGGCGATCCGCCAGCCGGTCGGTGTCGTCGTCGGCATCGCGCCGTGGAATGCCGCGATCATTCTCGGCGTGCGCGCGATCGCGATGCCGCTCGCCTGCGGCAACACCGTGATCCTCAAGGCCTCGGAAGTGTGTCCCGCCTCGCATCGCCTGATCGGCACCGTGATGAAGGAGGCCGGGATGGGCGAGGGCGTGGTGAACGTGATCACGCACGACCCGAAGGATGCCGAGGCGATCGCCGAAGCGCTCATTTCGCATCCCGCGGTGCGCCGCGTGAACTTCACCGGCTCGACGCGCGTCGGCAAGATCCTGGCGCAGATCGCCGCCAAGTATCTCAAGCCGATCCTGCTCGAGCTCGGCGGCAAGGCGCCGCTCGTGGTGCTCGACGATGCGGACGTGGATGCGGCAGTGAATGCGACCGTGTTCGGTGCGTATGCCAACTCGGGGCAGATCTGCATGTCCACCGAGCGCGTGATCGTCGATGAAAAGGTGGCGGACGAGTTCGCGCAGAAGCTCGCGAAGCGTGTCGCAGGCCTGCCGGTTGGCGACCCCAACAAAGGTGAAGTCGTGATCGGCTCGGTGGTCGGCAAGCCCACCGTCGAGCGCGTGCAGCGCCTGATCAGTGAAGCGGTGGCGAAGGGCGCCAAGGTGCTCGCGGGCGGCGAGAGCAACGGCACGGTGATGCAGGGCATCGTCGTCGATCGCGTGACGCCGCAGATGCAGCTCTTTCGCGAGGAGTCGTTCGGTCCGCAGGTGTCGATCACGCGCGTGAAATCCGTCGACGAAGCGGTGCAGCTCGCGAACGACACCGAGTACGGACTTTCCGCCGCAGTGTTCGGCAAGAATCTCGCGCGTGCGCTCGACGTCGCGCGCCGCATCGACTCGGGGATCTGCCACGTCAACGGCCCGACGGTGCACGACGAGGCGCAGATGCCGTTCGGCGGCGTGAAAGGCTCGGGCTACGGGCGCTTCGGCGGCAAGGCGGCGATCGACGAATTCACGGAGCTGCGCTGGATCACCGTGCAGACGGGCCCGCGGCACTATCCTTTCTGAAGAATGGCCTGCGGATCGGGTGGGTCCTTTCGAGAACGCCGTGAATACATCCCTGTAGGCTCCGTGAAAAACGTCCCTGTTTTTCACGGTCTCGAAAGGACCCACCCGACCCACAGGCCATAGAAAAGAGGGCGCGACCCCGTATGCAGGATCTCGCTAACAAGGTTGTCTTCATCACCGGCGGCGTGAGCGGGCTCGGGCTCGGCATCGCGCGCGCCTTCGCCGCCGTTGGTGCGAAGGTAGTAGTGACCTACATGCGCGAGGCGCATCGCGACCAGGCGCTCGAGCAGCTCAAGGACGCGCGCGATCGCGTGCATGCGCTGAAGCTCGACGTGACCGACCGTGCGGGTTTCGCGCGCGCGGCGGATGAGGCCGAGCGCGTGTTCGGCAACGTGCAGGTTCTCGTCAACAACGCGGGCGTCAATGTTTTTGGCCCGATGGACGAGGCGACCTACGAGGACTGGGACTGGATTCTCGGGGTGAACCTCGGCGGTGCCATCAACGGCATCGTGACCTTCATCCCGCGCATGAAAGCGCATCGCGAGGACGCACACATCGTCAATGTCGCCTCGATGGCCGCGATCATCACCGGTCCGATGGCGGGGATTTACACGACCTCGAAGTTCGGCCTGCGAGGGCTCTCCGAGTGCCTGCGCGATTGCCTGAAGCCCCATGGCATCGGCGTTTCGGTGTACTGCCCCGGCCTCGTGAAGAGCAACATCGGCGAGGCGACACTCAACCGCCCGGCGCACCTCGCGCACAGCGGCTTCAAGGTCGATGCGGCGACGATGAAGTTCTGGAACGAATTGCACTCACCGGGAATGGATCCGCTCGAGGCCGGCCAGGCGGTGGTGCGCGGCGTGCTACGCAATGACAACTACATCTTTTCGCATCCTGAGCATCGCCAGGATATCGAGGAGATCTTCCGCGATCTTCTTGCGGCGCTCCCCGAAGGCGAGGCCGATCCGGCGCGACTTGCCGTCGAAGAAGCGCGTCGTGCCGAGCTCAACGCGATCCGCGGCCGCTAGCTTCCCGGGAATTTGATCTT
>DATFRO010000106.1:0-2711 GCA_035263105.1 Steroidobacteraceae bacterium | reverse complement strand
CGTTTGTATACAGTTTGACCGGAATGAAGCAACTCGGGTGGAACGGGCATCCAATGGGTGAACCGATTGCTCACCCCGAGGAAACTGCCATGTCCAAACGATCGATCACCGTTGGTGCTCTCGTGCTCGCCGCGCTGGCTGGAACCGCCTTCACGTTCGGCGGCTGGTGTGTCGTAACCGTCGAAGACTTGCCCGAGTACGTGACGGTCGGGAAGCCGACCGAGATCGCGTTCACTATCCGGCAGCACGGCATGACGCTGATGGACCGGCTGCAGCCGGTCGTCTCCGCCAAGAATGGCACCGCGGAAATCAAGGCGGATGCAAGCGGGCTCATATCCGGGCGCTACACCGCGAAGCTCGTTGTGCCGAAGGACGGCAACTGGACCGTCACGATCAACAGCGGATTCTTGGGCAACAAGGTGACTCTCGCGCCGATTCCAGCGATTGCCGCTGGTGCGACTCCGCCGAAGCCTGCCATCGCCGCCGATCGTGGAGAGCGGCTTTTCATCGCGAAGGGATGCGTCACCTGCCACGTGCACGAGGAAGTTGCCGGGTCGGGCTTGGTTAAAGTTGGGCCAAATCTCACGCCGAAGCGGTACCAGCCGGAGTATCTGGCGAGATTCCTCGCAGACCCGTCAATCGCACGGACGCCCGGCAAGAACGAGATCATGCCGAAGCTCGAGCTGAAGCCGGTCGAAGTCGTGGCGATTACGGCATTTCTGAACAATGAGAAGCAGGCGCTGGGCACTGGGCGCTAGGCGCTAGTACTGTCATCCCGAGCCCTACGTCGCTGGCGCTCCTCAGGGCAAGCTCCGCGAGGGATCTGCTCTTCCGCCAGTGGGAAAAGCAGATCCCTCGCTGCGCGAGACCGTGTCAAAACTCGTGAGGAAGATTCGGGACGACGGCGTCAACAAATGCTCGTCACAGGGTGAACTACGGGACGGTGGAAGTGCGAGTGAATAGAGAGGGGAAGTCCTCGCCGGAGTCGTCGGCCGGCGAGGACGACTTACGCCGGGGAGGCAATGAACGACGGCGCGGACGACCGACTCCGGAGCAGGTTGAGGATTGTTGGAACGCCTCGAACCGCAATGGCGCGACGAAGATTGTAGGCCAGGGCCATTAAGCTGAATTCGCCTGCCACTTTCATGAGCCCCCGCACGAGGAAGTAGCTCCCATCGTCCGAGCGCTTGATCGTGCCGAAGGGATGCTCCACTAAACTCTTCCGCAGGCGGTGTACTTCCGGCCGCGCGGCGACTCGCGCCGCCATGGCCTCGAGCACCTGCTCTCGTCCCCAGCGCTTGATGCGGCGCGGCTGCGAAGCGTCCTGCTGGCCCGTGCACTGCGGGCGCAGCGGACACCCGGTACAGGCGGCCGCGTCGTAGTAATAGCGTTGGGGCTCGCCCTCCTCGAGCGCTTCAAACCGAAACGGCAACACCGCCTCGTTCGGGCACCGATACGCGTCCTGCTCCGGCAGATACGTGAAGCGCTCTTTCGCAAAGCCCGCGCTCGCCGCCCGGGTTACCGCCGACGGCTTCGGCACCAAGGGCGTGATCCCCTGCTCGACACACTGCGCGACCTGCGCGCCGTTGTGATACCCGCGATCGGCCACCACCTCCAGCGTGTCCACGCCCAAGGCGGTTTTCGCGGTGGCCGCCATCGGCGCCAACTGATGCACATCCGTGACGGCGTTCGTCACCTCGGCGGCGACGATGAGGTGGTGCGCCGCGTCCACCGCGATTTGCGCATTGTAGCAGACCTCTGTGCCCTGCTTCACTTTCATCCGGCGGCTCTCCGGATCCGTGAGCGTGACCTGCCTCTCGCCCGTCGCGTGGAGCTGCGCCAGCAGCTGCTGATACTCCGTTTGCCGCGCCCCCAACTCCGTGAGCTTCGCCTGCAGCGTTCCCGCCGCGGGCATGCCCGGCACCCCGGCGGCGTCATCGGCCCGGTCCGCTGCGTCCAGCGTCGCGAGATACTCCTTGATCCGCGCGTCGATCCGCTTCAGGGAGCGGCGCAACTCGCTCGGCGTGTAACTCTGCGCCTTCGCATTCACCGCGCGCAGCTTGCTCCCATCGATGCCGACCAACTCCTTGCCGAAGAGTTCCAACCTCTGACACACTCCGGTGAACTCGCGGAATACTTGCCGCAGCGCCCGCGCGTGCGTCGCGCGAAAATCACTGATCGTCTTGTGATCCGGGCGCGCGCGGCCACAGAGCCAGATCACCTCGACGTTGCGATGCGTCTCGCGTTCGAGGCGGCGGCTCGAGCGCACCCGGTTGAGATAGCCATACACGTAGAGCTTCAACAGCACACGCGGATCGTACCCCGGCCGGCCCACCTCGGCGGGCACGGCTCGCTGAAAGCCAGCGCCGCCGAGGTCTACCTGGTCGACGAAGGCGTCGATGACTCGAACCGGATTGTCGGGCCCGATGAAATCATCCACCGCTTCCGGCAAGAGTGTGATCTGCGTGCGATCGACAACGGGGATGTATCCGCTCACGCGCACCTCGTGGGGAAGAGTCGCACTCGCCGGCGCGAATCTACATCTTCCCCACGAGTTTTCACACAGTCTCGCGCTCGGGATGACGACTGTGGAGCGCTCGGATGACGAGTCTTACGGGGTGTGAGGCACTCCGGCATTCTTCGTCAGCACATAGAAATTCGGATCGACCTTCACCGAGTCCGTCGCCGCGATTGCACCCGGATAGGTCTTC
>DATFRO010000105.1:0-27386 GCA_035263105.1 Steroidobacteraceae bacterium | reverse complement strand
CGCGTGGAAGGCCTACACGGTGGCCGTCGCTGCGCCACGGCCCGGTGACCGCGTCCTCGACGTCGCTGCCGGCACCGGTGACCTGACGCGCGCGCTGGCGCGCCGTGTGGGCCCGAGCGGCTGCGTGGTGCACACCGACATCAACGAATCGATGCTGGCCTCCGGCCGCGATCGGCTGCTCGACGCCGGGCTCAGCCTGCCCACAGCGTTATGCGATGCCGAGGCGCTTCCGTTTGCCAACGCGGGCTTCGACTTGGTCTGCGTGGCTTTCGGCCTGCGCAACATGACGCACAAGGACAAGGCACTGCGCGAGATGGCGCGGGTGCTCAAGCCGGGCGGCAAGCTGGTGGTGCTGGAGTTCTCCAAGGTCGCCGAGCCGCTGCGCCGACCCTATGACTGGTATTCGTTCCAAGTGCTGCCGCGCCTCGGAAGCTGGGTGGCCGGCGATGCCGACAGCTACCGCTACCTCGCCGAATCGATCCGCATGCACCCCGACCAGGAGACGCTGCTCGCGATGCTGCGCAGCGCCGGGCTCGAGGGTTGCCGCTATCACAACCTCAGTGGCGGCATCGTCGCCGTGCACCGCGGCTACCGTTACTGAGCGGCGCACATGGTCTTCGAACAGCTCGCAGGTCTCCTGAATCGCAACGTCGCCATGTCGACGCGTGCGCAGGAGCTGGCGCGGCGGCTGGAAGGGCGATCGCTCGCGGTCCACGTGGAGGGTCTGCCGCTCGACGTGCTGGCGACAGTGAGCTCGGGACAAGTCGCGCTCAGCAACGCGGCGGCTGAGAGCGCGGACGCGACTGTTACCGGCACTGCCTTGACCCTCCTGTCGCTGATCGGCGCGGACGCGCGCGTCCGCCTGCGCTCGAGCGCCGTGACGATCGACGGCGATGCGGAAATCGCCGAGGCGTTCCAGGAGCTGCTGCACGCCGCACGTCCGGACTTCGAGGAAGAGCTCTCGCGCCACATCGGTGACGTCGCGGCGCACCAGGTCGGCAACCTGGTGCGCGGCTTCACCGGCTGGGGACGCAAGGCCGCCGCAACCTTCGCGACGAATGTCGGCGAATACCTGCAGGAAGAGGGCCGCGACCTCGTCACGCGTACCGAGATGGACGAGTTCCTGGCCGAGGTGGATCAGCTGCGCGAGGCGGCCGACCGGCTCGAGGCGAGGATGGCGCGGCTCGCGAGGCGCTCGCCACGATGAGGGCGCGCGTCGTCTTCAGGCTCCTGCAGATCCAGCACGTCCTGGTCCGCCACGGCTTCGATGATTTCATTTCCGCGACTCATCTCTATCGGCCCTTCCGCCTCGCCCTGTATCTCGCGCCCTGGACCTGGTTCGCACGTGATCGCGGCCTGCCGCGCGGTGCGCGGCTGCGGCTCGCGCTTGAGGAGCTCGGCCCGATCTTCGTGAAATTCGGCCAGGCGCTCTCGACGCGCCCGGACCTGTTGCCGGCGGATATCGCGACCGAGCTCGCGAAGCTGCAGGACCAGGTGCCGCCCTTTCCGGGGCCGGTCGCGCGCTCGATCATCGAAGCTGCGTACGGGCGGCCGCTCGCCGAGGTGTTCGAGACCTTCGACGAGAACGCGCTCGCGGCGGCTTCGATTGCGCAGGTGCACGCGGCGACCCTGCGCGGCGGAGCGAAGGTCGTGGTCAAGGTCTTGCGCCCCGGCATGGCGCAGGTGATCGGGCGCGACCTCGAGGTGCTGCACGCGCTCGCCGCGCTTGCCGAGCGCTACTGGATCGACGGCCGCAGGCTCCGGCCGGTCGAAGTCGTACGGGAGTATCAGAAGACCATTCTCGATGAGCTCGACCTGATGCGCGAGGCGGCGAACGCCGCGCAACTCAAGCGCAATTTCGCGGGCTCCAACCTGCTCTATGTGCCGGACGTGTACTGGGACTACTGCCGCGGCAACGTCATCGTGCTGGAGCGCATCTACGGCATCCCGATCAGCGACGTCACGCGCTTGCGCAGCCTCAAGACCAACATCGCGCGGCTCGCGGAGAACGGCGTCGAGATCTTCTTCACGCAGGTGTTCCGGCACAACTTCTTCCATGCCGACATGCACCCGGGCAACATCTTCGTGATCGCGGAGGATCCGGAATATCCGCGCTACGCGGCGGTCGACTTCGGCATCGTGGGGACGCTCAGCCCGCGCGATCAGTACTACCTCGCCGAGAACTTCCTCGCCTTCTTCGAGCGCGACTACCACCGCGTCGCGAAACTGCACGTGGACTCCGGCTGGGTGCCCGCCGATACGCGCGTCGATGAGCTCGAATCCGCGGTGCGTACCGTGTGCGAGCCGATCTTCAACAAGCCGCTCAAGGACATTTCCTTCGGCCAGGTACTGCTGCGCCTCTTCGAGACCGCACGCCGCTTCAACATGGAGATCCAGCCGCAGCTGGTGCTGCTGCAAAAAACACTGCTCAACATCGAGGGCCTCGGGCGGCAGCTGTACCCGGAGCTCGACTTGTGGAAGACGGCGCAGCCGATCCTGCGCGAGTGGATGCGCGAGCGCATGAGCGGTCGCGCCATCATGGAGCGCCTCAGGACGCAGCTGCCCGATCTCGCTGAAGCCGCCAAGACGCTGCCGCAGATCGTGCAGGGCATGATTCAGCAGGCGGCGGACGGCCGGCTGAGATTTCGCGTCGAAACGCCGGGACTGGAGGATCTCAAGCGCACGGTGCGCGAGACCAATGCACGGCGCGACGCGATCACGATCGCCGGCGTCCTGCTGCTCGGCGGCATCGTGTGGCTCGCGGTGGGACATGACCCGAGCTGGCCCGGCTGGGCCTTGTCAGCGGGCGGAGTGCTCTGGCTCTACAGCATCTGGCGGCGCGACTAGCCGGCCAAAGCACAATTCGTTGACGCAGCGCTCATGCAGCGTGAGGTGAGCGCCTCCTATAATCCCGCCGCGCCGGCTCGTGCGCGGAATCGAGCGACCAACGACAGAACAGGGAGCCATCGATGGGAGCATCCGCCGCTGATGTCGGCACCGCCGCAGCCGAATCGCCGCCCGAGAGCCGCACGACGATCGAGCAGTTCCGTTTCACCGGTTCCGGCGGGGAGTATTTCCGCATCTGGATCGTGAACCTGCTGCTCAGCGTGATCACGCTCGGCATCTACTCGGCGTGGGCCAAGGTGCGGCGCATGCGCTATTTCTACGGCAACACGCATCTCGCCGGCGACGTGTTCGAGTACCACGGGCGGCCGCGCCAGATCCTGAAGGGGCGCCTGATCGCGTTCGGCCTGTTCCTGGTCTATTTCATCGTGTCGTCGCTGTCGCAGCCGGCCGGCTTCGCCATGGCGATCGTGTTCTTCTTCTTCGTGCCGTGGCTGGCTGTGAAAGCCCTGAGCTTCCGCGCGCGCATGACCTCCTATCGCAACATCCGCTTCAACTTCGAGCAGGATCATGGCGGCGCCGCGAAGGTCTTCATCGGCTTCGCCATGCTCGTCGGCGTCACGCTGGGGTTGTTCTTCCCGTACTTCGCGTATGCGCGCTACCGCTTTGCCATCGACAACACGAGTTATGGCCGCACGCGGCTGAAACTGTTCGCCGGGCCCGGCGTTTTCTACTGGATCTACTTCCGCGCGGTGCTGCTCTACATCGCTGCGAGCGTGATCGGTGTGTACCTGGTGCGCGCGTACAGCGGCGCCGGCATCGACAGCCTCAACGATCCGCGCAAGCTCGCCAGCCTGCTGCCGGCGCTCCTGGTCGTGTTCGTGCCGCTGCTGCTCTTCGTGGGCGCGTTCCTCAACAAGTGCCTGCAGAACGCCAGCGTCGGCAACGTCCTCATCCAGCGGCACCGGCTGCTGAGCCGCCTGGAAACCGGGCCGCTCTTCTGGCTGTACATCAGCAACACGGTGCTGATCGTTCTCACGCTCGGGCTTTTCATTCCCTGGGCGCACGTGCGCATGGCGCAGTACCGCTTCGAGCGTCTCGCGCTCGAGGTCGACGGCAGTCTCGATGAGTTCATCGCGGGCGAAACGCCCGCCGCCGGCGCTGCGGGTGACGAGATCAGTGACATGTTCGACGTCGACCTGGGGCTATGACTGCGATCCATGGTCAGTACTTCGATGGCCAGAGTTCCCAGCGACGTGCCGTCGAGCTCGAGATCGGGCTCGATGGCTGGGTCCTGCTGACCGGGAGCGGCGAACCGCGCGAGTATCGACTCAGCGAGACGGAGGTCTCCGAGCGCATCGGCAACACGCCGCGCACGCTGCGCTTTGCCGACGGATCAGCCTGCCAGGTGCAGGACAACGACGCGATCGACGCCGCACTCGCGGCGCTCGACAGCACCAGTGCCCAGCACGATGTGCATCGGCTCGAAAGCCGCTGGACCTACGCCATCCTGGCGCTCATCGCGCTCGTCGTGGTGGTCTGGGCCGCGATCGAATACGGGATTCCGGCGGCCGCGCGCCATGTCGCCGCGATTTTTCCGCCCAACGCCGACGCGGCTATTGGTGCGCAGACACTCGAGCTCCTCGATCACGGCTACTTTTCACCGTCCAAGCTGGCGCCGGAGCGGCAGCAACAGTTGCGCGAGGAATTCGCGACGATGACGCGTGACCTGAACGACAGTCACGAGTACCGCCTCGAGTTTCGCCAGGGTGGCGAGCTCGGGGCAAACGCATTCGCACTGCCTTCGGGGATCGTGGTGATGACCGATGAGCTGGTCGAGCTCGCACAATCCGACCAGGAATTGCAGACGGTGCTGGCCCACGAGATCGGGCACGTCGTGCACCGGCACAGCCTGCGCATGCTCCTGCAGAACTCCGCGACCTCGCTCCTGATGATCGGGCTGACGGGTGACGTCAGCTCGGCCTCGGTGCTGGTCGCCGGCGTTCCCACAGCGCTGGTGCAGGCGAAACACTCGCGGCAGTTCGAGGCCGAAGCCGATGCCTACGCGTATGCGTGGATGGATCGCAATGGCATTGCGCACCACTACTTCGGCGACATGCTGCAGCGGCTCGAAGAGAAGTACGGCGGCGCGGATCGTGGCGCGATGAGCTGGCTGTCGTCCCACCCACGGACCGCGGAGCGCGTCCGCGACTAGTCATCAGGGCTGCAGGCGCGTCTGCGGAACCTGTTCCTTGAGCTCGATCCAGGTGGCGAGTGCGCGCGCGCAGGGCTCGCCATCGTCGTCGTACACCGCCGTTGCAACGAAGTGCTTGCGCCCCTCGCGGCCTACGCGCCAGCCGAGCACGACGCACGACTCCGCGGCGTGCACGCGCCGATCGACCTTGGCGGAGATCTCGCCGAGCAACATCACGCGGTATTCGTCGCGCGCCGCGAAATAGCCCGGGCAATCGAGCGCCGCCCACATGAACTCGCTGCACACCTTGCCGTCGGCCGCGCACAGCGACTCGTCCGGCATCCATGCGGCGGCGACGATGCCGCTGTCGCCCCACGCGCCGGGGAAGATGCGCAGCCCATCGCCACGCGCGCGCTGCGGTCCGCACACGAAGCAGGTGGGAAACGCATGCTGCTTGAAGCCGGGGTAGGAGCGCGAAGCATTGAGGGCCGCGACGTAGGACGGCGGCGTGGGCACATCGAGCTGCAGATTGAAGGGCTCAGCCTCGGCGATGAGCTCCGCCTCGTGCTTGACGTCGAGCCTGCCGTCCTCGTGGCGTTGCACGACGAGCGGCGCATTGAGCGGGGGCGGCTTGCGCAGCCGGACGCGCACCGGCACGTTCGACTGGCCCGCGATCATGCCGGAGGTGTAGCCGCCGTTGCCCGAGTCCGGCGGCCCGCAAAAACGCGCGCCGATGGTGATGATTTCCACTGCGCCGTGCTCAGGGCGTGGCGGAGCTGCGTTCGCAGCCGCAACGCCAGCAGCTCGTGAACTGCGGTTCGAGCTGCTCGTGGCACGCCGGGCACTGCCACTCACGACCCGATCGATAGGCGCCCGCGAGCTCGGCTGCCACGACCTGCTCCGCATGCGCGTGCTCGGCCTCATCGATGGCCCAGAGCTGCGGCCAGCCTTCGACGACCGGGATCTCACCGATGGCGCTCGCGAGGTGATAGTTGCGCAGCTGGCAGCGAATGCCGACGTTCTCGAGCAGGTTGCGCATGTGGGCAACCTGCACGACGGATTCCGCGCTGTAGACGAGTTTCATGAGTCCGGATGTGGGGGCTCGCTGCCCGGAACCTAGCGCCGCGTGCCGCGGGGGTCAACCGCGCGACTCATTTCCAGTCCGCCGCATCGAACTCGAAGCTTTCGCCCTCGCGTCGCCAGATGACTCGTTCGGGCTTGAGCGTCAGGAACCAGGTCGACTGCTGCAGCGGCCGCAGCGGTTTGAACGCATCCGGACGCAGGACTGCGACCGCCGCTGCATGCTCCGGGTCGCGCACCGAGGCATAACGGATCGCGCCCGCCGTGGTTTCGCGTGCAATCGCCGCGAACGCCTGCGTGGGACCGTAGTCGCTGCGATGGCCCCAGTGCGCCTGGTCGCGCGAGAACGGCGCGCGCGTGAGGTCGACCGCACGCGTATCGATGCTCGCCTGGAACACGGTTTGTGGCGAG
The DNA here is from genome assembly GCA_035263105.1 of Steroidobacteraceae bacterium. Classification (GTDB taxonomy): domain Bacteria; phylum Pseudomonadota; class Gammaproteobacteria; order Steroidobacterales; family Steroidobacteraceae; genus DATBVX01. Next base: position 20,857 of record DATFRO010000105.1, on the reverse strand, counting down.
GGCCCGAGCGTGCTCAGCCCTTCCGAGTCGGTGAGGAATCGCCAGCGCCAATAGCCGAGCTCGGCGCACGCGCTGCGCACCACCTCGGCGCCGTACCAGACACCCGGCTCGGTCGGGGCGCGAAACCTCGAACCGAACGGAGACGGATAGCGAAATGGCGTGGCGAGCAGGTAATGCAGGCGTGCGGCTTCCGCGGGTACCGCAGGCTTGCTTGCCTCGAGAATCAACTCGAGCACGTCCTGCTCGGCGGCAGTCGCCACGAGGCGCGTGGTGGAGGCAATGTGCTGCGATTCGACCGCGCGCCACAAGCGGCGCCGCAGCCGGATCAGCTCAGACGCGACCGCGGGAGGCGTCCAGGTAATGGACGGCACGCACCAGTCCCTCGGCGCTGCGGATCAGGTCGATCGGTTTCTCGCCGAGTGCGCGGTTGGCGCTGTTGAGCCAGGCGCGCGCGGCGCCGTCATTGGACCCGACGATCGAATCGAGTGAACGGAACAGGCGCACGAACAGCGCCGCCAGCTCCCACTCCTTCTTGCCCGCATCCAGCGCATAGGCGCCGCTCGACATGCGCGAGACGGTCGCCGGGCTCACGCCGAGGATCTCGGCGACCCGCGCCTGGTTGAGCTCGAGCAGCGTCGCCGCCCGCAGCACCGCCCCGGTCAGGACCCGTTGCGGCTGGTTTTCCGGCTTGATTGCAGGCGTGCTCATCGTGGTTCGGCAGAGATATTTCAATGGAAACGTTTTGACACAAGTCATTCTATAGAAATAAGCGGCCGGCCGCAAATCCTCGGGCCATCCGCGCTTCAGGCACGCAGGGAACGCAGGAAAGCGCGCGGATCGCCGTCCTTCTCCAGCAACTCCACGAGCGCGGAGCCGACCACCACACCGTCCACGTGGCCGTGCAGCCGTCGCACCTGCTCGACGCCGCGAATGCCGAATCCGGCACAGACGGGGAGCCCGGAAGACGCCCGGGCGCGGTCCAGGTACTCGATGACATCAGCTGGCACGGCGACGTTCTTGCCTGTGGTGCCCGTCATGGTGACCGCGTAGACGAACCCCTGGCTCGCCTGGCAGAGAACCCTGAGCCGGTCCGCGGGGGTCACCGGGGTCACCATCTGCACCAGGGCGACGCGCTCCGCGTTGAGCGCGTGCCTGAGCTCTTCGCTCTCCTCGTGGGGCAGATCCGGAACGATGAATCCCGCGACGCCGGCCCGGGCCGCGGCGGCGGACAAGCGCGGCAATCCGAATGCGAGCAGCGGGTTGAGATAACTCATGAGCAGGAGTGGCGCCTCGGGCCGCGGCTTCAAGCTCGACAGCTCATCGAGGATCCAGGGCAGGGTGACGCCCGCCTGCAGCGCGTGGTGGCTCGCGCGCTGGATCGTCATGCCGTCCGCCATCGGATCGGTGAACGGCACGCCGATCTCGACCACGTCCGCCGCCGAGGCGATGGCGAGCAGATGCTCACGAAAGCGTGCGCGCGCCGGAAATCCCGCCGTGAGATAGCCGACCAGGGCGACGCGGTTGCTGGCGGCCGCCTTGCGGATCGCGCCGGCGATCGACTCACCGGCAACGCTCACGCCTGTGGTTCCTTCAGGAGCGTTCTCTGCAGCGTCGACATGTCCTTGTCGCCGCGCCCGGAGAGACAGATGAGCAGGCGCTTGCCGGGGTTGGCGGCGGCCCAGCGTCGCGCGCCGACAAAGGCATGCGCGCTTTCCAGCGCCACGATGATGCCTTCGCTCGCACAGCATTCCGCGAGCGCGGCGAGTGCCTCATCGTCGGTCGCTTGTTCGTAGTGCACGCGACCGAGCGCTTTCAACAAGCTGTGTTCGGGTCCGACGCCCGGATAGTCGAGACCGGCGGACACGGAATGCGTCTCCTGCACCTGGCCGTGCTCATCCTGCAGCAGGAAGGAGTAGCTCCCCTGCAAGACACCCGGACGGCCGAATGACAACGTCGCCGAATTCTCGCCGAGCCCCTTGCCCTTGCCGCCCGCTTCGACCCCGATGAGCTGCACGGCAGCGTCGGCCAGGAACGGATGGAACATGCCGATCGAATTCGAGCCGCCGCCCACGCAGGCGAACACCGCATCCGGCAGTGCGCCCGCCTGTTCCAGCATCTGCGCGCGCGCTTCGCGGCCGATCACCGACTGCAGTTCGCGCACCAGCAGCGGATAGGGGTGCGGCCCGACCGCGGAACCGATCAGGTAGTAGGTGTTGAGCGGATCGGAAACCCAGTCGCGCAATGCTTCATCGATCGCGGCGCGCAAGGTCTGATCGCCGCTGGTCACCGGCACGACCGTCGCGCCCAGCAGTTTCATGCGCCCGACATTCGGCGCCTGGCGCTCCATGTCGATCGCGCCCATGTACACCGTGCACGGCAGGCCGAGCCGTGCGCAGGCCGCTGCGCTCGCGACGCCGTGCTGTCCCGCGCCGGTCTCGGCGACGATGCGTTTCGCGCCGAGGCGCCGCGCCAGCAGCGCCTGCCCGATGGCGTTGTTGATCTTGTGCGCGCCGGTGTGCGCCAGATCTTCGCGCTTCAGCCACACTTGTGCGCCCCAGCGCCGCGCGAGGTCGCGCGCCTCGGTGAGCGCGGTGGGGCGGCCCGCCCAGGTGCGTAACTCCGTGAGGAATTCGCGCTGAAAGTCCGCGGCGTGCAGGTGGCGGCGCATCCCCGCCTCGAGCCGTTCCAGCGACGGCATGAGCGTTTCGGGGACATAGCGTCCGCCGAACTCGCCGAATCGGCCGCGCGCATCCGGATACGCGCCATCGACCAGGCGCTTCAGGGTTGCCAGGCCCGGCCGATCATCCACTGCGACTTTCACGCTGCCCTCCTCGTGGCCTTGTATCGCCCGCGCTGCGCACGGCGGTGACGAATTCCGCCATGCGACGCGCATCCTTCACGCCGCGCGTGCTCTCGACGCCGCTGCTCACATCCACGCCGAACGGCCGCACGTAACGGATTGCTTCGACGACATTCGCCGCATGCAGCCCTCCCGCCAGGATCAGCTCGGTGCGCTTCGCGAGCTGGGCCGCGCGCTGCCAGTTGGTACCGATGCCGCGCCCGCTCACCGGCCCTTCGAACAGCAGGCGCGGCGGCAGCGGTTCGGGGTCCGGCTCATCGGAACGCAAGACCGGGAGCACAGAGAGGTCCGCAGGCAGCTCGAGAGCCGCCAGATCCTCGATATCGGTCTGCAGGTAATCGGGGTCGAGATGGCGGACGATCTCGTCCACCAGTTGCTGCTCCGGATGACAGGTGACCGCGATTCTCAGCAGATCACGCGGCGCCTGCGCGCTCAGCTCGGCGGCGCGCTGCGGTGTGAGGCGCCGGGCGCTCGGCGCAAACACGAAGCCGATGGCATCGACGCCGCACTCGATGGCGGCGACCACCGCCGATTCGCTCGTCATGCCACAGATCTTGATGAACATCCGGGACCTAGCGCTTGGCGGCCGCGCGCCCGCCTTCGAGCATGGCGCGCAGCAGTGCCTGCGGCTCGTCGTCCGCCATGAGCGCACTGCCGACGAGCACGAGTTGATATCCCGCGCGTGCGAGTTGCGCCGCGTCTTCGGCGCTGCTGATGCCGCTCTCTGCGACGTGCGGAACCCCCTCCGGGAGCTTCGCCGCGAGCTCTTCCAGGCGCCCGGGGACCACCTGCAGCGTATCGAGATCGCGCGCGTTCACGCCGACGAGCAAGTGCTCGCGCCGGCCGGCGCGCTCACCCACGATCTGGCGCGCCACCGCGAGGTCGCCCTCGTCGAACGCTTCCATCAGCACGAACATGTGCAGCATCGCGGCGCAGTCGAGCAGCGCGACGATGCGGCCGTGATCCAGCATGCGCAGGATGACGAGGATGCCGCCGGCGCCGACCGCGCGCGCTTCCATCACCTGGTAGGGATCGATGATGAAGTCCTTGCGCATCGTCGGCACGCCGCGCGGCGCGAGCGTTTCCGAGGCGCGCGCCAGGTGCGCCATCGAGCCGTCGAAATGGTAGGGCTCGGTGAGCACCGAGACCGCGCTGGCGCCGCCCTCGGCATAGGCTCCGACGCGCGCGCAGACATCTTCGCTGGCGGTGCGCAGTACCCCGGCGGCAGGCGAACGCAGCTTCAGTTCCGCGATCACGTCGAAACCGGCGGCGCTCAGCTGCAACGCCGGCGCGGCCGGCGCCTCCGAAGCGCGTTGCCACAGCACGTCCTGCGATTCGAGGCTGCGGGCCTTGGCGACCCGCTCGAGACTCGAACGCGCAATCTCGTTGAGAAAACTGCTCATGACCGCCCCCCGAATCCCGCCAGCCGCGCGAGGAGTTCCCGCGCGTGCCCTGAATCGATGGCCTCGGCCGCCATCGCCACTCCCTGTTTCGGCTCGGCCACGCGCCCCATGAGCTCGAGCACCAGCGCGGTGCCGAGCAGCAGCGCATCGCGGTGCGCACCACGATCCTCGCCGAGGAAGACCGCGCGCAGCGCCTGCGCATTGTGATCGGCGTGGCCGCCCGCGAGTTGCGCCGCGGCGCAATTCTTCAGACCAAACGCCCCGGCATCGCGCATGGTATGCGTGACACGGCCCGGGCGGACATCGAACAAGCTGAATGGCCCGACCGGCGTCGGCTCGTCCCAGCCCGGCTCGCCGTGGACCACGAACGCCCGCTCGATGTTCATGCGGGCGAGCGTCTGCGCCAGGAGTGCCGCCGCCCCGAGGTCGAACGCCCCGATGAGGTGGAAGGCGGGTTCGGCCGGGTTGGCGAGCGGCCCCAGCATGTTGAAGACGGTGCGCACACCGAGGGCGTTGCGGATGGGCGCGAGGGTCTTGAGCGCCGGGTGGTAATGCGGCGCGAACAGGAAGGTGAAGCCTGTGGCATCGAGACAGGCACCCGCCTCATCCTCATCCAGCGGGATCTTGAGTCCGAGCGCCTGCAACAGGTCTGCGCTCCCGGACCGGCTCGAAATCGCGCGGTTGCCATGTTTCACGACGCGCAGCCCACACGCCGCGGCGAGCAGTGCAGTGCCGGTCGAGAGGTTGAGGCTGCCCGAGCCATCGCCGCCCGTGCCGACGACATCCACCAGCGGCTCGCCCGGCGAAATCTTCGGCCGACGCGCGAGGCGCCGCATGGCACCGGCAAAGCCGCGCACTTCATCGGCAGTGACTCCTTTGCTGCGCAGCGCCGCGAGCAGTCCGCCCGCGAGCGCGGGCGCGACCTCGGGATCGGTCAGTGCCTCGAGCAGCTCGCCGGCCTGCGCCTCGCTGAGGTCGCGCCGGTCGATCAGCTGTTCGAGAGTGTTACGCAGCGCCGACGGCATGTCTCGCCTCCGAACGCGCGCGCAACTGCAGGAAATTCGCCATCAGCGCCGGACCTGCCGGCGTGAGGATGCTCTCCGGGTGGAACTGCACACCCTCGACCGGCAGCGTGCGATGACGCACGCCCATGATCTCGCCTTCCGGTGTGCGGGCGGTCACTTCGAGCTGTGCCGGGAGCGAATCGGGCTGCGCAATCAGCGAGTGGTAACGGCCCGCCTCGAAGGACTGCTCCAGGCCGCTGTAGATGGTCCGCCCGTCGTGCAGCACGGGCGAAGTCTTGCCGTGCATGAGGCGTCCGGCGCGCACCACGCGGCCGCCGAACACGGCCACCAGCGACTGGTGGCCGAGGCAAACGCCCAGGATCGGAATGCGCTCGGCGAAGGCTGCGATCATTTGCATCGAGATGCCCGCATCGTCCGGCGTACCGGGCCCCGGCGAGATGGCGAGGTGCGTCGGCTCGAGCGCGCGCGCGGCGTCGATGCTGATCGCGTCGTTGCGATAGACGCGCACGTCGGCGCCCAGGATGAGAAACGCCTGCACCAGGTTGTAGGTGAAGGAATCGTAGTTGTCGATGAGCAGCAGGCGCGCCGTCACAGGCCCTCCTTCGCGAGCTCGAGCGCCCGACGCAGCGCCGCTCCCTTCGCGAGCACTTCCGCGTACTCGGCGGGCGGTGAACTGTCGGCCACGATGCCCGCACCCGCCTGGTAACTGTACTCGTCGCCGTTGAAGACCAGCGTGCGAATCGTGATCGCGTGGTCCATGTCGCCGCGGGCGCCGAAGTAGCCCACCGTGCCGCCATACAGCCCGCGGCGCACGGGTTCGAGCTCGTCGATGATCTGCATCGCGCGCACCTTCGGTGCGCCGACCAGGGTGCCGGCCGGGAACGTCGCGGCGAACAGCTCGAAGGCGTCATGGGCGGGGGCCAGCGCACCGTTGACGCCACTCACGATGTGCATCACGTGGCTGTAGCGTTCGATCGCGCGATAGGGCTCGACGTGGACGCTCCCTGCCTGCGCGACGCGCCCGAGATCGTTGCGCGCCAGGTCGACCAGCATCACGTGCTCGGCATTCTCCTTCGGATCGGCCCTGAGCTCCGCTTCCTGGCGCGCATCGTCAGCGGCGTTCGCGCCGCGCGGCCGTGTTCCCGCGATCGGGCGCAGCGACGCAGATCGGCCGTTGAGGCGAACCAGGGCCTCGGGCGATGAGCCCACGACGGAGATCGAGCCGAGCTCGCAGAAATACATGTAGGGCGAGGGATTGATCAGTCGCAACGCCCGGTACACCTCGAACGGCGTGAGTGAGTGCCGTCCGGAGAAGCGGATCGACAGCACCAGCTGATAGACATCGCCCGCCGCGATGTACTCCTGGGTGCGGCGCACGCCTTGCAGGAACTCGGCCTCGGTGAGACTCGACGCGGAGCGCGTGAAGTCCGGCGAGCCGTTGTGTGGCGGAATTGCGCCACGCAGGGCGCGCACCACTTCGCGTCGCAGGCTCTCGCGCTCGGCGTCGCTCCCGTCGTGCAGCAGCGTCACGCCACGCGTCAGATGATCGAAGACCAGGAGCGAGCGCGGCGCGATGAAGTGCGCGTCGGGTGCCGCGTCCACGCGTCGCGCCTGCTGCGGCAGTTGCTCGAAGTAGCGCACGATGTCGTAGGCGGCATAGCCGACCAGGCCGCCCGCGAGCGGCACCTGGGTGAACTCCGGCTTCGGAACCGGCGCGCGCGCCAGGGCTGCCCGCAATGCCGCGAGCAACTCATCGCGCGTCGTGGGACGCGCTGCCGGCTCGCCATCGACGAGGAGCCGTCCGGCTTCGAGCCGCACCTCCAGGCAGTCACCGAAGCCGATGAACGAATAGCGGGCGAGTCGCTCGCCACCCTCCACGCTCTCGAGCAGGAAGCGCGGGCGGAACGGGCGCAACTTGAGATACGCCGAGACCGGCGTATCCAGGTCCGCTGCGATGTCGAAAGGCCGCTGCATGTGCTCCTCTTACCGACCGCCACCGGGGAGCAGGCAACAAAAAACCCATCCCCGGATTCGGTTCGGAGATGGGTCCTTGGTTAAGTGCGTTTTGTACGCGCAGGCGCCCACTCCGTCAGGAGTGACGCCACCACCAGCGCTTGGCTGCGATCGTAGGTGTTGCGCGTTTCGTCATGGGCAGGGAGTATCGCCGCCCCTCGCGAGGAGCGTCAAGCCGCGTGCGCGGACGGCTGTTGTCCGGCCCCGGAGGCTCCGATATAAGCGTCACCTTCACCCGCAAAGCCGCTGCCCCAGGAGGCACCGTGTCCAGGGTACTCGTCGAGTTCTACGGGATCGTGATCACTCCCTGGAAGCTGGTCGGCTACCTGGGGGTGGCGCTGTTTGCCGGCCGCTGGTTCGTCCAGCTCCTCGCCTCGCGGCGGCGGGGCAAGCCCGTCCTGCCGCGGCTGTTCTGGTACATGAGCGTCTCGGGTAGCCTCCTCCTGCTCTCGTACTTCGTGTTCGGCAAGAACGACTCGGTCGGCATCCTCTCGAACCTGTTTCCGCTCTTCATCGCGGTCTATAACTTATGGCTGGACATGAAGCACCGCGCCACCCTCCAGACCTAGCGGCGATTGATTGCCGCCCCTGGCTGCGTCTTACGCAGACAGAGGTCGACCCGTGAATAACGACGCTGCACAGGAGCAAGCACTGGTCCGCCGCATGCTGGCGGGCGAGGAGCGCGCTTTTACGGCGTTCTTCGATGGCTACTTCGCGCGCCTGTACCGCTTCGCCATCCCGCGGCTCAACGCCGATTCGCAGGCGGCGCGCGAGGTGGTGCAGGCGACGCTGACCAAGGCGATGCGACGCCTCGCCGACTACCGGGGCGAGGCCGCACTGTTCACGTGGTTGTGCCAGATCTGCCGCCGCGAAGTCGTCGACTATCTGCGTGCGCACAAGCGTTACTCCGAGCGCGTGGTGCTGATCGAGGACAGCGAGGAACTGCGCGCGGCGATCGATTCGATCGAGGCGCCGGAGGAGTTCGACGTCGCGCGCAACTACAGCAAGGAGGAACTGGCACGCATGGTGCGCACGGTCCTCGATCGCCTGCCGCCGCGCTACGGCGACGCGCTGGAGTGGAAGTACGTCGAGGGCCGCTCGGTGGAGGAAATCGGCGAGCTTCTGGGCATCGGCCACACGGCGGCGCAGTCGCTGCTGGCGCGTGCGCGCGAGGCGTTCCGCCAGGCGCTCGAGACGGTATTCGGGGCCGCGGCGCGAGACATTCGAGAGGTATGAGACGTCGGGATGTACATGAGCAGTGCTGACGAAATGAACCCGGTGAATGGCGACAATGGCGATCTCGATCGCCTGCTGCGCACCGCTGGGCCGCGCGCGCGGCCGCCCCGGGAAGTCGAGGACGAAGTGCGCGCGGCGGTCCACGCCGAGTGGCTGCAAGTGGTGAGCGCGCGCCAGAGGCGCCGGCGCTTCACCCAGGTCGCCATTGCGGCGGGCCTTGGTGCTGCGGCACTCACCGTGTGGTTGCTCAACCCGTCACCTTCGCCGCCGGTCGTGGTTGCCAGCATCGAGCGCTCGATCGATGGCGGCACCGTGCGCAGCGCAGACTCGACGGTGGAGCGTGAGCTCGCTGCAGGGCGTGAACTCTATTCCGGCGACAGCCTGTCGACCCGGGCGAGCGGCGGCGTATCAATCCGCATGGGCGACATCTCGCTGCGTCTCGATCACGACACCTCGGTGCAATTGCTCGCGCAGGATGAAGTGAGAATCAGCTCCGGTGCCCTGTACATCGACTCCGGACTCGGCACGAGCGGTCCGCACCCGTTGCGAGTACGGACGCCGGCGGGAATCGTGGAGCATCTCGGCACGCAGTACGAGGTGCGCCTGCTCGATTCGGGCACGCGCATCCGGGTGCGCGAAGGGCGCGTGCAGTTCTCCGCTGCGAGCGGCGGCCGCATCGTCGGCGAGGCCGGCACGCAGCTTACGATCCTCACCGACGGCGAAGTGCACAGCGAGTTCGTGGCGCGCAGCGGCGCGGACTGGGACTGGGTCGGGCGCCTCGTGCCGACGTTCGCCATCGACAACCGGCCGCTGCCCGAATTCCTGCAGTGGGCCGGGCACGAGCTCGCGCAGGAGGTCGTGTTTGCGACACCCGATGCCCAGGCCGAAGCGGCAGGCATCCGCCTGCGTGGTTCGATCGAAGGGTTGACGCCGGACGCCGCCCTCGCCGCGGTGCTGTCGACGACTCGCCTGACCAGCACGGCAAAGAACGGGCAGATCGTCATCGGGCTCCCGACGGCGAAGTGAAATGGTCTGCGCGGCCGGCGCGCCCGCGTACCGGCCCGCTTGCCGATCGCGCTATGATCGTGGCCGCGAGGCGCCGCTGTGCGCCCGGGCGCCACGATGCAAATACTCGTACACCTGCCATCGCGGCGCACCTTCGCCCCTGTCGCGTTCCTGCTTGCGTTCCTGTTGAGCCCGATCTCTCACGCGGCTGAACCCGCACGTTATGCGGGCAAGCCGCTCGCCGACGTGATCGAAGAGATGCGACGGGACGGCCTGCGCATCGTCTACAACACGCAACTCGTGCCACCCACGCTGCGGGTCGTGCGCGAACCGCAGGCCGGCGAGCCCATCAGGATGCTGCAGGAGATGCTCGAGCCACTGGGGCTAGGCATCTCGCGCGTCGGCGAGAACGTCTATGCGCTGGTGGCCGTGACGCGACCCGATACCCCACGCCCCGCTGCGGTCGCCGACGCACGACCACCACAGGAACTGCTGCAGGAAATCGTGGTGACGACCAGCCGCTATGGACTCGCCAACGAAGCGCTCGCCTCGCAGACTTTCCTCACCCAGGCGGAGCTCGAAAGCCTGCCGAAACTCGGCGATGAGTCCCTGCGCGCCGTGCACCGTCTGCCGGGAGCAGCGAGCAACGGGGTTTCGGGCCTGGCGCACATCCGCGGCGGGGACGAGAACGAGACCCAGATCCTGCTCAACGGGCTTGCGCTCTCGGAGCCGTTCCATCTGAAGGACTTCCTCAGCCCGGTGAGCGTCCTCGACTCGCGGATCATCGACAGCATCGATGTCTCGCTCGGCGGCTTCACCGTGGACCAGGGTGATCGCATGAGCGCGGTGATCGACGCGCGCACCATCACGCCTCCGGAGAAGCTGTATTTCGAGCTCGGCATGAGCCTGTTTCACAGCGGTGGGCTCGCCGCGGGCAAGAGTGACGACGAAAGTTTCAAGTGGCTGGTATCCGCTCGGCGCAGCAACCTCGATGAAGTCGCCGACATCATCGGCAAGGAGATCGGCGAGCCGAACTACAGCGACACGTTCGGCCGCGTCGAGTTCGCGCTGTCCGGGAACACCTCGCTCATCTTCAACGTGCTCTCCTCCGTCGACCGGATCACGGCGCTCGTCGACTCGACCGATGAACAGGCGCACGTCGTGTATCGCAACAACTACTTCTGGAGCGAGCTCGATCACACTTGGTCGCCTGCAGCACACAGCAGGCTGATCGTCTCGTACACCGACGTCGACAACGATCGCGACGGAACGGTCGATGATCCGGGACGCGAGTTCGGCACGGTGCACGATTCGCGCTCGTACGACATCCTCGGGCTGCGGCTCGAGAACGAGTACGTCACGGGGCGGGTACTGAATCTGTGGGGAATCGAGGCGCGGCAGCTGGACTCGGAGTACCACTACCAGAGCCAGGTGACCTACTCGCCCGACTTTCCGCTGCCGGGCGACCCGCAGAGCCAGATCACGCGCGATCTCAACCCCGCGCCCGACGGACATGTGGTGGCTGCGTTCCTCAGCAGTCGCTTCAAGCCGCTGCAACGGCTGACCGCTGAAATCGGCCTGCGCTGGGACAAGGAGACTTACGGCAATCTCGAAGCCGACACCCAGCTCAGCCCACGCCTGAACCTGCTGTACGACCTGCGCCAGGGGACGCGGCTGCGTGCGAGCTGGGGCCGGTTCTACCAGCCGCAGGCCATCGACGAGCTGCAGGTGCAGGATGGCGTCGACCGCTTCTTCAGCGCGCAACGCTCGGACCAGGCGATTCTCAGCATCGAGCAGGACCTGCCGCGCGCGATCGTGTTGCGCGTCGAGGCTTACCGCAAGAAGTACTCGCACCTGATGGCGCGCTACGAGAACGCGTTCGATGTGCTGCGCATACTCCCGGAACTGCAGCCCGATCGCGTGCGGATCGCGCCCGATTCCGCCGAGGCGACCGGGGCCGAGATCCTGCTGTCGCGGCGCGGCGCCAGTCCCTGGAACTGGTGGGCAAGCTACACCTGGTCACAAGCCGATGATCGGATCGAAGGCGCCGACGTGCCGCGCAGCTGGGACCAGCGCAGTGCCGTGCAGGCCGGCATCCACTGGTCGGATGCGTTGTGGGACGTCACGTTCGCCGCGACTTATCACAGTTCCTGGCCGACCACGACGCTGCATGTGGTGACGACCACCGATGCCGCCGGCAACCCGGTCGAGTCGGTGCAGGCGGGAGCGCGCAACGCGGATCACATCGGGGACTTTGCGTCGCTCGACCTGCGCGTCAACCGCCGCTTCCCGCTCAGCCGCGGCGAGATCGACACCTTCATCGAAGTGACGAACGCGACCGGCGAGCACAACGCGTGCTGCGTGCAGTACAACGTCACGGAGACCAACGGCGTCATCGACCTCGGCACTGCGGTGCGCAACTGGCCCGAGCTGGTCCCGTCGGCGGGCTTTCTCTGGAAGTTCTGACGGCGCCGGCCGGCGTCGCCAGTGCGCGGCGCGATCGCTACTGCTCTCGCCCGAGCGCATCCTGCATCAGGGCCACGACGGCCTGCGCGTCATCGGCGGGCAGGGCTTGCAGGCCGCGAATCGCCCCTTCCGCGTTCGCACGCGGGTGATTCTGGCTGAGCTTGAACTTGAGCTGGATCTCTTCGACGGCGAGCTCGAAGCCGACGATGCCCCGCAGCATGTCGAGGATCCGCGACTCGGCTGCGGACACGGACCACGCATCGGGCGCTCCGCCCTCGTACTTGTCGGCCAGTGCCGTGACGATCTGCGTGAGCGCCGCGCGATCCTCGAGCAGGCGGATCCTGCCGTAGAGGTGCGCGACAGCATAGTTCCACGTGGGCACGTGCTTGCGGGGTTCCACGTACCAGCGTGGCGAGATGTAGCTGTGCGGGCCGTGGAAGATGAAGAGCACGCGCTGGCCCTCGATGCCGCGCCACTGCGGGTTCGGCCGCGCCCAGTGACCGGTCAGCGTGACGCGCTGCGCGTCGCGCCGGTACAGCACCGGCAAGTGTGAGGCAAAGGGCGCTCCCTCGACCGAAGACACCAAGGTGCCGAAAGCGTCGTGCTGCGCCAGCCAATCGAGGCGCGCGAGGTCCGCCTCGTTGAAGTGCTCAGGGACGTACATCCGCGAGCCGTCGCGCTAGGAAATGAGGCGCAGGTTGAAGGGGTAGCGGTAGCTGACGCCTTCGCTCGCCTTGACGGCGGCGACGATCATCAGGATCAGGTCGACAACCACGAGAATTGCGAGCAGCACGAAGCCGATCAGCACCAGGCACATCACGCCCGCGATCAGCCCGGCCACGAAGACGGTGATCTGGAAGTTGAGGGCTTCCTTGGCCTGGTCGGCAGCGAATGTCATTTCGTCCTTGCGGATCAGCCACAGGACCAGCGGGCCGAGAATGCCACCGATCAGGGTCGCGAAGGCCAGCAGGCCGCTGAGGTGCGCGAGCATCGCCCAGTTGCGCTCTTCCTTGCTGATGGCGGCAGGCGGCGTGGTGCTGACAACTTCGACCATGGAGTCCCCCGGAGCCTCTTTCGGGCTCGAAGTCTACACGCCTGCGCGCGCGTGTCGCGGACGACAACGATGTCAAAAATGGCTTTTGCTGCAGCCGGTGCTGCAACTCTTGCAATTCGGGGTTTGCTGGTTACGCCGTCCCAGAACGCCGCAGCGACTGCGCGGCGGAACTGTCGTCGGGGACGGCGACTCCGAGCCGGCGATGCATGATGGGACTCGTGGTCGTGTACTGCAGGTGCACTTTCTTGCCGGGCTGAAGGTGCGCCTGGATCGCAAACGCGGCCAGCGCGGTTTCGTGAAAGCCGCTCAGGATCAGCTTCTTCTTGCCCGGATAATCGTTGATGTCACCGACTGCGAAGATGCCGGGCACACTGGTCTGGAATTTCTCGGTATCCACGTGCAGCGCCCGGCGGTTCAACTCGAGGCCCCACTCGGCGATCGGTCCGAGCTTCGGATGCAGGCCCCAGAACACCAGCAACTGAGTGGCGGCGATGCGCCGCGTGACCCCGTCCGCACCCCGTACCGAAGCTCCGACCAGCCGGCCCTCGCCCTCCACGATCTGCTGCACCTGGCCTTCGAGATAGTCGAGGCGGCCCGCGTCGCGGAGCTCGAACAGTCGCGCGACCGAAGCGGGCGCGGCACGAAACTCCGCGCGCCGGTGCACGAGCACGACCGAGCGCGCGCGCTCCACGAGCTCCAGCGTCCAGTCGAGTGCCGAATCACCACCTCCGAGGATCAACAGATCTTCGTCGGCGAACAGGGATGGGTCGCGCACCTTGTAATGCAGCGAGCGCCCTTCGTGGCGCTCCGCGCCTTCGACGGTGAGACGGCGCGGCTGGAACGAGCCGACGCCGCCCGCGATGACGACGGCGCCGGCGCGAAAATGCGTGCCGCGGCTGGTGACGACGTGAAAGCGCCCGTCTTCGCGCCGGTGCACTTCGGTGACTTCCTGCCCGAGGTGCAGACCGGCTTCGAACGGCCGGATCTGCTCCAGCAGGCGTTCGACGAGCTCGCGCGCGGTGCAGACCGGAAGTGCGGGAATGTCGTAGATCGGCTTGTCCGGGTAGAGCTCGATGCACTGGCCGCCCGCAGCGGGGAGCGAGTCGACCACGTGAGCCTTCAGACCCAGCAGCCCCAGCTCGAACACCTGGAAGAGTCCGACCGGACCCGCACCCACGATGACCACGTCCGTTTCGATGACGGGACCATCGATCAGCGACAGCAGCGCCTCACGCGACAAGAGTTGTCCTCCACGCCTTGCCGGTACCCGCGGCGCGCCCGCTTGCAAAGCGCAGCAGCCCCTTCTGCTCGAGCCAAGCTTTATTGAACAAACGCGAGATGTATTTCGCTCCGCCGTCGCACAGCACGGTCACGATGCGATGCCCAGGGCCCAGGCGGCGCGCGAGCCGCACCGCGGCCGCGACGTTGATCCCGCTGGTGCTGCCGAGGAACAGCCCCTCCTCGTGGAGGAGCCGGTACACGTAGCTCACTGTTTCACCGTCGTCGATATACAGCGCTTCGTCGATCGGCGCGCCGGCAAGGTTGGCCGTCACTCGGCCGATGCCGATGCCCTCGGTGATCGAGCCGGTGCCGGTCGGCTTGAGCACGCCATTGCGCACGAACTCATACAGGCTGCTGCCCGGAGGATCGGCGAGGACGATGCGCACATCGGCGCGTTGCGACTTCAGGAAGCGCGACACTCCGCCGAGCGTTCCGCCGGTGCCGGAGGCGGCGACAAAGGCGTCGACGCGTCCCTGCGTCTGCGCCCAGATCTCCGGGCCGGTGGTTTCGAAATGCGCCTGGGCGTTGACGGTGTTGTCGAACTGGTTGGCCCAGATCGCACCCGCGATTTCCTGCGCGGTGCGGGCCGCGACTCGCTGATAGTGATTCGGATCGGCGTAGGGCACGGCCTTGACGATGCGCAGCTCCGCGCCCAGCGCTTCGATCAGCTCGCGCTTCTCGAGCGACTGGTTGTCGGGCATCACGATGACACAGCGATAGCCGCGCTCGTTGCACACGTGGGCGAGCCCGATGCCGGTGTTGCCCGCAGTGCCCTCGACGACGGTGCCGCCGGGGCGCAGGGTGCCGCGACGCTCGGCGTCATCGATGATGGCGCGCGCCGCGCGGTCCTTGACCGAGCCCCCCGGGTTGAGAAATTCCGCCTTGCCGAAGATCTCGCAGCCGGTTTCGGCGCTGAAGCGCTCGAGACGAATGAGCGGTGTGTTGCCCACCGTGCCGGAGAAGCCGGACCTTCCTGTCATGCCGATTTCGCCCGGGACAGGGAAGGAGCAGCCACTGCCAGCGGGCTCGCAGCGGAGCGTGATTCGTCGCAAAGAGCGGCGCGAAGCTTCACGACTTCGCCAACGATCAGCAACGCGGGAGACTCGATGCCTTCGGCCTCGGCCTGATCCGCCAGGGTGGCGAGCGTTCCGGTGATGACACGCTGCCCCGCCAGCGTCGCCTGCGCCACGAGGGCCGCGGGCAAACTGTCCGGCGCGCCGGCGGCGATCAGGTTGGTGAAGATCGTGCGCAGCTGGCTGAGTCCCATGTAGAACACAACGGTCTGCCCAGGCCGGCTGAGGTCGCGCCAATCGAGCGGCGCGCCTGACTCGCGCGTGTGACCGGTGACGAACGTGACCGATTGCGCATGGTCGCGATGCGTGAGCGGAATTCCGGCATACGCCGCGGCGCCGAGCGCAGCGGTGATGCCCGGCACGACAGTAAAGGGAATCCGGTGCTCGACCAGCGCCTCGAGCTCTTCGCCGCCGCGTCCGAAGACAAAGGGATCGCCGCCTTTCAGCCGGCAGACGCGCTTGCCGGCGAGCGCGTATTGCACCAGCAACTGGTGAATGCGTTCCTGGGTCACGTGGTGATTGCCCGCTTCCTTGCCGACATAGACGCGCTCCGCGTCGCGGCGGGCGCGCTCGACTATGGCGGGCGATACCAGGCGGTCGTAGAGCACCACGTCGGCCTGTTGCAGCAGGCGCGCGGCCTTGAGAGTCAGCAGGTCCGGATCACCCGGGCCGGCGCCGATCAGGTAGACCTCGCCGATGCGTGCCTGGGCCTGCGAAGCCTGTTGCAGCTCGCGGCGCAGCTCGAAATCCGCGCGGCTGTCGCGGCCCTCGAGCACGTGAGAAGCGACCGGGCCCGACAGGACGCGCTCCCAGAAGCGACGCCGTTGCAGGACCGTTCCCAGTCTGTGCGCTACGCGCTTGCGCCAGCGGCCCGCGAACGCCGCCAGCCGGCCGAGCGTGGGCGGCAGCAGCGCTTCGATGCGCTCGCGCACGAAGCGGGCGAGTACCGGAGAATTCCCGCTCGTGCCGACTGCGACCACCACCGGGGAGCGATCCACGATCGCCGGCACGATGAAATCGGAATGCTCGAGATCATCCACCGCGTTGACCGGAATGTTGCGCGCTCGCGCAGCGGCCGCGACCGCGGCATTGACGGACCTCTGCTCGGTGGCCGCAATGACGACCACGGCGCCGTCGAGCGCGTGCGGCGCGAAGCGCTCGGCCCGGTGCTCGATGCGCCCGGCGTCGGCCAATGCCTGCAACGCCGCGCCGAGCGCCGGTGCGACGATGCGCACCCTGACTCCGGCTTGCAGCAGCAACTCCGCCTTGCGCGCCGCGACCTCGCCACCGCCGATGATCACCGCCAGGCGTTGGCGCACGTCGAGAAAGATCGGAAGGAAGTCCATGGCGACTACCGCGCGCCCGCGGCGACGGCAGCGGCCGCGGCAGGGATCACGCGAATGCGCGGCTGCAGACCGCACTCGCGCGACTCGGAGTTCTCCCACCACCAGCGGCCGGAGCGGCTGTCCTGGCCGGGTTCGATGGCGCGCGTGCACGGCGCGCAACCGATGCTCGGGAAGTTGCGATCGTGCAGCGGGTTATACGGAAGCTTGAACGCCTGCACATACTCGCGCACATCAGCCTGGCTCCACTCGAGCAGCGGACTGATGCGGTACAAGCCGTTACTCTCGTCCCATTCGATCGCGTCGCCCTGGGCGCGCATTGCCGACTGCTCACGCCGCACGCCGGTCACCCACGCCTTGCGCCCGGCAATGGCGCGCTTGAAGGGTTCGACCTTGCGGATGTGGCAGCAGCTGAGACGCTCTTCCACGCCGGCGTAGAAGCCGTTGATGCCGTGCTGCGAAACGAAGCCTTCCACGTGCTCCGCCTGGGGGTAATACAGGCGGATGCGCTTGCCGTAGCGCCGTTGCACGCGATCGAGGAGCGAATAGGTCTCCTCGTGCAGCCGGCCGGTATCGATGCTGAAGACCTCGATGCCGGGGACCTCGGTCCAGATGATGTCGGTGAGCACCATCGCCTCGAGACCGAGGCTGTTTGCATAGACCACATCGCCGTACTCGCGCACCGCGCGCTCGAGCAGCGTGCGCACATTCGCGGCCTTTCGTTCCAGCTCCGGACTCAACGCTTGCGTCATGACTCGTCCTGCTGCGGGTGACAGGACTCTAACAACCGTGTTACCGGCCAAAAACGAAGCGTTTGTTCTGGTCCGATGCGGTCCGGTTATGAAATCAGACCGCGCAGGGCGCCCCATAACCGCCCGGAATGGCGACCGGCTGCCTGGTTATGGCTTCAGTTGGCGCGCGATCTTGCATACAGTGAACGGCCATGAAGCTGCATCAACTGCGCTATCTCGCCGCCGTCGCCCAGAACGGGCTCAACATCACCGCCGCCGCCCAGAAGCTGCACACCTCGCAGCCCGGGGTGAGCAAGCAGATCAAGCTGCTCGAGGACGAGCTCGGGTTCCAGATCTTCGCGCGCGATGGCCGCAATCTCACCCAGATCACACCGGCCGGCCAGCAGGTCATCGACCGCGCGCTCACGGTGCTGCGCGAGGTGCAGAGCATCAAGAGCCTGTCGGAGGAGCTGCGCGATGAAACGCGCGGGAGCCTCTCCATCGGCACCACTCACACCCAGGCCCGCTACGTATTGCCGAACGTGATCGCGGCGTTTCGCGAGCGCTATCCGCACATCCGCCTGCACCTGCACCAGGGTACTTCCGAACAGATCGCCGAGATGGCGCAGCTCGACCGCATCGACTTCGCGATCGCCACCGGCTCGCAGCAGCTGTTCTCCGACATGGTGATGCTGCCGTGCTATCGCTGGCACCGGCACGTCGTGGTGCGGCCCGACCACAGGCTGGCGCGCGGGGAGCGCATCACCCTGAAGGACCTCGCCGAGCACCCGATCGTGACCTACGTCTTCGGCTTCAGCGGCCCGTCTTCGCTCCAGGACATCTTCGCGCGCGGTGGTTTCACTCCCGACGTGGCGTTGACGGCGCGCGATGCGGACGTGATCAAGACCTACGTGCGGCTCGGGCTCGGCGTCGGCATCGTGGCGAGCATGGCGATCGAGCACTCCGAGGACAAGGACCTCGTCTCACTGGACGCGAGCCACATCTTCCCGGAGCACATCACCTGGATCGGTTTCCGGCGCGGTGTGCTGCTGCGCAAGTTCATGTACGAATTCCTGCAGCTGTTCGCGCCGCATCTCAACCGGCGGCTGGTCGACCGCGCGCAGGCGGCGCCCGGGCCGATCGAGATCGAGCAGTTGTTCGCCGGGATCGAGCTGCCGCTCAGGTAGCGTAGAAGTCGCGCTGGCTCTTCACCTGCACGGTCGCAGGCTGATACGCCACATCGAAATCATCGAACGCCGCCAGCACCGTCTGCGGGTTCACACCCGGCGCGAGCTCATAGGCGTCGATGCCGCAGCGAGCCATGAAGAAGATCTGGTCGCGCTTCACATGGCCGACGGCGCGCACTTCGCCCGTGAAGTTGAGCCGGTCGCGCAGCACGCGGGCCTGGCTGTAGCCGCGGCCTTCGCTCGGCGTCGGGAATTCGATCGCGATCAATGACAGCCGCGGGAGATCCGCGCGCAGCAGCTCGACGCGGTCGGCGGGCCCGATGCGCACCCCGACGCGACCCGACGACGCCCACCACTTGTCACGCTCCGCGTGCCAGCGCGCCAGCGGCAGGATCACCGCGCCGCTTGCGCCCGTCGGATCCTCGTCGATCGTCCGCCAATCATCGATGATGACTTCACGCCGCCGAATAATTTCGCGCATCGTTCCTCGTTCCATAAACGCGGTCCTGGAAAGGCTCGACGCCGACACGGCGCACCGTGTCGATGAAGCGCTCCTCGTCGTTCCGCTGTTCCACATACACATCGATCAGTTTCTGAATCGTGTCGGCAACCGCGGCCTGCGGCACCGAGGGCCCGATGACTTCGCCGAGCGCCGCGTGCTCGGTGGCCGAGCCGCCGATCGTGATCTGGTACCACTCCTCGCCGTGCTTATCGACGCCGAGGATGCCGATGTGGCCGACATGATGATGCCCGCAGGCATTCATGCAGCCCGACATCTTTATCTGGATTTCGCCGAGGTCGTACAGGTAGTCGAGGTCACCGAAGTGCGCCTGGATCTGCTTCGCGACCGGGATCGAGGTCGCGTTGGCGAGCCCGCAGAAATCCAGACCCGGGCAGCAGATCATGTCGGTGAGCGTGCCGATGTTGGGCGTCGCGAGCTTCAGCGCGTGGAGCGCGCGCCATAGCTCGTAGAGATCGACCTGGCGCACGTCCGAGAGCAACAGGTTCTGATCGTGCGAAGCGCGGATCAATCCGAAGCTGTAGCGCTCGGCGAGTTCCGCAACGCCATCCATCTGCTCGGCCGTGATGTCTCCGGGCGCCTCGCCGTGCGCCTTGAGTGACAGGAACGCGACACGATAGCCGCTCACCTTGTGGGCGCGCGTGTTGTAGCGATACCAGGCCTTGAACGCGGCGTCGCGGCCGGCGGTGACATCCAGGTTCTCCAGGGTCTCGTAGGGCGGCGGGTTGAAGAAAGCGCGCATGCGCTCGATCTCGGCCACGTCGAGCTTGAGGCCCTGGTCGCGAAGCTGTGCCCACTCCTCTTCGACGCGCCGCGTGAATTCCGCCGGCCCCAGGCTCTTCACCAGGATCTTGATGCGCGCCTTGTTGAGGTTGTCGCGCCGGCCGAGCTCGTTGTAGATGCGCAGGATCACGTCGAGATAGGAGAGGAGATCCTCGCGCGGCAGGAAATCGCGCACCACGTGCCCGATGATCGGCGTGCGTCCGAGTCCGCCGCCGACCAGCACTTCGAATCCCAGCTCGCCGGCCGCGTTGCGCTTGAGATGCAACCCGATGTCGTGCACCTGCGAGGCGGCGCGATCCACCGCCGTGCCCGTGATCGCGATCTTGAACTTGCGCGGCAGGTAGGAGAACTCCGGGTGCAACGTCGCCCACTGGCGCACGATCTCGCAATACGGCCGCGGATCGTCGATCTCGTCCGGGGTCACGCCCGCGAGATGATCCGCGGTGATGTTGCGCACGCAGTTGCCGCTGGTCTGCATCGCGTGCATCTGCACCTGCGCGAGCTCGGCGAGAATGTCCGGTACATGCTCGAGCTTCGGCCAGTTGAACTGCAGGTTCTGCCGCGTCGTGAAGTGACCGTAACCTCGATCGTAGCGGCGAGCGATGCCTGCGAGCGTACGCATCTGCCGCACCGAGAGCAGGCCGTAGGGGATCGAGATGCGCAGCATCGGCGCAAAGCGCTGGATGTAGAGGCCGTTGCGCAGGCGCAGCGGCTTGAACTCGTCCTCGCTCAACTCGCCCGCGAGGAAGCGCCGCGTCTGATCGCGAAATTGCGCGACACGCTGGTCCACCACGGCCTGATCGATGACGTCGTAGCGATACATCGGGACCGACTATAGGGAGGGGCGTCCGGCGCAGGTAAATACCGGCTGGTTATT
>DATFRO010000104.1:0-36590 GCA_035263105.1 Steroidobacteraceae bacterium | reverse complement strand
GTCAGCTCATCCCGAAGCGTGCGTCGCATGATCTTGCCGACATTGGTCTTGGGCAGTTCGGTTCTGAAGTAGACGTGGCGCGGGACCTTGTAGCCAGTGAGCGACTCGCGGCAGTGCTCGATCAGTGCTTCGGCGGTGAGATTCGCATCGCGCTTGACGACGAACAGTGCCACAACTTCGCCGGCGCGTGCGTCGGGCTTCGCGACGGCGGCGGCTTCGAGCACGCCGGGGTGCGTTACCACTACGCTCTCCACCTCATTCGGGTAGACGTTGAAGCCGGAGACCAGGATCATGTCCTTCTTGCGGTCTTCGATGTAGATGAAGCCGCGCTCGTCCATACGGCCCACGTCACCGGTACGCAACCAGCCGCCCGGTATCATCACCTTCTCGGTTTCGTCGGGCCGGTTCCAGTAGCCGCGCATCACCTGCGGTCCGCGCACGCAGATCTCGCCGACCGCGTTGATGCCGAGGTCGCGCCCCTCGTCATCGCGGATCGAAACCTCGGTTGACGAGATCGGCAGCCCGATCGATCCGTTGAATTCCTCGTTGCCGAAGGGGTTGATGCACGCGGCCGGGGATGTCTCGGTCAGACCCCAGGCCTGCGTCAGCACGTGACCGGTCACCTTCTTCCAGCGTTCTGCTACGGCCCGCTGCACCGCCATGCCGCCACCGAGCGTGACGCGCAGAGAACTGAAATCGACGCTATCGAAGCCCGGTGTGTTGAGCAGCGCATTGAACAGTGTGTTCACGCCGCTGATGTAAGTGAAGGGATACTTCTTGAGCTCAGCGACGAACGCGGGGAAGTCCCTGGGATTCGTGATCAGGATGTTCTTCGCGCCCGATTGCATGAACACGAGGCAGTTCGCCGTCAGTGAAAAGATGTGATACAGCGGCAAGGCCGTGATCACGACGTTCTTCTCTTTCGGCGTGCCGGTCGCGAGCCACGCGTGCGACTGCATGACGTTCGCGACCATGTTCCGGTGCGTCAGTATCGCGCCCTTCGATACACCCGTCGTGCCCCCCGTGTACTGGAGGAACGCGATGTCCTCGTGACCAACCTCGATGGGCAGCAGTTTGAGGTTCCTCGCGTCGCGCAGCGCGTCGTTGAAACGCACCGCTCCCGGGATCGCGTATTGCGGCACCTGCTTGCGCACCCGTCGCACGACAAAGTTCACGAGCGCGGACTTTGGCGCTCCCAGCAGATCGCCGACCCCGGTGACGATCACGTGCCGCACGGCGGTTTGCGCGATCACTGTCTGCAGAACATGCGCAAAATGCTCCAGGATGACGATTGTCGTGGCGCCGGAATCCGTGAGTTGATGCTCGAGCTCGCGGGCGGTGTACAGCGGATTGGTATTGACGATCGTGAGGCCGATGCGCAGCGCGGCCACGATTGCCACCGGGTACTGCAGCAGGTTGGGCATCATCAAGGCGATGCGATCGCCCTTCCTGAGCCCGGCCTTGTGCTGCAGCCATGCGCCGAGTTGCGCGCTGAGACGATCGATGTCGCCGTAGCTCAGCGCGGTGCCCATGTTTATGTAGGCCGGCTCGTCGCGGTACTTCTCGAAGCTGTACTCGAAGATCTCCTTGAGCGACTTCCATTCGCCAGGGTCGATTTCGGCGGGAACGCCGGGCGGATAGCTCTTCAACCAGATCTTTTCCACGACGCGCTCCAGCAGGAGTGTTTCTGCGCCAACTGCCACGTGGGGCGACGCGCTCGCTGGCTTATAGCACCGTACCGCGCACGCGCCAACGTCAGGAGCGCTTCAGCATCGGCTGCAATGTCGGCCAGATGGCGTCCAGCAGCTGCGGCTGAGCCTGCGCGTTGGGGTGCAATCCGTCGGACTGGATCATATCGGGGTTGAGCGCCACCTGGCCGAGCAGGAACGGCACGTAGGGCAGGTGATGGGCCTGCGCGAGCTGGCTAAATAGCGCATGAAACTTTTCGGTGTACACGGCGCCATAGTTCGGCGGGATGCGCATACCAAGCAGCAGCACGCGAGCGCCGGCCTTGGCGGCCATACCGATCATCGACTCGAGATTGGCCTTCGCCTCATCCAACGGCAAGCCGCGCAGGCCGTCGTTGCCACCGAGTTCGAGGATGACAATCGCGGGGTGATGCACGTCGAGCGCTCGCGCGAGTCGCGCACGACCGCCGTCCGTGGTCTCGCCGCTCACACTGGCGTTCACGACGTGGTATCCGTAACCTTGTGCGGCCAGTTTCTTCTGCAGCAGCGATACCCAGCCTTCCTCGGCGCGCATGCCATAAGCGGCGCTGATACTGTCCCCGAACACCAGGATGTTCGGCGTCGATGCCGCGTAGCTGGCGGGCAGGCACAGCAGCACGAGCAGCAGAGCGAGATGCAAGCGTCTGAGCATGAGCACACAGTCCGTACTGAGAGCTGAAAACGTCGACAAGCAGGTTAGCAGCCCGGAAGGTCCACTGACCATTCTGAGCCAGATCAACCTGCACATCGCTGCGGGAGAATCGGTAGCGGTCGTTGGTGCCTCCGGCGCCGGAAAATCCACTCTGCTCGCGTTGCTCGCCGGGCTCGATGAGCCCAGCGCGGGGCGCATCTGGCTCAACGGTGCGGAGCTCACGCAGCTCGACGAAGACGGCCGCGCGGCGCTGCGTGCCCGGCACGTGGGGTTCGTGTTCCAGTCCTTTCACCTCGTGCCTTCGCTCACGGCGCTCGAGAACGTGATGCTGCCGCTCGAGCTGGCGGGCCGCAAGGACGCACGCACCATCGCACTCGAGGTGCTGGACAAAGTTGGCCTCGCTCCGCGCAAGGGCCACTACCCGAACCAGCTCTCGGGTGGCGAACAGCAGCGGGTGGCGATCGCGCGTGCGTTCGTCACGCGACCGGCGGTGTTGTTCGCCGATGAGCCGACCGGGAACCTCGACACGGCAACCGGCGAGCGCGTCGTAGATCTCCTTTTCGATCTCAACGCCGCAGCCAGCACGACCCTCGTCCTGGTGACGCACGACAAGACGCTCGCGGCGCGTTGCCAGCGAGTGATTCAGCTCGACGCCGGACGCATCGTCTGACCATGGGCGCTCTGCGGTTCGCACTTCGAACACTGGTGCGCGACTGGAAGTCGGGCGAACTCAACGTACTGCTGCTCGCTGTGATCGTGGGCGTCGCGGCGCTCACCGCGGTGGGCTTTTTCACGAACCGCGTGAGCGTGGCGGTGGCCACACAGGCGGCGGAAGTCCTGGCCGCGGACCTGCGATTGCAGTCGAGCCGGCCGCTCTCCGATAACTATGCTGCCGAGGCGCGCCGTGAAGGCCTGCGCACATCAAATGTGCTCTCGACTGTCAGCGTCGTGTTCTTCGGCGAGAAGAGCCAGCTCACCTCGCTCCGTGCCGTGGATCCGGCCTATCCGTTGCGCGGCGCGGTGCGGATCGCCGACCGGCCGTTCGAACGTGCGTACACGACGCGTGCAATTCCCGGGCGCGGCGAGATCTGGGCCGACTCACGTCTGCTCGCGACGTTGAACGCCTCCGTGGGCGATGAGCTCAGCATCGGGGCGGCCAGCCTGCGTGTGAGCCATGTGCTCGACTATCGGCCGGACCAGGGTTCGACGTTCGCGGAGCTGGCGCCGAACGTGCTCATGAATATCGAGGACGTCCCGGCTACGCAGCTCGTGCAGCCTGGCAGCCGGCTCACTTACGCGGTGCTGTTCGCGGGCCAGCGTTCGAAGGTCGAGGGATACAAGACCTGGCTCGAGACGGCGCGCAAGCCCGGTGAGCGCCTGCTCGATATCGCGGAGGCGAGCCCGCAGATCCGTTCGTCGATGGATCGCGCCGGGCGATTCCTGAATCTGGCGGGGCTGGTGAGCGTGCTGCTCGCGGCAATGGCGGTTGCGATGGCAGCGCGCCGCTACGCCCGCCGCCACCTCGACACGGTCGCGCTGATGAAATGCCTCGGTGCGAGCCAGGGCTTCATTCTCACCATCAGCGTGCTCGAGCTCGTGACGCTCGCCCTCGTGTGCGCCGCGGTCGGCACGCTGATCGGCTTCGTCAGCCAACAGGGACTGGCGTGGATACTGCGGGATCTCATCGTCGGGGAGCTGCCGCCGCCTGCCGTCCATTCCGCGTATCTTGGCCTGGTCACTGCGGTGGCCGTGCTCACCGGTTTCGCGCTGCCGCCGCTGCTGCAACTTCGCGTGGTGCCGCCACTGCGGGTCCTGCGTCACAACGTCGAGCCGCCGCCTCTGACATACGGCGTTACATCGGGGCTGGCGGTCGCTGCCCTGCTCGCCATGCTGCTGTGGCTCATCCAGGATCTCGAGTTGGTACTCTGGGTCGCGCTCGGCACGGCCGCCACGCTCGCACTGCTGCTCTTTGCGGGCTGGCTGCTGGTACGCAGTCTCACGCGACTGCGCGGCGCGGTCGGCGTTGCGTGGCGGTATGGCTTCGCCAACATCGCGCGTCGCGGACGCGAGAGCATCGTGCAGGTCGTGGCATTCGGCCTCGGGCTGATGGTGTTGCTGCTCCTCGCCGTCGTGCGCAACGACCTGCTCGAGAACTGGCGCGCGAGTTTGCCGCCGAACGCACCCAATCACTTTCTCATCAACATTCGCCCCGACGACCGGGCTGCGGTACAGGACTTCTTCGTGGCACAAGGCGCCGCGCGACCGCAGATGTTCCCGATGATTCGCGCCCGGCTGACCGAGATCAACGGCAAGGCGACCAGCGACCTCAAGTTCACCAGCGACCGTGCGCAGGGCTTCGCCGAGCGTGAGCAAAACCTGACCTGGGCTGCCGAACCGCAAATGGACAACCAGATCGTGGCCGGCCGCTGGTGGACACAGCGTGATACGGGCCGACCGCTGATCTCGATCGCGACCGAATACCAGGAGGAGCTCGGCCTCAAGGTCGGCGACCGTCTCGCGTTCGATGTGGCGGGCGAGCGGCTCGAGACCACGGTCTCCAGCATCCGCAAGGTGCAGTGGGACACCTTCCAGCCCAATTTCTTTCTCGTGCTGCCGCCAGGTGTGCTTGCCGGAGCTGCCGGGACTTACATGACCAGCGTCTATCTCACCGCGGAGCAGCGACGCTCGCTCGTCGATCTCGTGCACCGCTTTCCCAGCGTGTCGATCTTCGACATCGATGCATTGCTGAAGCAGATCCGCAGCGTCGGCGACAAGGCCTCGCTCGCTGTGCAATACGTCTTCCTGTTCACGCTGGTCGCCGGCATCACCGTGTTGCTGGCCGCGATCCAGGCGACGCGCGATGAGCGCCGCTACGAGAGCGCGATGCTGCGAACGCTGGGCGCGAGCCGGCGCACGGTGCTGGTGGGAGTCGCCGCGGAGTTCACGGCGCTCGGCTTGCTGGCAGGACTGCTGGCGGCGCTGGGCGCGACGGCGGCGGGCTACTTCCTCGCGACCCGCCTCTTCAATTTGCAGTATTCGTTCGATGTCTGGGTGTGGGTGCTCGGCATCGCGCTCGGCGTATTACTGGTCGGGATCAGCGGGACGCTCGCGACCCGCTCCGTCGTCAATCATCCGCCGATCGCCACGCTGCGCCAGACTTGAGCCGCGTCATTCGGCCGCGCGCAGGGTCAGCCAGCCGACGGGAACTCTGTTGCCGCGCGCACCGACGCCCTCGATCGTCACCTTGTAATCCCCCGGCGTCAGCGCCGACGTGTTGAAGGCATAGCGCACTTCGCCGTTGGAATCCTTCACGACGTTGTAGATCGTGCCCGCGCGCGCCTGGTTCTTCTTGTCGATGGTGAAGCGAAACACGTTCATTCGCGCATAGGAGAGGTCGATGTGCAGTTCGACCAGCTCCGGGACCTCCTTGAGCTGCAGCGTGAGCGCGACGCGTCCTGTCGGGCCATCGCGATCGGGCTGGACCGTGATGGTGCGCGTCCTGCCTGGCGCGTGCAGCGGCCCAGCCTCCATCTTCTCCTGGAGCGCGGCGATCTGGCGGCCGCGGTCGGCAAAATAGGCGCCGAGCACCCACAACCCGATCACGAGGACGGCGCAGAGCGCGATTGCGCCGTAGAAGAATTCGCGCCGCTGCCACCAGACTGGCTTCACCGCCTGGTGCACGCCGGTCTGTCCGCTGGCGTCCAGCAGGCGCATCGCGGCGTGCAGGTTATCCGCGAGGTGGATCTGTTCCAGGACCTCGGGGTTTTCCCGACAGTAACGTTCGAAGTCCTGCCGACCCTTGAGTGGGAGTTTCCCGGTCAGATAACGCTCGACGATCTGGTTCTTCTCGACGAACTCAGGGTTCATGCGTATCTCCCTCGAGGCGGCGGCATTTGCTCACACTTCGGTAAACGATTCCAGTGCAGGTTGCGCGGACACGCAGTGGAGCTAACCCGAGTTGCAAGCGGGCACGTTTACATTCTCGACTTTCTTGCCAAGGAGCCCGTCGATGTTGATCCGCATGCCGTCCACGTTATGTCGTTCGTCGCTGCTTGCTGCCTCGATAGCAGCAACGCTGCTGGGCTGTTCGCGCACCGGTAGCGCCGCAGAGCGCGAGGACACTGCGATCACCATCTACAGCTCCGCGCAGCCCGGCGCTGTGCAACCCGAGTTGTACCGGCCGATCCAGGGCATGCCGATCCCTGGCGGCAACGCTATTCCCGGCTACGCGATGGTGCGCCAGGAGCGGCCGGTCACACTGAGCACCGGACGCAGCCGGGTGCGATTCACCGACGTTGCGGCGCTCATCGATCCGACCACGGTGCAGTTCAGTTCGCTCACGGATCCCGATAACACGCGTGTCCTCGAGCAGAACTTCCAGTTCGATCTTGTGAGCACGCAAAAGCTGTTGATGAAATACATCGACAAGCCGCTGACGCTCGAGCGCGTGGTCGGCGATCGACTCGACACCTTGTCGGGCACGCTGCTGAGCGCCGCGAGCGGTCTGGTGCTGCGCGGGAGCGACGGGCAGATCTATGCGGTGAACAGCTACAGCAACATCCGCTTTCCAGAGCTGCCCGGCGGCCTGATCACACGCCCGACGCTCGAGTGGGACATCGCCGCGAAGCGAGCCGGCGAGCATCGCGCGCGGGTCGCCTACCAGACCGGCGGCATCACGTGGTGGGCGGATTACAACCTCACTTTCAGTGAAGGGAGCGATGCGAACTCGGGACTCCTGGACGTGGGCGCGTGGGTCAGCATCCTCAACCAGTCAGGCGCGGGCTACAACGACGCACGCCTCAAGCTGATTGCGGGTGACGTTCACCGCGCGGAACCGCAGGCCGGACTGATGGCGCCGCGGGCGCGCGAAGCAATGAAGATGGCGGCGATGGACGAGACGGCGGGGTTCGACGAAAAAGCCTTCTTCGAATTTCACCTCTACACGTTGGGACGTCGCACGACGCTGCCGGAGAACTCCACCAAGCAGATCGAGCTGTTCGAAGTCGCGCACCACGTGCCGGCGCACAAGACACTCGTCTACTACGGCCAGGGGCCGATCGGATACTGGTACGGCGATCCGGTGGTCGATCGCAATTTCGGCAATCAATCGAACCGCAAGGTGGACGTGTACCTCGAATTCAAGAACGAGCAGAAGGTCGGGCTCGGCATCCCGCTACCCGCCGGCCGCATCCGCGTCTCGCAGACCGACAAGGCGGATGGAACCCTCGAGTTCATCGGTGAGGACATCATCGATCACACGCCGAAGGACGAGAACGTGCTGGTCAAGCTCGGGTCGGCGTTCGATGTGGTCGGCGAGCGGCGCCAGGTCGACTTCAGCGTCAACACCGGGCAGAAATGGCTGGAGGAGGAGATCGAGGTCAAGATTCGCAATCACAAGACCGAGCCTGTCGATGTGATCGTGAAGGAGAACCTCTATCGCTGGAGCAACTGGCAGATCAAGAGCAGCAACCAGTCGTACCAGAAGGAGGATGCACGCACCATCCACTTCCCCGTCAAGGTCGCCAAAGACGGTGAAACGACCGTCCGCTACCGCGTTCGCTACACATGGTGAACCGGCGCTGAATGTGCGCGTTTGCTCGCTGCAAGCGCGCCGTTGGTCAGCGACGAGTGGCGCAGGCGGGAACCGACAGACCGAGCGATCCCTCCAACTGCGCTGGAGGGATCTCACATGAACCCGCGATCTGTCATCCTACTGTCAGCGTTGCTTGCCACGAGTGCATTTGCCGGTACAGCGGACACGCAATCGAATGCGAACGCTGCCGAATCCAAGCCACATCATGGCGATTGCATCTTCACGCGCAGCATCGACGGCTGGACCGTGCTCAACGATCAGAGCCTGATCGTGTACGCACCGAATCACAATCGGCCGTACCTCATCAAACTGTTCCGGCCGGAGTTCGCACTGCGATCGGAATGGACGCTGGGATTCCTCGACCGCGACAGCAACGGCATGATCTGCGACGGCGGCCCCGACTACATCGTGGTGCGCGAATTCGGACGCGGGTTCTCGAACCGGATTCCGATCGATACCGTTGAGCGGATCGAGCCGGCGCAGGCCAAGGAGCTGATCGCGAAGTCGAAGGAGAAGCCCGAGAACCCCGCGGTGGTCATGCCCGAGCCGTCGGACATGAAATCCGACAAGGAGGGCGCGCAGAAGTCAGGTCAACCCACGAATCCGGATCAGCCCAGGACGTGAGAATCCTGGAATCTGATCGCAGACTTCAGAACCTGATCGCGACTCCCATCATTGCCTCGAGCTGCCACACTGCGCTGCCACTGACGCGGAACTGGCACACCGCGCCACCGTTGCTCACGCAGAACACGTCGGTATTCGAGTTGAAGACGCTGATGTAGCCGCGGCCCTCGAACTTGAGGGCGATGTTCTTGTTGATGAACCATTTCACGCCACCGCCGAGTGTCGCGGCGAAGCGTGTCTCCTCGTCGAGGTCGCCGCCCGGGCTGAAGCGCGCCACGCCGATGGTGCCGACGAGATAGGGCGTGTAGTCGTCCTGCGTGTACTCCGCGACTCCGCCGACCTGGATGTATTCGATGTCCAGGTCAACCTTGGGGCTCGTGTCCTTCAGTTCAGTCGACTGATGGCTGTAGAACAGCTCCACCATGCGATCCGGTTCGTACTCGACGTCGAAGGCGAGACCGAAATCGATGGATTCCTTGGCGTTGACGCTGTGCCCCGTGGTCGAGTCCTCGAAGTTGCCTCCGAAGCGATAGCCGATGAACGGCGCCGCCTCGAAATCCACCGCGTCGGCCAGTGCCGGCGAGAGGAGCGCGGCGCACGCCAGCAGCGGAAACGTCAAGTTGTGCGACTTCTTTTGCATGGGGACTCCCTGCCCTGATACGGGTGGGAGTTTGCCATGTTTCATTGCGAAACGGTGGCGGCACGGCAGATGCACGGCAATGCGGTTAGGCCGACATCAAAGGGGCGAACGATGAACGGGACGCTGACAGTTGTCGTACTGACCCTGACGCTATCCGGCGCCGCGCTCGCAGATACCGCAAACACCCAGGCGAAAGCGGCCACGACTTTCGGCTATCTCGACATCGACAAGGATGCGCGCATCTCTCCGCAGGAGGCGAAAGCGGACTGGGCCGTCGCCCAGCGCTTCGCGCAGGCGGATGCCGATCACGACGGCTATCTGGATGCCGATGAGTTCCGCACGCTCACGCGTTGACTACGCCGCGCCGCTTACTGCGTGAGTCTGAAGGTGAGCGCAAATTCGCCCCAGTAGTCGACGGCGTTGCCGCCCGAGCGGGCCGGAACGAAATGCCACGCGCGCTGCACATGCGCGATCGCGGCCTCGTCCAGGCGCTCGAAACCACTGCTGCGTTCGAGCTTGATTTCGTCCGGCCTGCCGTTCGCCAGCACGTGTATCAAGAGCAGGACGCGTCCTTCTTCGCCGAGACGCCGCGACGTCGGTGGATATAGCGGCATCATCTCGGAACGCTTTTGATCGATGTGTGGTGGCGTGATGTCCGGCGCGACGGCGCGCGCGACCGCGGGTTGTGCGGGCGCTGCGTTCGCCAACGTGATTGCCTGGGTGGATTCCGCCGGCAGGTCGATCGAAATCTCCGGCGCGATGACGGTGTCCACCTGCACGGGCTGGACGGTCGGCGGCGGAGGCGGAGGGTCGCGCGGCTCGACTTGCGGTTCGTCGATGAGCTCGGCGATCACCGGGCCGGTCACCAGGGCGAGCGCTGAATGCTCCAGCCCGTTGCGCAGGACGTAGATCATCAGGCCGTGGATCAGCACCACGCACGAGATGCCGACGTAGGCGCGCGGCCCGAGCGTGGGGTGTGCGTAGGTCATGATCCGTCTCCCTGCGGGGTATGCCCCAGGTGAACACGTTATGCTGCAAGGTGCGCGGAGCGCATTCAGACCTGCTGAGGCTGCGTTAACCATCGGTGATGGTGCGGCCGCTCCGGCGTCCGGCTTGCATTCAGTTTGATGCGGTCGCGCTCTGAAGCGTTTACTGGGCCTGGAACCCGGATCGTTGTAAGAATGGGCACCGCTCGATGCCGGATTTGCACTGCCGATGTTTGAGCTTGGGATCGGGAACCCATCGCGAGCCACGGAGACAAACATGGACAGAGAGTTGAAGGCGTTCTTGATGATGCTTGGTTTCTTACTCGCAGCGCCGGCCGGCGCGCAGGACGCGGCGTCCTCTTTTGCCGCGCTCGACAAGGACAAGGACGGGATGATCAGCGTCACGGAAGCGAAAGCCGACAAGCAGATTGCCGCGAAATTCGCCGCCGCCGACAAGGATCAGGACGGTTTCCTGAGCCGCGCCGAGTACGACGCCATCGTCAAGCGTTAACGGCCCACAGGCCGTGCGACCGGGACAGACACCACCGTTGCCCGATGTCGCAGCCGGGTGGGCGCTGTTCCTGGATATCGATGGAACGCTGCTGGAAATCGCCGCGGCTCCCGAGGCGGTCATCGTGCCCGTCGGGCTCAAGGAGTTGCTCGAGCGGCTACTGGGACTCACAAGCGGCGCACTGGCAATCGTCAGCGGACGCGCACTGGCGCAGCTCGATCGATTGCTGGCGCCACTGAACCTGCCCATGGCCGGCCTGCACGGCCTGGAACGCCGCACTGGTGATGGCTCCGTACTGCGAGACACGATCGTTCGCGCCGTCCCGGCCGCGGTCCGGGACTGTCTGAGCCGGACCGTGAGACAGCATCCGCAGCTGCTGCTGGAGGACAAGGGCGAAACACTGGCGTTGCACTATCGCATGGCCCCGGAACTGCAACGGATTGCGCAACGGGCCGCCGAGCGGGCGTTACAGCTCGCAGGAAAGGACTACGCGTTGCTGGACGGAAAGATGGTGATCGAGCTCAAACCAGCCGTGGCCGCGAAGTCGCGAGCCATTGCCGCGTTCCTGGGAGAACCCCCGTTCGCCGGCCGCAGGCCGATCTTCATCGGCGACGATCGCACGGACGAGGCCGGATTCGAATATGTCAACGCGCGGGACGGAGTGTCGATCCAGGTGGGTGACCGGCCGGCACGCGGCGCGAAACACTGCCTTGCCGACGTGCCCGCAGTGCACGCCTATCTCGCGGCACTCGCGCGGCGCGCAGGCTCGCCGGCGTGAGCCAGCAGACGCTGAACCTCGCGGTGATCGGCAACTGCCAGATCTCCGCGCTGATCGATCCGGGCGGACGCATCGTATGGGCCTGCCTGCCGCGCCACGACGGCGACCCGATGTTCTGCTCGCTGCTGGGCGGCGACACTGACGATGGCTACTGCGATGTCGAGCTCCTCAACCTCGCCTCGAGCGAGCAGCGCTACCAGCGCAACACCGCGATCGTCGAGACGCTGCTGCACGATGCGACCGGGGGCGCGCTGCGCATCAGCGATTTCTGCCCGCGCCACCGCCGCTTCAATCGCATGTACCGGCCGATGACGATCATCCGCCTCATCGAGCCGATCGCCGGGCGGCCGGTGATCCGGCTGCGCCTGCGTCCGCTCCAGGATTACGGCGCCTCGCGGCCACGCATCACCGTCGGCAGCAACCACGTGCGCTTCGAAGGCAAGGAGCTGACGCTGCGCGTGACCACCGATGCGCCGATCACCAGCATGCTCGAGGAGCGCTCGTTCGTACTGTCGAGCCGCATCGCGCTGGTGCTGGGACCGGACGAGACGCTGGCAGAAGCGCCCGGGACCTTCGCACTCACGATGCTCGACGCCACGCAGCGTTACTGGCTCGACTGGGTACGCACGCTGGCCGTGCCCTTCGAGTGGCAGGAAGCAGTGATCCGCGCCGCCATCACCCTGAAGCTCTGCACCTTCGAGGACACGGGCGCCGTGATCGCGGCGGTGACTACCTCGATTCCCGAGTCGGCGAGCAGCGGTCGCAACTGGGATTACCGGTTCTGCTGGCTGCGCGACAGTTACTTCACCGTGCAGGCGCTCAACCGGCTGGGCGCCACGCGGACGATGGAGGCGTTCCTGCGCTACATCGTCAACATCATCGAGTCCGCCCAAGGCGGGGTGCTGCAGCCGCTGTACGGCATTTCCGGTGAAGCACTCCTCGATGAACGCATCGTCGAAACGCTGCCGGGTTATCGCTCCATGGGGCCGGTGCGCGTCGGCAATCTTGCCTATCAGCAGGTACAGCACGATGTGTATGGCGCGGTCATCCTGGCGGCCACGCAGGCCTTCTTCGATCAACGACTCGAAGTGCCGGGCGGGCGGCCGCTGTTCGAGTGTCTCGAGCGGCTCGGCGAGCACGCGATCCAGCTCTACGACAAGCCGGATTCGGGCCTGTGGGAATATCGCGGCCGCACGCGCGTGCACACGTTCTCGAGCGCGATGTGCTGGGCGGCCTGCGACCGGCTCGCACGCATCAGCGCCACCCTCGGGCTCAGCGATCGCGCCGCGCACTGGCGCGAGCGTGCCAACGAGATGCAGGCGAAGATCCTGCAGCTCGGCTGGGATACGCGCCAGCAGAGTTTCACCGAGAGCTTCGGGCACCCCGCGCTCGACGCGAGCCTGCTGTTGCTGCACGAACTCGGCTTCCTGCCCGCCAGCGACCCACGCTTTCTGTCGACGATCAGCGCGGTCGAGAAGGGGCTGCGACGCAGTAATTACGTGATGCGCTATCACGCCGAGGACGACTTCGGCCTGCCGGAGAGCGCGTTCAACTTCTGCAGTTTCTGGTACATCAACGCCCTCGCCGTGAGCGGGCGGCGCGACGAAGCGCGCGAGCTGTTCGAGCACATGCTCGAGCGCCGCACCCCGCAGGGCTTGCTGTCGGAGGATCTCGATCCGCGCACCGGCGAGCTGTGGGGCAACTACCCGCAGACCTACAGCCTGGTCGGCATCATCAACTCGGCGATGCGGCTCAGCCGGACGTGGGAGGACGCGTTATGACGACGCGCGTCGTCTGTGTGTCGAACCGGGTCGCGATCCCGCGGCGCGGCAGCGCGCCGGGAGGCCTCGCCGTCGGCGTGCTGGCAGCGCTGCACCAAGCAGGTGGCGGCATGTGGTTCGGGTGGGGCGGTGACTTGTCGGACGAAGAACCGCACGAGCCCGAGATCCTGATCCGCGACGACGTCACCTACGCCACGATCGCCCTGCGCCGCCGCGATTTCGAGGGCTACTACAACGGCTACGCCAACTCGACGCTCTGGCCGCTGTTTCATTACCTGATGCGCAGCTTCCGCTACGCCGAGCGCCAGCACGACGCCTACCGCGCGGTGAACCGCACCTTCGCGGCGCACCTCGTGCCGTTGCTGCAGCCCGATGACCTGATCTGGGTGCACGACTATCACCTCATTCCGCTGGCCGAGTGCCTGCGCGAGCTCGCGGTCACGCAGCCGATCGGTTTCTTCCTGCATATCCCCTTCCCGCACATCGAGATGCTGCGCGTGTTGCCGGCGTACGCCGAGCTGCTGCGCGAGCTCGTTGCCTATGATGTCGTGGGGTTCCAGACCGAGAACGATCTGCGCAGCTTCCTGGCGGGCATCGAATACGTGTGGGGACGCGATGCGATCACCGCGGATGGGCGCGTCACGATCGGCGTGCGCACCATCCGGACCGGCGTGTTTCCCATCGGGATCGATGTGGCGGGCGTCGAGGCGGCAGCGACTGCCGCCGCGCAGGGCGATGCGGTGAAGCGGCTGAGCGCAAGCCTTCTCGGGCGCAAGCTCATGGTCGGCGTCGATCGGCTGGATTACAGCAAGGGACTGATCGAGCGTTTTGCCGCCTACCAGACCTTCCTCGAGTCATACCCGGAAAATCTCGGCAAGATCACTTTCATGCAGGTCGCGCCGCTCAGCCGCACAGACGTGCGCGCCTATGCGGAGATCCGCCAGACCCTCGAGCAGAGCGCTGGGCGCATCAACGGTCGCTTCGCGGATGCCGACTGGACGCCGATCCGCTATCTCAACCGCAACGTACCCCACAGCGCGCTGATGGGTTTTCTGCGCGCGGCACAGGTTGCGCTGGTCACGCCGGCTCGCGACGGGATGAACCTGGTGGCGAAGGAATTCGTCGCTGCGCAGGACCCGGCGGATCCGGGCGTGCTGATCCTCTCGCCGCTCGCGGGCGCGGCGCGCGAGCTGAGCGGCGCAATCCAGGTCAACCCCTACGACGCCAAGGGACTCGCGCACGCGATGCAGAGCGCGCTGGCGATGCCGCTTGCCGAGAGGCGTGATCGGCATGCCGGGATGATGGAGGTCCTGCGCCGTAACGATGTCGCGGCCTGGCACAAGCGCTTCCTCGCGGCGCTCAAGGCCGGTCCCGCCGTTTCAAAGGTCGGCGGTACGCCCGGGGAACACAATCCCTTCCAGGAGCTGGCGCTGCGTCGTCGCATCTAGCGCGTCCCAATCGTGGGCGAGGTCGTCGGTCGAGCGCAGCTGGTTCTCGTGAAGAATGCGCGCCGCCGCACGGGACGGTCGCCAGCGTGACGGCAGTCGCGTGCTCTCGCCGCGCTGGAGCACATCGACGACGGTTGCGATCACGCGGCCGTTGCTCGGCAGCTCGGTGTGCCCCTCGGCGACGTAGTAGGTCTGCGCACCTGGCAGTTGTGCGAGCGCCGCTGGCACGGTGCCGTCGCCGTTGCTCGTGACCTCGAACAGGAACTCGCCCTGC
Source organism: Steroidobacteraceae bacterium (assembly GCA_035263105.1). Taxonomy (GTDB): domain Bacteria; phylum Pseudomonadota; class Gammaproteobacteria; order Steroidobacterales; family Steroidobacteraceae; genus DATBVX01. The sequence goes on along the minus strand of DATFRO010000104.1, from coordinate 21,576 downwards.
GTGCGCCGCATCGCGCTCACCGTGGGTTGGGCAACGCCCACGATCAACGCGCTACGGTGATCCACCGGCGCGAGCCGGTCACGGTAGGCCGCACTCTTCCGCAGTAGAGCCTTCGACAGTCGCGGTCCGAGCCGTGGCCAGGCCGCTGCACGCCGCAGATCGAGACCGTCCAGGCGCGAGGGGTCGGGGAGCATCTGGTAGAGCCCAGGGAACGTGGCAAACACCCGCTGTGCGTGGGCATCCGGATCGTGCTCGTGATCGAGCAGCGCGATCTTGTGCACCGGTGGATAGGCGCCACGCAGAGCCAGCACCGCCGCGAACGAGCCGAAGTTCGGAGTGCCCAGCATGATGAGACGTTCGATCCGGCCCTCGCCCGCGGTGCGCATCGCGGCGCGCGCGACCAGGCCGCCCATGCTGTGCGCGACGATCGATACAGGCCTCGCGGACTCCTTGCGCAGGCGTTCCATGAGCTCGCGTCCGAGGGTGAGCACATCGCGACGCCAGTCGTATGCGTGCACCCGCACGTCGAAACCGGCGAGCTCGAGCTCAAGCTTGAGCCGGAGGTACATGAAGGTTTGCGCGCCGAATGCGCGCACACGTCGGCCCCGGGGTAGTGCCAGGTCCGTGAGACGGCCGGCTGCGAGCGTCTGCGGGTCCACCCACACCGTGGCATCGCGGTGGGTGCCGAGGCGTGAGCCCATGATGCCGTGCAGGAGATAGACGGGCTGCCCGCGACGGCGAGGTCGATTCGCGGCGGCGAGCACCAGGCGGCGGAGTTCCGCGTACAGGTCGCGTCCCAGGTGCGTTTCGATCGTGTCGCGCCCGGTACCGGCGATCAGGATCCGGCGCAGCCGGGCTTCGGGAAGGTTGAAATAGGCGCCTTTACGGGCGCTCCGGGAGACCACCGGGCACTGCTCCTTGTGGGTCCGTGGCCGCGTGTTTTACGTATTTTTCACGTGCGCCCGTGCTCGCCGTGGACTTCTGCCGTCGATGTGACGCGCGTCTATTCATTGCGCTGCAGGATCATTAATCTGCGGAGTTACCAATAACAACTATATCCATTTCGAGATTCCTCCTATGCCCCAGACGCCCGCGTGGTATCCGGGAAAAGCAGAAGCGTCCATCGAGGACGACGCCGACACGCTGGAATTGCTGGCTCTCGATCCGGGACGGTCCGTCACGCGTGAGACGACGATCACCTGTCCGTCCTGCGGCTTTCGGCGCAACGAGACCATGCCGGACGACCAGAGCGCGTATTTCTACACCTGTACGCAATGCGCCAAGGTGCTCAAGCCCATCTTTGGCGATTGCTGCGTGTTCTGCTCCTACGGCACTGTGATGTGCCCCACCGAGCAGCGCCGCGCATTGACCGAGGCGAGCGCGCAGATCCGTCGCTACGTGGGCGACGAGGACCCCGAGAAGAGCACCTGAGCCCGGCGCCGCTCTCACGGCGCGGCTTCCGCAACGATGATGTCGCACACCGCGCGGATGGCCGGCGTGCGTGTACTGCTCTTCCTCCAGATCGCACCCACTTGTCGCAAGGGCTCGGGCGCCGCGAACGGCCGCACCGCGAGCGTGCGCGGATTACCGAAGGGACTGCGCGTCGCCATGTCGGGAAGCAGCGTGACGCCGTGCCCGGCCGCGACCATCTGGCGCAGCGTTTCGAGGCTCGTGGCGCGATAGTCCTCGCTCTCGTGCGCCGTCGTGCGGCTGCACACTTCGAGCGCCTGGTCACGCAGGCAATGTCCATCCTCGAGCAGCAGGAGTGTCTGGTCATCGAGGTCTGCGAGCTTGAGCGTCTTGCGCGCGGCGAGCGCGTGATCCGCAGGCACGGCGACTCGAAAGGGTTCCGCGAACAGCAGCCGCGACTCGAGTCCGTCCTGGTCGACCGGCAACGCCAGGATGCCGAGCTCGATCGTGCCCTCGTGCAACGCCTGCAGGAGCCGCTCGGTCCGGTATTCGTACAGCAGGAGCTTCAGCCGCGGCAGCGCGCGCCGGATTCGCGGCGCAACGCGTGGCAGCAGATACGGCCCGATGGTGGGGATCAGGGCCACCTTGAGCGTGCCCGAGAGCGGATCGCGGTTGTGGCGCGCGATATCGACGATCGAATCGCTGTCCTGGAGCATGCGCCGCGCGCGCGCGACGACCTGCTCGCCGGCCTCGGTGAGCGTGACGCGTTTCGGCTGGCGCTCGATGAGCGTGACGCCGAGATAGTCCTCGAGCTTGCGCAGCTGCGCGCTCAAGGTCGGCTGGCTGATGAAGCAGCGCTCCGCCGCCTTGCCAAAATGACGCTCGTCGGCCAGCGCCACGAGGTATCGCAAGTCCTTGAGTTTCAGGTCGCTCACCGGGATCAATATACGCCATCTATTGAAATCATCGAAACAATTGATTGGCCCGCAGGTGCCGCCGCTGCCATCCTGCGCACCGTTCGCGGCCGCATGGCTGCGCCCGATGAATACAGGAGACAGAACTCATGCTGGGTATTGGACAGAAATTTCCCGAGTTCGCGCTGACCGGCGTCGTGTCGAACGACCTGCAGAACGCATTCAAGCCGTTCACGCGCGACAGTTTCGTCGGCAAGTGGCAGGTCATCTTCTTCTGGCCGAAGGACTTCACTTTCGTGTGCCCGACCGAGATCGCGGCGTTTGGCAAGCTCAACAAGGAATTCACCGCGCGCGACGCGCAGGTGCTCGGGGTCAGCATCGACTCGGAGTTCGTGCACCTCGCCTGGCGCAAGGAGAAGGAGGAACTGAAGGCGCTGCCGTTCCCGATGCTGTCGGACCTCAAGCGCGAGCTGTCGAGCGCCCTCGGCATCCTCGATCCCGAAGCGGGCGTGGCGCAACGCGCAACCTACATCGTCGATCCGCAGGGGGTGATCCGCTTCGTCTATGTCACGGATCTCAACGTCGGCCGCAGCCCCGAGGAAGTGCTGCGCGTGCTCGACGGCCTGCAGACCGATGAGCTGTGTCCCTGCAACTGGAAGAAGGGCGAGGACACCCTCAAGGCCGCCTGAGGACGTGCTTGCGGGCCGCACCTGCGGCCCGTATCTCACCCGTACGCTCCGACACTCACAACACGCAGGTACGACATGACGCTCGACACCTTGAAGGATTCGATTCCCGACTACGCGCGCGACCTCAGGCTCAACTTCGGTTCCGTGCTCACGACGCAGGGCTCGCCGGGACTGACGCCGGCGCAGATCTGGTCGATTGCACTCGCCACGGCGATCGCAGCTCGCAACGTGCGTTTCGCGAAGGCGATCGAGGAGCTCGCGCGCGAGCATCTCGATGAGGCGCACCTCAACGCCGCATGCGCCGCCGCGGCGATCATGGGCATGAACAACGTCTACTATCGCTTCCTGCACCTGGTCGAGGACGACGAATACACCTCGCTCCCGGCGCGGCTGCGCATGAACGTGATCGGCAACCCCGGCATTGCGCACGACGACTTCGAGTTGTTGTCGCTTGCCGTGTCGGCGGTCAACGGTTGCGGGCTGTGCATCACTGCGCACGAGCGCAAGCTCCGCGCGCACGAGGTCAGCCGCGAGTCGATTCAGAGCGCGGTGCGCATCGCCTCGACGATCCACGCCATCGCCGGCGCGCTCGAGTTCTCGCAGGCCGCCTGACTCGTCGCCGAACAGCGACAGCAATTCGCGGCAGAAATTTTTCTCGCGAGATGCTTCGCTATACTTTGCCGCATGAGCGCCACGCCCAAACGCCTCTCAGCAGGCGCGGTCATCGTGCGCGAGACACCGCAGGGATGGCGCTTCCTGCTGCTGCGGGCGTTCAATCACTGGGATTTTCCCAAGGGCCTGGTCGAGAACGGCGAGGACCCGAAGTCCGCCGCGATTCGTGAAGTGCGCGAAGAGACCACGCTCAATGATCTCGACTTCGCGTGGGGCGAGATGCACACGGAGACCGGCCCGTACAGCCGCGGCAAGACCGCCCGCTACTACCTGGCGCTGACGTGCAGCGAAGCGATCAGCCTGCCCACCAATCCCGAGATCGGACGGCCCGAGCACAACGAATATCGCTGGGTCGATTTCCAGACCGCCTTGCGCCTGGTCTCGGACCGGGTACGTCCGGTCATGGAGTGGGCGGCCGACATCCTCGAGCGCGACACGACACGGCGGGTCAGGCAGGTGTCGGGCCGCTGACCCTCGCATCCGGTGCGCGAAAGCGGTAGCCTCGCGCTTTTCGCGGTGCCCCGGCATGTATCGCATTGTGTGGGAATACGACGCCGCACCCGAGCGGGTGAAGGAATTCGAGCTCGAATACGGGCAGGCCGGCAAATGGGTGGAGTTCTTCCGCCGCAGTCCCGAGTACGTGAGCACGGAACTGTTTCGCAGCACTGAGTCCGCCACCCGCTTCATCACCCTCGACACCTGGCGCACGCGCGCGGGCTATGAAGCGTTCCGCAAGAACAACGCCGAGGAATACGCGAAGCTCGACAAGTGGTGCGAGCAGTTCACTGAGCACGAACGGACTCTCGGCATGGTCGACGATGGCCGCAGTGGCTGAGCGCCCGCGCGTGGATGTCTGAAGCACACGACTCGGCTGCGGGCGCTGCAACGGCGCGGGTGCTCATCGTTGGGGGCGGGTTCGTCGGGCTGAACGCCGCCAAGACTCTGGGCAACCGGCCTCGAGTCCAGGTCACCCTTCTCGATCGACAGAACCATCACCTGTTCCAGCCGCTTCTCTACCAGGTCGCGACCGCGGCGCTCAGTCCGGCCGATATCGCGGCACCGATCCGCAGCATCCTGGCGCACTACCGCAACATCCGCGTGCTGCAGGGAAGCGCGCAGGCCATCAATCTCAGCGCGCGTAGTGTGACGACCGATATCGGCGAGCTCCGTTACGACTACCTGGTGCTCGCTTGCGGCGCGACGCATGCGTACTTCGGGCACGAAGAGTGGGAAGCGTACGCGCCGGGCCTCAAGACGCTGCCCCAGGCGACGGAAATCCGGCGCCGCATACTGAGCGCCTTCGAAGCGGCGGAGAGCGAGCGCGACCCGGCCGGTCACGAGCGTCTCATGACGTTCGTGATCGTTGGCGCGGGCCCCACGGGCGTGGAGCTCGCGGGCGCCATCGGCGAAATGAGCCGCTACACCCTGGCGCGCGATTTCCGCCACATCGATCCGCGCCAGGCACGCGTGATACTGCTCGAAGCCGGACCGCGCATCCTGCCGACGTTTTCAGACGATCTCGCCCGCCGCGCGCATCGCGACCTCGAAGCGCTGGGCGTGCAGGTGCGTCTTTCCTGCAAGGTCACGGGCGTGAGCGAACGCGGCGTCACGATGGGTGATGAGAGCATCGATGCGGCGACGGTGCTGTGGGCGGCGGGCGTGCGTGCCAGCGACCTCGGCGCTTCGCTCGGCCTCGAGCGCGACCGCTCGGGCCGTGTGCCCGTGGGGCCGGACCTTGCGATCGCGGGGCACCGGGAAGTATTCGTGGCGGGTGACATGGCGCACTGCCGGGACGTCGACAGCGACCGTCTGCTGCCCGGGGTCGCGCAGGCCGCGATCCAGGAAGGCATCTACATCGGCCGCACCATCCTCGCCGAACTGGCGGGCCGCCAGCGCCAGCCGTTCCACTATCACGACAAGGGACAGCTGGCGACTATCGGACGCAGTCGCGCGATCTGCGAGATGAAACACGTTCGATTCAGCGGGCACCTCGCCTGGTGGGTGTGGCTGGTGGTGCACATCTATTCGCTCACCGGGTTTCGCAATCGGCTGTCGGTGATGCTGCAGTGGGCCTGGTCGTACTTCACGTTCGGGCGCGGCGCGCGCCTCATCGTGGAACGCGAATGGCGCGAGCACGGAGCCAGCGAGTGAAAGCGGACGGTGTACGATACGGCGCATGAGCTCGAAGCGAATCCGGCAATGGCTGACCTGGAGCACGATCACTCTCGTGGGTGCCGCCGCGTTCGGCGGCATCGCACTCAATCGCGGTGAATCGGTCAACGCGGCGTGGCTGGTCGTGGCCGCGGCGTGCGTCTACCTGCTCGCGTACCGGTTCTACAGCGGCTGGATCGCCGCTCGCGTCCTCTCGCTCGATGCGACGCGCGCCACGCCCGCGGAAAGCCTCGAGAACGGTCGCGACTTCATGCCGACGCATCGCTGGATCGTGTTCGGCCACCATTTCGCGGCGATCGCCGGCGCGGGACCACTTGTCGGCCCGACGCTGGCGGCGCAGTTCGGCTTTCTACCCGGCACCTTGTGGCTGCTGGTCGGCGCCGTGCTGGGCGGCTGCGTGCAGGACATGCTGGTGATGTTCTGCTCGGTGCGCCGCAACGGACGCGGTCTCGGCCAGATGGCCCACGATGAGCTGAGCGCGGTGGGCGGCACCGCCGCCCTGGTCGCGACGCTCACGATCATGACCATCCTGATCGCGGTGCTGGCGCTCGTCGTGGTGAAGGCCATGGCACACAGCCCGTGGTCGACCTTCACCGTGTTCGCCACCATTCCGATCGCGATCCTGATCGGCATCTACCTGCGCGCCATCCGTCCGGGTCGCGTGCTCGAAGCCACGGCGATCGGAGTCGCACTGCTGCTGCTCGCTGTTTTCGCCGGCGGCTGGGTCGATGCCAATCCGAGCCTGCACGCGCTGTTCGACCTGGATGCGCGCGCTCTGGCGTGGTTCGTGATGATCTATGGCTTTGTCGCCGCCGTGTTGCCGGTGTGGCTCCTGCTCGCACCGCGCGACTACCTGTCCACCTTCGTCAAGCTCGGCGTCGTGGTGCTGCTCGCGCTCGCGGTGTGCGTGATCGCGCCCGAGATCAAGATGCCGGCGCTCACGCGCTTCATCGACGGCACCGGCCCGATCTTCAGCGGCAAGCTGTTTCCATTCCTCTTTATTACGCTCGCCTGCGGTGCCATTTCCGGCTTCCATGCGCTGGTGGCGTCGGGCACGACACCGAAGCTCCTGTCCAGAGAAACGGATCTACGACTCGTGGGCTACGGCTCGATGGCACTCGAGTCGAGCGTCGGCATCCTGGCGCTGATCGCGGCCTGCGTGCTCGACCCGGGCGTGTACTTCGCGATCAACGTGGGCGGCGGTGTCGTGGGCGCGGACCCGGCGGCGGCGACGGCGACGATCACGAGCTGGGGCTTCCCGGTCACCGCCGAGCAGATGCAGAACCTCGCGCACAGCATGGGTGAGCAGACGCTGTTCGGGCGCACGGGCGGCGCGCCGTCACTTGCGGTCGGCATGGCGAGCATCTTCGGGTCGGCCTTCGGCGAGCATTTGCTCGCGATGTGGTACCACTTCGCAATCATGTTCGAAGCCGTATTCATCCTGACCGTGCTCGATGCCGGAACGCGTGTCGGCCGTTTCATCGTGCAGGAAGCGTTCGGCAAGGTGAGCCCCGCCTTAGGGCGCACGTCGTGGTATCCGTCGGTGGTGCTTTCGAGCCTGGTGACAGTCGCGGGCTGGGGCTATTTCCTCTATATCGGCGTCATCGACCCGAACGGTGGCATCAATATTCTGTGGCCGCTGTTCGGCATCGCCAACCAGCTGCTGGCGGCGATTGCGCTGGCTGTGGTGACGGCGATCCTGGTGAAGAGCGGGCGAACGCGTTACGCGTGGGTGAGCGGCGTGCCGCTCGCGTGGCTGGTCACGGTCACCACCACGGCATCGCTGCAGAAGATCTTCAGCGCCGATCCGAAGCTGGGATTCTTCGCGGCGGCGCATGACCTCGCCGAAAAGCTCGCGGCAGGAGTGTTGCCCGCCGAGCGTGCCGCGGTGGCGCCGCAGCTCATCTTCAATCAGCATCTCGACGGCTGGCTGACGGCGTTCTTTCTGGCGCTGGTGTGGGTAGTCGTGATCGACATGGTGAGAAGTTGCACGCTGTTTCTCACCGGGCGCGGCGCCGCAGGCTGCCGCGAAGCGCCGTATCAACGGACACAGCTCGCATGAACACCGCGGCAGCAAGTCGCTGGTCGCGTTGGTGGGGAGCGCTGCGCACGCTCAGCGGCGATGACCGCTACGAACGCTACGTGGAACACCTGCGTACCCACCATCCGGGGACCGAACCGCCGAGCCGTTCGCGCTTCTACGCGAGTGAACTCGAGCGGCGCTGGAATCGCGACGGCCCGACGCGCTGCTGCTGAGCCGCGCGCCCGGGCAGCCTAGTCGCGAAAATTCACGTATTGCAGCGGGACGCCGGCGTCTGACTTGCGCAGCAGCGCGATCGCCGCCTGCAGGTCGTCCTTCTTCTTGCCCGTGACGCGCAGCTTCTCGCCCTGGATCGCGGCCTGCACTTTGAGCGCGGATTCCTTGACGAGCTTGGCGAGCTTGCGGCCCGTGTCGGCATCGATGCCGTGCTTGAGCGTCACTTCCTGCCGGGCTTCGTTGAGGGCGATCTGCGGCTCGGCCACCTGCATGCAGGCGATGTCGATGCCGCGCTTGGAGACACGGAGCTTGAGGATCTCGAGCATCTGCTTGAGCTGAAAGTCCGCGGGCGCATGCAGCGTGACCTTGAACTCCTCGAGCTCGAAGCGTGCGCCCGTGCCCTTGAAATCGAAGCGCTGCGACACCTCGCGGTTGGCCTGGTCCACCGCGTTGGTCACTTCGTGTGCGTTCAACTCCGAGACGACGTCGAATGACGGCATGTCACAGGGCCGTCGCCGTGCTGTCGATGGCACGGTAAAAGATCACGGTCGAGTCGTAGTGCCCGTCCGAGCCGCGCTGATAGCGTGGGATGAGGCCGACGCGCGTGTAACCGGAACGCGCGAAGAGACGATCGCCGTAGCCGCCTTCGCGGGCATCGGCGAGGAGCAGTGTGCGTCCTTTTTCGATGGCGACCTTTTCGATCGCACCGAGGAGCGCTCGTCCCAGCCCTTTGCCCTGCCACTGCGTGTGCACCACGAGTTTCTGGATCTCCGCGCGGTGGCGCGCGTTCGGACGTGCCGTGAGGTGCAGTTGCGCGCAGCCGATGATCGATACGCCATCGCGTGCGAGCAGGATCACGCGTTCGCCGCGCGCCACCTCGCTGAGCGCAGCCATCCAGTAGTTGCGCGCCTCGGCAGTCGACAGCGGCGCGAGAAACCCGACCGAGGCGCCACTCTCGACTGCGTCCTGCAACAACCCCACCAGCTCGCTGAAGAGCTCGAGACTCGGCGTGGTGCGAATTTCCGCGATGTTCCACATGGCTGCGTCCGTCCTCGGGGACCGCAACGGTATCACGAACCCTCTGCGAGCAGTGTTTCAACGGTCTGGACGAAGCTGGCAGTGAGCTCCTCGTAGTGGGTCCCGGTCGCGGGCCCGGAGAATCCCGTGTAGATGCGCCGCACACGCCCCTTGCGATCCACGAACAACGTGGTCGGGAACGCATACACGCCGCTGAGTTGCGGCAGCCGCGTCGAGGCGTCCTCCTTGTCGGACGTGCCGGCGATGAGCGTCGGGTATTCGATGCCGAACTTGGCGCGCATCGAGGACACGGCCCTCGCGGCCGGCTCGAAGTCGCCGGAGCGCTCGAACATCAGTTCCACGATCTCGAGTCCCTTGTCGCGGTATTGCTTGTAGAGCGGTGCGAGGAACGCCGCCTCGTCGTGGCAGTTGGGACACCAGCTGCCGCCGAGGGCCACCAGGATCACCTTGTTCTTGAAGCGCGCATCGGCGATCGACACCGGCTTGCCGGTTTCATCCGGGAACGTGAAGCCGAAACTCCAGGTGTCGTCGCGGATCGCCGTGAGCTTGTCCGGATCGGCGAGCTTCGCCTGCTCGTCGCGGCGCCCGTTCCATTCCTCCACCGGGCTCAGCCCGGACCAGTACTTTCCCTGCAGCTCTCCGGTCGGCGTCACGCGCGCGTGATAGAGATACGCGTGCGCACCGTCGAAGGTCGACAGGTACAACTCGTCGTTGTGCATCTGGCCCGCGAGGTAACGGTGGTCGCCGGTCTGCGTGAGGAAGGTGCCGGTGACCTCGTCGTGCGATTGCCGGAACTCGCCGATGGCGGGGCTCACCTTGCCCTGGTCATCGGTGAAGGTCACCGCCCAGCGTCCGGCTACATCGGCATTGTCCGTCAGCGGCTCCTTGAAGAAGCGATAGCTCAGATTCGGCTCGGCGGTGAACGGGAGCTTTTGTTCCTGGAGCGCCAGTTTCACCAGGACCACTTCACCCTGGAGCTTGCCGCCCTTGAGCCGCGCCGACAGGCGGTTGCCAAATCCCGGCATGGCCATCTCGAGTCGCCGGCCATTGACCTTGACGTCCGGCACGCGCACGCGCTCCGGGCCGTTGAGCAGGTAAGCGACCATCGAACCCTGTTCTTCCTTCAGCTCGAGTCCGAAGGGCAGTTCGCCGCCCGGCAGCGTGAGCACGGCGCGATACACGCCCGGCTCGATGCGCGCGCGCTCGCAGCCTCCGAGGATCAGCAGCGCGATGACGCCGCACGCCCAGGCGACGCGGCGCGGAAGGTCGATGTGCATGGATTGAACGCCGATTGCCGTGATGCGGCGAAGGCTAGCGCCCCGCCGTCAGGCACTCAACCATCGACCCTCAAGGAGCGGTAATCGGCTCGTAGCGCGGCTGGTCGGCGACCCGTGCCAGCCAGGCGCGGATTGCCGCAAAGCGTGCCAGGGAGAAGTCCCCTTCCTCGGCCACGTGCGTGTAGGCGTAGAGGCCGATGTCGGCCAGCGAGTACTGCCCGCCGACCAGGAAATCGCGTCCGGTGAGCCCTTTCTCCAGCACTTCGAGTGCCTGGTAGCCCTTCTCGACCTTCTCCTTCAGCTTCTCGCCGAGCTCCTCCGGGGTCTTGTGCAACGAGCTCAGCCAGAACCGCACCGTTCCGACGTTCGGCTCGAGGTTGTACTGCTCGAAGCTGAGCCACTGCCACATCTGCGCGCGCTGCAGTCGTTCCGCCGGCACCAGGCGCGAACCTTCGGCGAGGTACCAGATGATCGCGTGGCTCTCGGAGAGGAACCCCTGGCCCTCGATCTCGAGGAGCGGAATCCGCCCGTTCGGATTCTTGGCGAGGAACTCGGGCGTGCGCGTGAGTCCCTGCTTGATGTCGACCTGCACCAGCCGGTATGGGATGCCCAGCTGTTTGAGCACCAGGCGCACCTTGTAGCCATTGCCCGAGGGCAGGTAGTCGTAGAGAGTCAGCCCAGTACTCATGCGATGCCCCCGATCTCAGATGTTTTCGGATGTAAAAAGGCCGCGGCAGGGCGATTGCTCAGCGCCTGCCGCGGCCAGGGTTCGCGCTCACTGCGCGAGGATGATCTCCGTCTCGGCCGCGCCGCGCGCCGTAGCGAGGCGCAGCCGGCCGTCCAGTTCCGTCGCATATCTCGGTACCTGGACCAGCATCTCTCCCAGGTGGTTGGGCAGCCGCGCTGCGACCACGGTGATTGCCCCGAGGCGAGGGACTTCGCTGCGCGCGCGATCGGACTGCAGCGCAACGCTCGATTCATTGACGGGTTCGCACAGCGCACCCTTGGTAGCGGCGCAGACAATGACGCTTTGCTCCGCCGTCGCAGACACCTTCGCCGGCTCCTCACGATGCAGCAGTACCAGCCCCAACGCAAAGAGCAGCAACGACAGCACAAATCCGGCTCGCGCTTTCTCCAGTTCGCTCATGACCCGCTCCTTTCAGGCTCCTCCGGCCCGCCGCTGGCGTCGATACGACGCCTTTTTGACGTGGGCGCAATTTCGGCTAGATTCGCCACTCCAGCAAACGCATTACTTGAATGGCCGTTAAGGGAACTTGAAGTGGCTTCCGCCTATGACCGACTGCCTCTGAACGCGCTGCGGGTCTTCGAAGCCGTGGCGACGCGTCTCAGCTTCGCGGAGGCGGCGGAGGCGCTGCACGTCACGCCGGCCGCGGTCAGCATGCAGGTGCGCACGCTCGAGGAGTACCTGCAGGTGCCGCTGTTTCGCCGCAGCGGTCGCAAGGTCGCGTTGACCCCGGAAGGCGAGCAGCTCCTCCCGGGGGTACGACGGGGCCTCGATGAGCTGGAGGCCTCGCTCAACGAGCTGCGCAATGATCGCAAGGGCGGGCAGCTCAACATCAGCATGCTGGCCTCGTTCCTGCAGAAATGGCTCCTGCCGCGCCTGCCGAACCTGCGTGACGAGCATCCCGATGTCGAATTGCGCGTGCACACCTCGCGCGATGCCGTGGACTTCTCGCGTTCCGACTTCCACGCGGCGATTCGCCTCGGGAGCGGCGATTACAAGGGCCTGTACAGCGAGAAGGTGATGGATGAGTGGCTGGTGGCGGTCGCCGCACCCGGCGTGCTCGCCAAGCACGGGCCGTTGATGGCTTCACAGCCGCTCGAGCGCTACCCGATCCTGCAGAGCACGGACGAGCCCTGGATCCATTGGCGCGAAGTGGGTGGCGGAGAACCCAAGCCGGTGCGCGGCTCGGTGCTCGATGACTCCGTGAGCGTGATCATGGCCGCCGAGCAGGGGCTCGGCTTTGCGCTCGTACGCTGGAGCCTCGCGGCCAGCGACCTGCAGGCGGGGCTGCTGGAATTCGCGAGCCCGGTGGCGCTGCCCTATCGCTGGGCGTATCACTTCGTCTGTCCGAAGTCGTACGTGTCGCTCCCCAAGATCTCGAAGTTCCTCGAATGGCTGCGCGCTTCGGTCAATACGTTCCCGGCGCCACATGCGCTCATGGCCGAGAAGGGCCTGGTTGCGAGGAGCGCGCTTGCGGTCGTGCCGCCGCCGAAGGCGGTTCCCACCCCACAGAAAGCACCCGCGAGTGCTGAGAAGGCTGCAGCGCCCACGCGAAAGGCGGCCGCGCCGCTCAAGGCCGTTCCAGGCGGAACGCGCGGCAAGAGCGCCGCGCGAGCGCGCCGGCGCTGACATTGCGTCTCAGGCTCGAAGCGTCTGTTCGAGCTTGTCCACGGTCTCCGCACCGACCTTGGTGCGCAGATTGTCGAGGATGATCGGCACGAACTGCTGCGCCTGGCCGCTGCTCATCTTGAGCCTGGAGAATCCCGAAACGATCGTCGCCAGGAGCGCAGCGTTGCCACCGGCGAGGGAAGCGAGGCCACCCAGCAGCCCGCCGCCACTCTTCGGCGCCTGCTTCACCAGCGCATCGAGACCCGGCACCGAGCCCAGCAGGCGCTGAAATTCCGGGCCGCCCAGCTTGTCCTGCGCGGCCTTGAAGAGGATGGCGGCGCCACCGCGCGCCTGCGTCTCATCGATCTTCAGCTTCTGGCTCAATTGCGCGACGAGATCCTGCATGTGCAGCTCAGCTCTTGAAGGCAGGACGCGGCAGGCCTTCGGCATCTTCACGCCATGGAGCCCAGAGCAGCGCGATGCGACCCACAGCAATGTCGGACTTGCGTGCGCTCAAGCTCACTTCGCGCACCGCGATGGCCTGCGGGTCAATCGCACCCTGGAGCGATGTGATCTCGCCATCACACTCCGCATTGAGCGCGGTGAGGCGCTGGTTGAGGACTTCCTCGCTCTCGTTGGCGCGCTCGACATCCTCGTGCTCGCTGCCGATACGTCCGGCGGAGCGTACTGCTGTCGCGGCCTTTCCCATGGTGCTCGCCGACAAGCGACGTGAGCCAAAGAGTGCGCCAAGCACCGTCGCGCCGATTGAAATCGCGCTGCTCAGCTTCTGTTGGGAGTACTGCGCCTGCTCGCGCGCCACCCGCTCGTGCGCGCGGCGCAGCTGATCCTGCAGTGCCTGCACGCGCGGCGCGTACTTCGCGCGCAGCTTCTCGACCAGTGCATCGCGCTGCTCGCGCAGCGCCTGGCCCACGCGCGCGCGGAAATCACCCTCGCTCTCGCCTGCTTTCGAGGTGAGCTTCGGCTGGTCGCAGGCATAGATCGTGAGCTTGGCGTGCTGGTACAGATGGTCTTCGAGTGACTGCGCCCAGTTCTTGTAGCTCGGCGCACGCAGCGCCGCCGCCGGCACATCGGCGAAACGCGCATTGCCGAGGGGCTCAGTGTCGCTCGCACCCTTGAGATCCTCCTCGATGCTCGCCTCGTCCCACGATACGTCCTTGCCATCATCGGTGAAGGGTGCGAGGTAGGCCGCCTCGTTCCAGACGTCGACACCGGACTTGGCCTCGACGTAGTGCAAGCGCGCAAGGCCGGCGATCATCGGCCGATACGAAATCGCGCCTGCGCCGGAGGCGGTCGGCCGAAGGAACAGCTCGCTGACTTCCGGCGGCACGACAGGCCGGTTGCCCGACCCGGCAGCCGTCGGAGTCTGCGTAGCCGCAGCTGCTGAGGATGCGGGCGATGCGGGCACGGCCTTGCGACGCGCGCTCATCAAGTTTTCGATTTCGCTCAGCGTCAACGGTCCACGCAAGTAGGAAAGCGCCCAGCGGCTCTGGAACAGGACTGGCGCATCGTCGTGAACGTTGCGCATGAGGAACACGCGGCTCGTGAGGTTCGACAACAGGCCTTCGATCGTCGAGCGATCGAAGCCATCGCCGCCGAGCGCGCTCTCCAATCCCTCGACCACGCGTTGTTTGTCGCGCTCAGTTTGCAGGCGGCCGATGAGCCACGTGCCGGCGTTAGACAATCCCTTGTAGTCGAGGTCGACGGGGTTCTGTGTCGAAAGCACGATACCGAGGCCGAACGCGCGCGCCTGCTTGAGAAGCGTGAGCATCGGGAGCTTGGACGGCGGCATCGCGGTCGGCGGGAAGTAGCCGAAGATCTCGTCCATATAAAGGAGTGCGCGCAGGCTCGAAGTGCCGGTCTGGTTGCGCATCCACGCGATCAATTCGTTGAGCACCAGGGTCACGAAGAACATGCGCTCGGCATCGCCCAGGTGCGCGATCGAGAGAATCGAGATCCGTGCTTTGCCCTCGGTGGTGAAGAGCAGCCGCTGCACGTCGAGGGGCTCGCCTTCCATCCACGCGGAGAACCCGGGCGAGGCCAGCAGGTTGTTGACCGCCATCGCGAGACCCATGCGCTCCTTCGATGGGAAGAAGCTCTCGAGATCGAACACCCCGACCTTGTCGAACGGCGGCTTCTGAATCGCATTGATGAGCGACGGGAGATCGAGCGAGCGTCCCGCGCTCCAGGCCTGCGAGAGAATGCTGGCGATGAGGATGTGCTCGCGGCTCTTGAGCGGATCGGCGTCGATCCCGAGCAGCCCGAGCAGGCCCGACGTGATCGCCGCGCTCCGATCGCGCAGCACCGCGGGGTCATCGGCGCCCGCGCCGCCTGGTGGCGCGAACGATTGCAATACCGACAGTGACAGCCCGGCGTTGCTGCCCGGCGTGTAGATGGCGACATCCGCGCTGTCGCGAAAGCGCGCGATGCGCGCCGGCTCTTCACCCCACTGCGCGAGCCCGTCGCGCCAGGTCTTCGCGACCTTCGCCGCGTAGTCGTCCGCGGAGAGGTTCTGCCGCCTGGCTTCGGCCGTGTCGATCCAGGGCCGGAAATCCGCGGGGGCCAGATTCGGAAAGGTCAGCAGCAGATTGCCGAGATCGCCCTTGGGATCGATCGCAATCGTCGGAATGCCGTCGATGGCGGCTTCTTCGAGCAAGGCAAGACACAGGCCGGTCTTGCCGCTGCCCGTCATGCCAACGCACACCGCGTGGGTCGTGAGGTCCTTCGAGTCGTAAAGGATCAGCTCGTCGCGCAGCTTCTTCGCCGCGGGATCGTACTCACGACCGAGGTAGAAAACGCCGAGCTTCTCGAAGTCCGCCATGGCCGCCGCTGCGCCTGTTTTTCTTTGTCGGTGTGCGTCTGACAGTAGTCACTGCCCGCAGCGCAGTCCAGTTGTTCCAAGGGACTACGAGCCGCGTTCTGTCCCCACTCGGCGACAGTCTGGTGTGGAACCAAAGGCCTCCGGTAAGGTTGAAGGCTGAGGGTGAACCCGCCGCGGCTGAATGCAAATTTTGCCAGGCGAATTACCCGGTTAGAGAGGAGGAACGCATGGACAGATCAATGATCGTTGGCCTCATCGTCGGCGCGGTGATCGTCACCGCCGGCGGCGCGATCGCGATGCGCTCGCATGGGGACCGCTATGCCGAAGTGCTCGACGTAAAGACGGTCACGAAGACCGTCAACACACCGCGGCAGCTCTGTGAGGACCAGGTCGTCACACGCCAGAAGCCGGTCAAGGACGAGCACCAGGTCACGGGTACCGTGATCGGCGCGGTCGTCGGCGGCGTGCTGGGGCACCAGGTCGGCGGCGGGCGCGGCAAGGACGTCGCCACGGTGGCGGGCGCCGCAGCCGGTGGATATGCCGGCAACAAGACGCAGGAGCACATCCAGAAGAACAATACCTATCAGACGACCGAGCAGCAGTGCCGTACCGTCTATGACTCGAAGCAGGAGACGGTCGGGTACGACGTGCGCTATCGGCTGAACGACAAGGAAAGCACGGTGCGCATGGACCACGATCCGGGCGAGCGCATCCCGGTCAAGGACGGCGCGCTCGATACCACGGCCTCGGGCTGATCTAGAGTCGACCGCGATTGCCTGCGATCGGGCAATCGCGGTTCGACCCTTCCCTTCTACTTCTTCTTTCTCGAGCTGGTGCGCCGGCGGGGGACTTTGGCTCCCCTGCGGCGCGCTTCCGACAAGCCAATCGCGATCGCCTGCTTGCGGCTCGTCACGCGCTTGCCCGATCGCCCGCTGCGCAGCGTGCCGCGCTTCCTCTCATGCATCGCGCGCTTCACCTTGCGTTGCGCGGTCTTGCCATACCTGGCCATAGCCAATACTCCTTGTAGAACACTTCGAATCGACGGAGTGGATAACCAAGTTCCGTGCCAATCGGGCTATCGATAGCCGCGGGCCTGCAGCTCGAAGAGCTTCGCATAGCGTCCACTGAGCTGAACGAGCTCGGCGTGCGTGCCCCGTTCGACGATGCGGCCCTCCTCGAGCACGATGATCTGGTCGGCCATGCGCACCGTCGAGAAGCGGTGCGAGATCAGGATGGCGATCCGATCGCGGGTGAGGGAGCGGAAATGCTCGAACACGGTCGCTTCCGCCGCCGCATCGATCGAGGCAGTAGGTTCGTCGAGCACCAGGATGTCGGCGGCACTGCGCATGAAGGCGCGTGACAGCGCGATCTTCTGCCACTGGCCGCCCGACAGTTCGCGGCCGTCCTTGAACCACTTGCCGAGCTGGGTGTGAAAACCCGCGGGCAGTTCGCGCACGAACGGTGTAGCCATGCCCTTGTCGGATGCCTCGGTCCAGCGCACTTCGTTGGAGAATTCGCGCACGTCACCCGCGCCGACGTTCTCGCCCACCATCAGCTGGTAGCGTGCGAAGTCCTGGAAAATCACGCCGATGCGCCGACGCAGCGTCGCCTCGTCCCAATCGTTGAGATCGCGTCCATCGAGCACGATGCGGCCCGACGTCGGCTGGTAGAGCCGCGTGAGCAGCTTGATGAGCGTGGTCTTGCCCGAGCCGTTCTCGCCGACGAGCGCGAGGCTCTCGCCGGGCCGGATGTGGAGTGAAACGTCCTGCAGCGCCGGCCGCTCGCTCCCCGGGTACTTGAACGTGACCGCCTCGAAGCGGATGCCGTCGCCGGGTGTGGGTCCCTTGAGCTCGCTGCCCGTCGCGACGTCGACCGGCTGCTCGAGATACTCGTACAAGGTCGAGAGATACAGATTGTCCTCGTACATCCCGCCGATCGCCGACAGGCTCGCCGACACCGCCGCCTGCCCCTGGCGGAACAGCATCAGGTACATCGTCATCTGCCCGAGCGTGATGACGGAACGGACCGTTTCGATGGCGATCCATGCGTAGCCGCCGTACAGGGCGAGCGTGCCAACCAGGCCCATCGCGAAGCCCCAGCTGTCGCGGCGCACGGTGAGATCGCGATCCGCGGCGTAGAGACGGCTGAAGATGTCGCGATAGCGGCCGAGGAACAGGTCGCCGAGCTCGAAGAGCTTCACTTCC
Source organism: Steroidobacteraceae bacterium (assembly GCA_035263105.1). Lineage (GTDB taxonomy): Bacteria > Pseudomonadota > Gammaproteobacteria > Steroidobacterales > Steroidobacteraceae > DATBVX01. The sequence continues at coordinate 3,751 of DATFRO010000104.1, read as the reverse complement.
TTGGCGTGATCCTCGCGTGCCAGCACCGTCTCCAGGTACATCTGCATGCGCGATTCGGGTGAGCGCCAGCGGAAGAGCCGGAAGGCATCTCCGGAGAACTTGGCCTCGGCGATGAAGGCGGGCAGTCCCGCGAGCAGCAGGACGATCACCGCCCACGGCGAGAAGTGCACGAGCAGCACCGCGTAGCTCACCAGCGAGATCGCGTTCTGCGCCAGGCCGAAAGTGCGCATCACCAGGCTCAGCGGGCGGCTCGAGGCCTCACGGCGCGCACGAATCAGCTTGTCGTAGAACTCGCTGTCTTCGAAGTGCTGCAGCTCGAGCGTGAGCGCCTTCTCGAGGATCATCACGTTGACGCGCTGGCCGAGCTGGGCCCGCAGCAGCGACTGGCACAGCGAAATGCCGCGTTGAGTCGCGGCGATCGCGGCGACCACGAGCGCCTCCAGCACGACGAATTGCAGCACCGGCCGGTAGGCCGCGGCACCTGACTGCGCATAGCTGTGCGTCGCTGCGACCACGCTGTCGACGATGAGCGAGCCGATGTAGGCGACGGCGGCCGGCAGCGCGCCGGCCAGCAGCGTCATCACGCCGAGAGCGATGCTCAGCCGGCGATTGGTCGACCAGACGAGTCCGATGGCGCTGCGGCTGTAACGGAATACGCCGAAGAAGCTTTGGGCGAGTGCCTGGCTCTCGGTGTTTGCGTAAAGATTTGCGGACAAGGGCGGGTGGCGTCTCACGGTTCGGGTTGGCGTTGAGTTTGGTCCGGCCGCTGGAAAGCAAGGCTGGATGTGACCCGCCTCGCGTTCCCGCGCACTCGCTGCGCTGCGGAATTGCGTTTCCGATGAGCTAGGATTATCAATGCCCTGCGCCGATTAATGGAGATCCGAATGACTGGTTCGAAGCCGCCCAAGCCGGACAAACCCGGCGCTGCGGCACCAGAGAGCAAGCCTGCGGACGAGAAGACGTCAGGCCGGGTGACCTTTGACTCGCGCGGCAACGCTGTCTGGGAATGGTCCATGGCGACTGGCAAGTTCGGCGCCGACATCAATACCGAGCGGCTGAAGAAACTCTATCCGGATCTCAAGATCCAGGAAGACAAGCCGCAGACGCCGAAGTCGTTCGGTACGAATCCCGAGCAGCGCGGACCCGGCTTCGATCCTTATAACACTCACGCTCAGCGCCCGGCGCAGACCCCACCTCGCGACCCGGCGAGCGGGAGCGATCCCTACAACAACACCTCGGCGCCGCCGCCCGAAAAGAAGCGCGCCACCAAGCCGAAGGATCTGCGTCGCCTCAGCGAGTGGATCACCAAGCAGCGCGGCCCGAAGAAAGACGAGAAGTAGGCGCCGCTCGCTCGCGTTGGCAGCGCATCGCGCTGCGCGCATCCCACGCGCGACGTCAATGCGCATCATCCGTTCGCTCCCGGGCAAGGATGCGTGTCCAGGCCGCGGTGCGCGCACGCGTGTAGGCCTGCGACTCCGCGGGCACGAGATGCAGGCGCGCTTTCTCTGCTTCAGGCGGATAGATGCCGGGGTCATCGCGCATCGCTTCATCCAGCAGTGAAGTCGCATCGCGATTGGCATTGGCGTAGCGCGATGCCATCGAGATGTCGGCGATGACCGTGGGTTCCAGCAGGTAGTCGAGAAAGCGATAAGCCGCGTCCGGGTGCGGCGCGCCCGCCGGAATCACCAGCAAGTCGACCCACATCAGTGCGCCTTCGCGCGGCACCACGTAACGGATATCGGCGCCGCTCCGGCTCTCGAGCGCCATCGCCCGCGCCTGCAGCATCTCGCCATTCGCACCGATGGTGATGCAGATTTCGCCGCTCGCGAGATCCGTGCGGTTGCGGCTGCCGCTCTCGATGTAGCGCACGTAGGGGCGCACGCGCATGAAAGCCGCTTCCGCGGCACGCAGATCCTCGAGACTCTCGCCCGCCGGATCGCGCCCGATCGCGAGCAGTGCGAGGTCGAGCATGATCGAGCCCGCGCTGTCCTGCCACGTCATGCCGCAGGATGCGAGCCGGCGCGCATTGGCCGGGTCGAACATCAGGCTCCAGCTGGGCTCAGGCTCGCGGCCCAGGGCCTTCACGACCATCGCGTGGTTGTAGGCAAACGCATGCGTACCCCACAGGAACGGCACGCTGTACTGATTGCCGGGATCGATCTGGTCGAGCGCGGCGAGAATGGCAGGGTCGAGATGCCGCCAGTTCGCGAGCCTGGAGCGGTCGAGTCTCTGCACGGCGCCGGCCGCGATGAGGGGCTGGAGAAAATTCGAGCTCGGCACCACCACATCGCTCCCCGAGTGCCCGATCAGGAGTTTCGTCTGGAGCGTGACATTGTCGGGAATATCGTCCAGGACCACGTGAATGCCAGTGCGACTCTCGAACTCCGCGAGCGTGTTGCGGCCGATCTCGCCCTCCCAGTTGGAGAAGTAGAGTGTCGTCGACAGAGCGTTGTCCGGCGCGGCCTGGCGGCCGTGATCGCAGGAGGTGAGGAGTGGTAGTGCGATCAGGATCGCTGCGATGCCTGAGCGCATGTTGCTTCAGGACTTGGCCGGCGCGAGCTTCTTGCGGTGCTTGCGGGTGAGCTCGACGAACTTCGAAGTCGGTCCGGCATCTTCGTACACCGGGTCCCCATGTTCGTCGGTCGAGATCACCTTGCTGCCCTTGACGTAAGGCATCGAAGCGGCGAGTTCCTTGAGGGCGGCGCCGAGCAGATCGGTGATGATCTGCTCGCGGCTGGTGCCCGGATACATCTCGGACAGCGCCTGCAGGCGCGCCGCGTCGTCGAGGGGCAGGCGGATCGCATACTCGGTGGCTGTCAGGGCGGGAGGGGCGGTCTGTCGCCAGTGTTCGAGCAGCTCTTTGAAGGCCACGGCGCTCTCCGGGTCGAAATCCGTGCGGGGCCGCAATTATACGGCCCCCGCCGGCACCCCATACCCGCAGGCTTGGGGTCAATAACCAGCCGGTATTTACCCGCATTCGACGGGCCTCCCTATAGTCGGGCGCAATGTACCGGTATGACGTCATCGACCAGGCGCTGGTGGACGAGCGCGTCGCACAGTTTCGCGACCAGACACGCCGTTTCCTCGCGGGCGAGCTGAGCGAGGACGAATTCAAGCCGCTGCGGCTGCGCAACGGCCTGTACATCCAGCGTTTCGCGCCGATGCTGCGCATCTCGATCCCTTACGGGCTGCTCTCGGTGCGCCAGCTGCGCACGCTGGCGCACATCGCCCGCAAGTACGATCGCGGCTTCGGCCACTTCACGACGCGGCAGAACCTGCAATTCCACTGGACTGAGCTCAAGGACATTCCCGACATCCTCGGCGAGCTCGCCGAAGTGGAGATGCACGCCATCCAGACGTCCGGCAACTGCATCCGCAACGTCTCGGCCGATCATTTCGCGGGGGCAGCCGCCGACGAGCTCGCCGATCCGCGGCCGTATGCGGAGATCCTGCGGCAATGGTCGTCGCTGCATCCGGAGTTCACGTACCTGCCGCGCAAGTTCAAGATCGCGGTGGCGGGCGCCCCGCATGACCGCGCCGCGGTGCAGATCCACGATATCGGCCTGCAGCTCACGCGCGACGACGACGGCGTGCTCGGTTTCACCGTCTATGTCGGGGGCGGGCTCGGCCGCACGCCGTTCGTCGGCAAGAAGGTGCGTGACTTCCTGCCCGAGGCGGAGCTGCTGAACTACTGCGAAGCGATCCTGCGCGTCTACAATCTCTACGGCCGCCGCGACAACAAGCAGAAGGC
>DATFRO010000103.1:0-28709 GCA_035263105.1 Steroidobacteraceae bacterium | reverse complement strand
TCCGGGCCCGCGAGATACGAGCTGTCGGCCGAGCGCAGGAAGCCGAAGCCGTCCTGCAGGATCTCGAGCACGCCATCGCCGTAGATGTCCTCGCCGTTGCGCGCATGCGCCTTGAGGATCGCGAAGATGATGTCCTGCTTGCGAGAACGTGCGATGTTCTCCAGGCCCATCTGCGTCGCGAGATCCACCAGCTCCGAGACCGGCTTGGTCTTGAGCTCGGTGAGGTTCATCGAGCGACGCGTGGCCGCGAGTTCGCTCGGGGTGATGATGTCGAGGCCTTCGCCGTCGGCGAAGTTGTCCTCGGGGAGGAAATCGTCCTGACGTCCGCCGCGGTTGGGGTCGTTGTTACGGTTCTGGCGACCGCCGCCCTGTCCCTTCGGCCGGCTGCGGGCCGAATTGCCGAGATAGCCTCTCACAGGTTGCTGTCCAGGAAGGCGGCGAGTTGCGACTTGGAGACAGCGCCGACTTTTTGCGCCTCCACCGTGCCGTTCTTGAACAGGATCAACGTCGGGATTCCGCGGATGCCGAAACGAGGCGGCGTGTGCGGGTTCTCGTCGATGTTGATCTTGGCGATCTTGAGCCGGTCCTTGTATTCCTCGGCGATCTCGTCGAGCACCGGCGCGATCATCTTGCACGGACCACACCACTCGGCCCAGAAGTCGAGCAGTACGGGAGTATCAGATTTGAGGATGTCCTGGTCGAACGTGGCGTCTGTGGTGTGAACAATTTGCTTGCCCACTCGGAACTACCTCCTGGCGGAGTAATGGATGGAGAAAAGTTGTACGAAGTCTTCGTTGGCGATGTGGAGATATTGAAAAGAATGCCCCTTGGGGCGTGTGCAGCGTCAGGCGGACGCTGTCAGTCGATTTACGGTTACAATAACCCTGCGTTGGGTATCGAAATAATCAGGCCGGGTGGTGGAGCTTCAGCGAAGTGCGGTCGGAGCCGCGACGGCTGGGCGATATTGGACCCAACTTTGAGGCAATTTGCAAGCCTCGCCCGCGCCACTAATAAGTCACTTGTCTCTATCGATGACCGAAACACATCTATCTGACCTGCGATTTGATTCACTGAATCTCCCTGAAACTCTTGCACGCGGAATCGCGGAAGCCGGCTTCGAGCGCTGCACACCGATCCAGGCGCAGACGCTCCCGATGGCACTCGCTGGAAAGGACGTTGCAGGCCAGGCGCAGACTGGCACCGGCAAGACCGCCGCGTTCCTGGTCGCGCTTTTCAACACTCTGTTGACACGCGCGGCTTCGCCCACGCGCCCGACGACTGCGCCGCGCGCGTTGGTGCTCGCCCCTACGCGCGAGCTTGCAGTGCAGATCCACAAGGATGCCGAGGCACTCGGCCAGTTCACGGGATTGACGCTCGGACTGGCATTTGGGGGCACCGACTACGAAAAACAACGTCGCACCCTCGAACAAGGCGTGGATGTGCTGATCGGCACCCCCGGACGCACCATCGACTTCTTCAAACAGCGCGTTTTCGACCTGCGCCATGTGCAGGTGGCGGTGCTGGATGAGGCGGACCGGATGTTCGATCTCGGCTTCATCGCCGATATCCGCTACGTCCTGCGGCGTTTGCCGCGTCCCGAGCAGCGTCTTTCCATGCTGTTTTCGGCGACCCTCTCGCATCGGGTGCTCGAGCTCGCCTACGAGCACATGAACAATCCCGAGCTGGTGCGCGTGGAGCCCGACAAGGTGATGGTCGACCGCGTGCGCCAGGTGCTCTATTTCCCGGCGATGAGCGAGAAAGTGCCGCTCCTCATCGGGCTGCTACGCCACATGGATCCGCATCGCACCATGGTGTTCGTCAACACGCGGCGCAAGGCCGATGAGCTCGAACAGGTCCTGATGGCCAACGGCTTTCACGCCGAGGCGCTCTCCGGCGATGTCCCGCAGAGGAAACGCCTGCGCATGCTGCGCGACTTTCATAGCGGCAACCTCGCCATCCTGATCGCGACCGACGTCGCCTCGCGCGGCCTGCACGTGCCGGACGTGAGCCATATCTTCAATTTCGACCTGCCGCAGGATGCTGAGGACTACGTGCATCGCATCGGGCGCACCGCGCGCGCCGGCGCCGAGGGCGATGCCATCAGCTTCGGATGTGAAGAATATGTGATGTCCCTGCCGGACATCGAGCGCTACATCGGCCACAAGGTGCCGGTCGAAGCGATCGCCCCCGAGATGCTCGCCGAAGTCACCCGCCCCGGCGCGCGGCGTCATCACTCGAACGACGAGGGTGGCGGCCGTCCGCATTCACACCGGCATCACCGCAGCCGCCGCCAACGGCGCACGACCCGCGCGCGAAGCTAGTTGGCCAAGGGTTTGCGGGCGCCTCCCGCTAACCCCGGTTCACGGGCGGCGGTGGGCCTTTGAAGTCGACGGCGGCGGCGCTGCGCCGCTTGCGAACCACGACGGTGCCGGCCAGCTTGTCGTGAAAGCCCTGTTTGCGCGCATCGAACGCGACCCACAGGAACCCGAGACACAGCGGCAGGAGCGACACGTAGTACGCAAAGTAGCGGCCGATGGCCTGTCCCGTGGTCAGCGCTCCCCCGGTGTCGGCATCCACGATCTTCGCGCCGAAGATCATCTTCCCCGGGGTCGCGGACTTGTAGATCCAGAACACGATGACCGCGATCGCGGTGAGCACGTATGAGGCGCGCGAGGCCGGATCCCAGAGTCCGGCGCTCAAGGCACTCCACATCTGCCCGGGATCGCCGCTCATCGAGAGGTCGGCGCTCGCACGGGAGCGAAATAGCGCAGCCGCCAGCGGTGAAATGATGCACGCGGCCAGGATGCTGTCGATCATCGAAGCCCAGAACCTGACCCAGAAGCCCGCGTACTCGACACCTTCAGCTGCAGTTACGTCGCTCAATGGCCACCTCCGGCATCAGCTCATCGATGGAATTCACCGCGGGAAACTCCGCGATCTCACGCCGCGGCTGGCTGCTGTCGGGCCGGGCGATTGCGTAGATCCAGCCGATGCCGAAATCGCGCGCGGCGCGCAGCACCGGCAGGCTGTCGTCGACGAACAGCGTGCGCTCGCGCTCGAAGCGCTCGGCCTCGAGTAGCGCGCGCCAGAAGGGCGCGCTTTCCTTGGGCGAGCCGAACGTGTGCGAGGAGTAGACCGCGTCGAAATGGCCGCGAAAATCCAGGTGCTCGTCCTTGATCGCGAGGGTCGTGGTGTGCGCGTTGGTCACGAGCGCGAGCCGTTTGCCGAGGCTCCGGACGGTGAGCACGAAGCGCTCGGCTTCGGGGTGCCACTCGATCAGTTCGCGCGCTTCACGCTTGAGCGTCTCGAGGTCGAGCTCAAGCTCGCGACTCCAGTAATCGAGGCAATACCAGTCGAGCGTGCCCTGCTTGGCGGCATAGGCCGCACGCAGGTGCGTCTTGGCCGCTTCGAGCTCCAGGCCCCGCTCGGTCGCGAGCTTCGCGGGCACGATTTCGCCCCAGAACGTGTTATCGAACTTCAGGTCGAGGAGCGTGCCGTCCATGTCCAGGAGCACGGTGTCGATCCGGCGCCAATCGGGCATGCGGGAAGGCGAGGTCGGCATGGCGGCGGGTATCATACGGCCTGATGTGGTTCGCTTTCATTCTGGTTCTTGCGGCTCTGTTCACCGCGTGGTTCTGGCAGGCAGCACTGCGGGCGCGCGAGCAGGCGAATGCCGTGGCCGTCGACACCTGCCGCACGGCCAACGTGCAGTTTCTGGATGGCACGGTGGCGTTCAGCAGCATGCGCCCGGTCCGCGATCCCAGCGGTCGGCTCACCTGGCGTCGCAATTACGTGTTCGACTACACCGATGACGGTACCAGTCGCCGGCAAGGGTTCGTGGTGCTGCTCGGATTCTCTCTCGAAGCCGTCGGCCTGGCGCCGAGCCAGACGCACTGAAAGCTCATGACAAGCGTCGACCTGCACCTGCACTCGACTCATTCGGACGGCACGCTGGCGCCGGCCGAGCTGGTCGACCGTGTTGCCGATGCGGGAGTAGAGCTGATGGCGCTGACCGATCACGACACCACGTCCGGCCTCGGAGAAGCGCGCCAGCAGTGCGCACAGCGCGGCATCCGCATGCTCGATGGGGTGGAACTCTCCTCGACCTGGCGCGGCCAGACGATCCATGTGATCGGGCTCGGAATCGACCCCGCCGCACCGACGCTGGTCGATGGCCTGCATCAGCTGCAGGACTTGCGTCGCACGCGCCTCGCCGCGATCGCCGCGCGCCTGGAACGCAAACTGATCCCGGGCCCCATGCTCCTCGCCGAGCTCGAGGCTGTGCATCCCGTGGTGACGCGAACCCACCTCGCCCGCACGCTAGTCGCACATCAGCACGCGAAGAGCATGGCCGAGGCGTTCAAGCGCTACCTGGGGCGGGGCGGCGCGGCCCACGTCGCTTCCAACTACCCGGAGCTCGCGGCAGTCGTTCCATGGATTCGTGCCGCGGGCGGCACCGCGGTGCTGGCGCACCCGATGCGCTATGCGCTCTCGGCCGGCGCGCGACGGCTCCTCGTGACGGCATTTCGCGACAGCGGGGGCACGGCGATCGAGATCGTGTGCGGGCGAGCCCTGGCGCACATCGCACCCCTTGCAGCGCTTGCATCCCGCTTCGGCCTTGCCGGATCAGTGGGTTCGGACTTCCACGATCCACAAATACCTTGGAATCCGCCCGGGCGGTTGGCTAAGCTACCGGCTGGAATCGAACCGGTCTGGCAGAGTCTCGCCTGAGGTGCTGCTCGCACCATGAGCCAGCCACCCGACAACGTCGATACCGAGCTGTTCAAGAACATCGAGCGCTTGCGGCAACTGCGAATCGAGCATCGTGATCTCGACGACGTGATTGCCAGGCTGTCGCTCGATTTCGACGTGGATGAAGTGCAGCTCAAGCGCCTGAAGAAGCGCAAGCTCATGCTCAAGGACCAGATCGCGAAGCTCGAAAGCCAGCTGATCCCGGACCTCAACGCCTGATGCAGGAATTCTTCAAAGCCGTCGGGGAGCTCCTCAACCAGATCCTCAGCGGCGATACGCTCACCGAGATCGCGGCGGTCCTTGCGACCTTCGGCCTCGGCTGGTTCCTGGGACGTTACCTGCGCTACCGGCTGATCCCGCCCGAAGCGCCCTCGCCCACGAACATCCGCGAGCACCTGGCCGAAGCCACGATCAAGATCAGCCCGTTCATCATCGCGACGCTCCTGCTGTTCCTGACCCGCGGGGTGCTCAACCGCTTCGGCATCGACATCAACTTCCTCGACCTGATGCTGCAGCTCATGGGTGCGCTGGTGCTGATCCGCATCGGCGTGTTCCTGCTGAGACTCTCGCTTGGGCCCGGCACCTGGATGAAGGGCTGGGAGACGAGCCTCACGCTCATCATCTGGAGCGTCGTCGCGATCAACCTGTTCGGCTGGCTCGGGCCGGTCCGAGCGCGGCTCAACAGCATTCCGCTCACCAAGGGCAAGGACCCGCTGACGCTCTGGTCGCTCCTCGAGTCGCTCTTCATCATCACGCTCTTCGTGCTGGTCGCCACCTGGCTCGCGCGCTGGATCGAGAGGCGGCTGATGCGGATTACGGGGCTGGCCGTCAGCACGCGGATCGGGGTCGCGAAGTTCACGCACGCGTTCCTGATCGTCTTCAGCATCCTGATCGGGCTCAACGTCGCGGGCCTGGACCTCAAGACGCTCACCGTCTTCACCGGCGCGCTCGGCATCGGCCTCGGCTTCGGCCTGCAGGCGATCGCGAGCAATTTCGTGAGCGGCTTCGTGCTGCTGATGGACCGCTCCATCAAGCCGGGCGATGTCATCAGCTTCACCGGTGTCGGCGGCACCACCACCGAAGGCTTCGGCTGGGTGCAGGAGCTCAAGGGCCGCTACGTCGTGGTGCGCGATCGCGATGGCGTCGAGACGCTGGTGCCGAACCAGAACCTCATCACCAACTCCGTGATCAACTGGAGCTACACCGACCCCAAGGTGCGTATCAAGGTGCCGGTGCGCATCAGCTACCAGGACGACCCGGAGCTCGCGCTGCAGGTGCTGATCAAGGCCGCCGAGGGCCACCGGCGCATCCTGCGCGAGCCGGCACCCGTCTCGCGCCTCATGGGCTTCACCGATCACGGCATGGACCTCGAGCTGCGTTTCTGGATCGCCGACCCGCAGGAAGGCGTCAACAACGTGCGCTCGGAAGTGAATCGCGCCATCTGGCGGCTGTTCCGCGAAGAGCGCATCACGATCCCGGTCGCGCAGCGCGAAGTGCGTGTCTATTCCTCTCCCGAAGACGCCGACGACTGGGTGATCCGCGGGCAGCAGCGTCGCGAATAGCCCGCGATCGTGGCTCTCAACATCTCAGGATCGATCGAGATCCCCGATTCCGACCTGGAGCTGCGCTTCATCCGCGCCTCGGGGCCGGGCGGCCAGAACGTCAACAAGGTCGCCTCCGCGGTGCAGCTGCGCTTCGATCTCGCCGGCACCCAGGCGCTCAATGAGCGCGTCAAGGCGCGTTTGCGCGCCTTCGCCGGCCAGCGCCTCAACGAAGACGGGAGTCTCTTGCTCATCGCACGACGTCACCGCACGCAGGAGCAGAACCGGCGCGATGCCTTCGAGCGCCTCGCCGACCTCGTGCGCCGCGCGCTCGTCGAGCCGAAAGTGCGCCACGCGACCAAGCCAACTCGCGCCTCGAAGGAACGGCGGCTCGAGCACAAGCGCGGCCGCCAGTCGGTCAAACGCCTGCGCGGCCGCGTGAAGTTCGACGACTAGGCGGGCTTATCCGGCGGGCGGTCGAGCTTGTCGCCCATCAGCCGCCGGACCGCGACGTAGAACACCGGCACGAACAGGATGCCGAGGAACGCCGCTGCGAGCATGCCGCCGACGACGCCCGTGCCAATCGCGCGCCGCGCGTTGGCGCCTGCGCCGGTCGACACGACCAGCGGCATCACGCCGAGAATGAAGGCGAACGACGTCATCAGGATCGGCCGCAGACGCAGCCGCGCCGCTTCCACCACGGCCGCATGCAGGTTCTTCCCCTTCTTCTGCTCGTCGACCGCGAACTCGACGATCAGGATCGCGTTCTTCGCCGCGAGCCCGATGATGGTGATGAGGCCGACTTTGAAATACACATCGTTCGGCATGAAGCGCAGCGTCACCGCGAGCAGCGCGCCCAGCACGCCGAGCGGCACCACGAGCATCACCGAGACCGGCGTCGACCAGCTCTCGTAGAGAGCCGCAAGACACAGGTACACGACCAGGATCGAGAGCGCGAACAGGAGTGGCGCTTCCGCACCTGAGAGGATTTCCTGCAGCGACTGGCCCGCCCAGTCGTAGCCGAAGCCACGCGGCAGGTCCTGCTGGACGATGCGCTCCATCTCTTTCATCGCCTCGCCGGAGCTCTTGCCCGGCGCGTTGATGCCGGTGATCTCCACCGCGGCGTAGCCGTTGTAGCGCGTCTGGCTGGGCGAGGCGACGATCCAGTCTGAATTGATCACGGTCGAGAGCGGCACCATCGTCGGTGTCGACGGCGATTCCGGTCGCGCGGTGCTCGCGGGCGGCATGCTGGCGCCTGCACTGGCCGAAGCGGTCGTGGACGTCGACGATGGCAGGTAGAAGTGGCGGATCGAATCCGGCCCGGAGCGAAACTGCGCATCCGCCTGCATCAGCACGCGCAGCACGCGTCCTTCGAAATAGAAATCGTTCACGTACACTGGCGCGAGCATCAGGCGAATCGCCGAGAACACATCGTTCACCGGCAGACCCATCGCTTGCGCCTGCACGCGATCGAGCGTCATGCGCAGCTGCGGCGCGGGCTCGAGCGAGTTCGGCCGCACGTTGGCGAGAATCTTGCTTTGCGAGGCTTGCTGCATCAGCGTGCCCTGCGCGGCGAGCAGCGCCTGGTGTCCCTGGCCGGAGCGATCCTCGAGATAGAAGTCGAAGCCGCCGAATTGTCCCAGGCCGCTGATGGTCGGCAGGTTGGCGAAGAACACCTGCGCATTCTTCACCGTCATGAACGCCATGCCGTTCGCCCAGCCGACGAATTGCGTGGCGTTCGCCTTGCGTTCACTCCAGTCCTTCATGCGGATGAAGAGAATGCCGACGTTCTCGCCCGAGCCGATGAAACTGAACCCCGCCACCTGGAAGATCGAGTGCACGGCTTCGTTCTGCCGCAGCTTCCCCGCGACATCGCTGAGCACTTCCATGGTGCGGTTCATGGTGGCGCCGGGCGGGAGCTGCACGAACCCGAGCGTGTAGCCCTGGTCCTCGTCGGGCAGGAAGCTCCCCGGCAGGCGCGCGAACAGGACCCCGGTGATCACGACCAGCACCGCGAACACGGCCATCCAGCGCGGCGCGTGTCCCGTGGACTTGTCGACGCGTCGCGTATAGGCCGCCTGCGAGCGGTCATACGCCTTGTTGAACCAGCGGAAGATGAAATTCGCCTTGAGGTGCGTCGGGCGCAGGATCGTCGCGCACAAGGCCGGCGTGAAGCTCAACGCGAGGAACGCGGAGAACAGCATCGAGATCGCGATGGTGAGCGCGAACTGCCGATAGATGACGCCGACGCTTCCCGTCTGCATGGCGCTCGGGATGAAGACCGCCGCCAGCACCACGCTGATGGTGACGATCGGGCCTGTGATCTGGCCCATCGCCTTGCGCGTCGCCTCCTTGGGCTCCAGGTGCTCCTCGCGCATGATGCGTTCCACCGCCTCGATCACCACGATCGCATCGTCCACCACGATGCCGATCGCGAGCACCATGCCGAAGAGGCTCAGCTGGTTGATCGAGAACCCGAGCGCCGCCATGCCGATGAAAGCGCCCATGAGCGCGGCGGGCACCACCAGCGTCGGGATCAACGTGGCGCGGAAGCTCTGCAGGAACACCAACATCACGATGAACACCAGTGCCACGGCCGCGACCAGGGTGATGATCACTTCCTTGATCGCGTGCTTGATGAAGGTGGTCGAGTCGAACGCGTTGAACCAGTGCACGCCCGCCGGAAAGCTCTGCTGCAGATCGTCCATCTTCTTGATGACGTTGCGCGCCACTTCGAGGGCGTTGGCGCCAGGCAGCAGCTGGATGCCGAACGCGGCGACCGGCTGGTTGTCGAGGCGCACATCGAACCCGTAGCCGCTCAGCCCGAGTTCCACACGCGCGACGTCCTTGAGACGCACGGTCGTGCCGTTCGCTTCGGCGCGCAGGATGATGTTCTCGAACTGCTCGGGCTGCGTGAAGCGCCCTTCCGCGGTCACCGGCGCACTGAATTGCTGGTTGGCGGGCGCTGGCGCCTCGCCGATCCCGCCGGACGCGAACTGCACGTTCTGGTTGCGCACGCGGTCGAGCACGGTGTCCGGCGACATCGAGTACGCATGCAGCTTGTCCGGGTCGAGCCAGATGCGCATCGCATACTCGGAACCGAACTGGTTCGCGGACCCGACGCCCGGGATGCGCCGGATCGGATCGAGCACGCGCGCGGCGAGCAGGTTGTTGAGCGCCTGCGAGCTGAAAGAGCCGTCATCGGAACGGATGCCGAGCGCGAGCAGGAACCCCGCATTCGCTTTCGACACCGTGACGCCCTGCTGAGTCACCTCCGTCGGCAGGCGCGGGTCGGCGAGCGACGCGCGGTTCTGTGTCTGCACGGCGGCGATGTCCGGATCGGTGCCGGGCTCGAAGGTCAGCGTGATCGAGGAGCTGCCGTTCGAGCTCGAGGAGGAGGTGAAGTACAGCAGGTTGTTGATGCCGGTGAGCTGCTGCTCGATCACCTGGGTGACGGCCTGCTCCACCGTGTCGGCATTGGCGCCGGGATAGGTGGCCGAGATGTTGATCTGCGGCGGGGCGATGTTCGGATACGCCGCCGCCGGCAGGCGCAGGATGGCGAGCGCGCCACCGACCGTGATGAGGATGGCGAGCACCCACGCGAACACCGGGCGATCGATGAAAAACTGCGGCATCGGCGATCCTTGCGATCAGTGCGCGGCGGGCTGGGAAGCGGGCGCAGCCTGTCCAGGCGCTTTCGCCTGTCCGGGTGGGTTGCCCTGTCCGGCTGCGTTCGGCTGCGGCGCCTGCGCCACGGTTGCTTTCGCCGGCGCGCCTGGATGCGCCTTCTGCAACCCCGACACGATGATCTGGTCGCCGTCGGCGATGCCCTTGGTGACGACCCAGCGATCGCCCTGCGCGCTGCCGAGCTCGACGCGCTTCTGCACCACGTTGCTGTCGGCTCCGACCACGAGCACGTACGGACCGGTCCCGTCCCGCAGCACTGCCAGCTGCGGCACCAGGAACGCAGTGAGCTCGCCGAGCGTGAGCCGCAGGTTGACGAACAATCCCGGCAACAGGCGGTGATCCGGGTTCGGGATGATGGCGCGATAGGCCACTGCACCGGTGTTCGGATCGACGCTCACATCGGCGAAATCGAGCGAGCCCGGCTGCCCGTACGCCGTGCCGTCGGTGAAGGTGAGCTGCACCTCAGCCTGCTTGCCCTGGTAGAGCGTCACGCTACCTGCGGTTTCCGCACGGCGCAGTTCCTGCACGTCCGCAGCCGGCCGGTCGAAGTTCGCGTAGATCGGGTTGATCTGCTCGACCGTGGTGAGGAGTGTCGCTTCGCCCTGCCCCACCAGCGCTCCTTCGGTGACGCGCTGCTGGCTGGAGCGACCCGAGATCGGCGAGCGCACCATGGCATAGCCCAGGTTGATGCGCGCGGTCTGCAGGTTCGCCGTCGCTTGCTTCACCGCCGCCGCCGTCGAGCGTTCGTTGGCGTCGGCCGTATCGACGTCCGACTTCGAGACGGCGCCGGTCGTCTTCAACTCACGGGTGCGGTCCGCGAACAGGTGCGCGTTGGTGGCATTGGCTTCAGCCTGCGCGAGCGCGGCTTCCGCCGCATCCAACGCTGCCCGGTATGGGGCGGGATCGATCTGGAACAGGGGCTGGCCTTCCTTGACCTCCGAGCCCTCGACGTAGAGGCGCTTGAGGAGCACACCAGAAACGCGTGCCCGCACGTCCGCCGCGCGCGTGGCCGAGAGCCGGCCGACGACATCGCGCGTGAGCGGCACGGACTGTGAGTGCACGACGACGACATCCACTTCCGGCACCGGGAACTGCGGGGGACCGGACTTGCCGCAAGCGACGACCAGGAGGGCCGTCGAAAGCGTGGCGACAATGAAACGCGCAAAACGTGGCTTCATGGGGCTCCACCGGGCTCCGTCCGTGGCATGCACGGCGTCATTCTGGGGGATCGCCGACTCGCGAAATCGAGTCCAGGCGGCCTATCGTACCGAACTCATAGCCGTACGACGAACTCAGCGGCCGCGGATCGACACCCCGGATGCCCCCGGCAGGCGGCTCACGAAGTCCGCTCCCACCACTTGCGAAGGCGTTTGGTAGCCGGTTGGAGTCGTGCCGCGGAGGATCCGTTCCACTAACAGCAAAGTGGCATGCATGGTGGTGGTATAGCCGTTCGCGACGCGCAATCGCCCGACCACGGTGCGCCCCGCAGCGTTTCGTCCCTCGGCCCAGAGCAATACCGGCGTACGGTCGCGCTCATCGGCACCCGGGCCGGGCGCCGAGCGCTCGACGCGCCGCTTGAGCCACGATTGCACCGGGGCGAGGCCGAGGATGGAGCGCCATCGATCGAGCCGGCGCAGGCGCCGGATCGCACGCGGCGATGAGGGGATGTAGACCTCGATGTTCGCGATGCCGGTGCTGTAGTACGCGGTGCTCACATCACCCCAGGGAATGGCGATCGCCTGTTTCGCGCCCTCGCCGAAGTCGATCTGGCGCACCCGGCTCGCAAGCGGAACGCTCACGATGCGGCCGGCCTCCCTCACTTTGCAGCGCGCGCGCAGGCTTTCGATCATGGTCTTGGCCGTCCCGCGGCTCGGTGCACTGCGGCTGTCGAACGCGAGTGCGAGGTGCGTGGCATCCGGGAGCGCCGCCTTGATGTGCGCCGCAAGACAATCGCTCGGCACCACATCGAACCCTGCCCCGGGCAAGAGCAGGATCCCCGCCTCACGCGCCTCGGCGTCGAGCGCATGCGCACGTTCGAAGACGTCGATCTCACCGGTGATATCGAGATAGTGAGCGCGCGCCCGCAGGCACGCGCGCATCATCGGCTCGGCGGTTGCGGAAAAAGGCCCCGCGCAGTGCAGGACGAGCGAGACGCCCGCGAGTCCCTTCGCCAGCGCCGCTGCGTCATCGAGAGCAAACGCGCGCCACTCGCAACTGAGCTCGCGTGCGAGCCGCTCCACGGCCGCGCCATTGCGCCCCGCGAGGATCGGCCGCCCACCGCGTGCGCACGCCTCGCGCGCGATCAGCTCGCCGGTGTAGCCGTTCGCTCCGTAGAGCAGCCAGGACACATCCATGCCAGCACCGGGTGAGTCCCGCGTCCCGTCACGCCGCTACTTTCCGGGCCGGCTGAGGTCCGAATACACGATGCGCACGAACTGCTCGGCCTTGAGGAAGCCCTTGCCCCAGACGGCATCGACATCCTTGGCGGGCTGCGCCGCGACCACTTCATCGGCGCTCTTGCCCTCCTTGACGAGCTTCGCGACGTTGTCGCGCACCGTCGCGAGCATGTCGCGAAACGCCTTGAGGTCCTTCGGCGTCGCGAGCGGCCCGTGGCCCGGGATGATCTTGGTGTCGTCGTTGATCATGCCGAGCACTTTGTCGGCGGAACCAATCATGCCGTTGATCGAGCCGCCCCCGCCCACGTCGATGAAGGGATAGAACCCATTGAAGAGCGTATCGCCCGCGTGCAGCACGTTCGCCTTGCTGAAGTAGATCAGCGAATCGCCGTCGGTGTGCGCGTTCGGCACGTGGAATACGCGCAGGTCCTCGCCATCGAGGTGCAGGCCCACGTCTTCGGTAAACGTGATGACGGGCAGCGCTTCCTTCGGCGCGGGTGGGTTGTCCATCTTGAAGAGCTCGATCACCTGCCGCTCGCTCAGGCGTTTGCGCACGTTTTCCTGCGCCACGATGATCGAGCCCTCGCGGCCGAAGATCTCGTTGCCGCCGGTGTGATCGCCATGGTAGTGCGTGTTGACGAGGAACTTGACCGGCTTGGGGCTCAGCTTCGCGAGTGCCTCGTGGATTTTCGGTGAGAGCGGTGCGAACTGGTCGTCGATGATGAGGATCCCGTCATCGCCGACGAGCGCGCCGATGTTGCCGCCGGCGCCGGTGAGCATGTAGACGTTGCCGGCCACCTGCTGGGTCTTGATCTCGACCTTGCTGAAGTCCTGCTGCTGCGCCTCGGCCGTAGCCGCGAGCAGTGCCAGCACTGCAAGAGTCGTCCACTGTCTCACTGTCATGATTGCTTCCCCGTCACTGCCGATTGGTTGATTCTGCTTCCCGGCGCATCAGCTCCCACAACGCCTGCACGTGTCGTCGTTCGGTCGGTTCGGCGCCGATCGACACACGCACCATCCAGCGGCCGTCGAGCTGAGCGGGAGTGAGCCAGGCGCGGCCGGACGCGTTGATCCGTCCGCACCAGGCGAGAGTATGCCGGTCCAGCGCTTCGCCTTCGAGTCCCTTCGGCTCGTAGCGCATGCAGACCGTCTGAAAAGGCACGGGCGCGAGCCGCTTCCAGCCCGGCGTCGCGTCCAACTGCTGCTTGAGCCATTGCGCGTTGGCGAGGTCGCGCCGCAGCCGCGCCTGCAGTCCCGCCACGCCCTGCTCCCGGATCAGGAACCAAAGCTTGAGCGCACGGAAGCGCCGCCCGAGCGGAATGCCCCAGTCGCGGAAGTTCTTCGCCTCACCGTCGGCCTCGGTCTGCAGGTAGCTCGGGTTGGTCGACATGACGCTCACGAGCTCGGCCGGATTGCGCACGTAGTAAGTCGTGCAATCGAAGGCAGCCCCCAGCCATTTGTGCGGATTGACCACCAGCGAGTCCGCCAGCTCGACGCCCTCCCAGAGCGACCGGCATTCCGGCAGGATCATGGCCGACCCGGCCATGGCCGCATCGACATGCAGCCAAAGCCCGTGGCGACGCGCGCTCGCCGCAATGCGAGTGAGCGGATCGATCGCCGTCGTGCCGGTCGTGCCGACACAAGCCACGATCGCGCCGGGTGTCGCGCCTTCCGCAAGATCGCGCTCCAGTGCGGACTCGAGCGCATCGACCCGCAGCGCGTGATCGCGGTCGGTGGGCAGCAGGCGCAGGTTGTCACGGCCGAAACCCGCGAGCAGGACGGCTTTCTCGATCGAGCTGTGACTCTGCTCGGACGCGTACACCGTGATCGGCGAAGGCACCCCTTGCAGGCCGCCGTGAGCAGCACTGCGACCGCTCGCACGCTCACGCGCGCACAGCAACGCGACCAGGCTCGCGTTGGACGCGGTCTCGTGAATCACGCCGCGCCACTCGGCGCTCAGCCCCAGCATCTGCCGGAACCAGTCGGTCGTCACTTCTTCGAGCTCCGTCAACGCCGGACTCGAAGCCCAGTTGAGGCCGAGCTGCGCGAGTCCCGTACTCACGTGATCGCCGAGCACCGACGCCAGGAGGCTGTTCGACGGAAAGTACGCAAAGAACCCGGGGTGCTGAAAATGACTGATCGCCGGCACGATCAGGTTCTCGAGATCCCGCAGCACGGCATCGAACGGCTCAGCTTCCTGCGGCGGCGACGCCGCCAACTTCCTGCTCAGCTCGCCGTACTTCACCTGCGCCAGCGCCGGAAATTCCCCCGCATAAACTCTCTTCCGATAGTCGGCAATCCAGTCGATCAACCGATGCCCGTACTCGCGAAACTCGTCAGGAGTCATGGCCTCTCACTCTTCTCCGCCCCGCCTCTTCGAAGTCCTGATGGGGGATGTCCTTTCGGGGCCGTGCAAAACATGGATGTTTTGCACGGAGCCTACAGGGATGTATTCACGGCGTCCCCGAAAGGACATCCCCCGTCGGGACTTCCTCTTGGCGGGGCGGTCATGCGTTCTTCGGCTTGGGCCTGACGAGCCACGCCGCGAGTGCGGGCAACAGCAGGATCGCGCCGAGCATGTTCACGACGAACAGGAACGTGAGCAGTATCCCGACGTCCGCCTGGAACTTCAGCGGCGAGAACACCCACGTGACGACGCCGATCGCCAACGTGATGCCGGTGAAGATCACGCTCGCGCCGGTGACCCTGAGCGTATGCAGGAACGCCGCGTGCACGTCATCGCCCGCCTCGAGATAGTCCTGCATGCGGCTGAAGAGATAGATCCCGTAGTCGACGCCGATGCCGACACCGAGCGCCACCATGGGGAGCGTCGAAATCTTGAGCCCGATGCCGACGATCGCCATCACCGCATACGCGAGGATCGAGCCGAGCGCGAGCGGCAGGATGACGCACAAGGTCCCGGTCACGGAGCGGAACGTCAGCAGGCACATGAGGATCACCGCCGCGAACACCCCGAGGAGAATCGGGTATTCCTTGGCCTTCACTTCCTCGTTGGTCGCCGCCATCACACCGACGTTGCCGGTCGCGAGCCGGAAGGTCGCCTTCGGCGTCGGGTTCTCGACGCGCCATTTCTTGACCTCCGCCACCACGCGCTCGATCGTGCTGGCGCGGTGATCGCGCGTGAACATCATCACCGGCATCACGCTGCAGTCGCTGTTGAAGAGCCCGGTGGTCGTGTCGAGGTACGCCTGCGCCTGCACCAGCTGGTCGCGGTTGCGCGGGATGTTGCGCCACTTGAGGCTCCCCTCGTTCCAGCCGGAGCTCACGATCTTCATGACGCCCGGGAGCGCCAGCACGTTCTGGATACCGTCCACGTTCGCCATGTGCCACGCGAAGCGATCGATGGCGGTGAGCACGTCGTAGTCAATGCAGCCGTCCGGCTGCGTCTCGACGATCACGTTGATGATGTCGACGCCGATCGAGAACTTGCGCGTGATGATGTCGGAATCGACGTTGTAGCGTGAGTCGGGCCTGAGCTCCGGCACGCCGGCCTGCGTGTCGCCGATCGGGGTTTCGCGTCCCTTCCACCAGCCGAGGACGGCGAGCACGATCGCAATCACGATAATGGCGGCCGCGGGTCCGCGCCTCGAGATCCCCGCCAGCCAGGTCCAGAAGCGCATCACGTTCGCATTGCGCCGCTCGATCCGGCTGCGATAGCCCGCATCGAAGCTCACGTATGAGACGAGCACCGGCAGCAGCACCAGGTCGGTGAGGATCACGATACCGACGCCGATGCTCGCGGTGATCGCCATCTCCTGGATCACCTGCACCGGGATCAGCAGGATGGTGACGAAGCCGACCAGGTCCGCGAGCAACGCCACGATCGCCGGCAGGAACAGCTGGCGGAAGGTCTTCTGTGCGGCCGTGAGGCTGTCATCGCCCGCGAGCACCGCGTCCTTGACGGCGCTGATCTTCTGCACGCCGTGGCTCACGCCAATCGCGAAGATGATGAACGGGACGAGAATGCCGAGCGGGTCGACGCCGTAGCCGAGGAACACCAGCATGCCGAGCTGCCAGATCACGGCGACGATCGAACAGGCCACCGGGACGAGCGCGACCTTGATGGACTGGATGTAGATCCACACGAACAGCGTCGTCAGCAGCACCGTGATGCCCGCGAACATCGCGACCGAGAGCGAGCCGTCCGCGATGTCGCCGACGATCTTCGCGAAGCCGATCATGTGCACTTCGACCGCCGAGTTCGCGGTGACCTGCACGGCGACATTGCTGCTACCCGTGAGGCGGTCGCGGATCTTGGTTTCCAGGTCGTGCGCGACGCGGATGTAGTCGAGCGGCCGGCCGGTGCCGGGATCGATGTCCTGGAGCGTGGCGCTCACGATCGCGCCCGAGAAATCGTTCGCGACCAGCCGCCCGACGATGCCCGCCTTGAGGATGTTCTCGCGCACCTGCGCGAGTCCCGCCGGCGTCGGCTGAAAATCCGCGGGGATGACATTGCCCGCCTGGATGCCGTCCTCCACCACCTCGGTGTAGCGGACGTTCGGTGTGTACAGCGACTGCACCAGCGAGCGGTCCACGCCGCGGATGAAGAACACTTCGTCGGTCGCGGTGCGCAGCGCCTGAAAGAACTGGGGCGTGAACATGTTGCCGTCGCGCGCGATCACCGCCACCAGCACCCGGTTCGCGCCACCGAACTCCTCCTGGTGCTTGAGGAAGGTCTGCATGTACTCGTGCTTGAGCGGCAGCTGCTTGGTGAAGTTGGTGTCGATGTGCAGCCGTGCCAGCGCGGCGTAGATCATCACCAGCGTGATGATCACGAAGGCGATCACGATCGGCACGCGATGGCCGAACACGTGCGGCGTGAGCCACTCGACGAAGCGCGCTTCGCGCTGCGAGGAGGAGAGCTTCACGGCGCGGCCCCCGGCAGCACGATGGTCTTGATGCCGGCTTCACCCGCGGTCACGAGGTTGTTCCCCGCCGCGAGCGCGGCGGCAATACCCTTGCGGTCCTCCTGCGCGAGCAGCTGGAACGATTGTCCGCCGTCACGGCTGAGGAGCAGCGTGCCCGCAAGGCCCGTGACGACGATGGTATTGGCATCGAGGCGCAGCGCATTCGTCAGCATCGCCCGGCTGTCGACGCTCAACTGGTGCCAGCTGAGTCCCGCATCGTCGGAGCGGTACAGGTGTCCGCGCAGGCCATACGCGAGCAGCGACTGCGCATCGAGCGGCAGCACGCCGAAGAAGGAGCCCTCGTAGGGTGACGGCAGTTCGAGCCAGCTCGCGCCGCCATCGTCCGAGCGGAACAGGTGCCCGGCTTCGGCGGCGAGGTAGAGCTTGCCATCCGCCGCCTGCGACACGGCATTCAGATGCGCATCGCTCGCCGACTCCTCGACGTCGTACTCATCCTCATTTTTCTTGGCCCTCTCCTCGCCTGAGTCCTGAGGCCCGAGGCCCGACGCCTGTTCTTCTGCCTGAGGCCCGACGCCCGATGCTTCTTTCTCTTGTCCTTTGCCTGAGGCCTGAGGCCTGAGGCCCGAGGCCTGCTTATCTTCCCTCTCCTTCGGCTCAAATATCTGCTCGGCCCAGGTGCGTCCGCCGTCGTGGCTCGCGAGGATCGTGCCGTAGGCGCCGAAGGCGAAGCCATTGTCGGCATCGGCGAACCACACATCGAGAAGCGGCTGTTGCTTCTGCGGTGCGAAGTGGGTGCGCGTCCAGGTTTCGCCGCCGTCCTCACTTCGCAGGATGACCTCGTCGTGGCCGACGGCCCAGCCGAGCTGCGCGTTGAGAAAGAAGACGCCGGTGAGCGTCGCGCGCGTCGGTACGCGCGACTGGCGCCATTGCTTACCCTGATCATCGCTCAGCAGGACGTGGCCGCGCTCGCCGACAATGACCATGCGGGCGCCGGCCATCGCCGCATCAAGCAGCAGCGAGCGCGGCGCGAGCGGCGCCATCTCTGCGTATTCGACGTTGGGAGCGGTGGCCTCGTCGGCCGATCGCACGACCGACACGCCGGCCATCAGGCCCGCAGCGACGATACAGATGACGAGCGGCTTCATGAGCGTGTCGGTCGCGCTGTTCAGGTCACCCGTCGCCCGCGGACCGCACGCGCCGCGGGCGCTCCCGAGCCGCTCAGCGAGTGCCGCGGGTTCGCAGTGCGTTCGGCTGGTAATCGGCGACCGTGCGCTTGATGCTGAAGTCGTAGCTCCCTTGCTCCTCGTTCTGCAAACCGAGCGCGAGGTAGCGGCGGTTCTGCAGGTCCATCACCAGCTCGAGCGTGGTCCAGAGCGTGGGCACTTCGTAGTACTCCATCGCGTGGCCTTCCTGCACACGCCACAGCTGATCGCGCTTGTCGTAGCAGTCGACCGCCAGGATCTGCCACGAATCCTCGTCGACGTACAGCGTGCGGCGCTTGTACACGTGATCGGTGCCCGCCTTGAGCGTCGAGTCCACGACCCACACGCGGTGCAACTCGTAACGCGCGTAGTCCTGGTTGATGTGCTGCGGCTTGAGCAGGTCCTTGTACTTGATCTGGTTGCTGTTCAACTTGTACGCGTTGTACGGCACGTAGATCTCTTTCTTGCCGACCAGCTTCCAGTCGTAACGCTCGGGGCTCCCGTTGTACATGTCGAACTGGTCGGAGGTGCGCTGGTTGTCGGCGGCGGTGCCGGGGTTGTCGAACGCGACGTTCGGTGCGCGGCGCACGCGGCGCTGGCCGGGGTTGTAGAGCCAGGCGCGCCGGTTCTCCTTCGACTGGTCGAGTGTCTCGTGCACCAGCAGGATTTCGCCGGCGAGGCGCGCCGGCGCCACCGTTTCCTGGATGAAATACAAGATGACGTTGTCGAGGTCCGCTTCCTTCGCGCCCGCGAGGCTGTAGACCACGTAGAACTCGTCGCGGAACTTCACCAGCGTGTAGTCACCGCTCGCGGTGGGCGCCGCCTGGCCGATGTTGCGCTGGGCCGCATCCGCGCGATAACGCAGCACGTGATTCCAGAACACCTCGACGCCCTGCTTCGGAATCGGGAACGGAATGCCGATCACCGAGCCCGTCACACCATTGCCGCCGGCCGCGAGCTTGGCGGTCGTGGCGACCTGCCTGGTCGCGTCGTAAATGCGTTGCGGATACGCCGCGGTCCGATGCGACGGGTAGACGCGCATGAAATAGTCGGAATAGGCCTTGAGCAGCGCCTTGTGTCCTTCGGTGAGGTTCGCGGCGTATTGCGCGGCGTTCTGCGCGTTGATGGTGAAGAGCGGCTTCTCGCTCGCGAACGGATCCGGGTGGTGCTTGCCGGGCGTATAGCCGCTGACGCCGGCCTTCTCCGCGGAAGTGAAGCCGCCATCCCACGCGGGGATCGTGCCCGCGGAGTTGCCGGCCTTCTCGCCGCCGAGCGGCGTGAGATCGGCACCCAGGCGCGCGGCTTCCTGCGCGCTGATCTCCGCTCGACTCGCGGCCGCGAGCGCGCACAGCGCGAGGGTGGCCGCCACCGATACGACTGCTCTGTTCAGCATGACAATCCCCTGTACGAGTCCGTCTGGCTGCACGCGCCCGATCAGAACGAGAACTTCACCGTCGCCGCGACGAAGTCGCGATCGTTGATGTCGTTGTAGCGACCCGCGCCACCATACTTCGACCAGCTGAGGTCGAGTTCCCAGGTGTTCTGCAGGTTCGCGGTGACGCCGAGGGTCAGCGCATAGCGGCCTTCGACGAAGGCACCGCCCGGGCCGGGCGTGGTCCCGTCCACGTCGTGCTGCCAGAAGAAGCGCGGCAGCAGCGCCCACGGTCCCATGGCGTTCGGGTACTCGAGACGGCCGGCGATGCGATAACCCCAGGAGTTGGCGTCGGCGAAGCGGTCCTGCGGCTCGACCAGATTGAGCGCGAGGCAGTCCGCCGTCGGCAGTTGCGGGCAGTGCCGGCCGCGCAGCTCGAAGTTGCCGCTCACCGAGGTGCCCGGGCCGTTGAAGCGCAGGCCGCGCCCGTTCGGACCGCCGGTCAGCTTGTCTTCCATGCCGTCGACGTGCGTGTAGGCAGCCTCGAACACGGTGGTGAACTGCGCGGCGCCGAGCACCTGCGCGAACACCTTGGTGAGCGTGAACTGGCCCTGCCACACGTCGTGCGTCTCCCAGCCCTTCACCTCTTGATTGACGCCGAACTGGCCGAGCTGGCCGCAGCGGGAGAGCGTCGCGAGCTGCTGCGTGCAGGTCGTCGGGAAGGGCACTCCCGGCGCACTCAACGGGAACAGCGCGACTTCGAGTGGCGTGAGCGCGGCGAACAGCAATTCGACGTCATCGAACTGCAGCGGCACGTCCTGCCGATACGACACTTCGCCCTGCAGCGCGATGCCGGTTTTCTGGAACTGGGTGTTGAAGCTCAACCCGAAAAGCTTGATGTCCTCGGGAAACTCCGTGAAGTAGGAGGCCGTTTCCGCGAACTCGTGTGTCGCGATGTTGCTGGCGTTGCGCGAGATGTCCGCCGGGCTCACGCCCTGGAGCGCGTAGTTCGCGCCGATCGTCGCGTATTGCGTCGCCGTGGCGAGCGTCATGTTGCCGCCCGCCGCTGTCGAGCGCTGCACGGCGGCGGCCGCAGCCGTCGCGATGGCGGCGTTGACCGGCAAGCCGGCCGCGAGTCCCTGCGCCGCGCCGCCGACCGCGGTCACCGCGCCCGCAGCGTTACCGATGCCCGCCTGCGTGCCGCTGCGGCCGGAGATCAAGGGCAGCCGGCTGTGATAGTTCTCGAAGTACAGCGCGAACTCGGTGCCGCTCAGGAATCCCGGGAAGAACTGCCGCAGGGCGACGCCGTACTGTCCCTGCTTGTCGGGCTCGATCGTCGGTCCGCGCGGCACCTGCTGGAAGTTGGTGATGAACGGGCCGCCGAGCGGTCGGAAGTCGACGCCCTGGTCGGAGAAGCCGCCGAAGCCGAGCACCACGTGGCTGCCGCCGATCGGCACGAAGTCGTTGCTGCTCCAGTACGAGCCGACCGGCTCGGGACGCGTGTCGTTCCAGTCGAAGAGATAGAGTCCCTCGAGGCTCGTATTCTGCGCGAGACCGAGCGAGAAGAACGCCATTTCCTGGGGCAGGAACCCTTCCTTCAATTCCGCGCCGGGCTGGCGCAGCGCCGACACATCGAAATGGTTGATGTTGTTGATGCCGCCCTGGATGAAAGTGCTCTCGCCCCAGTTCACCACCTGGCGGCCGAGACGAAACTCGGAGGGCTTGCCGCCAAAGTTCGGGCGCCAGTACGCGAAGGCGTCGAGCAGTCGCACGTATTCGCCGACCAGTTGCTTGGCGTGCGGCGTGAGCGGCGTGCGCTCGGTCGGTGAATTCTCGACGTAGTCGTCGTAGAGCGCCGAGCCGCGCACGAAGAAGCCGAAGGCGCCGTAGTTCATGCCGAGCTCGCTGGTCATCTTGAACACGCGCGAGTACGAGCCGGTGCCGAAGTTGAGGTCGCCGTCGTCGATGTTGGGCGAGCGCCCACAGCCGCCGTCCGCGATGGCGATCTGGTTGCAATCCGCATCCTGGATGCGAAACGCCATGCCGTAGGAAATCGTCGTGTCCCAGCTGCCGCGCCACCCGCCGGTGGAGAAATCGACCGCCTGCGCCGCGCCGCCAAGAGTCAGCATGCCGAGCGCTGCGCATGCAAGCGCAAGGCGCTGCGTGCCACGGCCGGAGCGAGCCTCACTGCCGATCTGGAACGCCATCATGTGGATCCCCCTGGAAGCCCTGTTCTTGTTGCCCGACCATCCCTGACGTTTGTTGGTTAATTACCGAATCAGGGGTTCGAATACAACAGTTCTGGATGGCGCCGAGTATAGCAGCGGGCCTTCCCGGGGTACCACGCGGGCGAGGCTAGGAATGCGTGACCTGCAAAATGCTGTGCCGGATCTGCTCGCTCAGGACGAGCTGCGCATCGCTCGCCACGTTCAGCAACACCTCGTTGAACACCAGCCGGTTGTCGGGACCGATCTGCAGCACGCCGCGCCTGCGCAACAGCTCGATGAAGCTCGCAAACAGCGTCTGGTCGAAGAACTCGGGTGAATTGAGCTCGTAGAGTAAGGAGATACGCTGGGCGGTGAGGTGGCAGCGTTTCTCGAGCGCCTCCTGGCTGATGACCCCGCTCCCCGCCTCGATCAGCAGGGCGATCACCAGGTAGTAACGCTCGACGATCGGGATCGTGCCCTGCGCCAGCACCGAGAGCTGCATCGCCTGGACCACGTTCGCCGGGCGGCGCCGCCACTCGGCCCCATCGGCGCTGCGCTCGACGAGCCCGAGCGCGGCGAACTGATCCAGCGTGCTCTGCACGACATCGGGCACCTGGTCCTCGCGCCAGCGCAGGAACAGCTCATCCGCGATGTAGGGATAGACGCGCCAGGCGAGGCGCATCAGGTCCGCGGTCCGGAGCGAGGTGTTGTTGAGAAAGCAGCACGCGAGAAGCGAGGGCATCGCGAACAGGTGCAGCACGTTGTTGCGGAAGTAGGTCTGCAGGATGGCGTTGTGCTCGCCCATGCGCAGGATGTCACCGAGCGGATGGTTGACGCGTTCGACGATCTGCATCGCGAGGGCATGGCGGACGATCGCGGCACCGTCGAGCTCGGTGACCGAGATGCGCGCCGAATAGGGCGGATCGAGCAGCATCGCGCGGTACAGGTCGAGCTGGCGGATGGCATCGCCCTCGGGCATCGCCTGGCGCGGCATTGCGAGCAGCGTCATCGCCAGCAGGTTGATCGGCGTGACGGCGGCGGCGCTGTTGATGCGCACCATGATCTCGCGCGCCAGGTCATCGATCACCGTGCTGAACCACGCGGGCCGGCTCTCGTCGGCGAGCGGCGCACCGCCCCACTCGGGGTGGTGCCGGCGGATCAGCTCGGTGAGCGCGATCGGTTCGCCGAGGCTCACGTGCACCTTGCCGAACTTCTGCCGCAGGCTCGGGAGGCTTCGCATCAGGCCCCAGATGGTCTCCTTCTGCTTCGGCTGCCCGCCCAGTTCGCCGACATAGGTGTCGCCCTCCACCAGTCGCTCGTAGCCGAAGTAGACCGGCACGAACACCACCGGACGAGTCGGCTTGCGCAGGTAACTGCGCACGGTCATCGACAGCATCCCGGTCTTCGGTGCAAGGAGCCGCCCGGTGCGGCTGCGCCCGCCCTCGATGAAGTATTCGAGCGCATGGCCGCGCGCCATCATCAGCCCGAGGTACTGCGTGAACACCACGGGGTAGAGACTGTCGCCGCGAAAGCTCCGGCGCAGGAAGAACGCCCCGCCCTTGCGCAGGAAGCGGCCGATCACCGGCATGTTGAGGTTCACGCCCGCCGCGATGTGCGGCACGGTGAAGCCCTTGACGTAGATGATGTACGAGAGCAGCAGGTAGTCCATGTGACTGCGATGGCAGGGCACGTAGACGACCTCGTTCCCCTCGGCGACTTCGTGCAGGACCTGCTCGTGGTGCAGCTCGACGCCGTCGTAGAGACGGTTCCAGACGCGGCCGAGGAGCCGCGCGAGCCAGGTGACGAACGCGTGCGAGTAGTTGGCGGTGATCTCGTCGGCGTAGCGCTTGGCGACCAGGAGCGCCTCGCGGCGCGTCAGGTTCTTCTCGCGCATCTCCTGCGCCACCGCGGCGCGCACCGCCTGCGTCGCGAGCACCCGGTTCACCATCGTGCGCCGGTGCGACAGGTCCGGACCGATGGCGGCGGCGCGTTGCGTGCGAAATTGAGTGCGCAGCACGCGCGACACGCGCCGCACGGTGCGCGAGGGATCGAGGCCGG
This sequence comes from Steroidobacteraceae bacterium, assembly GCA_035263105.1. Taxonomy (GTDB): domain Bacteria; phylum Pseudomonadota; class Gammaproteobacteria; order Steroidobacterales; family Steroidobacteraceae; genus DATBVX01. Next base: position 4,605 of record DATFRO010000103.1, on the reverse strand, counting down.
ACTGGATGAACCCTTGCAACGCGTGCGGCTCGCCAAACTGCACCAGCGTCGAGCGGCCGTTGAAGATCACCATCAGGAAACGACGGAAGCGCCCGACGAAGACCCAGCTCTCCGCGAGCAGCAGGCGGAAGGTCGATCCCTCTTTCTGCGGCGCGCGGCCCCAGTAGATCGCGACCGGAACGATGTCGAGGTCGAGCTCAGGATTGGCGATCGCCGCATCGACCAGGTGCGCGAGCAGTTCCGGCGGGCGCGGATCGATGCGCGTGCCGAACCAGTTCGCATTGCGCACCAGGTAGCAGACCGAGCGCCGCTCGTTCACTTCGCCGATGACGAGGCGCCGGCTCGGGCGCGGCAGCCCCAGCTTGACGCAGGTGTCCTGCAGCACCATCAGGTCGGCAAGGCTCTGCTGTTCCAGCACGTAGCAGGTGAGTCGCTCGCGGCCCGCGAGGCGCTGCGCGATGTCGGCCGGGCGCACCGTCGTGCGTACCCACAGCGAAATGGTTTTTCGCAGCAGCCAGGTGAAGGGCCGCGCGAGAGTGGCGCCCACGTTCATGACGTAAGCTCGGCGAGCGACGCCCGGATCAGTTTTGTGGCTCGGGGGCGGGCTGCGCGCCCTCGGCCTGGTCGAGCTCGCGGTTGAGCTCCGGCATGCGATTCTCGACCTGCTGTTGCGCCTGCTCCTCGATCTTGTTCTTCTCCTTGATCATGTCACCGGCGAACGTGTCCTCCGGGCGCATCGGCTGCTCTTGCTTTGGTGGAGTATCCTGCCCGCAGGCGCCGAGGAGCATCGTGCACAGCAGGCATGCGAACAACATCTTCATGGTGAGCCCCTCCTCCCCGAACGCCGCGAGAGTGTACCGTGAATCCGGACACTGATCGTCAGGGCTCGCTGCACGCCGAGGTGTCGAGTCCGCTCGCGGATCACGTCGTCGTGCTCACCGGTGCCTCGGAAGGCATCGGGCGCGCCCTCGCGCTCGAGCTCGCACGGCGCGGCCTGCGCCTGGTGCTCGCCGCCCGCAACTTCGAGCGGCTGGAGGAACTCGCACGCGAATGTGAAGCGCGCGGGAGCGCCGCACTCGCGGTCGCGACCGACGTCCTCGATCCCGCACAATGCCGCGCGCTCATCGATGCGGCCATCGCCCGGTTCAGACGCCTCGATGTGCTCATCAACAACGCCGGCGGCACGATGTGGGCGCGCTTCGATGCGCTCGCGGACCTCTCGGTGTACGAGCACCTCGTGCGGCTGAACTATCTGTCGGGCGTCCACCTGACCGGCGCAGCACTGCCGTGGCTCAAGCAAGCGCACGGCCGCATCGTCGCGATCGCGAGCATGGCGGGACTCACCGGGGTGCCGGAGCGCACGGGCTACTCGGCCAGCAAGCACGCGCTGGTCGGGTTCTTTGAATCGCTCCGCATCGAACTCGCCGGGAGCGGCGTCAGCGTGACGATCATCGCGCCCGATTTCGTGGTCACCGAAACGCACAAGCGCGCGATCGGCCGGGATGGACAGCCGCTCGGCGTGAGCCCCATGCGCCAGGAGAAGATCATGACCGCCGAGCAGTGCGCACGGCTGGTCGTGCCCGCGATCGAGAAGCGCCGTCGCCTGCTCCTCACCTCTTACCGTGGACGGATGGCTCGCTACGTGCGGCTCTTCTGGCCCTCGCTCATCGATCGCCTCGCGGCGCGTGCGATTCGCGAGCGGCACTAGGTTAAGCGCTCTCCCGCAACTCCTATCGGCCTCGGTGCGGGAATCAACACGTTTGCCTACGTCCAAAATGACTCCGTCGAACTAATCGATGCTCTGGGCCTTCTTGTGTGGCGGAATGTGACCACCTATGCGTCTGATCTGACGGCTAAAGCGCAATGGCCGGCCTATCCAGGTGCGCTGCCGTCGATTGTAGGGCCGAAACCAACTGGTGCCACGATCGTGGATTGGAGCATCACGAGTCGCTGCGTCTGCACCGCGACTGGTGCCAAGTTTGAAGAATTCACAGTTGATTTTCAGACTCACGTGCATTCGCGTCCCGGCTTGACCCGAGCATCAAGGTCCTTCGTCAACCGCAAAGAGCGTGATCACGTCCGTGACTACAACTCATGGGCAAACCGGGCTGGCAAGGGAATCGCCGAGGAACGAGAGGCTCGCTACAAGAACGTTGACTTCACTTCAGTTGAGGAATGTCAGGAAGCCACGTCGTCAACTCTGGATGGCGCGCTTCGCCGCGGGGGCATCGACGAAGCTTACCGGGAAACGATTCGTAAGTATGACTATCCAGGCGGTCCCCATGGGCACTAACCCAAGTTCCCGGAAAGAGATTGAAACAGGAGTTAGGAGCATGACGCGTCTAACAGTCGTCGGCGGTGTGATTCTGATATCGGTTGCCTCTTGGTGTGCAGCCGCGTCCGCATCTGATTCTTGTGTAGAGGAAGATGCGCTGGTGCCAAATACGACGCTGACACTCACGAGCGCCGTCAAGAATCACGATGGAGCTTTTGTCGGCGATTTTAGGTTGCAAAATCTCCGAATCGCGAGGGGCATCGTAATCCCAGCGCGAAAGGCGAGCGAATCGTTTTACATCGACTATCCGGATGCCACGGTTCAGTTTAGAGATTTGAATGGGACCTGGACGACTCTCGCCAATCACCTGCCGGGCACCTTTGGGCCCTCGCCGGACGCATTGAAGGTCGGCCTCCACTCGATGGCCTCATTCAAAGTCGAGCTATTCTCAGTCCAGCTTGGGAACCTGAGCGGAACCGATTTTCGATTGGCAATTCGGCTCGCCGATCGGAGCTGCATCGTCTCACAGCCTTTTCGCGCATATCCGGACCGAGCTTCAATCACCAAGATCGAGTCGCTAACGACAGATGGCAGCGCTTCAAGAAACTAGGACGAAGGGCCTCCAGCGGCGTCCCAAGGCATGCTCCGGGGCGAGACTTCTGGAAGGATGGGGCTCGTCGGGGAGCCGTCGCTCGATCTTCGGATCGGGCGATACCGTCATCGTCGGGTACGCCGTGCCTGAGACGCCGGAGTCCAACAAGCAGCACGTTTGGTACGGCGTCATCGCCGCTGTGGCCTCGGTTCCCTAGACTTGGGGAGAGTAAGAGTCACTGCATGTGACGGCGCAAGGTTAGTCGCCGCGACTTCACTTCTGACCACGACTACCCACTCGTTGGGTCATTGTCCAAGATGACTTCGAGGCCGAGGGACGGCACTCAGAGATACGGCTCGAGCGTGATCAGGAAATACTCGAAGAGATAGTTGATCTGCGGAATGTTCTCGACCAGGCGATGGTCGCCGTCGAGGATGTGCAAGGTCGACTTGAACTGCTTCGCAAAGCGCACGCTGTTCTCCACCGGCACGACGTCGTCGCGCCAGCCGTGCACGATGGTGATCGGGCATTCGGCGGGCTTCGGCGTCTGCTGCTCGTAGCCCGGCATGTAGAACGCCGGCGCCAGCAGGAACAAGCCGCGCGCCTGCAACAGCCGCGAAGCCGCGGTCGCGACATGCCCGCCCAGACTCGATCCCACCAGCACCAGTGAGCCGCGCAGATCCTTGCAGAAGCTCAGCAGCCGCGTGACGCGATCGGCGGGATCCTCGATGCCCTGGTAGTCGACGGACTCGGCCTCGAAGCCCTCGCTCCGGGCCATCTCCGCCATGGCCGTGATCTTCTCGCCCCAGGGGCCGCTCCCCTTGCCGTGGGAGAAAACGACGTAACGATCAGGCATTCGTGCTCCCGTAGGATTCGCTACCCGGGGGGCGGGATGGTAGCAAGCGGGCACGGGTGGCGACAGGCGCGCGCGTTGAACAGGTCGGCCGGTCGGACGGTGGGCTCAGCGGCGCTTGCGTCGCTCCTCGGGCGGCTTCCAGAGCAGCTCATCGAGCGTGAGCTGCCAGCCGAACTGCTGCAGCTTCACGCGGCCGCGCACGAAGCGCACTCCTTCAGCTTCGAGCCGCCGGCGCTGCTCGGCGTACGGCTCGCTGCCGCGCGGAAAAGAGATCCGTCCCTGCGCATTGATGATCCGGTGCCAGGGCAGGCGCAAGCCGCGCGGTGCATGACGCAACGTGTGTCCCACGAGCCGCGCCCGACGCGGCAACCCCGCCCGCTCCGCGATCCACCCGTAGGTCGCCACGCGCCCGCGCGGCACCGCGCGAATCGCTGCGTAGATTCGCTCAATGGCATCGTGTGGCAAGCGACTCACGGGCGCTGAACGCATGCGCGGTCACGTTCTTGCGGCGGCAAAGGTCCCGTCGAACTTCACGGCGAGCGTGTCCCCTTGCGTGACGAGGACGGCGATCCTGATGCGTGCCTTGCCGCGCCGCTCGAGCATCTTGACGAAACGCTCGAACTCGCTCGCGTCGGGCAGGCTCGCGCGCGCGCTGAAATCGCCACGCACCGGCGCGAGGTACTCGACGTGCGACTCCTGGATCACGAGCTCCGCATCCAGCGCGCGTTCCCCGAGCTTGAGTGCCAGCAAGCCCCAGCCGGCGAGCACCGCGAGCGAAAACAGGCTCCCGCCAAACGCCGTGCCCTTGTGATTGGAGTTCGCCGCGAGCGGCGCTAAGAGCGTCAGCGTGTCCTGGTCGTAGCCGGCGATGCGCACGTCGAT
>DATFRO010000102.1:0-43219 GCA_035263105.1 Steroidobacteraceae bacterium | reverse complement strand
TACAAGTTCACCGACACGATCATGGCCTACGCGTCAGCCGCGACCGGCTATCGCCCGCAGGCCTTCAATCCGCGGCCGTTCCAGGTCACGCAGTTCGTGAAGGTGGACGGTGAAGAGGCGACTTCCTACGAAGTCGGCATGAAGGCGGACTGGGCGGACCGGCGCCTGCGCACCAACCTGGCCGTGTTCTACATCGACTACAGCCAGCGCATCCTGCCGGTCGGCGGCACCGAGTGCCTGCTGATCCCGGGATCGAACCCGCCGCAATACAACCTGAATCCGAACGGCGCGTTCACCGACTCGCTCGGCCAGACCTGCGATGCGGTCACCTCGCGCACGTTCTATCAGAACATTCCGGCGACCATCAAAGGCGCGGAGCTCGAGCTCGCGTTCCGTCCGACCGAGGCGCTCAACATCTCGGCCCAGTACGGCTACACGGACTTCGATGGCGACGAGAAGGACGATCCGAGCCTGCTCAACAATCCCGCCCTGACCGTGATCAAGAGCGACGAGCCGATCTACGTGCCGAAGTACAACTGGAGCTTCAGCATGGGTTATGACTTCGGCATGGGCAACGGCAGCAAGCTGACGCCGCGCGTCGATTACTACGGCCAGAGCGAGATCTGCCCGGGATTGCAGACCAACCTCACCAACACGACCAACGACATCACCCAGAAGGACTTCTGCTCCAAGGGCTACGAGTTGCTCAACGTGCGCCTGGAGTGGAACAGCCCGGAGAACACGTGGCAGGCCTCGGTGGGCCTCAACAACGCGCTTGACGAGGATTACTTCCTCAACAAGTTCGACCTGACGGGCTTCGGCCAGCCGACCCTCGAAGGTCAGCCCGGCATGCCGCGCAACTGGTACGTGCAGTTCACCCGCAACTTCCAGTAATGCGGAACGGATAGGGCGCGCACGGGCGCGCCCTGGTCCTGCGGAACTCGAGGCGCGCCCGGCTACCAGGCGCGCCTTTTTGCTCCGGCGGTGAGCGAAGCGCGAAGAGGTGCACTGTGGAACGTACTGTCGGCACTCACGCAGGACGGGTGATGCCGGACCCGGCCGTCTGGGATGCGAGCAGTTTCGGGAGCGAGGCGGAGTTCACTGTCGCGCTGAGCGAAGGCGAGCGGCAGGAACTCGTTGCGGCAGTCCGCCGGATCGCGGCAGCCGGCCGCCTCACGCCGGCGCATGCACTGCGCCGGGAAGACTTTCAGCTCGGCGCGCTCGCGCCGAAACTCACGCAGGCGTTCGAGGAGGTCCGCAGCGGCCGGGGCTTCGTCCTGCTGCGCGGCCTGCCTCGCGAGGGCCTGACCTTCGATGAATTCGCCGCCGTCGTCTGGGGTGTGGGCACCTATTTCGGTTACGCGTTATCGCAGAACGCCAAGGGCGAGCTGCTGGCGCACGTGATCGATGCCACCCGGTTCGAGCCCACGCCGCGCATGTATCGCAGCGCGCTCGAGCTCGGGCTGCACAACGATGTGACCGCGATGCTGTCGCTCGCCTGCTGGCATCCGTCGAAGTCGGGCGGCGAGAGTCGCCTCGGGAGCGCCGTGCGCATCCACGATGAAATCGCGCGTCGCGCGCCGCACCTGCTCGAGCCCCTGTATCGCGGCTTCCACTATCACCGGCTGGGCGAAGAGGGCCCCGACGAGGAGCCGGTCACGCCGTATCGCATCCCGGTGTTCACGGTGCGCAGCGGCCAGGTGAGCTGTCGCAACGCGCGCGCCGGCTACATTGCCGGGCACCACGAGCTCGGCATCCCGATCACCGAAGCCGAGCTCGAGGCGATCGACCTGTTCGATGCCATCGCGCGCGAGCCCGAGACCGCTGTGAGCTTCACGCTCGAGACCGGCGACATGCTGGTCATCAACAACTACACGGTGCTGCACGCGCGCCGCGCCTTCGAGGAGTTTCCCGAGCCCGAACGGCGCCGCCACCTGCTGCGCCTGTGGCTGGACGCGGATCACTTTCGCGATGTGCCGAAGGAGTTCAACCAGATGTCCGCCAACGGCATTCCGTACCAGGCGGGCCGCTCCTGCACGTACGATTTTCAGAAACTGTTCCGCGAAGTCGATCCGCGCCTGCTGGGGTTCAGGCCGACCACGCAGCCGCGCACGAGCTCGAGTTGAACACCGACCCGCGCGCCACGACGCCCGAGGACGGCTGGCCGCACCCACGGCGCGCCTGGTACGCGCTCGGCATGCTGACGCTGGGCCTGCTCGTGGCCACGATCGATCGCAGCGTCATCCAGCTGCTGGTCGGCCCGATCAAGCACGATCTCGAGCTTACCGACACCGAGGTGAGCTTTCTCATCGGCCCGGCTTTCGTCGCGGTCTACGCGGTGCTGGGCCTGCCGATCTCGCGTCTCGCCGACCGGCACAGCCGGCGCCTCATCATCGGCATCGGCATCGCGTTCTGGAGTCTCATGACCGCGCTCTGCGGCGTGGCCCGAACCTATGGACAGCTCTTTTGGGCTCGCGCCGGCGTGGGCGCCGGTGAGTCGTCGTTCGCGCCGGCAACCTTTTCCATCATCACGGATTCCTTTCCACCGCGGCAGCTCCCGCGTGCGCTCGCGATCAACGCCATCGGCTTCGCCTACGGCACCGCGCTCGCGACGATCGTGGGCGGCGCGGTGATCCAGGCGATCTCGGGCCTGCCGCCGGTCGTGCTGCCGGTGATCGGTGAGATTCGCCCGTGGCAGCTGGTGTTCGTCGCGGTGGGCCTGCCGGGTTTCATCCTCGCGCTCCTCATGGGAACGGTGCACGAGCCGCGGCGGCGCGGCCTCATCTCCGGCGCGCCGCTGGTCGACGGCAAGCCGCAGGTGATGCCAATCCGCGATGTCTTCGGCTTCGTGCGCGCCGACTGGAAGACCTACGCGCCGATCTTCATCGCGATGGGGATCAAGACCATGCTGAGTTTCGGCACCGCGGGCTGGATGTTCGAGTTCTTCTCGCGCACCTACGGCTGGCCGGTTCCGCAGACTGCCTACAAAGTCGGCGTGATCTCGCTGGTGCTGACACCGCTCGGGTTGTTCGCCGGCAGCTGGCTGGCGGAGTGGTATGCCAAGCGTAACTACGACGACGCCAACATGCGCGTGCTGCAGATCGCGACGCTCGCCGTCGTGCCGACGTCGATCGCCTACCCGTTGATGCCGGATCCGAACTGGGCGCTGGCACTGGCCGGTCTCAATCTTTTCGTGGCCTCGCTCGGCATCGCGCCCGCGAACGCGGCGCTGCAGATAGTGACGCCAAACGAGATGCGCGGTCAGGTGCGCGCCGCCTACCAGTTCGTGTTCAACGTGGTGGGTTACGCCTCGGGCCCGGTGTTCGTCGCGCTCTTCACCGATTTCGTGTTCGGGAGCGATGCCTCGCTCCGCTATTCGCTCGCAGCTTCAGCGGCTGTCATGGGTCCGATCGCGGCACTCATCACCTGGTACGGCCTCAAACCCTACGCGCGCAGTGTCGTGCGCTCGCGCGCCTGGGCCTGAGGAAGCGCCATGAAAGACCTGAAGGGGAAAGTAGCGTTCGTGACAGGAGCCGGCAGCGGCATCGGCCTCGGCATCGCGCGAACGCTGCACACCGCGGGCATGCGCGTCGTCATCGCCGATCTCAACCCGGAGCACCTCGAGCGCGCCCGTGCTCACTTCAGCGCGCGTCCGCAGGACGTGCATGCGATCCGGCTCGATGTCACCGATCGCGACGCGATGACGCGCGCGGCGGACGAGGCCGAACGCGTGTTCGGTCGTGTACACGTACTCTGCAACAACGCGGGCGTCGGTGTGTTCGGCTCGCTCCTCGAAGCGAGTTACGACGACTGGGACTGGGCGCTGGGCGTCAACGTCGGCGGCGTCGTCAACGGCGTGCAGGCGTTCCTGCCGCGCCTGCTGGCGCACGGCGAGGGCGGGCACATCGTCACGACGTCCTCGATGTCAGGACTCCTCGCGGCGATCGGTGGTATCTACATCACCACGAAATATGCGCTCGTCGGCTTCATGGAGACGCTGCGCCTCGAGCTCATGCCGCACAACATCGGCGTGTCCGTGCTGTGCCCGGGCCTCGTGAACACGGCGATCTTCGAGGGCGAGAATTCGCGGCCCGCGCGCTATCGCAACACGCGCTTCAAGTCGCTCACCAGCGGCACTGAAGGCGCCGCGTTCCGCGAGCACGTGGTGCCGACCGGCATGGATCCGCTCGAGATCGGGGAGCGTGTAGTGCGCGGCATCCGGCGCAACGACCTCTACATTCTCACGCACGCGGAGTACCAGTCCGGCCTGCGCGAGCGCTTCGACGCCATCCTCGCATCGTTTCCGAACGAGAAGCCGCCGGCGCGGCGCGTGGCCGCTTCTGTCGGGGTGCTGCGCAATCCGATGTTCGCCGCGGAGCGCGACCGGTTGCGGGCCGAGCAGCGCACGCCTGCGAGTCGCAGGAAACGCAAGCTCGCGAGTCGCAAGACGCGCAAGCCCGTGCGACGGCGTGCGCGCAAGTCCAGGTGAGCGGATCGGAGGCCATCATGAAAGACGTCAAGGGCAAGGTTGCGTTCGTCACCGGCGGCGGCAGTGGCATCGGCCTGGGGCTCGCGAAAGTGCTGACCGAGGCCGGCATGAAGGTCGTCATCGCTGACATCCGCCAGGACCATTTGTCACAGGCGCTCGACGAACTGCAGGGCGCGGGCCGCAACGTGCACGCGATCGAGCTCGACGTCACCGATCGCAAGGCGATGGATCGCGCGGCGGAGGAGACCGTGCGGGTCTTCGGCAAGGTGCACGTGGTCTGCAACAACGCGGGCGTCAGCATCTTCGGCCCGATGGACCAGGCGACGTATGAAGACTGGGACTGGATCATGGGCGTCAACGTCGACGGCGTGATCAACGGCATCCAGAGCTTCGTGCCGCGCATCAAGGCGCATGGCGAAGGCGGGCACATCGTCAACACCGCCTCGATGGCGGGACTCATCGTCGGGCCCGGCTTCGGAATCTACTCCGCCTCGAAGTTCGCGGTTTTCGGTCTCACCAGTTCGCTGCGCTACGATCTGGCGCCTCACCACATCGGCGTGTCGGTTCTGTGTCCCGGTTTCGTTCGCAGCAACATCCATGAAGCGGTGTTGAGCCGGCCGAATCACCTTGCGCGCAGCGGTTATCGCGTCACGAAGGAAGACATCGCGCGGCTCGACCAGGTGCTGTCGGTCGGCATGGCGCCGGTCGACGTCGCGCAGCGCGTGCTGGCCGGCATCCGGCGCAACGAGTTGTACATTTTTCCGCACTCCGAGTTCAAAGCGGAACTGCGCGAGCTGTTCGAAGGTATCCTTGCGGCGTTGCCCGACGCTGCGCCGGATCCGAAGCGCATGGCGATGGAGGACGGGCGGCGCGCGCGCCGCAAGGAGGCGCAGGGCCTGGCACCGATGAGGCAAGAGGGGTGAGGCGTGAATGATCTGACTTCGCCGGCGTCGACGACTCCCGCGGCCGACAGCCGTCCGTGGCCGAGTCCGCGGCAAGCGTGGTACGCGGTGTCGATTTTCGCGCTCGCGCTAATGATCAACTTTTTGGATCGCGGGATCGTGAGCCTGCTGGTTCAGCCGATCAAGGCCGATCTGCACCTGAGCGACTTCCGCATCAGCCTGATCATCGGCTTCGCGTTCGTGTGCATGTACGTGATCCTCGGGCTCCCGATCGCGCGCATGGTCGACTCGCGCAGCCGGCGCCTGATCCTCACCTGTGGCATCACCGCCTGGAGTATCGCGACGGCACTGTGCGGGCTGGCGCAGAACTTCTGGCAGCTGTTCCTCGCGCGCATCGGCGTCGGCGCCGGTGAATCCTGCAGCGGGCCGGCGACCTTCTCGATGATGGCGGACCTGTTTCCGCCGCGAAAACTGCCGCGCGCGATCGCTGTGCTCAACTTCGGCTTCATCGCCGGTCTTGGCGGCGCACTGCTCGTCGGCGGCGCTGCCATCGTGTGGATCGGCACCTGGCCACCAGTCTCGTTCCCGGGCATCGGTGTGCTGCGCCCCTGGCAACTCGTGTTCCTGGTGGTCTCCGTACCGGGGTTCATTGTCGCGGCGCTGATGCTGACGGTGCGGGAGCCGATCCGTCGTGGTGTGGCGGCGGCGACGGCCGGCGCGGCCAAGACTGAGTCGATTCCGATTCGCGATGTCGTGCAGTACCTGATCGACAACTGGAAGACCTACGGTCCGATGTTCATCGGCGTCGCGTCCAACACTGTGCTCGCGTTCGGTCACCAGGCGTGGCACGCAGCGTTCTTCGAGCGCACCTATGGCTGGAGCGCACCGCATTTCGCCACGACCTTCGGCATTGCGATCGTGCTCATCGGACCCTTCAGCCTGATCGCAGGCAGCATGCTCGCGGAACGGTACGCCCGGCAGGGGCGGCTCGACGCCAACATGCGCGTGACGCTGCTGGCGTCGGCTCTCAACTTCGTGCCGCAGGTTCTTTATCCATTCATGCCGACACCGGAGTTGGCGATGGCCCTGGTCGTCGCGGCATTTGCGGGCGCGATGATGAGTCCGGGTCCCTACAACGCGGCGATCCAGATCGTTACGCCGAACCGGATGCGCGGCCAGGTGACGGCGCTCTTCCTGTTCGTATTCAACATCGTCGGCTTCGGCCTCGGCGCGACGATCGTCGCGAGCTTCACCAACTTCGTCTTCGGCGACGAGAACATGCTGCGCTATTCGCTCGCGGCCACCTCGCTGGTGATGGGACCGATCTCACTCGTCTGCTTCTGGCTCGGCCTCAAGCCTTACGCGCGCAGTGTCGAGCGCATGGGCGCGCATCGGGCCTAGAAAGGCTTCATCCCAGCGGGGCCGATCAAGCTGACCTCCACCTGGTAGTTCGAGCTGCACAAGTCGGGGCTGCCGTACTGCGTCGCTGTTGCACCTGCGTGGCTGCGCCACACACCCCAGTTCACCGGGATCATCGGTACCTGCACCGAGTGATCGCGAGCTACCGCAATCGAGCCCGTTGTCCAGTCACCGAATGAGTATCCCGGAGTGAAAAGGTGATTGCCGTGGCCACCCAGGCCGTCGCCATCGCCGGTATCCGTGCGCCCGAACCATCCGCCGATCCCTGACACAACGAATCCATACGGCAAGGGCTTGAAGTACAGGTAGTCGGTGCCCGGTGCCTTGCAGTCGATGTCCGGGTGAGCAAGCGTTCCGTCTTCTTCGCGATCAACGCGCCCGTTGTCTGCGAGCGTCACGCCCCAGTGCGCGGCGCCTGCGAACTGGATGACCTGGGCGAGATTGGTGTTGACCGTGATTTCCTCACGCGTGGCGTAGAACTTGCCGCCGTCGAGCGCGTAATTCTTCCCGTCCCTCGTGTGCACCCGCAGTCCGGCCGGCTGATCCGGCACGCCGCGAACGTTGGCGGGGAGGAGCGCGTGAATTTCCCGGTCGTTCCACGAGGAGACCTGGTACGTGACTTGTGCGCCGGACTGCATCTGGACATTGAGCGCACCGGCCGAGTCACCGAATCCCTTGCCGAGGACCGTGACATTGCCTCCCGGCGTCAGATGAAAGCCCTGGTCCTTGTCGTTGACGAACCAGATTCCAGGCGGTGAATTGAGAACGCCGGCCGGCGTGTCCACCTTGGGCCGTGCAGCGGGAGGCACTACCGTCGCCGCACCACCCGCGGGCACTGCGGTCATCCGCATCGATGCAGTCGTCGCGGACGCAGATAACGGTGCTGCCCCGGTGGCCACGAGCACACCGTGCTGCGCGGTCGACCCGCTCTTCTGCGAGTTCTGCGCCAGCGCGTTTTCCGCATCGCGCAGGGTCGTCTGTGACTGAAGTTCCGTCGTCCGCGTGGGGAGGTACTTCACTTGCTTTGCGCCCGCGAGCTTCTCAGTCGTGCCGGCACGGCGAGCGACCGGCGCCTGGGTTGCGGCGGGCAAGGTCGTGCTGGAAGGAGTCGCCACTGGGCTGGCCGGCGGCGCCGCGGGCGGCACTGCGGTTGGCGTTGCTGGTGTGCGCATCGCCGCTGGCGAACCCGTCTTCTGCAACGTCGACGCTGGCACCGTCGTTGGCGCCTGCGGCACCGGTGTCTGGGCCGGCGCCACTGTTTGCGCCGGCGCTGCCGGTTGCGTCACGCGCTGACCGAGGGTGCTCGACGGTTTCATGTCGACCGCCGAAGCCGCGGTGCAGGTTGCGAGCAGCAACGTGCCGAGTGCAAGTGTTCGCATGATCGTCTCCCTGAAGGTGAGTTGGCGCGGTCAGTACGGCTTCAGGCCTGCGGGCCCGCTGACGCTGAGCTCGACCTGGTAGGTCGATTCGCAATGATCGGGACTTCCAAACGTGAAGTGGGTCTGTGCGTGATGGCTGCGAAACACGCCAAAGCTCACTGGCAGCGTCGTGTACGTAGTGGAGCCGACCCGCGCGGTTCCCCAGTCGCCGACCGAGTAACCCGGCGTGAACACGCGATCGCCGTCCTTACCGTACATATCGCCGTCGCCGCTGTCGGTGCGACCGAACCAGTAGCTGATGCCGGTCAGCACGAAACCGTTCGGCAAGGGCCTGAAGTAAAGAACGTCGGTGCCAGGCGCTTTGCAATCGATGTCGTTGCCGCCCTCGGCATCCTCGACGCGATCGACGCGCCCGTCGTCCGCGATCATCGCGTTCCACGTCACGCTCGGGTGCAGGTCGATCGCGCGACTCAGGCTCGCGCCGAGCGTGATCTCTTCACGCGTCGCGTAGAACTTCCCGGTGTCGAGGCTGTACACCTGCCCAGCGACACGCGTCACGACCTGCAGCCGGGCCGCTTGATCGGCGTAGCCGCGAACTCCCGGCGGCAGCACCGCGTAGATCTCGCCGTCGTTCCAGTCGATAACCTGCAACGCAAGCTTGCCCGGGTTGGTGTGGCCGAACATGTTCACCTCGCCCATGCCGGCACCGAATCCTTTGCCGAGGATCGTCACGTAGCCGCCGGGTGTCAGGACGAAATTCTTGTCCTTGTTGTTGACGAACCAGATTCCGGGCGGCGAATTGAAGATGCCGGCCGGCGTATCGGCCTTGGAGCGGCCTGCCGGTGCGAGCGCAGCGCTCGCCGGCATCGCTGCCATGCGAACGCCAGGCGGATCGGCAGCACGCGCCGGCGCCGTGAGAGCAGCGGGATGAGCAGTGGGCGCGGCTTTCCGGGCGTTCTGCGCGATTGCGTTTTCCGAATCGCGCAACATCGCCTGCGACTGCGTCGTCTCGGTCCGGTCGGGCAGATACTTCGATTGCCGGGTGCTTGCGACGACGCCCGAGGTCTTGCCCTGCGTCGTGATCCGTTGCGCCGACGAATGTTGCGCAGCTGCCGGAGAAGCAGCCTTGAGTGCGGGCTGCACGGCGCTCGAAGCGGCCGAGGGCGGGACCGCGGTCGGCGCGGGCTGCGGCGTGATTGCGGCGGCGGCAGGCTGCGCAGTGACCGCCGTGGCGGCCGGCACGGTGACCGCGGTCGGCGTGGGCTGCGCAGTGACCGCGGTGGCGGCAGGCACCGTGGCCTTGGGCGCCGAAGTTTGTGGCGCCGGCGCGGGTGCAGGTTGCACCGGCTGTGCCGGCTGCATCACACGCTGGCCGAGCGTGCTCGATGGCGCAACGCCAGCGTGCGCCATGCCAGGCAGGCCGGTGATCAGAAGGAGAGAGCAGATCGTCGTGAGTGGATTGCGCATGGTCATACCTGTTGAGACTTGCATTTCTCTTTCGATCAAGCGCCTTCGTGCGTGCTCTTGGCGGACTTGGCGTAGCCCGCAGGCACGCGCAACTTGTCCTGTGACACGGCGCTGGTGGAAATCGAGGTGGTGGTCGTCGTGACCCGGAACAGATCGGTCATGCCGGGCGTTGTCGATGCACTCGATGATGTGTCCGGCGAGTTGGAGGGCGAAGAGTCCGCCGCCGGCTTGTGCTTGAATTTTCCGAGCAGACCCGCCATGGCAGCCATCGGGTTCGCCTTCGGCGCCGCAGACGCCGTGCCGGAATCGCCCGGTGTTGCTGCCGGCCCGGAACTGCAGTGCGGACCGCCGAACTGCATCAGCATGGTCGCCTTGAGCGGATAGCCCTTGAGGGAATCGGCCGCCTTGAAGAGCGCACCCCAGGCGTCCGGGAACCGGCTGAGCATCATGCGCGCGCCCTGCGTCTCCATCATGCTCGTGTCGCCGTCCAGGGCCAGGCGCTTGCCGTACTCCTTCCAGAAGGCGCGCTGTTCGGTGCCCCCCGGCATGTCCACAGCGAGCCATTGGTCGAACTGAAATACGAAATCGCAGATGTCAGCGCCCTTGGTGCACGTGCGCGTCACGCTCGCGATGTCGTGCTCGGTGTCGACGCCCGCGATGGTGGCGTGCTCGCCCGTCTTCTTGACCTCGGCCTTCGCCGGCGTCCATTGGCACTGGCTTTCATCGCTCGGAGCTGCGGAACGCGCGCCCTGGGACTGCATCTGCTGCGTGAGACGCGCGTTCGCGGCCCGCACGTCGGCGAAGGTCTCTTCCGTGTAACTCTTCTTGCTCGCATCGACCTGGTAGATCCGATCGTCGTCGAGGCGGATGATCTGCAGGAAATTGCCGCCTTGCGGGAGCATCGCGCCGAAGATGGCGTTGCGCAGCTTCATGCTCATGTCGAAGCGCGCGTTGTGACCCGAGATCGCGTGGATCATGTTGCCGTCCATCGCGCCGAGCTGTACGGCGCCGCCAAAACCGTCGCTGGAGAATTGCTGCACGATCGTGACGTCGGCGAGTGCCAGCGGTGCCACGAGTGCCGTGGCGCAGGTGATGAGAAGTCTTGCGAGGGTGAGTGGCATGCTGTTCTCCGCGTGGCGTCGGGGCGACTCAGAAGCGCGCCGCGAGCTGTGTGACCGCGTCGTCGATGGCGGCGCGCAGCGCCGCATCGAGGCTGTCCTTGTGTTGCTGCTGGACGTTGACGTCGGGCGTGTAGGTCGTGTCCGCGCCGTGCCTGGCGAGTACGGAACCCAGCAGGTTGCCGACGCCAGACACGCCCGCGGCTTTCGACTTGACGTTCTTGTGCACGCTGACCGCATCGAGCACATCGCCGGTGCCTGCATCCACGATGCGCACGTCGATCGCGATCACGTCCTGGTTCTTGCCGCCGCTCACCGACATGCCGGCGACACCGACCGCGCTCGAGTTCGCCGACTCGCCGGCGTTGGCCTCGGTCACCGCGCCTTCGAAGATGTAGTCCGCACCGTGCAGTTGCTTGCTCGCCGCGGTCCCGGTGCTCGAGCCCTGGGCGTTGAGCTGCTTTTCGACGGCGATGTCCTGGTTCAGCTGTGCGCGCTCGACGACGCGAAAACGTCCATTCTGTTGCAGCGCCGTGACGAACATGTCGGTCGCGCCGCGCGACGGCAGCTCCTGGATGTTGGAGCGGAAGTCGTAGATGGCGACCGTGACGGGATCGGTCCCGTTGCTCGCCAGCTTCTTGACCGGCGGTGCCTCGGGAGGCTGCGTGTTTTCAGGCGGCTTGTTGGCCAATGCCACGCTGCAGCTCAGCAGCGCTGCGAGACAAAGGAGCAGCGGGCGCGGGCGGTGTGCGGACCTCGTCATGGGACTCCCTCGAAACACGGACGTTGATCGCCTCTGTATTGGCCGACGTGGCGAGGAGGCAATTCCGGACATCGAGTCCGGGAGCCGGGCAGGGCCGGTAGTGATCGATCAGGCGGGCGCGACCGGCAGGCCGCGTGCTCGATCAGGCGTGGTTGGCGTGGCGCAGGTGCGCCTGGAGGGCGGTGAGGGGACGCTGGTACTGAGGACCGAGCTGAGCGTTGGCCGCCTGCATGCCCCGTGCGCGGGACTCGAGTGCGCGGGCTTCATCGAGGCGACCCAGGTCCACGAGCGCGTCGGCGAGCGCGATCAAGGCATTGGCGGTCAGCGGATTGTCCGCGCCTTCGTAGAGCTCGGTGTGAAGAGCGACCGCGTGGCGCAGCAGCGTTTCCGCCTCGACGTGTTGCCCGAGCAGCTGCAGAGCCTCGCCGGCATCGAGTGCCGAGCGCGCTTCGTAGATCTTGAGGTACTGGCGCTGCGTGCTGCCGCTGACATAGGTGTACACGGGCATCGCGAGATCTCTCGCGGCCGCGCTCTCGCCACGCGCGAGACCGACTTCGGCACGCAGGAGCGATGCCTGCATGGCGGAGAAGGCACTGGGCTTTGAACTCTCCCCAGGCAGATACAAATCCCCCAAGGCTGCCTGGGCGGCATCCAGCTCGTCGCGCGCCAGCGCCAGCGCCACGCGGGCGTTCACATCGCCGTTGAGATTCGTATTGCGATCGTTGAGGCTCTTGCGCAGTGCCTGCGATTCCTTCAGCAGTGACTGCGCCGTATCCAGATCGCCGATGGCGATCCGCCCCATGCACTGCAACTCGAGAGCTTCCATCAGGTAGTTTGTGCCGGGACGGTAGCGACGATAGATCTCCGTCACACGCGTGAGATAGGGCAGACCTTCCTGCAGGTGCCCGCTCTGCACCAGGCTTCGGCCGTGGATGAGCAGGATCTCCGGCGTGTCGAGCGAGTTGTTCGGGCCACGGACCTGCTCGATCAGCTGACTGGCATGGCCTGTATGCACCAAACCTTCGCGGATGCGTGAAGTTGCGACCAGCATCAGGCCGTATCCCATCTCCTCCTGCAGCGTTGAACCGCTCAACTCTCCCTTCAGCGTCTTCGAGAGCTCCCACGCCCGGCGAGAGCTCACCTCCGCGGCCGCGAACTTCTGCTGGCGGTACTGCGGTCCTGCCAGGTAGCCATAGAGCCTCGGCAGATGCGCGTTCACCTTGCCGTACACGGTCTGCGACACCGAGATCGCTTCCTGAAAGGCAGGCTCCGCCTCCGAGTAGCGACGCAGCTCGCCCAGCAGCCAGCCCTGCAGCACCAGCGATTCGCTCAGGTCCGAGGAGGGCGGGTAGTTGCGCAGGATGCGCACGCTTTCATCGGCGTCGCGCAGAGATTTCGCCGTGTCGGTCTCGGTCTCGTAACTCGACAGCTCACCCATGAGCTTGCCGCGCAGGAAGGACGTCGTGTCATGGTTGCGATCGAGAATCCCCGTGGCTTCCTCCAGCACCTTGCCGCGCTCCGGGTTCGACTCCGAGGCGGACATGGCGAGCGAAAGATCGATGAGGGGCTCGACCACCCGCGGGTCATCGCGCCCGTAGATCGAGCGTGACAGGTCCACCCGCTTGCGGCCGAGCACTACGGCCTCGTCATAGAGCTCGAGGTCGGCATGCATCTGCGCGAGCGTGCCCAGCATGCGCAGGCGGCTTTCCGGAACGTCTTTGAGCGATTCGTCCACCATCTTCGCGCCGTTGGCGAGCAGATCGCGAACGGTGGCTTCGCGCGCTTTCGCTGGATCCGGCTGATCGTTGGAGTTGGCGCGAAACACGTTCTCGAGAAATTGTTCTTCGGCGCGTGAGGTCTTCTGCTCGGCGCGCAACCGCTGCGCTTGCCAGAGTGCGACGCCCAGACCCGCGCTGAGCGATGCCACTATCGCGGCGAGCGCGCCGACGGCGATCTTGTTGCGGCCGACGAACTTGCGCGCGCGGTACCCGAAACTGTCGGGACGCGCCCGCACCGCGTCGCCGCGCAGATAGCGCTCGAGATCGTCACCAAACTCCGCGACCGTGGCATAGCGCTCGGCCGGTGCCTTCTTGAGCGCCTTGAGGAGGATCGTGTCCAGATCGCCGCGCAACTGGCGGCGCGCGAACGCTTCCGTTGCGGCTTCACTCGGGCGCCGTGGCTCATCGGCGAGGATCGCCTGCGCCATCGCTAGTGCATCGCCGCTGTTCCTGGCCTTGTAGGGCCGCACGCCGGCGAGCAGTTCGTACAGCACGACGCCGAGTGAATAGACATCCGAAGCTGTGCTGACGGCTGCGCCCTGTAGTTGTTCGGGCGAGGCGTAGACCGGGGTCAGCACCGTTCCCACAAATTGCGTATGCAGTCCCTCACCGAGGCTCGGTGCATCGAGGAGCTTCGCGATGCCGAAATCGAGCAGGTGCACCCGGCCTTCGGCATCGACGAGGATGTTGGAAGGCTTCAGGTCTCGATGCACCACGAGGTGCGCATGGGCGTGCGCCACAGCGCGCGCAACTTGCACCGCGAGCGTTACCCGTGCACGGATGTCGATGCGATGCTCGCGGCAATAGACGTCAATGGGCTCGCCTTCAACGTACTCGAGGGCGAGGTATGGGCGGCCATCCTCGGCGACACCGGCCTCGTAAAGGCGCGCGATGTTCGCGTGTTCGAGCGCCGCGAGGATGTTGCGCTCACGGGCCATGCGTTCGGCGAGGCCGGCGCGCACGCCGCTGAGATGCGGAAGCTTGAGCGCCACGCGACGCTTCAGCAGTCCATCGACACGCTCCGCGAGCCAGACCGACCCCATGCCGCCAATACCGAGAGCGCGCTCCAGACGGTAGGGCCCGACGAGATCGCCGACCTTCGCGTCCGCCTTTCCCTTGCCGTCGTCGGGCGCAAACTTGGGAAGCGTCGCGAGAAAGCTGCCGGTCTCGACCAGGTCCTGGCGCGCCATCAGTTCGGCGAGGACGCCCTTGAGCGGTGCGTGCTCGCCTCCGAGACTCTCGATCCAGGAGGCACGCTCCGCGGCGGGAAGCGTCAACGCGGTGTCGAGCAGGCGGCTGAGCGTCAGCCAGTCGCGGGCGGCGATATTCATGGCTTCATTTGAGGGCGGCGGCGAGCATCATCCGGGCCTTCTGCCAGTCGCGGCGTACCGTTCGATCGGTGACGCCGAGCGCGGCCGCGATCTCCGGCTCGCGCAGTCCCGCGAAGTAGCGCATTTCGACGACCTTCACCATACGTTCGTCGACGCCCGCCAGTTCCTCGAGCGCCTCGTGTACGCGCAGGATCTCGCTTTCGCCGCTCGGCACGCTGTCCGAGATCCCTGTGTCGAGAGTGACGTGGTCGACGTCACCACCACGCCGCTCGGTGTTGCGCGCGCGCACGAAGTCCACGATCACCGAACGCATCGCACGGCTGGCGTAGGCGAGATAGGAGTGACGATCCTCGGCGCGCAGCTGTCCCGCGTGCGCGAGCCGCAGGTACGCTTCGTTCACCAGCGCCGTGGTATCGAGAAGCGTGTTGCGCCCGCCGCCCGCGAGGCGCGCACGAGCAATCGTACGCAGGTCGCCGTAAAGCAGATTGAATACGGCCTCGCGCGCTTCGACGTCGCCGTCTCGGGCTTTCTGGATCAGTACGGTGAGTTCGGCCATGCCTGATGCGGCGGCACAGACAGGTGCCATCGCACATCCCGCGACGATTGTAGCGGAGGCGGATCGCGCCGGCTCGCTCGACGGCAGGCAACAAGATCACTGCGCTGTTCCAGCCAGAGTCGGGTTCAGGGAGTGGTTCCGGCCGGGCAGTTCGCCCAGGTATGCAGCTGAAAGGCGACCCGGCAGACCGTGGTCGACTCGTTCCCGATGACATAATCGAACGTCTTGGTGGTGCAGCTGGGGGCGTAGGTCAGCACGATGGCGGCTTGGTTCGGCGGCCCGTCCTCAAAACCGGTCACCGACACCACGCCACCGGCCGTGGCCGGGACGTCGAGATTGTCGAGCGCGCATTGCTGGCCGACGTGAATGTTGAAGTTGCCGGCGACCTGGCTGGCGATACCTGTCGCGTGAAAGCCGCTGAAGATATTCCCGCCGTCCTCGGTGACGACGGTCTGATCGAAGTCGCCGGTCGGGTTCCAGTAGTGCATCGGCACTTCGATCCGCTCGCGCGCCGCGATGAATTGCAGCTTGCGCGCGGCCGAGCGCTTGCCATCCGCGCGCACCACGGTCAGCGCCGTCGTCTGGTCGGGCACGCCGCGCAGGCTGGGCACGACCACAATGAGTTGATCGTCCTTCCACTGCTGGAACGACGGCCGCAGCACGCCGCCGGGAAACTGGCCGATCAGCTCGACACTGCCGGGACGATCGCCGAAGCAGAAACCGTCCAGGGTGAACGGTGCTCCCGAGACTGCGGGGCTGCGCGCACGGTCGATGAGCGGCTCGAGCTCCGCGCAGCTCTTGGGACGTTCCGCCTTGACCCGCGACGCGTTGCCGGGGGACGCGACGCTCGGCACCTGCATCTCGGCCAGGCTCACGTGTCTCACCGGCGCGGCAGGCACGGCCGGCGACGTTGTCGGACGCGGCGTATGCGAGGCGACGTGATAGTCGCGTGAAGTGCCTTGCGGCGTGCGGGTGAGCTCCGCGTTGATGGCCTTCTTCACGTCGCCCGCGCGTTGCTGCTTGCCGCCGATGATGATGATCGCGTTGTTGTCGAGCTGGAACAGATTCGCCGGCGCTGCTCCACCTTGCGCGGCCCCGGCCCTGGAAACCGGAGAGACGTTCGTCGCCTTGACGGCCGGTGAGACAGAGACGGGGGAGGCAACCGGTGTGCTCGCGGGGCTGGTGACCACACTGTCGGTGGCACTGGCCTTCACTGCGGGTGCGACCGTGGACGGTGGTACGACCACCGCGGATGGCGTTGCGACCGCCGATGGTGGTGCGACCACCGCGGATGGCGTTGCGACCGCCGCTGGCGCTACGACTGCGGACGGTGGTGCGACCTGCGGACTCGCGGGGGCCGTAACCGGTGCGACGCGGCTTCCAGCTTGTGAATGGATCGCGCCGGCAGGCACCTGGGCCTGCGCACCGGCGCAGGCCAGGGCCACGAGGGCGAGCGGAATTCGTAGGGACGTCATGGTTGCGATCGTGCGCGGCTGTTTCATGGGCGCTTCCTCCCACTCAGGCAGACGCGGATCGCCGCCCGCTCCGGACATGCCGGCGGGCCTTCAACTACAATTCCGCGCAACTCGGCGGAGAGAACGAATGATCACGATCCGCGGCTCGGGCCTGACACTCAACGACATCGCGGTGGTCGCGCGCGGCGAGCGCGTGGAGCTGACGCGCGATGCCGAGGTGCACCAGCGTGTCGAGGCCTCGCGCCGCTTCATCGTCGATGCCGTGGACAATGGCCAGGCGGTGTACGGCGTGACGACGCTCTTCGGTGGTATGGCGCATCGCGCGGTACCGCAGCAGATGGCGCGGGATCTCTCGCGGCACGCCATCTGGTCGCACAAGACGGTGACGGGCGAGCGACTCCCGGGACAGGACGTCCGCGCCGCGATGCTGCTGCGCGCGAACTCGCTCCTGCATGGGATCTCGGGCGTGCGCCTGGAGATCATCGAGCGCTTCGTCGCCTTCCTCAACGCCAATGCGCTGCCGCACGTCTACGAGCTCGGCTCGATCGGCGCGAGCGGTGACCTCGTGCCGCTCGCGTACATCGCGGGCGCGCTCCTCGGCGTGGATCGCGAGTTTCGCGTCGACCTCGACGGCGAAACCCTCGATTCGCACGCCGCGCTCGCGCGACTCGGGCTCGAGCCTCTCGCGCTCGAACCCAAGGAAGGCCTCGCGCTGGTGAACGGCACCTCCGTTTCCACCGGGATCGCCGCCAACTGTGTGACGCGCGCGCAGTCGCTCCTGAGCCTGTCTCTCGCGTTGCATGCGCTCTATGTGCAGGCACTGCGCGGCACCGACCAGTCCTATCATCCGTTCATTCACGAGCACAAGCCGCACCCCGGCCAGAAGTGGGCTGCGGCCGAAATGCTCAGGCTCCTGAAGGGCTCACGGCTGATCCACGACGAATCGAGCGGCGATCGGCAGCATCGCAAGGGCGGGTTGATCCAGGACCGTTATTCGCTGCGCTGCCTGCCGCAGTACCTGGGTCCGATCGTCGATGGCCTCGACACGATTCGCCGGCAGATCGAGACCGAGGCCAACTCGGCCAACGACAATCCGCTGATCGACCCGGCGGCGGGCACGGTATTCCATTGCGGCAACTTCCTCGCGCAATACACCGCGGTGGCCATGGATCAGCTGCGCTATTACGTCGGCCTGCTCGCCAAGCATCTCGACGTGCAGATCGCGCTGCTGGTGATGCCGGAATTCAGCAACGGACTCACGCCCTCGCTGATCGGCAACCCCGATCATCCGCTGAACGTCGGCTTCAAATCGCTGCAGGTCGTCAATCACTCGATCATGCCGCTGCTCACTTATTACGGGAGCTCCCTCGTCGATCACTTTCCGACGCACGCCGAGCAGTTCAACCAGAACATCAACAGCCAGGCGATGGGCTCCGCCAACCTGGCGCGCCGCTCGCTCGATCTGTTCGAGCACTATCTCGCGAATGCGCTGCTGTTCGCGGTCCAGGCCGTCGAGTTGCGCACCCAGGTGGAGGAGGGGCACTACGACGCGCGGCGCTGCCTGTCGCCCGCGACGGCGCGGCTCTACGAGACCGTGCGCACGGTGATCGGCAGTCCCGTCGGCGGCAATCGCCCGCTTATCTGGAACGACAGTGAACAGTCGCTCGAGCCGCTGGTGCGTGAGCTCCTGGCGGACATAAGCAAGCAGGGCCGCGTGGTCGCTTCACTGCACAGCTAAGTTAGCAATTCCTGCAACGTCACCCGCTTGACTGGTCACCGCCCCTCCGTAGGCTGTGGTCATGCTGTTGCTGCGGCACATGCCGAATATCGACGACACGCCGGCCAATGCGGCCTTCCGGCGCTACTTCTATTCGAAGTGGGGCAAGGAGCACTGCATCCTCTCGGGGCGCGCGATGCGCGCGGAATACCTGCCGTTCGTGCAGCGGCTCTCGATCAAGGCGGCATGGGGCGGAGTCGAGCAGTACTTCATCGACGAGCGACGCATCGCCGTCGACGACGACAGCTACCTGATCCTCAATGATGCCCGCAAGTACAGCAGCCTGATCCATTCCGCGCGTGCGGTGGAGTCCTTCAGCATCTTCTTTCGCCCCGGGTTCGTCGAAGAAGTGCTCGGCGCGGCCGGCATGTCGATCGACCGCGCGCTCGACGACCGCGTCCCGACGAGTCTGCCGCGGGTCGAATTTCACGAGCACCTGCGCCCGCACGACAACACGATCACGCCCGTCCTGCGCTACATCCGCCATCATCTCGACGCCGGGTTCGAGGATGAAGGCTGGTACGAGGAACAGCTCGCGTTCCTCCTCGAGCGCATGTGCAAGGTGCACAACGGCACGGTCGAGTTCATCCGCAGCCTTCACCCGGTGCGCGCGACGACGCGACGCGAGATCTACCGGCGCATCGGCCTCGCCACCGATTTCATTCATGGCAATTTCCACGAGCCCTTGACGATCGACGACCTGGCGGAGGCCGCGCACCTGTCCAAGTACCACTTCATTCGCCTGTTCGAGTCGATCCACGGCGTCACGCCGTTCACCTATCTGCAGACCAAGCGCGCGCACGCGGCGCGGCGGCTCCTGCAAGGCACCAGCCTGAGCCGCGAGGAAGTCGTTCTACAGACGGGCTTCGGCCATCGCTCCACGATGTTCCGCCAGCTGCGGCGCGTGGCGGCGGAGCCCGCGAAGAGGGCGGTATGAAAGCGCAGCGAAGCGCACAGCTGATCATCCTGGGAGCGTTGTGCATGAACCTGTCGACGCCGAGTTCCGTGGCTGAGTCCCAGCCTCAGCAGGAGAAGCCGTGCTCGCGCCCCGAGTACCGCCAGTTCGACTTCTGGCTCGGCTCCTGGACTGTGAGCGAGAACGGCAAGGTGGCCGGCACCAATCACATCGAGAGCATCCTCGGCGGCTGTGGCGTGCACGAAAGCTGGCGCGGCGCGGGCGGCAACGAGGGCAACAGTCTCAACTACTACGATGCGCCCCGGCAGGTCTGGCACCAGACATGGATCGACCAGTCGGGCAACGCGCTGGTGCTCGAGGGACGCTTCGAACATGGCGCGATGCGACTGCAAGGCCAGCGTCCCGGCAAGTCCGCCGGCCAGGTGGACCAGCATCGGATCACCTGGACGCCGCTTGCGGGCGGCAACGTCCGCCAGTTGTGGGAAGTCTCGAGCGACGGCGGCAAGACCTGGGCCCAGGCGTTCGACGGCCTGTACACGCCGGCGAAGTGATTTCCGTGCGGATTGCGCGCAGGTTTGTCCCCGCATTTGCCGCGGGACTCTGGGCCGCGATGCCGATATACGTCGATGCCGCAGCGACGCCGCCGTCATCCATGCGTGCATGCGCCGCTGAGACGCGACTGCACGCGCTCGACTTCTGGCTCGGCGACTGGGAAGTGTTCGCCGGGAGCGAGCAGGCCGGCACCAACCGCATCACCGCGATCCTGCACGGCTGCGCGATCGAGGAGCGCTGGCGCGACATGCAGGGTGGAGAAGGTCGCAGTCTTTTCTATTTCGATCGCGGCGGCGGCCGCTGGAAGCAGGTCTGGGTGAGCGAGATGGGGCTCGCGATCGGCGGCACCAAGGAAAAGACCGAGCAGCTCGAGCTCACGACGCCGACGCAGGTGCGCTTTCAGGGTTCCTATCCCGGGCGCGAAGGCCTGACCGTCCTCGATCGCACCACGCTCACGCGCAATGCGGATCGGAGCGTGCGCCAGCTGATCGAGATTTCCCTCGACGACGGTGCCACCTGGCGCACCACGTTCGACGCGACCTATCGCCGCAAGCACACTGGCGCGCAATAGCACCGGTCGCGCTCGTCACGACGCCGTCCCTCATCCGCGCAATTGACGCGACCGCCGCGCTGACGGTTCGCAACCGGCGCACCCCGTCGCCACATTCACGCCACTAGAGTGCCGCGAGAGGTTGCGCAGGCGTTGGCCTGCGCGCAACCGATCGACAAACCGAGATGAGGAGGCACTCGATGATGCGCCACAGCCCAATCGCCCGCGCGGTGCAGCGCGCGCTGGCCCTGAATGCAGTTGCAGCCACGATCGCGAGTCCCGCGCTCGCCCAGGATCAGCAGGAAGCGAACCCGACCTCCGAGATCGGCACGGTGGTCGTCACCGGCTCGCGCATTCCACAGCCCAATCTCACCAGCATCAGCCCGGTGACCTCGGTCGGGAGCGAGGAGCTCAAGCTCGAAGGCGTGACGCGCGTGGAGGACTTGATCAACAACCTGCCGCAGGCGTTCGCCGACTTCGGTGGCGCCATCTCCAACGGCGCGACCGGCGCGGCCACGGTGAACCTGCGCGGTCTCGGTTCACAGCGCACGCTGGTGCTGGTGAACAACCGGCGGCTGATGCCCGGCGACCCGACGCAGAACGCGGCCGCCTCACCGGATCTCAACCAGATTCCTGGCGCACTCATCGAGCGCGTCGAAGTGCTGACGGGTGGCGCGTCCGCGGTGTACGGCGCGGATGCCGTCGCAGGCGTCGTCAACTTCATCATGAACGATCACTTCGAAGGCGTGCGGCTCGATGCGCAGTACAGCCTCTACCAGCACAACAACAATGGACCGATCGGCGCCATCGTCGATGCGCGCGGTTTCGAATCTCCCGAGAGCCACGTGACGGACGGGTACTCGCGTGACTTCACCTTCGTCATGGGGATGAACTCCGGCGACGGACGCGGCAACGCCACCGTGTACGCGGGCTATCGCGAGCTCGATGCGCTGTTGCAGTCCGAGCGCGACTTCAGCGCCTGCACGCTGAACTCGGGAACCGTCGCCAACCCGAACTTCACCTGCGGCGGTTCCTCGACGTCCTTCCCGGGACGCTTCCTGCCGGTCGACCAGGATCCGGCCGCTTCGGGCGCGCCGGTGAGCGGCGGCGTCACGCTCGGCCCAGGCAACGCCGCCATTCCTTATGTCTCGGCGCGCGATGCGTACAACTTCGGGCCGCTCAACTATTACCAGCGGCCTGACAAGCGCTACACGGCGGGCCTGTTCGCACACTACGATCTCAACGAACACGCGACCGCGTACACCGAGTTCATGTTCATGGACGACAAGACGGTGGCGCAGATCGCGCCGAGCGGTGCGTTCCTGGGAAGCGGAACGGGCACGCCGCCTTTCTTCGGCAACTACGTGGTGAATTGCGACAACCCGTTCCTGTCGCCGTCGATGGTGCAGGCGCTGTGCGACGATCCGGCGGTCAATCGGCCTGCCGGGCAGACCGACGTGCTGGTCGGCATGGGACGGCGCAACGTCGAGGGCGGCGGCCGCCAGGACGACTTCGATCACACCTCGTATCGCGCGGTCCTCGGTGCGCGCGGTGACATTGGCGAGGCGTGGAAATACGACGTGTACGGTCTCTACGGCACCACCGTCTACGCGCGCAACTACCTCAACGACTTCTCGCTCGACCGGCTGACCAAGGCGTTGACCGTGGTCATCGATCCGGCGACCGGACAGCCCGCGTGCCGTGTGAACGTGGATGCCGATGTCACCAACGACGATGCGGCCTGCGTCCCCTACAACATCTGGCAGGCGGGCGGCGTCACGCCCGCCGCGATCAAGTACGTCTCGGTGCCGGGCTTCCAGGAAGGCTCGACCAAGGAGGAGATCGTGAGCGGCGCCGTCACGGGCGACCTCGGCAAGTACGGCGCGAAGACTCCGTGGGCGGATGATGGCCTGGGGGTCGCGTTCGGCGCCGAATATCGCCGCGAAGAGTCCGAGCTGCGCGCCGACCAGGGCTTTCAGACCGGAGATCTTCTCGGCCAGGGCTCACCGACTTTGAACACGCAAGGCGCGTTCGATGTGCGCGAGCTCTTCGTCGAAGCTCGCCTGCCGATCGCCGAGGATCGCAAGGGTGCGCAGGCGCTGTCGCTCGAGGCGGGGTATCGCTACTCGGACTACAGCCTCGGGTTCAGCACCGACACTTACAAGGTCGGCGCCGATTGGGCGCCGGTGCAGGATATTCGCCTGCGTGGCAGCTACCAGCGCGCCGTGCGGGCGCCGAACATCCAGGAACTGTTCCTGCAGCCCCGCGTGCAGCTCGACGGCAGCAGCGATCCGTGCGTCGGTCCGGTCGATCCGGCGACAGGCGCCGTCGCCTCGGGTGCAACGCTCGCCGAATGCGCGAACTCCGGTGTGAGCGCCGCGCAGTACGGAACGATCCTCGGTAATCCGGCCGCGCAGTACAACGGCCTCGTCGGCGGCAACCCCAACCTCGATCCGGAGAGTTCGGATACCTATTCGTTCGGCTTCGTGCTCACGCCGAG
This sequence comes from Steroidobacteraceae bacterium, assembly GCA_035263105.1. Taxonomy (GTDB): domain Bacteria; phylum Pseudomonadota; class Gammaproteobacteria; order Steroidobacterales; family Steroidobacteraceae; genus DATBVX01. Next base: position 20,247 of record DATFRO010000102.1, on the reverse strand, counting down.
CTTCCTGCCTCACTTGAGCTGGTCGCTCGACTACTACGACATCAAGGTCGACGACCTGATCGGCTCGGTCGGCGCGGACGTGATCATCAACAACTGTCTCAACAACGGTGATCCGACCTTCTGCTCCCTCGTGCATCGCGCGCCCGGTTCGGCTTCGTTGTGGCTCGGCACCGCGGGCTACATCGATGATCCCATCATCAATACCGGGTCGCTCCAGACGCGTGGCATCGACACGGATCTGAACTACAGCCTGGATATGGGTGGCAGCGCCGGCCGGCTGGCGTTTCAGCTGGTGGGGACCTACGTCGATGCCTTCATCGTGCAGCCGTTGACGGGCTCCGCCACCTACGACTGCAAGGGACTCTACGGGTTGTCGTGCGGCGTGCCGATCCCCGAGTGGCGGCACCGGCTGCGCACCACATGGGCGACGCCGTGGAATCTCGACGTGTCATTGAGCTGGCGGCACATCGACAGTGTCGCGCTCGATACCACGAGCTCCAACCCGCAGCTCAATGGCTTTCCGAATCCCACCGAGGCGAAGCTCAAGTCGGTCGACTACCTCGACCTCGCGGGCTCGTACACGTTCCACCAGAACCTGACGCTGCGGATCGGCATCAACAACCTGACCGACGTCGATCCGCCGCTGGTGGGGCAGTCGAATGCGCTCTCGACTTACGTGAACGGGAACACGTTCCCGCAGCTCTACGACACGCTCGGCCGCTATGGCTTCATCAACTTGACGGCCGACTTCTGAGCCCGAGGGGCTGGCGGCGGACGGACACCGTCGCCAGCTCCGGGGAACGTGAATCCGGTGGGCGCTCCGCCAGAGCGCTGCTACTGCTGGATGTTCTCGCGACCGTGCACCGTCATCACGGTGCAGGTCATCGTCGCCACGAGAAACCGCTCGGCGCCGCGCGTGCCGATCGCCTCACCCTGGCAGACACTCAGCGTACGACCCGGCTTGATCACGGTGCCGATCAGCGAAAATCGCTCGGCAGCGGCGGGTGCGATGAAGTTGATCTTGTACTCGACGCTCAGGACACCCGCGTCCGCCGGCATCAGCGAGAACGCCGCGTACCCACAGGCGCTGTCGAGCGCCGTGGCAATGATGCCGGCGTGCATGAAGCCATGCTGCTGCGTGAGCTTCGGATCGAAGGCGAGCGCGAGCTCAACGCGCCCTGCGTCGACCTGCACCAGGGTCACCCCCAACGATGCCATCACCTGCTGGCGATTGAAGCTCGCACGCACGCGTGCGCTAAAATCCGGATCCTTTGGCGCAAAGACTCTCTCCATGCCGCGCAGTGTCGCCGAGCCGTGACCGAAAAATCCAATTCTCGAACGCCGGACCGGGTCCTGGATTTCTGGTTTGCGGACGCGCTCGCCGGTGCTTCCGCCCTCGCGGTGCGCAGCAATTTCTGGTTCGGGGAGGGCGCGGATCGCGCGCAGATCGATCGCGAGATCGAGGGAAAGTTCCGTGAGGAGATCGAGCTCGCCGCGGGCGGTGGGCTTGGCGAGTGGGCCCCCACACCCCGAGGACGACTGGCCCTGATCCTGCTGTGCGATCAATTCCCGCGCAATGTCTTCCGCGGCACACCGCGCGCTTTCGCGAGCGACGCCCGCGCTCTGGAGTTGACGCTGGACGGCATGCGTCTGCGCGCCGACATCGAGCTGCACCCGGTCGAGCGAGTCTTCTTCTATATGCCCCTGGAGCATGCGGAGCGACCTGACACCCAGGAGCGCGCCGTCCAGCTGCTCACGACGCTGGCGCGGGAGGCTCCGGCGCAGACGCGCTTCTTCTTCGACGACAGCGCGGCCGCAGCGGGGCGCCATCGCGAGATCATCCGGCGCTTCGGGCGCTTTCCGCATCGAAACGCGATTCTCGGACGCGCCAGCACCGAGCCGGAGCGCGAGTACCTCGCTGGTGACGTCGAGGATTTCGGCCAGAAAGCCTAGCGGCGCTTTCATGGCCCTGCACCCCTCAAAGCGAGAACACCCGCTCCGCGTTCGTCTGGAAGAACTTCTTCTTGTCCGCATCGCTCAGCGCCAGGTTGTCGCAGGTGATGACCTCTTCGGCGACGTACTGGTACGGGTAGTCCATCGCGTACATGACGCGATCGATGCCCAGCACCGAAATGCAGAAGAGGATCGCGGGTTCCCAGCCGACGCCGCTGTTGGTGACGTAGACGTTCTCGCGCATGTAGTCGCTCGGACGCTTGCGCAGCGGCTTCATCCGCGCGTAACGGCCCGCGGCCACCGAAGCGCGGTGCATGTAGTCGATGCGATAGAGCCAGAAGGGCAGCGCTTCGCCCGTGTGGCCGACGATGATCTGCAGCTTCGGGAAGCGATCGAAGGCGCCGCTGGTGATGATGCCGAGCAGGTGCATCCCGGTGTCCACTCCGAAACCGTAGATCGCCCCTTCGAGACCGCGCTCGAGGAGCGGGCCGATCAGCCCGCGCGAAGGCGTGTTGGGGTGGATGTAGATCGGTGCATTGAACGCTTCGGCGGCGGCGAAGATGTCCCAGTACTTCTGATCGTCGAGGTACTCGCCGAGCGTGTGCGAGTTGATGATCACTCCCTTGAGCCCGAGTTGCGTCGCGCCGCGCTCGATTTCCTTGGCGGCCTCCTGCGGGTTCTGCGGCGCGACGGCGGTCAGACCCGAGTAGCGATCGGGATGCTCGCGGATCGTTTGCGCCAGCTGATCATTGAAGGAACGCGCGAGCGAGGTGGCGGTGGCCGCGTCGAAGACCTGCACGCCCGGCGAGGTGAGCAACAGGATCTGCCGGTCGATGCCGGTCGCGTCCATGTCGCGCAGCCGCTGCGGCCCGAGATCCTGGATGCGCGTGATGATCTGCGTGGCGCGCGCGCTCTGGCTCTTGAGGTAGAAGCCCCACAGGCTGTTGAACCCCGGATCGTCGCAATCGCCCCGCTCGAGGAGCTTGCGATAGCGTTCGAACAGTTCCGGCGGCGCGTAGGCCTCCTCGGTCGCGATACGCTTGTAGCCCTTCCCGGGTGGCACGGAAGTCTTTGATTGGTCTGGTGAAGTCCGGGTGCTCATGGCGGGAATCTTGGCACAGCCGGGGGCTCGGCCACATTGCGCTCAGCATCGACTTTTATTTCCGTTTCGGTCGAGCGGGTGAGGGGTGCGGGCGGCGAGATACCCAAGCCACACCGTAAAACCGAGGAGTTCGCGATGACCCCCGCCGACCAGATCCAGGCACTGGAAAAGAAAGTCGAAAAGCTCAGCCAAGAGCTCGGCATCCTGCAGGACGTGAACGACATTCGCAGGCTCCAGTACGCCTACGGCTATTACATCGACAAGTGCCTGTACAACGAGACCGTCGACCTGTTCGCGCGGGACGGCGAGGTCTGCTTCATGGGCGGGCGCTTCAAGGGCAAGGAGAGCGTGAAGCGCCTGTACATCGGGCGCTTCCAGACCAATTTCACCGGCGGCAAGAACGGGCCGATCCACGGGTTCCTGCTCGATCACCCGCAGATCCAGGCCATCATCGACGTCGCCCCGGACCGCCAGACGGCAAAGGCGCGCGCCCGCTCGATGATGCAGGCGGGCAGCCACGAAAGCCGTCACGAGGGCGAAGGCCTTCCGCGCCAGTGGTGGGAAGGCGGGATCTACGAGAACCAGTACGTGCGCGAGGACGGCGTCTGGAAGATCAAGGTGCTCAACTATCGGCCGGTGTGGCACGGCACGTTCGAGAAGGGCTGGGCGCACATGCCGGCGGCCGCGTATAAGTTCTATGAAGTGACGTATCCGAAGGACCCGCTCGGTCCAGACGAGATCATCACCGATCCGAAGCCGGTGCTCTGGCCCGACACCGACGTCATACCGTTCCACTATCCGCACCCGGTGACGGGCAAGTGGGTGAAGCCGGACTGACGGGCGTCCGGCCCAAGCCGATGGCAGGAGCGTTGAACAACCAGGTCGCGATCGTCTGCGGTGCGGGCCGCGGCTTCGGTCGTGCGATCGCGCAGCGCTTTGCCGCGGAGGGCGCCGCGGTTGCGGTGACCGCGCGCACCGCGAGCCAGATCGAAGAGACCGCCGCGTTGATTGCGGCGCAGGGCGGGCGCGCGATTGCGGTCGCGGGCGATGTCACGCGGCGCGAGGATGTCGCGCGCGTCGTCGAACGTGCCGCAGCCGCATTCGGGCCCGTGACGACGCTGGTGAACGTCGCCGGTCACGGCGGCCCGTATGGACCGATCGGCTTCGTCGATCCCGACGAGTGGTGGGCGTCGCAGGCGCTGCACGTGCGCGCGCCGCTCCTCTTCGCGAGCGCGGTGCTGCCGATGATGCACAAGGCGGGCGGCGGGCGAATCATCATCATCGCGAGCCGCGGCGGGGTCGAGATTGCGCCGAGTCTTTCCGCCTACTGCGTCGGCAAGGCCACACAGATCCGCTTCGCACAGCACCTGGGCGCGGAAGGCAAGGAGCATCGCGTCGCGGCGTTCGCGATCGAGCCCGGGACCGTGATCACGGATATGGCGGAAGAAACCTTGAGCAATCCCGCCGCGCAGCGCTGGTTGCCGCACATGCTGGTCTCGCTCAAGGAGCTCAAGGCGAACTCGGATCCGAAGGCGGGCCTGGCGCGGTGCGCCGAGATGTGCGTGAAGCTCGCCTCCGGACGCTACGACGGGCTTTCGGGCCGCTATCTCACGCCAGATGATGATTTCGACGCGCTGCTCGGCGCGGCCAACTGAATTCTCCGGGGAGATTTCCATGGCGAACGACGACCAGGTGAAGGCGCTCACTGCGCGGGTGGAGGAGCTCACGCGGCGCATCGGCCTCATGGAGGACACGCACGCAGTGCGCACCCTCCATTTCAAGTACGGCTACTACATCGACAAGTGCCTGTACGATGAGGCCGTCGATCTCTTTGCCGACAATGCGCGGCTGCAGTTTCTCAATGGCGTCTACCACGGCAAGGCGGGCGTGCGGCGCCTGTACTGCGACTGGTTCCGCAACTTCTTCACGCGCGGCCACAACGGTCCCGCGTACGGTTTCCTGCTCGATCACCTGCAGATGCAGGACGTCGTGGACGTGGCGCCCGATGGCCTGACCGCGAAGGGGCGCTTCCGGGCGATCATGATGGCCGGCCAGCACACGAGTAAGACCGATCGCATCGAGCACTTCCCGGCGCAGTGCTGGGAAGGCGGGTGCTACGAGAACAGCTACGTCAAGGATCGCGGCGTGTGGAAGATCCAGTTCCTGAACTACAACATGCTGTGGCAGGCGGATTACGAGAAAGGCTGGGCGAACGACAAGCCGCACCTGCTGCCGTTCACCAAGACTTATCCCGAGATTCCCAACGGCCCCGACGAGCTGCTCGCCGAGACGCCGAAATTCTGGCCGGAGACGCGCAACGTCCCGTTCCACTATCCGCACCCGGTCACGGGAAAGATGTCGAAGTAAAGCCTGAGAGCGACCATGACCAAGCCCTTTCCTGAATCGATGGACTTCGGCGGTTACAACGCGCCGTCGCGCATCGAATGCGATGTCTACGACCTGGTGATCGAAGGCAACCTGCCGGCGGAAATCAACGGCACCTGGTACCAGAGCGTGCCGGATCCGCAATACCCGCCGATGCTCGGCCACGACACCTACATCAGCGGCGACGGCATGGTGCGGATGCTGCGCTTCGAGAACGGGCATGTGGATCTCAAGCAGCGCTACGTGCAGAGCGAGCGCTGGAGGAACGAGCGCAAGGCGCGCCGTTCGCTCTATGGGCTCTATCGCAACGAATACACCGACGACCCCAGCGTGCGCGGCAAGGGACGCGGGGCGTACAACACCACGACGATCTTCCACGGCGGGCGCCTGTTCGCGTTGAAGGAAGACAATCACGCGATGGAAGTCGATCCCGATACGCTCGAGACGCTGGGCGAGTGGGACTTCAACGGCAAGCTGCGCAGCCAGACGATGACCGCGCACACCCGGCCGGATCACGAGACGGGCGAACTCTTCTTCTTCGGCTACGAGGCGAGCGGTCTCGCGTCACGTGACGTCGCGTTCTGCGTCGCGAACCGCGATGGCGAACTGACGCGCGAGGAATGGTTCCAGGTTCCGTACTGCGCGTTGATGCACGATTTCGCGCTCACGAAGGAGCACGCGATCTTCCCTGTATTCCCACACATCGCCGATCTCGCGCGTATCAAGGCGGGCGGGCCGCACTGGATCTTCGAGCCCGACAAGGACAGCTTCGTCGGCATCATGCCGCGCGAAGGAACCGTGCGTGACATGCGCTGGTTCCGCGGTCCGGCGCGGTCGGCATTTCATTTCATGAACGCGTACACCGAGGGCAATCGCGTGCACCTCGACTTCGGCTGCGGCAAGACCAGCCCGTTTGCCTTCATTCGCGAGGCTTCGGGCATCGATATCAAGCCCGAAGAAATGGCGGGCGACCTGGTGCGCTGGACCTTCGACCTGTCGAAGCCGGGCGAGCAATGGGACGAGACGATCCTCGGTCCGGGTGGCGACATGCCGCGCGTTGCGGACAAGTACGCGCTAGTGGATCACGAGATCGCCTATTACCAGACGTACGATCCGACGCTGGCGCCACCCCTGATCGCAGGCCCGGTCGGCGCGGGCTTCAACACGATCCTGCGCATCGAGCCGAAGAGCGGGAAGCTCCGCAAGCTCCCGATGGATCAGCGCTCGACGGTGCAGGAACACGCGCACATCCCCTCGAAGATCCCGGGCCATGAGGGCTACCTGATCTTCCTAGTCGACCGGCACGATGAGAACCAGAGCGAGATGTTCGTGGTCGAAGCTCAGCACCTGGAGCGCGGCCCGATCGCTCGCATCAAGATCCCGCTGCGGCTGCGCGTCGGTGTGCACGGCAACTGGGTGCCCGCCTCTGTCTTGAACGGCTGATGTCCCGAAGAATGCTTCGTCAGGTGGCGTCTTTCGGAGCCTACAGGGATGTATTTACGGCGATCCCGAAAGACGCTACCTGATGAAGCGTTCTTCGGGGCACTAGCCGTTCGAATTCGAACTGGGCTGGAGACGACCATGACTGCGAACTATCCGGAACCGAAACTCTTCATCGCCGGCGAGTGGCTGTCGGGCGGCGGACGCGTCACGCAGCCGGTGCTGAATCCTGCGACCGAGGAAGTGCTCGGCCACCTGCCGCACGCCTCGAAGGCCGATCTGGATCGCGCATTGGAGGCTGCAAAGAGCGCGTTTCCGGCGTGGCGCTCCAAGCCGCCGCACGAGCGCGGCAAGATCCTGCGGCGCGCCGCGGAACTGCTGCGCGAGCGTACCGAGTCCATCGCGCGCATTGCGACGCTGGAGGAGGGCAAGGTGCTCGCCGAGACGCGCTGGGAAGTGCCGCTGTCCGCCGAGATTCTCGAGTGGTACGCGGAAGAAGGGCGGCGGGCGTACGGACGCGTGCTGCCGCAACGCGCCTCGGGCGTGCGCATGACGGTGATGAAGGAGCCGGTGGGCCCGGTAGCCGCGTTCGCCCCGTGGAATTTCCCGATTGGCAATCCGGCACGCAAGATTGGCGCCGCGCTCGGCGCCGGCTGCCCCTGCATCCTGAAGCCCGCGGAGGAGGCGCCCGTTTCCGCGCTCGAAGTGGCGCGAGCCCTCGCCGATGCCGGCTTGCCGGCGGGCGTCCTCTCGGTCGTGTTCGGCGTTCCGTCGGAAATCTCTTCCTATCTGCTCGCCTCGCCGATCATCCGCGCGATCTCGTTCACCGGTTCGATCCCCGTCGGCAAGCAGCTGATGAAGCTCGCCGCGGAAGGCATGAAGCGCACCACCATGGAGCTCGGCGGCCACGCCCCGGTGCTGGTGTTCGACGACGTCGATGTCGAACAGGTGCTCGACCAGTCGGTATTCTCGAAGTATCGCAATGCCGGGCAGGTGTGCGTGTCGCCCACGCGTTTCTATGTGCACGAGAAGATCTACGGCCGCTTCGTCGACGGCTTCACCTCGCGCGCACGCGCGCTCAAGGTGGGCAATGGGCTCACCGAAGACACGAAGATGGGCCCGCTGGCGCACGATCGGCGTCTCGCGTCGATGGAGACGCTCCTCGGCGATGCACGCAAGCAGGGCGCCCGCTTTCACACGGGCGGTGAGCGCATCTCGGGACAGGGTTACTTCTGGCAGCCGACAGTGATTTCGGATGTGCCCAACAGCGCGCGCATCATGAACGAGGAACCGTTCGGACCGGTCGCGATCCTCAACCCGTTCTCGGATTTCGACAGCGTCATGCAACAGGCCAATCGCCTGCCGTACGGCCTCGCGGCCTATGCGTTCACGCGTTCCTCGCGCAACGTCAACCTGATTGGCGAGCAGCTGGAGGCCGGGATGATCGGCATCAACAGCTTCGCGATCTCGGTTCCCGAGTCGCCGTTCGGGGGAATCAAGGAGAGCGGACACGGAAGCGAGGAGGGCATCGAGGGCCTCGATGCCTGCCTCGTCACGAAGTTCGTCACCGAGTCCTGAGGAAGCTCCGCACGGAGCTTCCCGGGCTACTCGCCGCTGCGCCGGTACTCGCGCGGCGTCACGCCGTAACGCGCGCGGAACACGCGCCCGAAGTGCGTCGGGCTGTTGAAGCCGCAATCGAACGCGATCTCGGTCACCGTGCGTCCGCGCTGCGAGTCATCGACCAGCGAGCGCGAACACTCTTCCAGCCGGCGCCGCAGGATGTAGCGCGCGACGGTTTCTTCCTCATCCGAGAACAGGTGATGCAGGTAGCGCGTCGTCATGCGGCAGGCTTCGGCGATGCGCGTCGGCGTCAGGTCGGGATCGCCGAGGTGCGCCTCGATGTAATTCATGATGCGCACGCGATGCGCCATCACGAGCGAGGAGCGTTCCGACTCGGTCTGTTGCACGCCGGCGTACGCGCTCGCGACCAGGTCGAGAATCGCGCGCGTCACTCCCGGAGCGAAATTGAGGTCGGTCTCGGTGCGGCAGCGTCGCCAGAAATCCGTGAGGAAATTGGAGAGCAGCCCGCTCAGGCCCGAATTGCCCGACATCAGGATCGCGACCACGCTCTCCGGGCAGGGCAGGTGCCGGCGCAGGAGTCCCTCCGGCATGCCGAGCACGAACATGCGGTTCGGGCGGTCGAAGATGATCTCGTAGGGCCGCGTGCTGTCGCAGAGCGTGAAGTCGCCGGGCAGCAGGCGCGCCTCGCGCCCGTCCTGGCGGTTGATGCTGTCGCCGTCCAGCTGCATGTGCAGGAAGAACATCGCGGCGCGCGAGCGCTGCACCTGCAGGCGCGAGTGGCGCACGATCTGCGGATCGGAATACACCTCGGCGGCCTGGATTTCACCCACTCGCGTGCGTGTCAGGCAACCGGTGAAACCGCGCAGATCCATGGGATCGGAGACGACGGGCGTAAAGGTGTCACACGCGATGTCGTTCCAGTATTCGAGCTTGCGGCGCGGCGCGAGGCCCGCCGTCGAAAAGGTTTCCAGCTGAGCCATGATCGTCCCCCCGGACTTTCAGACCTAGTTCAACTCATCAGCTCCGCTGCGCGTGTGGCGATGCAGCCGGGTCTTGCACCCGTATGGTCGTTTGACGATTCTCGACCAACGGTTATATTCTATAACTGTAGAAAAACCCGGGGTCAAGAGGGTTTTGTCTCCACGGTGGCCGTAGCTGCGGCGCCACAAACTTAGTGACTTAATCTTCACCGGCAATGAGTGCGAAACCCGATTCACGGGCGCTGCTGGCGCGGTGGCCGGACGCATGGCTGCTCGGTGGAGTGCGCACTCCGTTCGTTGATTTCACGCAGGCCGCGAGCCTGGTTTCCCCGATCGACCTTGGGATCAAGGCCGCCCGCGAAGCGTTCAGCCGCGTCGGTGTAATGCCGAGCGACACCGGAACGGTGATTGCCGGCTGCATGGCCCAGGCGAGCTTTGACGCTTACGTGCTGCCCCGGCACATCGGACTTTATTCAGGTGTCCCGGTGGAGGTCCCCGCGCACCTCGTGCAACGCGTCTGCGGCACCGGGATCGAGGTGATCAGTCAGGGCGCCGACGCTGTCGCCCAGGAAAGGGCGGATCTCGCGCTGTGTGTCGGCACCGAATCGATGAGCCGCAATCCGGTGGCTGCCTATACGCATCGCACCGGCTTTCGCATGGGGCAGGTCGAATTCAGGGACTTTCTCTGGGAGGCCCTGCTCGATCCGTCCGTGGACATGACCATGGGCGGCACCGCCGAATCGCTCGCGAAACGCTTCGACATCTCGCGCGCGGCGGCGGATCGGTTCGCCTCCCGCAGCTTCGATCGCGCGCTCGCCGCCCAGGCGGACGGCTTTTTCGCGGGCGAGATCTGCCCGCTGCAGGATGAGAGTTTCGACGTCGATGGCTTCAGGGCGCGCGGCATCCGGCTGCGCGGCAACGGGTCCGGGATCAGCGCGGACACGCACGTGCGCGGTTCGAGCCTCGAGCAGCTGGCAAAACTGAAGCCGGCCTTCGGCGGCGTGCAGACCGGAGGCAACAGCTCCGCGATCGTGGACGGCGCGGCCGCCGTGCTGGTGGGCTCATCGCGCTACGTGAAGGAGCGGCGTCTCGAGCCCCTGGCGCGTCTTGTGGGCAGCGCTGCCATCGGTGTCCACCCGGAGAGCATGGGGCTCGGCCCCGTCGGTGCCATTCGGGCGCTGCTGCGGGACGCAAGACTCGAGCTCGCCGACATCGATCGCATCGAGATCAATGAGGCGTTCGCAGCCCAGGTGCTGGCGTGCGTGCGCGAGCTGGGACTCGATGAGTCGCGACTCAACGTCAACGGTGGCGCGATCGCGCTGGGGCATCCCCTCGGCGCGACGGGCATTCGCCTGGCGCTGACCCTGGCGCGCGAGCTGCGGCGCCAGCGCCTGCGCTACGGCATCGCTTCCGCGTGCATCGGTGGCGGACAAGGCATCGCCCTGCTGATCGAGAACGTCCCGGCTGGAGCGCGCGCATGATGAGGATCAGGCGTTCACTGCGGATCGAATGGGGCGACTGCGATCCCGCGGGCATCGTCTACTTCCCGCGTTACTTCCAGTTCTTCGATGCCTGCACCGCTGCCATGTTCGAGCAGGTGGGGTTACCCAAGCAGGCACTCATCAAGCAGTACGACATCGTCGGTTTCCCGGTGGTCGACGTCAGCGCCAAGTTCATGATCCCCTCCAAATTCGGCGACGACGTCAGCATCGAGACCGCGATCAGTGAATGGCGCCGCTCGAGCTTCTGCGTCCATCATCGGCTGCTCAAGGGTGAGCAGCTGGCGATCGAGGGCTTCGAGACGCGGGTCTGGGTCGGCCGCCACCCGGAGAACCCGGACGGCATCAAGTCGCGCCCGATCCCGCGCGAACTGATCGAGCGCTTCAAATGAGCGCCCCAAGACCGCAAGGCAACCGAGGCAGCCGCTCCGGCAACGGAAACGGGCGCGGCGGCGAGCGCAGGCGCGAGAATGGCGAGAACAACGGCCGTGGCTCACCCCGGAGCGTGGATCTCACGCCGCTCGCCGGGTCGATCGGCTACACGGTGCGGCGAGCGCAGATGGCGCTGTTCGCGGACTTCGTCACCTCGCTCCGGGAGGTGAACCTGCGACCCGGCCAGTTCGGCGTGCTGCTGGTTGTGCAGGGCAATCCCGGTCTCAGCCAGTCGGATGTGTGCGCCGCACTGGGCTTCCAGAAGGCGAACCTGGTACCGCTGATCAGCGGGCTCGAGGAACGTGGCCTGCTGGTGCGCAAGGCGGGCGTGCAGGATCGACGCTCCTACGCGTTGCACCTCACTGCCCGTGGCCGTGCCCTGTTGCGGCGCGCGGGGGAACTCCAGGCCGCGCAGGAGGCCCGATTGACGCAGCAACTCGGCGAAAACGGCCGCGCCACACTCCTGACCCTGCTGGGCCAAATCCTCTCGGAGACGGATAATTCCGCGGGCGGCAGCTTCGCCCTGGAGACCTGATGAGCCAACCCTCTATATCGCCGTCGGAGCGAGCGCCGCTCACCCCCGCGCAACGCGACGCCGTGCAGCGCGTGCTGGACGCGCATCGGAGCCGCCCGGGTCCGTTGCTCGAAGTGCTGCACGGTGTGCAGACCGCGCTCGGATTCATCCCGCCCGCGGCGGTGCCGCTCATCGCGGAGGACCTGAACCTGTCGCGCGCCGAGGTGCACGGCGTCGTGACGTTCTATCACTACTTCCGCGGGCAGCCGGCGGGCCGGCACATGGTGAGGGTGTGTCGCGCCGAGTCGTGCCAGGCCGCAGGCGGCGATGCGCTCGTCGAGCATGCCAAGCGGCGGCTCGGAATCGATTTGCACCAGACGACTGCTGACGGACGCTTCTCGCTCGATCCGGTGTACTGCCTCGGGAATTGCGCCTGTTCGCCGGCGATCATGATCGGCGAGGAACTGCACGGACGCGTCTCGGCGGAGCGCTTCGATACGCTGATCGCGGAGTGCGAGCCATGAGCACCACGGTCTATGTCCCGCGCGATGCCGGCGCTCTCTCGCTGGGGGCGGAGGAGGTGGCCCGTGCAATTTCTACAGAGGCCCGCAAACGGCGCCAGGACGTGCGCATCGTGCGCAACGGCTCACGTGGCATGTATTGGCTGGAACCGCTGGTCGAAGTCGCGACCCCGAATGGGCGGCAGGCCTATGGTCCGGTGCACGCGAGTGACGTTCCGAGTCTCTTCGAGTCCGGTTTTCTCAGCGGCGGCAAGCACGCGCTGCACCAGGGCCTCACCGAAGCGATACCGTACTTCGCCGGCCAGCAGCGGGTGACGTTTGCGCGCGTCGGCATCTCGGATCCGGTGAGCGTGGCGGATTACGAAGCGCACGACGGATTCAAGGGGCTGCGCCAGGCGCTCACGATGGCGCCGGCGGACATCGTCAAGGCTGTCACCGAGTCCGGACTGCGCGGCCGCGGCGGTGCGGCGTTCCCCACCGGCATCAAATGGCAGACGGTCCATGACCAGAAGACGCCGCGCAAATATGTGACCTGCAATGCGGACGAAGGCGATTCCGGGACCTTCGCCGACCGCATGCTGATGGAAGGCGACCCGCTCACGCTGATCGAGGGCATGACCATCGCCGGAATCGCCGTGGGTGCTGCACAGGGGTATATCTACCTGCGTGTCGAGTACCCGCACTCCTACCGGACGCTCAACGAAGCGATCGCCAATGCCTACCAGGCGGGATACCTCGGCGATGATGTGCTGGGCAGCGGCAAGCGCTTCGATCTCGAAGTGCGCCTGGGGGCCGGGGCCTACATCTGCGGCGAGGAAACCTCGATGCTGGAAAGCCTCGAGGGCAAGCGCGGCGAGATCCGCGTGCGCCCGCCGCTGCCCGCGATCAAGGGACTGTTCGGGCAGCCGACGATCGTCAACAACGTGATCTCGCTCGCCTCGGTACCGGTGATCCTGCAACGAGGCGCGGCGTTCTATCGCGATTTCGGTGTCGGCAAGTCGCGCGGCACGCTACCGATCCAGCTCGCGGGCAATATCAAGCGCGGCGGCCTCATCGAGCGCGCCTTCGGCATCAGCCTCCGTGAGCTGCTCTACGACTACGGCGGTGGCACGATCAGCGGACGGCCGATTCGGGCCATCCAGGTGGGAGGGCCTCTCGGCGCCTACATGCCCGCCAGCCAGTTCGACACGGCAGTGGACTATGAAGCCCTGTCGGGCATCGGTGCGCTCCTCGGTCACGGTGGCATCGTCGTTTTCGACGACACCGTCGACATGGCGAGGATGGCGCGCTATGCGATGGAGTTCTGTGCCATCGAGTCCTGTGGCAAGTGCACACCCTGTCGGGTGGGCTCCACGCGCGGGACGGAACTCATTGATCGGATTATGAAAGGTGTGGATCGGGAACAGAATCTGCACTTGCTTGAGGAGCTTTGCGAGACCATGCTGCAAGGGTCGCTCTGCGGCCTGGGCGGCATGACCCCGTTCCCCGTGCAAAGCGCTCTGAAGCACTTCCGCGAGGACTTCGAGGGTCGCACCCGGCACTGATGGCGTAGAGATTTTTCGGAGAAGGCGATGTTTGCTATCGACTACAAGGACCGGGGCACCCCGGCGGTGAGTGGCAACCCCGTCGAGGTCGAGATCGACGGCGTGAAGGTCACGGTTCCCGAAGGGACTTCGGTCATGCGTGCCGCATCGCTTGCGGGTACGCAGGTACCGAAGCTCTGTGCCACCGACACGCTGAAGGCGTTCGGCTCCTGCCGCCTGTGCCTGGTCGAGATCGAGGGCCGCAAAGGTTACCCGGCCTCATGCACGACGACCGTCGCGGCCGGCATGAAGATCCGCACCGAATCCGACAAGCTCAAGCTCCTCAGGCGCAACGTCATCGAGTTGTATCTCTCCGAGCATCCGGATCATTCCGAGACCTGCCAGGCGAGCGGTCATTGCGAGCTCGAGAACATGGCCGAACACCTCGGCGTGACCGAGTCGCGTTACACACCGCCTGATGTGCAGCGCACGCCGGCAGCCAAGGACACCAGCAACCCCTATTTCACCTTCGATCCGGATCTCTGCATCGTGTGCTCGCGCTGCGTGCGCGCCTGCGATGAGGTGCAGGGGACCTTTGCGCTGACGATCGAGAATCGCGGCATCGCTTCGCGCGTGTCCGCCAGCCAGCACGAATCGTTCCTCGATTCCGAGTGCGTTTCGTGCGGTGCCTGCGTCGAGTCCTGTCCGACGGGCGCCCTGTACGAAAAATCGCTCGCCGTTCTCGGCAAGGCGGAACACTCGACTACGACGACGTGCGGCTACTGCGGCGTCGGCTGTTCGTTCGAGGCAGAGACGCGTGGCACCGGCGCGAATGTGGAAGTCGTGCGCATGACACCGAGCCGCGAGGGCCATGCGAACTCAGGCCACGCCTGCGTGAAGGGCCGGTTCGCCTACGGCTACGCGACGCATCCCGATCGCGTGACGCAACCGATGATGCGCGCCAGCATCGACGACCCGTGGGTGGCGACGACCTGGGAAGAAGCGATCGCGCACTCCGCGCGTGAGTTCAAGCGCGTCCAGGCCAAGTACGGCCGCGACTCAGTGGGCGGCATCACTTCCTCCCGCTGCACCAACGAAGAGACCTTCCTGGTGCAGAAGCTGGTACGCGCGGCCTTCGGCAACAACAACGTCGACACCTGCGCGCGCGTCTGCCATTCGCCGACCGGCTACGGACTCAAGCAGACGCTGGGGGAGTCGGCGGGAACGCAGGCTTTCACCTCGGTCGCGAAGGCCGATGTGATCATGATCATCGGTGCCAACCCGAGCGAAGCACACCCGGTGTTCGCCTCGCGCATGAAGCAACGCCTGCGCCAGGGCGCAAAGCTCATCGTCGTCGATCCGCGCGTCATCGGTATGGTGCACTCGCCGCATATCGAGGCGAACTATCACCTGCAACTGCGCCCGGGCACCAACGTCGGCATCATCAATGCGCTCGCGCACGTGGTCGTCACCGAAGGGTTGACGAAGGACAAGTACATCGCCGAGCGCTGTGAGCCTGCGTCCTACGAGGCATGGAAGAAATTCGTCTCCGAGCCCCGCAATTCGCCCGAAGCGATGGAGAGCATCACCGGCGTGCCGGCGGCCACGGTGCGCAGCGCGGCGCGGCTCTATGCCAGGGCCGCGAACGGAGCGATCTACTACGGCCTGGGCGTGACCGAGCACAGCCAGGGCACGACCATGGTGATGGGCATTGCGAACCTCGCGATGGCGACGGGAAACCTCGGTCGCGAGGGCGTGGGCGTGAGCCCGCTGCGCGGCCAGAACAACGTGCAGGGCTCGTGCGACATGGGTTCCTTCCCGCACGAATTCAGCGGTTACCGTCACGTGTCCGATCCGAAGACGCGCCAGTCATTCGAAGAGGCGTGGGGCGTGAGCCTGCTCGCGGATCCGGGCCTGCGCATCCCCAACATGTTCGAAGCGGCGCTCGACGGCAGCTTCAGGGCGATGTACGTGCAGGGTGAGGACTTCGCGCAGTCCGATCCGAATACGCTGCACATCGCGTCCGCGATGCGTGAACTGGAGTTCTGCGTGGTGCAGGACCTGTTCCTCAACGAGACGGCGAAGTTCGCGCACGTGTTCCTGCCGGGCTCATCGTTCCTGGAAAAGGACGGCACTTTTGTGAATGCCGAGCGCCGCATCTCGCGCGTGCGCAAGATCGTGGAGCCGCTCGCCGGCTACCAGGACTGGGAAATCACGATGCTGCTGTCGAATGCGCTCGGTTACCCGATGCACTACAACCATCCGTCGGAGATCATGGACGAGATCGCCCGCCTCACGCCGACTTTCGCCGGAGTGACCTTCGAGAAGATCGATCGCCTCGGCAGCATCCAGTGGCCGTGCAATGAAGAGGCCCCCGAAGGCACGCCGACCATGCACGTCGGGCAATTCGTGCGCGGCAAGGGCAAGTTCTTCGTGACCGAGTACGTGCCCACGAGCGAACGGACGACCGATCGCTTCCCGCTGATCCTGACGACCGGACGCGTGCTCGCGCACTACAACGTGGGCGTGCAGACGCGCCGCACCGCCAATTCCGCGTGGCATCCTGAAGATCGACTCGAGATGCACCCGCACGACGCGGAGACTCGCGGCCTGAAGGACGACGACTGGGTCGGTATTTCGAGCCGCGCCGGCGAGACCGTGATGCGCGTGACCGTGACGGAGAAAGTCGAGCCTGGTGTCGTCTACACCACGTTCCACTTCCCGGAGTCGGGCGCAAACGTCGTCACCACCGAGAACTCGGACTGGGCGACCAATTGTCCCGAGTACAAGGTGACTGCGGTGCAGGTGGTGCGCGTCAGTTCGGACGATGCCTGGGTCGCGCGCACGCGGCGCGAGCGCATGGAACGGACCCGCAACAAGCACCATGAGCGGGCGCGAGCCTGAGGTCCGCGATCGCTACAGCGGAAGACAAGGCGAATCCCAAGCTGGCGCACGCTGCAGGCAGCGTCGCGCCGGATGCCGCGCACGCGAGTATCCAGGTCAGCGTCGAACGGTGGGCGAAGGGCCAGCAGCGCCACGCCGACGATGAGGTCGCCGCAGAATTTCCCGTTGCGCTCGTCTACCACGCGGTGCCGCACGTCGTGATGCTCGCGACTCCGGCCGACCTCGAAGACTACGCGGTCGGCTTCACGCTGAGTGAGGGCCTGGTGGCCACGCCGGACGAGATCCGCTCGGTGGAAGTCGAAGCCGGCCGTCACGCGATCGACGTGCGCATCTCCATTGCGTGGGAACGCTTCTCGGCGCTCCTGCAACAGCGTCGCAACCTGACGGGGCGCACCGGTTGTGGTTTGTGTGGCGCGGAAACCGTTGAACAGGCGATTCGCACGCCCGCGGTGCTACAGGGCGGACCCAGCGTGCCGATTGCGGAGTTGCACGCGGCCATGACACAGCTCGGCTCCCTGCAGCCGCTCAACGCCCGTACCGGCAGTGTGCATGCCGCGGCTTGGGCACTGCCGGGGCGCGGCATTCAGTACGTGCGCGAAGACGTCGGGCGCCACAACGCCCTGGACAAGGCGATTGGTGCGGTGGTGCGCGCGGGCGAGGATCCGGCACGGGGCTTCATGCTGATTACCAGTCGCGCCAGCTACGAGATGGTGCTGAAGAGCGCGACGGTCGGCGTGACCTTGCTCGCGGCGATCTCGGCACCCACCTCGCTCGCCGTGGACCTGGCAACGCGCTGCGGTCAGACGCTGCTTGGCTTCACGCGCCCCGAGCAGCACGTCGTTTACGCCAACCCGGAGCGTCTCGTGTCATGAACCCGGAACACCTGGTGACGATGGCGAACGACATCGGCCACTTCTTCGCGTCGGAGAAGGATCGCGAGCAGGCGGTGCGCCTGATCGCGGCACACCTGAAGCGCTACTGGGACCCGCGCATGCGCCGCGACATCGTCGCGTACTACCGCAACGGTGGCGAGGGGTTCGAGGACCCGGTGCGCAGCGCCGTGGGATTGCTGGCCGACGAAGCTCCGCCCGCCTGATTATTTCTGGGCGGGCGCCTTCTGCGTCGGCGCCGCGTTCGGCGAGAACACTTCCACCGCGAGACTGAAGGTCCGGTTCTCGGCGGGTTGCAATGCCCCGACACCCACCACGCGGCGCGTCAGCTCTTCACCGCGATCATCGCGGATCGACAGCACCACCGAATATTCCCAGGCCTCGCCGACCGAAGGGTGCTTGATCGTCCCTTCCACCCGCAGCGGCACGTACGTGCGCTGCGGTCTCTTCTGCGCCTCGGCACCGAAGCGCAAGTGATGGTCACAGGCCGGGCACACGACGGCGCTTTCGAGAATCGTCGCCTTGCAGTGCGGACACGTGCGTGTCTGCCCCGGGAGCAGTGAACGCACGCTGCTCATGAAGCGGCGCCGTCACCCTTGGCGAGCCCGAAGGCGCGCGTATTCGACTGTTCCGACCAGCCGAACTCGACCTGGCCGCGCATGCGTGAACCCGCTGCGACGGTCAGGGATCCTGCCTTGACGTCGCCGGCGAGTACGCCGGTCTCGAGCAACTCGACCCGGCTGGCGCCTTCGATGTTGCCGTGCAGTTCGCCGCCCACGGTGACCGTTTGCGCACGGACCTGGCCGGTAAGGTGAGCGCCGGCGTCGATGGTCAGGTTGCCCTGAACGCTGACGTCGCCCTTGAAACGGCCCGCAATGCGGACGTGCCCGGTCCCCTCGATCTTGCCCTCGATCGTCAGGTCGGCCGCGATCACGGATTCCTTCATCTCGGCGCGCGGCCGGCGGGTCTCCGTGCTCAGGGGGACGGCCGCGGCGGCGGGTTTTTCGGCCTCACGAGCCGTGTGTTCGCGCGATGAAACCGGCGTCGGACTGCCGGGCGTTGAAGACTGTTCCTTCCAGAGCGCCATGTTGAAATCCTCCCCTGCGAATCCTTAGTGCGAAAGAATCTTCATGGTAACGCCTCAGGCGGGAGGCGGCAGCCCGAAGATTGTCGGGCGAGAGAGACAGGTTTGGGGGCCTGCCGTTCCTTTTCCGGGCCGTTCAGGCTTCGCTCGGCCTATATAAGAGGAGTCGGTCGGCCAGGCGGGGGAGCGGGGTCTTCGTATGCACCCTTCGTGCCCGTTGACACATTCCAAGACGGAAATCAAAATACGCGGCTCGTTTTTCGCGGAGGGGTACCCAAGCGGCCAACGGGAGCAGACTGTAAATCTGCCGGCTCATGCCTTCGTAGGTTCGAATCCTACCCCCTCCACCAGCCGAGTGGTGCGGGTGGCAGGCAGCCGGCAGCGGATCGGGTGTGTGGGCGAGGCTGCGCTGCGGGTGTAGTTCAATGGTAGAACCTCAGCCTTCCAAGCTGATGGTGTGGGTTCGATTCCCATCACCCGCTCCAAAGTCAGTCTGAAGCGTGGGGCCCTGACGAAGTGAGTCCCACGCCCACGTAGCTCAGTCGGTAGAGCACGTCCTTGGTAAGGACGAGGTCACCGGTTCGATTCCGGTCGTGGGCTCCATGAAAAAGAAGCAGGCCTCAGGCGTCTGGCCCCAGGCCTCAGCGAAGGAAAAAACGATTCTTGATTTTTGCCCCGAGGCCCGAGGCCTGATGCCCGAGGCCCGTTCGAGTTGCAGAGTCGGTCAGATACAGCGCAGAGGATAACCGCCGTGGCCAAAGAAAAGTTTGCACGCACCAAGCCGCACGTGAACGTGGGGACGATTGGGCACGTGGATCACGGCAAGACGACGCTGACGGCGGCGCTGACGAAGGTGATGGCCGAGACGCACGGTGGGACGTTCATGGCGTATGACCAGATTGACAAGGCGCCGGAGGAGAAGGCGCGCGGGATCACGATATCGACAGCGCATGTGGAGTACCAGAGCAGCCGGCGGCACTACGCGCACGTGGACTGCCCTGGGCATGCGGACTATGTGAAGAACATGATCACGGGTGCGGCGCAGATGGATGGAGCGATTCTGGTGGTGTCGGCGGCGGATGGCCCGATGCCGCAGACGCGGGAGCATATTTTGCTCGCCCGCCAGGTCGGAGTGCCGTACATCGTGGTGTACATGAACAAGGCCGACATGGTGGACGACAAGGAGCTGCTGGAGCTCGTGGAGCTCGAGGTACGCGATCTGCTCTCCACCTACGAATTCCCGGGTGACAAGACGCCGATCATCATTGGCTCGGCGTTGAAGGCGCTGGAAGGGGATGGGTCGCCGATCGGGGCGCCGAGTGTGGAGAAGCTGGTGGCGGAGATGGACAAGTACATCCCGGTGCCGGAGCGCCTCATTGACGGTCCGTTCCTGATGCCGATCGAGGACGTGTTCTCGATCTCGGGTCGCGGCACGGTGG
>DATFRO010000101.1:0-42766 GCA_035263105.1 Steroidobacteraceae bacterium | reverse complement strand
ATCAAGTGCCTGGTCATCGCATGCAACACGGCCTCGGCGGTCGCGCTCAACGCGTTGCGCGAGCGCTATGCGCCGCTCCCGGTGGTCGGTGTGCTCGAGCCAGGAGCCGACGCGGCCTGTGCGGCATCGGTGAGCGGCCGCATTGCCGTCCTGGCGACTGAAGGGACCGTGCAAGGCGGCGCCTACCAGGCCGCCATCCACGCGCGCCGCCCGACCGCGCGTGTGATCGCGCAGGCCTGCCAGCTGTTCGTCGCGCTGACCGAGGAGGGCTGGATCGATGGCCCGCTGGTCACGGGCATCGTCCAGCGTTACCTCGAGCCGATCTTTCGCGCACCCGCAGAGGAGCATCCGGATTGCCTGCTGCTCGGCTGCACGCATTTCCCGGTGCTGCGACCCGTTTTCAGCGCGGTGCTGGGGTCGACGATCGCGATCGTCGATTCCGCTGCGACTACGGCCGTGGCGGTGCAACGCCTGCTCGACGATGCACAGCTGGGTCGGAGGGCAGGAGCAGGTGCCATGCAACTGCTGGCCACGGACGGACCACAGCGCTTTGCGCGCGTCGGTGGCACGTTCCTCGGCGAACGGATCGACCCGGGCCAGGTCGAGGCAATCGACCTTTAGTCGCCGTCGACGCCGGGCACGGGATAGGGCAGCGGCAAGGGCACCGCGAACGAGTTGAGCGGTCCGGGCGTCGCTGATTCCTCGCTCGTGATCGGAACCACTGCCAGAACCTCCAGGTCACCCGCCGCATTGCGCGCGTGCTCCACGATGCGGCCCTGGCGTCCGGGCCCAACGCTGACGGTGTCGCCGCGTCGCAGCCCGGCGCTGGCGGGCAAGCGGAACCGCAACATGCGGCGCTTGATCCGCCCGAGATGTTGCGTACGCGTGATGATCTCCTGGCCGGTGTAACAGCCTTTCGTGAAGCTGAGCGCCTCGATCAGGTCGAGGTTCAACATCTGTGCGACGAAGAGCTCACTGGTCTCGGCGTAGACCTGCGGCTCACCTGCCGCGATCGACGCGCAGCGCCACGGCTCATCGTCGGCGGGTTCCGCACGCAGGCGCTCGAGGACTGACGCGCGCTCGTGCTCGGGTGCGAGAATCAAGTGTCGCGCGGCCGCACCCGGCAGGCGCACGATGCTGAGCGCTCCGTCGCGCACGTGCGTGGCGGGCGCCGGTCCCGGGGCCATGCGCTCCAGCTCAGCCGCATCGAGTGCTCCGAGCATGAAAAAACTTCCACTCTCATCCGTAAGTGCCACCTTCGAGCGCAGCACATAGCGCCGCAAGCGCTCGATCACCGTCGCGATCAACTCGCGCGGCAGGATCGCGAGTAACGCAGCGTCGCGCTCGAGCAACGACAGGATCGCAATCACGCGCCCCTGCGGCGTGTTGTAGGCAGCGACGAGCGAAGTGGCGGGCGTGAGCCGCCGCAGGTCATTGCTCAGCTGACCTTGCAGGAACGCGCTCGCATCAGGTCCTGCGATGCGCAGGACGCCGAGGCTCGCAAGCGCTGTGGTGCGTGCGCTCAAACTGCTCCTTTCCTCAATGAAGCCATATGGTTATGCGCGCCTGATTCTGGCAGACTTGTCGCATGTCGGGCAGTCCGAACACACCGGAAATTCCCGGTTCCCTCGAGCCAACGCAGTCGGCACCTGAGGTCAGCACACCAGCCAGCGAGCGCGCGCGTCCGCGCGAGATCGGCGGCCCGCAGGGGCCGGAGCCCACGCGTTACGGCGACTGGGAACGATCCGGCCGCTGCATCGACTTCTGATCGCGCCGTGTCCCGACCGCTGTCGCCTCATCTGGGGATCTATCGGCCCATGTACACCATGGTGCTGTCGATCTCTCATCGCATCACCGGGATTGTGCTCTCCGTCGGACTGATTCCGCTCGTGTATTGGCTGGTCTCGCTTGCCAGCGGAACGGCGGCATATGCCCTGGCAGTCGAGCGCCTGCGCTCGCCGCTCCTGCAGCTGCTGCTGCTCGGCTGGCTGTTCAGTTTCTTCTTTCACCTCGCGAACGGCATTCGTCACCTCGCATGGGACTGCGGCTTCGGGTTCGAGCGTAAGCAGGCGAGGGCGAGTGGCTGGGCCGTCTTCATCCTCGCGACGCTCCTGACGGTGCTCTGCGTGCTCTGGGTTCTGCAACTGCGCGGAGCGCCGGTTTGACTCTGCGCTCGCCTCTCGGCCAGGTGCTCGGCCTGGGCGCAGCCAAGGATGGCGTGTCGCACTGGTGGGCACAGCGCCTGAGCGCCGTGGCGCTCGTGCCGCTGACACTGTGGTTCCTGGTCTCGGTCGTGCGGCTCGACGCCGCCGACTTCAGTGCCGCGCACGTCTGGCTCTCCGCGCCCGTGCATGCGGTCGGCGCGCTGCTGCTGGTGGTGGTGCTGTGCGTCCACTCGCGGCTCGGGCTCCAGGTGGTGGTGGAGGACTACGTGCATCAGCCCGGGGCGAAGCTCGTGACCCTCGTGGCGATCGACTTCGCGCATGTCCTGGTGGTGGCGATCGGCGCGTTCGCGATTCTCAAAGTCGCTTTTGGAGCTGCGCCTTGAGCGCCTATTCCTGTGTCGATCACACCTATGACGTCGTCGTGATCGGCGCGGGCGGTGCTGGCCTGCGAGCCACGCTCGGGCTCGCACAGGCGGGACTCTCCACCGCGTGCATCACCAAGGTCTTCCCGACTCGCAGCCATACGGTGGCCGCGCAGGGTGGAATCAGCGCCGCATTGGGGAACATGGGCGAGGACGACTGGCGCTGGCACATGTACGACACCGTGAAGGGTTCGGACTGGCTGGGTGACCAGGATGCGATCGCTTTCATGTGCAAGGGCGCTCCGAGCGCAGTGATCGAGCTCGAACACTTCGGCGTACCGTTCTCGCGCACCGAGGACGGCCATATCTACCAGCGCCCGTTCGGCGGCATGACGACCCACTTCGGCAAGGGCATCGCGCAGCGCACCTGTGCGGCCGCGGACCGCACCGGGCACGCGATGCTGCACACTCTCTACCAGCAGTCGATCCGGCGTTCCGCGGAGTTCTTCATCGAGTATTTCGCCATCGACCTGATCATGCAGGACGGCGAGTGCCGTGGGGTGGTGGCGCTGAATCTTGCCGAAGGAACCCTGCATCGCTTTCGTGCGCACCTCGTGATCATTGCGACCGGCGGCTACGGGCGCGCGTATTTCACGTGCACATCCGCGCACACCTGCACCGGCGACGGCAGTGCCATGGTGTTGCGCGCCGGGCTGCCGCTGCAGGACATGGAGTTCGTGCAATTTCATCCGACGGGGATCTACGGCGCGGGTTGTCTCATCACCGAGGGTGCGCGCGGCGAGGGCGGCTATCTCACCAACTCGTCGGGCGAGCGCTTTATGGAGCGCTACGCGCCGAATGCGAAAGACCTGGCCTCACGCGACGTCGTGAGCCGCTCCATGACGCTCGAGATCCACGAGGGGCGCGGGGTTGGCAAGCGCAAGGATCACATTCACCTGCACCTCGAGCACCTGGGATCGGACGTGATCCAGGAGCGCCTGCCGGGGATCGCCGAGACCGCGAGAATTTTCGCCGGCGTCGACGTGCATCGCGAGCCCATCCCGGTGCTGCCGACGGTTCACTACAACATGGGCGGCATTCCCACCAACGTGCACGGCGAAGTGCTCGCCCCGCGCAACGGCGATGCGGAGGCAGTCGTCCCGGGACTCATGGCCGTGGGTGAGGCGGCTTGCGTCTCGGTGCACGGCGCCAATCGCCTGGGCTCGAATTCTCTCCTTGACCTCGTCATCTTCGGCCGCTCGGCGGCCGAGCAATGCGCGCGCGTCGTGCGTCCCGGCACGGCGCATCGCCCGCTGCCGAGAGATGGCGCAGAGCCGGCGCTGCAGCGGCTCGATCACTATCGCAACGCCCGCGGCAAGCGGCGCACGGCGGAGATCCGCCTGGAGATGCAGCACGCGATGCAGACCCACGCGGCGGTATTTCGCACCGGCAGGGTGCTGCAGGAAGGAATCGAGAAACTCGCCAGAACGCACCAGTCGCTCGCGGACGTGAGCGTCTCGGACCGCTCGCTCATCTGGAACACCGACCTGATCGAAACCTTCGAGCTGGAGAACCTGCTGCTGCAGGCGGAAGCGACCATTCACGGTGCGGCCAATCGCACCGAAAGCCGCGGCGCACACGCGCGCGAAGACTTTCCGGCGCGCGACGATCGCAACTGGCTGAAGCACACGCTCGCGTGGGTGAGCGGGCCGGGTGAGGTGCGCATCGACTACCGGCCGGTGCACCTCGAGACGCGCAGTGACGAGGTCGCGTCCGTGCCGCCGCAAACGAGGGCCTACTAGGAATCCCCGATGGCGAAGTTCCGTCTGCCCGCCAACTCGCGCATCCGCCCCGGACGCGTTCACGATGCGCCGGGCGGCGCGCGCAACGTGAAGGCATTTCGCATCTACCGCTTCGATCCGGACGCGGGCGAGAACCCGCGCATGGACACTTTCCGGATCGACATGGACGACTGCGGCCCGATGCTCCTGGACGTGCTGATCAAGATCAAGAACGAGATCGATTCGACGCTCACCTTCCGGCGCTCCTGCCGCGAGGGCATCTGCGGCAGCTGCGCCATGAACATCGACGGCGTGAATACGCTCGCGTGCACGCTGGCGTGCGCGGACGTCGGGCGCGAGGTGCGCATCTACCCGTTGCCTCATCTGCCCGTGGTGAAGGACCTGGTCCCGGATCTCACGCAGTTCTACGCGCAATACGCGTCGGTGAAGCCGTGGTTGCAGACCCGCACGCCGGCACCGCCGGATCGCGAGCGTTTGCAGACGAAGGCCGAGCAGGAAAAGATCGATCGGCCGAGCGCGTGCATCATGTGCGCCTGCTGCTCGACGAGTTGCCCGAGTTACTGGTGGAACAGTGATCGCTATCTCGGTCCGGCGGCGCTGCTGGCTGCATACCGCTGGATCATCGACAGCCGCGACGAGGCCACGGGCGAGCGACTCGATGCGCTCGAGGACCCGTTCAGACTGTATCGCTGTCACACCATCATGAATTGCACCGAGGCCTGCCCGAAGGACCTGAACCCGGCGAAGGCCATCGGCGCGATCAAGAAACTCCTGGCGGAGCGTCGTCATTGAGCCGGCTCGCCTGGCAATGTCGTCGCGGCATGCGCGAGCTGGACGAGCTCCTGCAGCGCTATCTCGAGCGGCGCTATCCGCAAGCGACCGCGCGCGAGCAGCGCGCCTTCGAGCGGCTGCTACAGCGCCAGGATCCGCAGCTGCAGGCCTACCTTTTGGGCGAGGCACAGACCCAGGACGCGGAGTTGCAGGATGTCGTCGACGCCATACGCGAACATCGAGCTTGAGTTCCGGCCGCCCTGGCTGCTGATGGCGCTGTTTGTCGCGTGGCTGATGGGCATGATTGCGTCGCTCGCGCAGCTGGACTGGCCGGTGGGCGTACGCGCAGCGCTGGCGGCAGTGACACTCATCACGGGCGGGCAGGGGCTCGCCGCGATCGCAACAGGATTGATGAGCGGTGCAGTTCAGCGAGCGATCTGGTCGGCGGACGGGCGCTGGCGCCTGGTGAATCGGGCGGGCCGCGCGTGGGAGACGCGGCTTCACTCCTCGACGCGCTGCTGGAGTCGGCTCGGGTTCCTGGTCTGGGACGACGGGTCGAACCGCCAGCGGGCGATCGTGAGTCGCAGTTCCGTCGGCGCCGAGGCGTTCAGGCGCATGCGGGTGCGGTTGCGTTATGAACTACCCTGCGACAGGCCGCCAACCCATTAGAATGTGAATAGAGGGTCGAAAAGACTCTCATTGAACTTTGAGTTGTGAAGTCAATCACAGCCGGCTAACAGCGCATACCTTGGGGCGAACTTTCCAGTGCAGTCAGGGTCACAGGGGGGTGCTCAGGCCGGCTCGGACACGGGAGTGACGAGCCCGAATGGGCAACGACGCCAGCGATCTGATGCTCGTGGAGCGCGTGCAACGAGGCGATGCGGGAGCATTCGACTACCTGGTGCTCCGGTATCAGCACAAGGTGCTCAAGCTGATCATGCGGTACGTCCGTGATCCGGTGGAAGCCGAAGACGTGGCCCAGGAGGCCTTCCTGAAGGCGTACCGCGCACTCCCGAGTTTCCGCGGCGACAGCGCGTTCTACACGTGGCTGTATCGGATCGCCATCAACACGGCGAAGAATGCACTGGTGTCCAGCCGCCGACGCCCCGTCGACTACGATCTCGATCTGCAGGATCCGGAACAGTACGACATGCAGGCGCGTCTAAAGGATTCGGAAACTCCGGAAGGACTGCTGCTCACGGACGAGATTCGTGACACCGTCAACGCGGCCATCGCCGATCTCCCGGAGGATCTGCGCACGGCCATCATGCTGCGTGAAATCGAAGGCCTCAGTTACGAGGAGATTGCGGCGGCGATGGAGTGCCCGGTAGGAACTGTGCGTTCACGGATCTTCCGTGCGCGCGAAGCGATCGACAAGCGTCTCAGGCCGATCTTCGAAGGTGGCCTGGGACGATTAGAGGAATGAACTTCAATGACTGAACATCTGCGCGACCAACTGTCGGCGTTCCTGGATGGGGAGTTGCCCCGTCCGGAAGTTGAGTTGCTGCTGCGGCGCCTGGCGGGCAACGATGAGCTGCGCATCTCGTTGAGCCGTTATGTCGTCATCGGCGAGTGCCTGCGCAACGCGCCGGGCCGCAGCGTCACGCGCGGCTTCGCGGGGCGCGTCAGCGCCGCGGTTGCCGCGGAGGGCGGCGCCGGCCGGCGTGATTCGCTCGGCTCGCTGACCCGCTGGCTGCGGCCGCTGGGCGGACTGGCGATCGCCGCGACCGTGGCGACGGTGGCGATCCTCGGCCTGCAGCGCTCGCAAACCGTTCCTCTCGACGGCCCACAGGTCGCTGCCATCGCGCCAGGCGGCTCGTCCGCGGCAGCCATCGATGGCCCGGCGATCGTCGAACCTCCCAGCTATACGGTGCCCGCGCCAGCAACCGGCGGGCCCGTGATCCCGGCGGGCCGGCTGACGAGTTATGTCGTGGCGCACAGCGAATATTCGTCGCCGCTTGGCCGGCGCAACGTACTTTCAGGCATCATTGCCGAAGACCCGACCCCGATGGACGAGCCGAAGCCGGCCGAGACCGACAACAAGAAGAGCCAGCCCTGATTCATGCGTACGCCCCTCGCCGCCGGCTGCATCCTGCTCTGCGTAATCAGTGTCGCGTGGGCGGACGATGATGATGCCCGCGCGTGGCTCGAGCGCATGAACCATGCACTCGCCACGCGCAACTACGACGGCACGTTCTTCCACCTGCGCAATGAAAAGGTGGAGACCTTGCGGATCGTGCATCGCGTGGAGGACGGCAAGGTGGCCGAGCGGCTCGTGTCCCTGGATGGCAGCGGGCGCGAGATCATCCGCAACGACCAGGAGCTGACCTGCTATCTCCCGGATCAGAAACGCGTGCTGGTGGAATCGCGGCCGGTGAGCGGATCGCTCCTGGGGACGCTGCCGAGCTTCGATGCGGACCTCGCCGATCACTACCAGGTCGAGAAGCTGGCGCCGGGCCGCCTGCTCGGACGCCCGACGCAGGTGATCGCGGTCAAGCCCCGCGACGCGTTCCGGTTCGGATACCGGCTGTGGATCGACGAAGGCACGGCGCTGCCCTTGAAGACGCAGCTGTGCGATGAGAAGGGCAACGTCGTCGAGCAGATCCTGTTTGCGAACATCGCGGTGCCGGACAGTCTCCCTGCCTCCGCGGTGGAACCGCGCGTCAACACCGATGGCATGCAATGGGTGAAGCAGCCCGCGCCGAGCACGGCGGGCAACACGTTCGCCGCCAACTGGCGTGCGGTGAAGGTGCCGCCGGGGTTCAGGCTCACGGCGACCAGCACGCAGGTGCTGGAAGGCTCCGAGTCCCCGGTCACGCATCTGGTGTATTCGGACGGTCTCGCTTCCGTGTCAGTGTTCATCGAGACCCGGCCTTCTCCGCCGGACCAGTTCAACGGTCTGGCGAAAGTCGGCTCGGCTTTCACGTTCTCGACCACGACGCGCGGTCACCAGGTGACTGCGGTCGGTGAGGTTCCCTCGCAGACGGTGCAGCTGATCGCACACTCGACCCAGCCCGACCAGAGCGAGACTCCGCTGCCGCTGCGGCCCGATAAGAACGATCGCCCACCGCCGGCTGCTGCCTTCGGTCCGAAGCCCTGAGCACATTCACACCGGTGAAATCGGAGCCTGCGTGAGCGGCGCCCCGCGCTTCACTTTGCTTTCACGCGCCGGCTGTGAGCTGTGCGAGGAGATGCTCGAGGAGCTCGAAACGTTCTGCAGCGGACAACCTCACGACATCCGCGTCGTGGATGTCGACACCGATCCGCGGCTCAAGACCCGCTTCGGGCACAAGGTGCCGGTTTTGCTGCTCGACGATGTGCCGGTTTGTCACGGCCGCTTCGACGCCGAGGAGGTCGGACGTCTCCTGCGTCCGAGATGAGGCAGTTCGCCGCGAGCGGACTGCTCTATAATCCGCCGCGCCGATGTCAGCCTCCCCGATGCAGCATATCCGTAACTTCTCGATCATCGCCCACGTCGACCACGGCAAATCGACCCTGGCGGACCGCTTCATCCAGCTGTGCGGTGGCCTGGAAGCGCGCGAAATGCAGGACCAGGTGCTCGACTCGATGGACCTGGAGCGGGAGCGGGGCATCACGATCAAGGCGCAGAGCGTCACGCTGCACTACCAGGCGAGCGATGGCGTGCGCTACCAGTTGAACCTGATCGACACCCCGGGCCACGTCGATTTCTCCTACGAAGTCTCCCGTTCGCTGGCTGCCTGCGAGGGCGCGTTGCTGGTCGTGGATGCCGCGCAGGGTGTGGAGGCGCAGAGCGTTGCCAACTGCTACACCGCGATCGAGCAGGGGCTCACCGTGGTGCCGGTGATCAACAAGATCGACCTTCCCTCGGCCGACCCGGCGCGGGTGATCCAGGAGGTGGAGGAGATCATCGGCATCGAGGCACACGACGCGCTGCGCGTCAGCGCCAAAACCGGCGAGGGCGTGCCGGAGCTGCTGGAGTCGTTGGTGCGCCGTATACCGGCACCGCGCGGCGACCCCGCGGGACCGCTGCAGGCGCTCATCATCGATTCGTGGTTCGACAATTACGTGGGTGTCGTCTCGCTGGTGCGCGTCGTGAACGGCACACTGCGTACCGGGGAGAAGATCCGCGTGATGTCGACCGGCCGCAGTCACCTCGTTGACAAGCTGGGACGGCGTACGCCGAAGTCGGAAACGCGCGAGGCTCTCGGAGCCGGCGAGGTTGGTTTCGTGATCGCCGGCATCAAGGAGATCGACGGGGCGCCCGTCGGCGACACGATCACGCACGATGCGAAGCCGAGCGCCGCAGCGCTGCCGGGATTCAAGCAGATCAAGCCGCGCGTGTTCGCCGGCCTGTTCCCGGTCAACTCCGAGGATTACGAGAGCTTTCGCGACGCCCTGTACAAGCTCCGTCTCAACGATTCGTCTCTGCACTTCGAGCCGGAAGTCTCCACCGCGCTGGGTTTCGGCTTTCGCTGCGGCTTCCTCGGCCTGTTGCACATGGATATCGTCCAGGAGCGCCTGGAGCGCGAATACCATCTGGACCTGGTGACGAGTGCGCCGACGGTGGTCTACGAAGTCGCACTCGAGAACGGCGACGTCAGTTACGTCGACAACCCCGCGAAGCTGCCGGCGTCGAACCTGATCGCCGAGATCCGCGAGCCGATCATCATCGCGAATATCCTGATGCCGCCGGCCCACGTGGGCGGGGTGCTGCAGCTCTGCGAAGAGAAGCGCGGCGCGCAGAAGAAACTGCTCTATCTGGGCAACCAGGTGTCACTGCAGTACGAGCTGCCGTTGGCCGAAGTCGTGCTCGATTTCTTCGATCGCCTGAAGTCGGTGAGCCGTGGTTATGCCTCGTTCGACTATGATTTCAGCCACTTTCAGCCGGCGCCCCTGGTCAAGCTGGACATCCTCATCAACGATGAGCGCGTCGACGCGCTGTCGATCATCGTGCACCGGGACAACGCCTACGCGCGCGGGCGTGAGCTGGTGGACAAGATGCAGGAGCTGATTCCACGCCAGATGTTCGAAGTCGCGGTGCAGGCGGCCATCGGCAGCCAGATCGTCGCGCGCGCCACCGTCAAGGCCCTGCGCAAGAACGTGCTGGCCAAGTGCTACGGCGGTGACGTGACCCGCAAGCGCAAGCTCCTCGAGAAGCAGAAGGAGGGCAAGCGCCGCATGAAGCAGCTGGGACAGGTCGAAATTCCGCAGGAAGCGTTTCTGGCGGTGCTGAAGGTCGGCCGCAAATGACGGCGTCCGGTGTGCTGCAAGTGGTTGCTTTGAAAGCAGAAATCAACAATACTGCGCGCGTTTTTTTGCTTAGGTGCTGAATGATCGTCGACTTTGCACTGATCCTGGTCATCGCCACGTTCCTCACCGGCGCCATCTGGGCATTCGATGCCTGGGTACTGAAGCCGAAGCGACCCGCGGACGCCGCCGAGCCTACGGTGGTCGAGTACGCGCGCTCGTTCTTCCCGGTGATCCTGCTGGTGCTGCTGATCCGCTCCTTCCTGTTCGAGCCGTTTCGCATCCCATCCGACTCGATGATGCCGACGTTGCTCGACGGCGATTTCATCTTTGTGAGCAAGTTCGCCTACGGGCTACGCCTTCCGGTGTTAAACACCCGCATCGTCAGTCTCGGTTCGCCGCAACGGGGTGACGTCGTGGTGTTTCGCAAGCCGTCCGATCCCGGCACTAATTACATCAAGCGCCTGGTGGGCCTGCCCGGCGACACGATCGTCGTGCGCAACAAGCGCGTATCGGTCAACGGCCAGGAGTTGCCGGTGACGCTCGATGGCGTCTATGAAGGCCACGGGCACGACGGCGCGCAGATCGGCGTCGAGGACATCGGCGCGGTGGAGCACCGGGTGCTCTACCTTCCCGGCCGCGACAGCCGCGAAGGGACATACGTCGTGCCGGCCGGACACTACTTCTTCATGGGCGACAATCGCGACAACAGCCAGGACAGCCGCTACGAGGGCGTCGGCTTCGTCCCGGAGGGCAACCTGGTCGGGAAGGCGGTGCGAATCTGGTTCAATTGGGACGGCCCCGGCGGGCCGATCTGGAGCCGGATCGGCTCGGCGATCCGGTAGCTGCAAACCTCAGGGGGCACGATGCGACGTCACGAACGTGGTGTTACGTTTCTGGGCTGGGTGATCATCCTGCTGCCCATCGCCCTGGTGGTCTACGCGGGCATTCGTCTCACTCCGGTCTACCTCGAATACATGAAAGTCGCGCGCACGCTCGAGCAGGTGCGCGACGAGCTCAAGGGCGACCAGCCGGATGTCACCTCGATCCGCAACGCAATCGAGAAGCGCTTCGACATCGAAGACGTCAACGTCATGACAGTACGCGACGCTGACAAGCTCAAGATCACGAGGCAAGGCTCAGGCTGGCAGGTCGAGGCTGTGTACCAGGCGACGGCGCCGTATATCTCCAATGTTTCCCTCGTGGTCAATTTCGACAAGGTCGTCCAGATCGATTAGCGCACGCGGCGGCGGATGCCCGGGGCGGATGTCGTGACGACGCCATCCCGCCGCACGATCGAGTGGCTCGAACGCACACTCGGTTACCGTTCCCGCAACGTGGAGCTGATCACCGCCGCGCTCACCCATCGCAGTGCCGGGGGCTCGAACAACGAGCGCCTGGAGTTCCTCGGTGACGGCGTGCTCAACTGCGTGGTCGCCGATCACCTCTATCGCGGGCACCCCGAGGCACGCGAAGGCGAGCTGAGCCGCCTGCGAGCCCGGTTGGTACGACGCGAGTCGCTGGCCGAGATTGCCGCCGGCATCGGTCTCGGCGAGCTGCTGATCATGGGCGCCGGCGAGCTGCGCAGCGGCGGCTTTCGGCGCGAGTCGATCCTGGCCGATGCCCTCGAGGCGCTGATCGGCGCGATCTACCTCGACGGCGGGTTCGAGGCGGCGCGCGGTGCGATCGAACAGCTCATGGCGCAACCTCTCGCGGAACTCGCGGAGGTCGCGGAACTCAAGGACCCCAAGACGCGCCTGCAGGAGTATCTTCAGGCGCGTGGACTGCAACTGCCGCACTATGCGATCGATCAGGTGATGGGCGAGAGCCACCAACAGGTGTTTGTCGTGCGTTGTGAAGTTGCGGCGCTCGCCCTGCGCGGTACCGGGAGCGGCGCCAGCCGCCGCGCGGCCGAGCAGGAAGCGGCGCAACACGTGCTGGCGGCGATCGCGAATCTGCCGGACGCTTCCCGGGAATGAGCTCGGATTCTCCAGCCGGATCGAGCGAGACGCTGGCGCACCGCTGCGGTTTCGCGGCCATCGTGGGCCGGCCCAACGTGGGCAAGTCGACGCTGCTCAACGCGCTGCTCGGCACCAAGGTCAGCATCGTCACGCCGAAGCCGCAGACGACGCGCCATCGCATCCTCGGCATCCTGTCGCGTCCCGGCGTGCAGATCGCGTTCGTCGATACGCCGGGTATCCACTCGCAACAGCGGCGTGTGATGAACCAGTACATGAATCGCTCGGCACTGAGCTCGCTCGACGATGCGGACGTGCTGCTGTTCGTGGTGGAGGCGCTCGCGTGGACCGACGACGACGAGCGCGTGCTCGAGCGAGTGCGCCGCTCCGGACGCCCGGCGATCGCGGTCATCAACAAGGTGGACCGCATTCACGACAAGCCGCAGCTCCTGCCCTTCATGGACCGGCTGGCGAAACGCGCGGAGTTTGCCGCGCTGGTGCCGCTCTCGGCCGAGAAGCGCGACAACCTCGATGCGCTTCCCGGGCTCATCGCGCAGCTGCTGCCGCAGTCGCCGCCCTTGTTCCCGACCGATCAGCTCACCGATCGCAGCGAGCGTTTCCTCGCCTCGGAGATCGTGCGCGAGAAGCTGACCTGGCGGCTGCGCGAAGAGCTGCCTTACGGTCTCACGGTGCAGATCGAGACCTTCGAGCGCCAGGGCGAGCGGCTGCACATCGGCGCGGTCATCTGGGTGGAACGCAGCGGCCAGAAGGCCATCGTGATCGGCGCCGGTGGCGAGCGGCTCAAGGAGATCGGCCGGCTGGCGCGCCTGGAGCTCAATGAGCTGCTGAAGACGAGCGTGCACCTGGAGCTGTGGGTGAAGGTCAAGGAGAACTGGTCCGACAGCGAGCAGGCCCTCAAGTCCTTCGGCTACGAGTCCTGATGAGAGCCTCGCGCATCAATCTCACGCCGGCGTACCTCCTGCACCAGGTACCGTGGCGCGACTCGAGCCGGATCCTGGAGTTTTTCACGCGTGAGCACGGGCGCGTGAGCCTGTTTGCGCGCGGTGTGCGTCGCGAGCGTTCCGAGGCGCGCCCGCTCCTGCAGCCCTTCCAGCGTCTGCTGATCTCCTGGACCGGTCGCGGTGAGGCCGGAAACCTGGTCGGGGTCGAGCGCGATGGCGAGCGCACCGCGTTGCCGGCCTCGCAGGTCATCAGCGGCTTTTACCTGAGCGAGTTGCTGCTGAAGCTCCTGCAGCGCCACGATGCGCATCCGCAACTGTTCGACGACTATGCCGCAGCCCTCGCCGGCCTCGCGAGCGGCATCGCGACCGGTCGCTGCCTGCGAATTTTCGAGAAGCGCCTGCTGCAGGCACTCGGCCTGTGGCCGGATTGCGAGCGCGAAACCGCGAACGGCGCACCGCTCGAGCCCGGACGGTACTATCATTTTCGTCCCGATCACGGTGTCGAGCAGGCCATAGCCGAGACGCCGGCCACCTACCAGGGCGCATCGCTCCTGTCGCTGGCGGGAGAGGACCTGGGCGACGAGCAGAGCCTGCGCGATGCCAGGCGGCTGTTACGCTCGGCGCTGGATGCCTGCCTGGAGGGGCGCAGCCTCAAGAGCCGGGAAGTGCTCAGGGACCTGCGCAAACAGGAGATCAAGCTGTGACCAGCAAAGATGCCGGCGGCTGGATAGCGCTGGGAGTGAACATCGATCACGTGGCGACGCTGCGCCAGGCGCGCGGCACGCGCTACCCGGATCCGGTGTACGCAGCACTGATGGCCGAGCAGGCGGGCGCCGACAGCATCACGCTGCACCTGCGCGAGGACCGTCGCCACATCCAGGATGAGGATCTCACGGCGATTCGCGCCGTGATCCAGACGCGGATGAATCTCGAGATGGCCGTGACCGACGAGATGCTGGCGATCGCCGAGCGTGTGCGTCCGGAGGATTGCTGCCTGGTGCCGGAAAAGCGCAGCGAAGTGACGACCGAGGGCGGCCTGGATGTCGCCGGGCAGGGGTCGCGCGTGCGGGAAGCCTGTCATGAGCTCACTTCGCACGGCATACGCGTGTCGCTGTTCATCGATCCGGATACACGACAGGTCGAGGCGGCGGCCCAGGCCGGCGCGGCGGTCGTCGAACTGCACACCGGTGCGTACGCCGAGGCGAAGGGCGCCGAACAGGCCGAGGAGTTGCATCGGGTGCAAGGCGCCGCACGGCTGGCTGCGAGCCTCGGCCTCACCGTCCATGCCGGCCACGGCCTGCACTACCACAATGTGCAGCCGGTGGCTTCGATCACACAGCTGGTCGAGCTCAACATAGGTCACGCGATCATTTCGCGCGCGGTGTTCCACGGGCTCGCCGCCGCGGTGAGCGAAATGAAGCACCTGATGCTCGCCGCACGCAGCGCATGATCTTCGGGATCGGCATCGACGTGCTGCAGCTGGAGCGCGTCGCGGGTGTGTACGAGCGGCACGGCGAGCGGTTCGTGGAACGCTTGTTGCTTCCCGAGGAGGAGCGCCAGTTCCGGCGCACCGCGCGCCCGGCGCGCTTCCTCGCCATGCGCTTTGCCGGCAAGGAAGCCGTGGTGAAGGCGATGGGCACCGGCTTCGCACACGGCATGTGGATCCGGGATGTCGGCGTGGTGCAAAACTCCTGGGGCAAGCCCGAGGTCATCTATTCGGAGCGCGGCCAGCGGCTGCGTGAGAAGTTCGGGATCGGCGAGTGCCACATCACACTCACTGACGAGGCGGGTCTGGTCGTGGCCGTGGCGGTGCTTCTCAAGAAAGACTCCGGCCCGAGGCTTGAGGCCTGAGGCCTGAGGCCCGAGGCCATTCCTCATGCACTGCCTCGTCTTCGACATCGAAACCGTGCCGGACATCGATCTCGGCCGCCGTCTGCATGGACTGGAAGACCTGGCGGACGAGCAGGTAGCGCAGATCATGCTCGCGCACCGCCGCCAGCGGACGGGCTCGGAATTCCTCTCGCTGGAGCAGCACCGCATCGTCGCGATCTCGGTGGCGCTGCGCACCCGCGAGACCTTCCGCGTGTGGAGCCTGGGCGAACCGGGCTCGACCGAGAAGGAACTGCTCGAGCGTTTCTTCGATGGCATCGACAAGTACACGCCGGACCTCGTGTCGTGGAACGGCGCCGCATTCGACCTGCCGGTCGTGCACTACCGCTCGCTCCTGCACGGCGTGCCTGCACCGCGCTACTGGGAAGTAGGCGATGAGGACCAGGCCTTTCGCTACAACAACTACCTGAGCCGCTTTCACTGGCGTCACCTGGACCTGATGGATGTGCTCTCGGGATTTCAGAATCGCGGGCGCGCCGCGCTCGATGACATCGCCGTGCTGCTCGGGCTGCCCGGCAAGATCGGTATGCGCGGCAGCGAAGTCTGGGAGCACTACATGGGCGGCGATCTGCCGGGAATTCGTGCCTACTGCGAAACCGACGTGCTCAATACCTTCCTCATCTACCTGCGTTTCGAGCTGGTGCGCGGCCGCCTGAGCCCGGACCAATACGCGCTGGAACTCACGCGCGTGCGTCAGTACCTCGCGCAGCAGGACGGCGAGCATCTGAAAAGTTTCCTCGCTGCCTGGCCGGAGGAGGCTCGCCCGGTGTGATGAACGGCGCGCCCGGCGCAGCAGAATCGCTCGAAGTCACGTCGCTCTCCCACGACGGCCGTGGCGTGGCGCACCGCGCCGGCAAGGCGCTGTTCATCGCCGGGGCGCTGCCCGGCGAGCGGGTCAGCGTGCGCAATGTGCGGCGCAGGCGCAGCTTCGATGAAGGCGAGGTCGATGCAGTCATCACGCCGTCACCCGAGCGCGCTGTCCCCCGCTGTCCGCATTTCGGTGTGTGCGGAGGGTGCTCACTGCAACACCTCGACCCTGCGGCGCAGCTGCGACTCAAACAGGAGCACCTGCTGGAGGAGTTGCGGCGTACCGGTCGCGTCGAGCCCGAGGAACTGCTGCCACCCTTGTCGGCGGCCGTGTGGCAGTACCGGCGCCGGGCGCGGTTGGGCGCTCGTTTCGTGCCCCGCAAGGAGAAGGTCGTGGTGGGCTTTCGCGAGCGCTCCGCGCCGCTGGTCGCCGATCTCAGGAGTTGCGAGGTCCTCGCGCCGCCCTTCGGCGCGCTGATTGCTCCGTTGTCGGAGCTCCTCAGCGCGCTCAGCATCCGCTCACGCGTTCCACAGGTCGAGATCGCCGCGGCTGACAACGCCAACGCGCTGGTGTTCCGCGTGCTCGATCCGCCCACGGCGGAGGACCTCCAGCGACTGCGTGCCTTTGGCGAACGACACGACGTTGAGATCTACCTGCAGAGCGGAGGGGTCGACTCGGTGAGCGCGCTCTCGTCCGAGACGCCGCTGTACTACCGGCTGGACGAGGGAGCGCTCGAGATCGAGTTTCGCCCGACGGATTTCATCCAGGTCAATGGCGCCTTGAATCGCAGCATGGTTGCGCAGGCGCTGCGCCTCCTCGAAGTTTCCGCGCACCACCGGGTCCTCGACCTGTTCTGCGGGCTCGGCAATTTCACACTGCCGGTTGCACGACGCGCGGCCGAGGTTGTCGGCATCGAGGGCGATGCCGCGCTCGTCGGTCGCGCCCGCACCAATGCGGCCCGCAATGGGATCCACAACGCCGAATTCCACGCCGCCAACCTGGACGCAATAGACCCCGACCTCCCATGGGCGCGACGCTCCTACGACAGGGTGCTGCTGGACCCGCCGCGGGTCGGGGCGCGGGGTGCGCTCTCCCTGGCGGCGGGCTCCGGGGTTCAGCGGGTCGTGTATATTTCCTGCCACCCGGGGAGCCTCGCGCGCGATGCGGGCATCCTGGTGCACGAGCTGGGCCTCAATCTGAAGGCTGTGGGGGTCATGGACATGTTCCCGCACACCAGCCACGTGGAGTCCGTCGCAGTCTTTGGGCGCTGAGAGCGCCAGAATCCCTGTTCGTTTGGGGGTTTGCAGTCCGTATGTCACTCGGACCCTTGATGATCGACATCCGCGGCCAGGAGCTCGAGGCCGCCGACCGTGAGCTGCTCCGACACCCGTCGGTCGGCGGACTGATCCTTTTTTCGCGTAATTATTCCAACCCGGAACAGGTGGAGCGGCTGGTTGCGGAGCTGCATGCGTTGCGCGATCCGCCGCTCATCATCACCGTCGACCATGAAGGGGGGCGCGTGCAGCGCTTCCGGCGCTCGTTCTCGGCATTGCCGCCGGCGCGGTTCC
Source organism: Steroidobacteraceae bacterium (assembly GCA_035263105.1). Classification (GTDB taxonomy): domain Bacteria; phylum Pseudomonadota; class Gammaproteobacteria; order Steroidobacterales; family Steroidobacteraceae; genus DATBVX01. Next base: position 25,251 of record DATFRO010000101.1, on the reverse strand, counting down.
TGGGCCATCAGTACGACCTCAACGCCGAGGGTGGCCTGGAGCTCGCGCGCCTGTGCGGCTGGCTGCTGGCGGCTGAGCTACGCGCGGTCGGCATCGATCTCAGTTTCGCTCCGGTCGTGGATCTCGACTACGCGGTGAGTGAGATCATCGGCGATCGGGCTCTGCACCGCGATCCGCAAGTCGTCGCGAGTCTCGCGCTCGCCATCATGAGCGGGATGCGCGAAGCGGGCATGGGCTCCGTGGCCAAGCACTTTCCCGGACATGGGGCTGTGGTCGCCGACTCGCACATCGCCGTCCCGGTGGACCGACGCGAGCTCGTCGATCTCGATGCGGAGTTGCTGCCGTACCGGCGGCTGATCACCAACGGTGTCGCGGCGATCATGGCGGCGCATGTCGTATTCCCCGCGGTCGATCCGCTGCCCGCGAGCCTGTCGCGACGCTGGATCACGGAGATCCTGCGCGGCGAGCTCGGGTTTCACGGCGTGGTGTTTGCGGATGACCTGAGCATGGCCGGTGCCGCCGTCGCCGGGGACATGCTGGAGCGTGCACGCCTGGCGCTTGCCGCCGGCTGCGACGTGCTGCCGGTCTGCAATGACCGTACGGCAGCCGCGAAGCTGATCGATGAACTGGGCGATGTGAGCGACCCGGCGCGCCAGGCGCGCCTCGTGCGCCTGCACGGTCGCGCCGCACCTGATCGCAAAGCACTGCTCGCCTCATCGCGCTGGCAGGAAGTGGATCAACGTCTGCGCCGCAGTTTCGAGCCGCCGCAGCTCAGCCTCGAGGCAGGCCGCGCATGAGTGGTGGATTGTCATTCGAGCTGCTGCAGAAACTCATCCAGACGAGCCCGGAAGGCATCGCCATCTGCTCGAAGGGTGCCGACGGCTGGCCGGTCCTGTTCGTCAACGAGGCCTTCGAGCGTCTCACCGGCTACAAGGCGCGCGAGCTGCAGGGCAAGGACCTGCGCATGTTGCAGGCCGAGGACCGTGAACAGGAGACGCGCCAGCGGATTCGCCAGGCGATGGCGGAGGGCACGACTTGCCGGGTGCTGTTGCGCAACTACCGCAGTGACGGCACGCGCTTCTGGAACGAGATGACGCTGGTGCCGCTCAAGAACGCCAAGGGCGAGATCACGCACTACGCGGGCTTTCATCGCGATGCCAGCGAGCGCATGCGGCTCGACAACCGCGGCACGCTGCCGCGCGAGAACGGCAGCCCCGCCGCGGGCGCCACCGGCGCGGCGTTCAACGTGGCGCGCGACGACCGGCTGACCGGGCTGCACAACCGGGTCTATTACGAAGAGCTCCTGCGCCGCGACTGGGCGATCGCACAACGCGACAGCCGGCGCCTCGCGATACTGCTGTTCGATATCGACGCACTGGGCGCCTACAACGATACCTTCGGGCGCACCGCGGGCGACTCGTGCATCAAGCGGGTGGGGCGCGCCATTTCCGGGTGTCTCAGGCGCAGCAGCGACCTGATGGCGCGCTGGGATGGCGGCACATTCGTTTCGCTGGTGCAGGGAATGACGGTCGAGCAGGCGTTGCCGTTTGCCGAGATGATCCGCGATCGGGTGCGCGAGGCGCGCATCCACCATCCGCGCTCGCCGGTCGAGCGCTACGTGACCGTCAGCTGCGGAGCGGCGAGCATGGTGCCCGGCAATGACGATGCTCCGGAGCTGCTCCTGGAGCGCGCACGTGCCGCGCTGCGCGTCGCCAAGCAGGGTGGTCGCAATCGCATCGCCGTTTCGGCGAAGTAAGCGTATTGCTCAATGCGCCCCGCCAATCGGTGAGACCATCGCGATCACGCCGAAGGCGGGGTGGTCGAAGTAGTGGCGCTCGAAGTTGCGCACGCGGCGCACTTGGTCGAGGGTGAAGGTCACAGGTCCTGACGGCGCGGTTGTGCCCACCAGTGAAGCGGGTGGCGCGGCGGGCGTGTAGGCCAGCTTGAGCCGGAGATACAGGTACCGGCCGCGTTCCACCGAGGCGGTCCCACGCACCTCGCCGCCGAGTCCGAGCTGCGACAAGTCGATCGCGAGACCCGAGCCACGCGCCACGACAGTCTGCGTCCAGCCGACGTGTCCCAGCACTTCGTAGTTGTGGCTGCGCTGCAGTCCGGATTCGATGCCGCTCAGCTTGAAGAGCGCGGGAGACATCGGGCTCGCGTCAACGCTCCCACTGGCCGGCACCGCGACATCGGCATTCGGCTCCGCGCTGTCGGCGGCAACGTGCGCAGCGGTCGCCGCCAGCGCCTCGCCCTGCCAATCCTCAGCCACGCCGAGCGGGGTCGTCGGACGAAACACGATCAGCTCCACGCTGTACGCGCTGTCCGACTGGCGAGCGGGTTCGGCCGCGGAGGCGCCGAGAGCGATGGTGAGGAGCGAGACTGAGATCCACTTGTGCATGGGGCGAGTTTACCTTGAAGCCGACCGGCTCGCGGCCCTGGCCCCGCCCGGCGCGGCCGCTGCGAGCGTCTCGAGCAACTCGCCTGCCTGCCGCAAGCGCTCGGCGTCGCTGTCGGCGCGCCAAGTGAAGCGGAGCTTCAGCGGCCCGTCGAGGCGATAGATGCGCGGCTGCGATTGCACGAGGCGGATCACCGTCTGCGGATCGATCGCGTTGCCTTCGCTGCAGAGCACGTAGCCGCCCTGCGCACTGGCATCGATCTTCGCGATCCCGAGTGCGCGCGCGCGCAACTTGAGTACCGCGATCCGGTACAGGTTGCGCGCGGGCTCCGGCAGCGGTCCGAAGCGGTCGATCATCTCCGCCTGCAGATCTTCGAGCGCCTGGCTGTCGGGCGCGCCCGAGATGCGCTTGTAGAGCGTCAGGCGCAAGTGCACGTCGGCCACGTAATGTTCCGGGAGCAGCGCGGGGAGGCGCAGCTCGATTTCCGGTCCGGCGCGCATGCCGTGCTCGAGGTCCGGCTCCTTGCCGGCCTTCAACGCACGCACCGCGCGATCCAGCAATTCCATGTACAGGCTGAAGCCGACCTCCTGGATCTGTCCGCTCTGCTCCTCGCCGAGCAACTCACCGGCGCCGCGAATTTCGAGGTCGTGAGTCGCCAGCACGAACCCCGCGCCCAGGTCTTCCAGGGACTCGATCGCCTCCAGGCGCTTGACGGCATCGGCGCTCATCACCGGGCGCGGCGGTGCAATCAGGTAGGCATACGCGCGGTGATGCGATCGCCCGACGCGCCCGCGCAACTGGTGCAGCTGCGCGAGGCCGAAGCGGTCCGCGCGCTCGATGATGATGGTATTGGCGGTGGGCACGTCGATGCCGCTTTCAATGATCGTCGTGCATACCAGCAGGTTGAAGCGCCGGTGGTAGAAATCGAGCATGAGCTGCTCGAGCTCGCGCTCGCGCATCTGGCCGTGACCGACGCGCACGTTCGCCTCCGGCACCAGCGTGCGCACCTCCGCGGCGCGTCGCTCGATCGAATCGACACTGTTGTGCACGAAGTAGATCTGGCCGCCGCGCCGGATCTCGCGCAGGCACGCTTCGCGCGCCTGCGGGCCGTTCCATTCGGTGACGAAGGTCTGGATCGCGAGCCGTTCGGCCGGGGGCGTGGTGATCAACGACAGGTCGCGCAGCCCGCCCATCGCCATGTTGAGGGTGCGCGGAATCGGCGTGGCCGTGAGCGTCAGGACGTCGACTTCGGCGCGCAGGGCCTTGAGCTTCTCCTTGTCGCGCACCCCGAAGCGGTGCTCCTCGTCGATGATCACCAGCCCCAGGTCCTTGAACTGCACGTTCGCGTGCAGCAGGCGATGGGTCGCGATCACGATATCGACGCGCCCGGCCGCGATGCCGGCGACCGTGTCGGCGCTTTCACGGCCGGAGCGAAAGCGCGACAGCATGTGGATGCGCACCGGCCAGTCGGCAAAACGGTCGGTGAAGGTTTGCAGGTGCTGCTGGGCGAGGAGCGTCGTCGGCACCAGCACCGCGACCTGCTTGCCCGCCTGGACGGCCACGAACGCAGCGCGCAGCGCGACCTCCGTCTTGCCGAAACCGACGTCGCCGCAGACCACCCGGTCCATGGGCCGTTCGGTCTGCAGGTCTGCGAGCACCTGCTCGATCGCCTGCTGCTGATCGGGTGTCTCCTCGAAGGGAAAGCCGGCAGTGAACGCCCGGTAGTCGGCGTCGCCGACCTTGAGGCTCGCACCGTGTCGCGCGGCACGGCGCGAATACAGATCGAGGAGCTCCGCGGCGACGTCGCGAATGCGCTGCGCGGCTTTGCGCCGCGCCTTGAGCCACTGATCGGTGCCGAGCTTGTGGAGCGGAGCGGTCTCGGGTGCAGCGCCCGTGTAGCGGTTCACGCGATCGAGCGCGTGAACCGGTACGTACAGCTTGTCGCCGTCCGCGTACTCGAGCACGAGGAACTCGCCGTGCTGGCCGGCGATTTCCATGCTGGTGAGGCCGCGATAGCGGCCGACACCATAGTCATCGTGCACGACCGGCGCCCCGAGGCGCAGGTCGGTGAGTTCCCGCAGGAGCGTCGCCGGGTCGCGCTCAGCGCGACGCCGGCGGCGCGCCTGCTGGGCGCGCTCGCCGAAAATCTGCTCCTCGGTGATGAGCGCAAGCGGCGGTGCCTCGAGGAGCAGCGCGCCGGCGGATGATGAGACAGTGAGGCCGGCCTGCGCTGTGCCGGCGACGAAGGCGTGCCAGCCCTCGTAGAGGGAGGGCTCGATGCCGCGTCCATGCAGCAACTCCAGAAGGATCTCGCGTCGGCCTGCGGATTCGGCGGCGATGAGCGTGCGCCCCTGGAATTGCGCAATGAAGGCACGCAGTGCGGCGCCGGGACTCTCGGCTTGTACCGCGGGGCGTAATGACGGCGGCAGTCGCGAGGGCAGGTTCACACCGGTTACGGCGCTGCCCGGCTCCACCTTGTGTGGCACGACCTCGATCAGCCGCGCGGCGTCGATGCGCGCAATGGCCTCATCCGGTTGCAGGAAAATCTCGGCCGGCGCGAGAACCGGGCGCTCGATGTCGTGGCGGCGCTGCTCGTAGCGCTCCAGGATCTCGTTCCAGAGAACCGCGGCGCGGTCGTGGCTGTCCGCGACATCCACCAGCAGCGTGTCGCGCGGCAGGTAGTCGAACAGCGATTCCAGCCGGTCGAAAAACAGAGGCAGGTAGTACTCGATCCCCGCCGGCGCAATGCCGTCACTCACCTGGCGGTACACCGCGGAGCGGTTGGGATCGCCTTCGAAGCGCGCCCGATAGCGCGTGCGGAATTCCCGCACGCCCGCTCCATCGAGCGGGTATTCGCGCGCGGGCAGCAGGCGCAGTCGCTCGAACTGCCCGGTGGAGCGCTGGGTCTCCGCATCGAACACGCGGATGGAATCGATGCGGTCGTCGAACAGGTCGATGCGTACCGGCTGGTCGCTCCCCATCGGGTACACATCGAGGAGCGACCCGCGCACCGCGAATTCGCCGTGGCTCGTGACCTGTGCGACGTTCGCGTAGCCCGCGGCAATCAAGCGCTCGCGGAAGGGTTCGAGATCGAGTTGCTGTCCGCGAGTGAGGTCGAGGACATGCCCGTCGATCCACTGCCGGGGCGGCAAGCGTTGCAGGAGTGTCGCCAGCGCGACGAGCACGACACCTCGCGACAGGCGCGGCAGGCCATGCAGGGTGGCGAGGCGCTGCGAGACGATATCCGGATGCGGCGCGAACAGGTCGTAGGGCAGCGTCTCCCAGTCGGGGAAGAGCTGCACCGGCACATCAGCGGGGGCGAAGAAACCGATCTCGCCGTGCAACCGCTCGGCCTCGCGCGCCCCGGCCGCAATGACCAGAAAGGGACGATCCGCGCGCGCGGCCGCCTGGGCGATCGCGAGTGCGGCCGCCGCTCCGTGGAGTTGCCCCCAGCGCAGGCGCGCCGGGGCGGAGGGAGGAAGAGGGGGGTTGAGGATCATCCGGGCGCTGTCGCTTGAAGGCGCGCCAGCTTACCCGGACGCCGTGGCGTCGCAACTTTCTCGCTCTCGGGAAGGAAGGCAGTGAGCGCCGGCGGACCGGCGCTCACCCGAGGATCAGGAACCGCTCACCACGGCATGAATGACGAACTGGTGCTCGAAGTACACGCTGAATCCGGGGTAGTCCCAGCGCGTAATCGGGGGCTCACCGACCGCATTGTGCTTGGTGGCCGGCTGGCCGAATTTCGCTTCGACAGCGGCCATGGTCATGCCCTTGTTGGGATGCGGAACGCTGCTCTCGCGCACCGCGATGCCGTCGCCGACCGTGATGGTCTCGGCTGTGGCCGCACCGGCAAACGCAGTCACGACCAGGGCCGCGGCGGCCAGGAATCCACGTTTCATGACTTTGACTCCCTGGACTTCAAGAACCCGGCGCGACTATAGCAACGAGCAGAAGCACCCGGAACATTTGAACGCAAGCAATTCATCAGCAATGGGTTTTTGTGTGACGGGCGTCTCATATGCTCTAATCCGCCCACTTCCGGGACCGCTCCGCCGCATGTCACTTCCCCTGCCGCTCTTCATCGGACTGCGCTATGTGCGTGCGCGCAGCAGCCAGTTCTTCGTCTCGTTCATCAGCTGGGTCTCGATGCTCGGAATCGCGGTCGGCGTCGCCGCGCTCATCACCATTCTCTCGGTGATGAATGGGCTCGAGGATGAGCTGCGAACGAGGCTTCTGAGCCTGGCCGCGCACGCGAAACTCTCCGGGAACACCGCGGCGCTGGCCGAGTGGCCGCAACTGATCGAGCGCGCGCGCACCGTGCCCGGAGTCCTCGGCGCGGCCCCGTATACGGAATTACACGGCCTGCTGGCGCACGAGCCCGAATTGCAGCCGGCACTGATCCGCGGCATCGATCCCAGCGCGGAAACGTCGGTGTCGTCGATCGCGCAGTCGATGGTCAGCGGAGAACTCACATCTCTCCAGCCCGGCACGCATCACATGGTGCTGGGGCGAGTGCTCGCCTTTCAGCTCGGGGTTGGCGTTGGTGACAGCCTGGTGGCCATGGTGCCGACCGCCGATCCTGTGAGCGGCGAGCTCGCGCCACGGATCGAGCGCTTCAGCGTGTCGGGCCTGTTCGAGGTGGGGCTGCAGGATCACGACAGCGTGCTGGCGCTGGTGAGCCTCAATGATGCGCTGGTCCTGCGCGGACAGGGCTCGGCGCCCGATGGCGTGCGCCTGCGCTTTGCGGACGTGTTCGCGGCGCCGCGGCTCGCACGTGAAGTCGACCGCGTGCTCGGTGGCGGTTTCACCGTGAGTGACTGGACCGAGGAGAACGCCAGTTACTTTCGCGCCATCCGCATCGAGAAAACCATGATGACCGTGATCCTGCTGCTGATCGTGGCGGTGGCGGCCTTCAACATCGTCGCGGCGCTGGTGATGGTGGTGACCGAGAAACGCACCGACATCGCGATCCTGCGCACGCTCGGGCTCAAGCCCCGCGCGGTGATCGGCGTGTTCGTGACGCAGGGCGTGGTGATCGGCTGGGTGGGAACCGCGCTGGGCGTGCTGCTGGGCGTGCTGCTGGCGCTCAACGTCGCGACCATCGCCCCGTGGCTCGAGCACACGTTCGGCTTTCACATCATGGATCCGGACGTCTACTACATCACCCAGATCCCTTCCGATCTGCAGACCGCGGACGTCATGATCGTCAGCGTCATTGCGTTCGTGCTGACAGTGCTCGCCACGCTCTATCCGGCGGGACGCGCGGCACGCACCGAGCCCGCCGAAGCGCTGCGGTACGAATGATGTTCTCGAGTTACGAATGGCATGTCGGCTCGCGCTACCTGAGCTCGGGTCATCGCAACCGGTTCATCTCCTTCATCTCGCTGATCTCGATCGTCGGCCTGACGCTCGGGGTGGTGGTGCTCATCATCGTGCTCTCGGTGATGAATGGGTTCGAGCATGAGCTGCGCAACCGCATCCTGAGCATGACTCCGCACGCCACCATCATGGGCCTGAACGGGCGCCTCGCCCCCTGGCAGGAGATTCAGCGCCGCGTCGAGCAGATGCCCGAAGTGACTGCGGCGGCGCCGTACATCGAGGACCAGGGCATGCTCGTCAATGGAAGCCACGTGAGCGGTGCCCTGGTTCGCGGCATCGAGCCGGCGCAGGAGCGACGCGTGGGAAGCCTTGGAGCGCGTCTCACCGCGGGATCAATGGAAGACCTGCTGCCCGGGAGCTACCACATCATTCTCGGTGCCGCGCTCGCCCGCGAGCTCGACGTCAAGGTTGGGAGCTCCGTCATCGTTGTGGTCGCACAGGGGAATGCGACGCCCATCGGCGTCGTGCCGCGCCTGAAGCGCTTCACGGTGAGCGGGATCTTTTCGGCCGGCATGTACGAGTTCGACCGGGGCCTCGCGCTGGTCTCGATGCAGGATGCCGCGCGGCTGTATCGGCTTGGCGATGCAGTCACCGGAGTGAGGCTCAGCCTGCGCGATCTGTTTCGCGCGCCCACGGTGGTGCAGGATGTCGCGTTGGCACTCGGCGGCGGGTTCTTCGTCAGTGACTGGACGCGCAAGCACGCGAACTTTTTCCGCTCGATCGAGATCACCAAGGGCATCCTGTTCGTGATCCTGCTGCTGATCATCGGCGTCGCGGCCTTCAACCTGGTATCAACGCTGGTCATGGTGGTGAAAGAGAAGCAGTCCGACATTGCGATCCTGCGCACCATCGGGTCCACGCCACGCAGCATCCTCGGCATCTTCATCGTGCAGGGCGCCATCATCGGCCTGTTCGGCACGGCCCTCGGCGTGCTGTTCGGCGTCCTGATCTCGATCAACCTGGAAGGGCTGGTGCACGTTCTGGAGCGCGTGCTCAACACGCACTTCCTCGATCCGAGCGTCTATTTCATGAGCGACCTGCCGGCGCTGGTCGAGACCGGTGATGTGGTGCGCATCGCCGGCACTGCCTTCGTGCTGTGCTGCCTGTCGACGCTCTATCCCGCGTGGCGTGCGGCACGCACGCAGCCGGCGGAGGCGCTGCGGCATGAATGACACGACCGCAGCGGCGAGCGTGACCTCGGTGCTGAGTGCGCGCGGGCTGCGCAAGCACTTTCGCGAGGGCGACGCGACGCTCGAGGTTCTCAAGGGTGTGGATCTCGAGATCGGTCGCGGCGAGCGGGTCGCGATCATCGGCGTCTCCGGCTCCGGCAAGACGACGCTGTTGCAGCTCCTCGGCGGACTGGACCTTCCCACTGCGGGCAGCGTGGCAATCCTCGGACAGCAGATGAGCGAGCTGTCCGATGCTGAGCGCGGCGAGTTGCGCAATCGTGCGATGGGCTTCGTCTACCAGTTCCACCACCTCCTGCCCGAGTTCACCGCCCTGGAAAACGTGGCGATGCCGTTACTCGTGCGTCGTATCAAGGCTCCAGAGGCGCGCGCGGCCGCGGGCGAACTGCTGTCGCGCGTCGGTCTCGCGGACCGCTTGCGGCATCGACCGTCACAACTCTCGGGAGGCGAGCGGCAGCGCGCGGCCGTGGCGCGTGCGCTGGTGACGCGACCCGCGCTCGTGCTCGCGGACGAGCCGACGGGCAATCTCGACGGACAGAACGCCGCGGCAGTATTCGAGCTGATGCTGGAGCTCAATCGCGAGCTTCAGACCAGCCTCGTAGTGGTCACGCACGACCCGCGACTGGCGGCACGCATGGACCGCGTGCTGTCGCTAGAGGGTGGGATTCTGCTCGATCGCGGCGGATTGCGCTCTTAACCGCGCCACGCGGCGCTGGTATCGATGGATGACATGCCGGCGCCACCAGATCGACATCCCGACATAGCCGGTGAGTGCGGCCAGCGTGCTGCACACCAGGCACCCGAGCAGGAACGGTTTCCAGATGGCGGGCAGGTAATCGCTCACCCAGTCCCACGTGAGCGAAAAGTTGAAAGGCTCGAGATTGGCGCCGGTGAGCGCCGTTCCCACCCAGTACGCCCCGAAGAATGCCGGAACCACGGTGAACGGATTCACCAGCAGGATGGTCGCGACCGACAACGGCAGGTTGGCGCGGAACACGATCGCCGCCAGCGGCGCGAGCAGCAGATGAACCGGCAACGGGATGAAGCAGATGAACAGGCCGATCGCCACCGCGCGGATCACGCTGCGCCGATGCAGCGTCCAGTACGCCGGATTGCTCAGCGCGCCGCGAAAGGGACGCAGGTACCAGCGCTGGCTGAGTGAGTGGCGGTCGGGCAGAACCCGCTTCAGAAATGGACGCGGCATGATCGGGGGGCGAACTCTAGCAGCGGGCAAGGATGCATGGTACCCCGTCACGCGCTTGCATTTCTGTTCGCAATCCTGTGCGTCGAGAGCTGCAGCGAGCTTCATGCTCTGGCGCGCTGGCTGCCGCTGTTCGTCGCGCTCAGTGCTTTCAGTTGGTGGTGGGGTCCGAAGATCATCGGCACCTGGAGCGCCGGGATCGTGTGGGCAGTGCTGCGCGCGGGGGCTTTGCTGAATGGACAATTGCCGCCGGCACTGGAAGGGACCGAATGGCTGGTGCGCGGCACTGTCATCTCCATCCCTGCGGTTGCCGAGGGGCAGGTGAGATTCGATTTCGCGCCCGCGGCGCAGTCGGGCCTGCCACACAAACTGCAGCTGAGCTGGTTCGATTCCCGTGTGACACCACGCGCCGCGGAACGCTGGCAGCTGCGCGTGCGGTTGCGCGCGCCGCGAGGCTTCGCCAACCCGGGCGGTTTCGATTACGAAGGGAGCCTGTATCGCGACGGGATCGGTGCGACCGGCTACGTGCGCGCCTCGAGCGACAACCGACTGCTCGGTGCCGATACCGTTGCGCATCCGCTCCTGGCGTTGCGTGCGGCCATCGCGCAGCGCATCGACGTGGCGCTCGACCACGCGCCCGTGAGCGGCATCATCGCGGGTCTGGCGGTCGGCTCGACGGAACGCATCAGCGCCGCACAATGGCAAGTGTTTGCAACCACCGGCACGACGCACCTGATCGCGATCTCGGGATTGCACGTCACCATGGTTGCCGCGCTCGTGATGTTCGCGGTGCGCCGGATGTGGCGCTGGCCGCGTGCCCGCTTGCCACGCAGCTGTCGGGCAGATGTCGCCTGCCTGTGTGGCGCGCTCGCGGCGGCAGGGTACGCCCTGCTCGCGGGGTTCTCGGTGCCGACGCAGCGCACGCTGGCGATGCTGCTCATCGGGCTCGGCGCGCAGTGGCTGCGACGCGCGCAACCCGCCGCGCACGTATTGTCAGCTGCGCTCATCGCGGTGTTGCTGCTCGACCCGCACGCCGCGCTCACGGCCGGTTTCTGGCTGTCGTTCGTCGCGGTGGCAGCGATCCTCGCCCTGGTGGGCGGACTCAACGTTCGTCCCCACGTGGTGCGGGATTTCTTCATCACGCAGAGAATCGTGTCGCTCGCCTTGCTGCCCGCGACGCTGCTGCTGTTCGGCAGCGTCTCGCTCATCGCGCCGCTCGCGAATCTGCTGGCGATCCCGGCGTTCAGTCTCGTCCTGGTTCCCGTGACGCTGCTCGGAACACTGTTCCTCGGCGTGGCGCTGCCGCTGGCGCACGCGTCGTTCCTGATTGCCGGAACGTGCATGCAATGGCTCTGGATGGTTCTCGAATGGGCAGCGCGCCTTCCTGCTGCGCTCCTGCATTTCGGGGCCCCTTCGCCTGCGCTGTCAGCGCTCCTGGCCTTCGGGGTCGTGATCGCGCTTTGCGCGTTGCCGGTGTGCGCGCGCGTGCCGACGCTGCTGCTGGCGCCGTTGCTGCTCGCCAGTCAGCCGCGACTCGCGGCCGGCGACTTCACACTCACGACGCTCGATGTCGGGCAGGGCCTCGCCGTCACCGTCCGCACCCGCGCGCACACCCTGCTGTTCGATACCGGTCCGCGTTTTCGCAACGGCCGGTCGGCGGGAGAGCTCGCGATCATCCCGTACCTCACGCACGCAGGCGTCGGTCGCCTGGACCTGCTCGTCCTCAGTCATGCGGATTCCGATCACACGGGCGGAGCCGCGGCAGTCGTGCGCGCCTTGCCGAGCCACGAAATCCGCGAGGGAGGCCGCTCGTTGCGGCTCATCCCTCCGGCGACGCGTTGCAGGCGCGGTGAGGCGTGGATCTGGGATGAGGTGCGCTTCGAATTCTTGAGTCCGGGTGCCGGCGAGCTGTGGAACGAAAACGAGGGTTCGTGCGTGCTCGAGATCTCCAACGCGCACGCGCGGGTGCTGCTGACGGGCGACATCGAGGCGCGCGCGGAGGCACACATTGCACAGCTTCAGCTATGGCGCGCCGTCGACGCGATCGTCGTGCCTCACCATGGCAGCCGCAGCTCATCGTCCGCGCCGCTCGTCGATGCGGTTGGCGCGCGCTACGCCATCGTGTCGGCGGGCATGCGCAATCGCTGGCACTTCCCGCAGCCGCCGGTGATCGAGCGCTGGTGCGACTCTGGCGCACAGCTGATCAACACGGCGGACTGGGGCGCGATCACGCTCGAGTTCACCGCGGACTCCGGACTCGCAGGCGTGCACTCGCAGCGCGTGGAGCGGCATCACTACTGGAGCGCGGCCGCGCCGCTGGCAGGACGCTCGCTTTGCCGCTGAGCCGGCTCGGGCGCTGCCTGACAAATCAACTGTTTATGCACATCCCTTGATGCAGTATGATCGGCCGCCGTCGCGGTGCAGAAAGTGGCTTCGATGCATGTGGGAAATCATTCAAGCCGGCGGGCCCATGATGTGGCCCATCATCTTTTGCTCGATCATGGCGGCCGCCATCGTGCTCGAGCGCTTGTGGACCCTGCAGCAAAAGCGCGTGCTGCCCAAGGAACTCACCGAGCAGGTGTGGCGCTGGGTTCAGAATAACCAGGTCAACGACAAGCTCATCTCCGCTCTCGAACAGAATTCACCACTCGGGCGCGTGCTCGCGGTCGGCCTGGCGAACCGGCATCGCACGCGCGACATCATGATGGAACGGCTCGAGGACACGGGCCGGCACGTGGTGCACGAGCTGGAGCGATTCCTGAACACGCTGGGCACGATCGCGTCGATCTCCCCGCTCCTCGGTCTGCTCGGCACCGTGACCGGCATCATCCGCGCGTTCAACGCCATTTCGCTCGAGGGCACGGGCGATCCGCGCATCCTGTCGGGCGGCATCGGCGAGGCACTCATCGCGACTGCGGCCGGCCTGTGCGTGGCGATTCCGTCGTTGTTCTGTTACCGGATCCTGCGCGGCAAGGTGAATCGCATCGTCATCCAGATGGAGAAGGAGGCGATGAAGCTCATCGACGCTATGGAGGGTGCCGGCGTCCGCGCCGCGTGAACGCCGCCCCGTAGCCATGCACCTCAATCGCGGCAGTGAGTCACAGGGCATCAACGAGCCCGAGATCAACGTCGTCTCGCTCATCGACGTGGTGCTGCTGCTGGTCGTGTTCTTCATGGTTTCCAGCACGTTCGTGGAAGAGGGCCGCATCAAGGTGCAGCTGCCGCAGGCGAGCTCCGTGCCGGTGAACCAGACCGTCGCGGATCCCATCGTGGTGACCGTCACGGCGCAGGGCGCGTATCGCGTCAACGAGCGCAGCCTCATCAACAACAGCCCGCAGACCTTGCGCGCCGCGCTCCTGCGCCTCTCCGGGGAGCGGCGCAAGATCCCGATCACCATTCGCGCCGACGCGCGCGCCACTCACCAGTCCGTGGTGACCGCCATGGACGTGATCGGCCGGCTCGGCTTCGCACAGATCAACATCGCGACGTTGAACGAGCAGGGCGGTGGTGCGCCTTGACCGCGCCGGCGCTCGCTGACGACGCACTTCGCATCTACAAGCGCCTGTTGCGCTACGCCGCCCCGCATTGGGGCATGTTCATGATCGGCGTGGTCGGCATGACGCTCTTTGCGGCGAGCGACGCCTCGATCGCCTGGCTGGTGCAGAAATTCCTGTACGGCGCCTTCGTCAAGGCGGATCCGCGCGTACTGACCTGGGTGCCGCTCGGCGCCTTCGCGCTGTTCCTGGTGCGCGGCGTGGGTGACTACATCTCGAACTACTTCCCGGGATGGGTCGGCCGGCAGGTGATCAAGACTCTGCGCGGGCAACTCTTCACGCATTACCTCCACCTGCCTTCACTGTACTTCGATGGACAGGCCTCCGCGCGGATGCTGTCGCGGCTCACCTACAACATCGAGCTGGTGGCGGAAGCGACGACCAACGCCGTCACGGTGATGATCCGTGACACGCTCACGATCCTCGCGCTGGTCGGGTACCTGCTGTATCTCAACTGGCAGCTCGCCTTGTTCACCTTCACGGCGGCACCGCTGATCGCCTGGCTGATCCGCTTCGCGAACCGCGCGTTTCGCCGCTACAGCACGCGCATCCAGAATTCGATGGGCGACGTCACGCGCGCCGCCAAGGAGGCCATCGACGGCCAGCGCCTGATCAAGGTGTTCAACGCGCAGGATTACGAGGGGCAGAAGTTCGAGCTGATCAATGCGCGCCACACGCACAACAACATGCGCCTGATCATGGCGAAGTCGGTGAGCAACCCGGTGGTGCAGCAGATCGCGGCCATCGCACTCGCCGCCGTGCTGTACGTGGCGATTCGCCAGCAGCTGCGGGTCGATCAGTTCATGGCGTTCCTGACCGGCGTGATGCTGCTGACCGCGCCGTTGCGCCGCCTGGTCCAGATGAGCGGGCCGCTGCAGCAGGGGATCGCCGCGGGCGCGAGCGTCTTCGAGATGCTCGATGTCGCCGCCGAGGACCAGGGCGGCAATCGAGCACTGGAGCGCGCGCGCGGCGATGTCGAATACCAGGATGTGTCGTTCGAATACGCCGCCGACAAGGGAAGGGTGCTGAGGAACATCAACTTCAAGGTTCAGGCAGGAGGCACGGTGGCGATCGTCGGCCGCTCGGGCAGCGGCAAGTCGACGCTGGTAAGTCTCCTGCCGCGGTTCTACGACGTGCAGTCCGGGAGCGTGCGTCTCGACGGCCACGATGTACGCGAGTATCGGCTGGCAGACCTGCGGCGCCAGGTGAGCGTCGTGAGCCAGGAAGTGGTGCTGTTCGATGACACGATCCGCAACAACATCGCGTTTGGCGGCATCCAGTGCACGGAGGAAGAGATCCGCGACGCAGCGCGCGCCGCGCACGTGCTGGAGTTTGCCGAGGAGCTGCCCGAGGGGCTGAACAGCAACGTGGGTGAGCGCGGCAGCCGGCTCTCCGGAGGCCAGCGGCAGCGCGTCGCAATAGCCCGCGCGCTGCTCAAGAATGCGCCGGTCCTCATTCTCGACGAAGCCACATCGGCGCTGGACAGCGAATCCGAGCGTCATATTCAGCACGCGCTCGAAGTCCTGATGCGCGACCGCACCACGTTCGTCATTGCACATCGTCTATCCACAGTGGAGCGCGCCGATCGCATCCTGGTGCTGGACGAGGGCGCGGTGGTCGAGAGCGGCTCGCACGCCGAACTGCTCGCGCTAGACGGCGTGTACGCAGCGCTGCATCGCATGCAGTTCAAGGCCTGATCTTGAGGCGAATGCGCCGGAGGCGCGGGTGCTCTACGACTGGTTGCAACGGGTCTGGTATGCGAATGCCATCTCGGGCGTGGTGCTGCGACCGCTCGGCTGGCTGTTCGGCGCGCTGGTGCACGTGCGCAGCGCCCTCTATCGGAAAGGCTGGCTGGGTTCGGTCGCGGTAGCGCGGCCCGTCATTGTCGTCGGCAACCTGACGACGGGCGGCACCGGCAAGACGCCCTTGGTGCTGTGGCTCGCCGAGCAACTGCGCGCGAAAGGGCTGCGACCGGGCATCGTGCTGCGGGGCTACGGCGGCAGCGCACGCACACCGCGTCGCGTGGACGCGGGGGCGGCAGCGATCGACGTCGGCGATGAGGCCGCGTTGCTTGCGGCCAGGAGCCGTTGCCCGGTGGCGGTCGGCGCGGATCGAGTAGCGGCGGCGCGACTGCTCGAAGCCGAAGTCGATGTCATCCTCGCGGACGACGGCTTGCAGCACCTGCGGCTCAAGCGCGATCTCGAAATCGTCGTCATCGACGGCGTGCGGCGCTTCGGCAATCGACGCCTGCTCCCGGCCGGCCCGTTGCGCGAGCCGTTGAGTCGCCTCGAGAGCGTCGATGCCGCGGTGGTGAATGGTGGAACCAACGGCGTCGGCGGCCTGAAGATGTCACTCGCGGGCGATCACGCGGTGGCGCTCATCGGCGGCGAGCGTCGCGCGCTGACGGCGTTCGCTCCCGGGCCGGTGCATGCGGTGGCCGCGATCGGCAATCCGGAACGCTTCTTCACGATGCTGCGGGAACACGGGCTCAACCTGGTCCCGCACCCGTTGCCGGACCATCACGCCTACGCGCGCACCGATCTCGAGTTTGGCGATTCGCTGCCGATCCTGATGACACAGAAGGATGCCGTGAAATGCGCGCGCTTTGCCGAGCGCCGCCAGTGGTACGTCCCGGTCGACGCCGTATTCAGCGACGAAGACGCGCAGCAGCTGCTGAACATGGTGCTGGACGCTGTGGCGAAGTCGGACGTCGTCAGTCCCCGCTGAGGAAGTCCAACGCGACGCGCCGGGCAGCGGGAAACTCATCGAGCAGCAGGTGTCCGCCGTTGGCGATGATCGCGACGCGCGCATCGGGAAGCAGGCGGGCCCATTCGCCGGCAAGACCGGCTGGCAGAACCCGGTCGCGCTCGCCCCAGAGCACGAGCGTCGGCGCAGTCAGTTGCGGCAAGCGCAGGCGTAAGCGGCTTTCCACTTCGGCAGGATTGCGCATGACGCGCTGCGTCGTCCCCGCTTCACGCGCCAACAGCGCTCCGAGGCGTGCGTCCGGCTGCGCAGGCCAGAACGGTGCAATGAACGCCGGATCAGTCACGAGATAGGACGGGAGGTCGGCCGGCGACACGGCGCTGAAGTCGAGGCGCGGATGCGCCGCGGCGGATAGCGCAGCTGGACACACCAGCATCAGGCGTTCGATTCGCCTGGGGTCGCTGAGTGCGAGCTCCGCGGCGAGCCATCCGCCCATCGACGCACCGGCGAGATGAAAGTGATCCAGCTCCAGCAACTCGAACAACTGCCCGTAATGCGCGACGTAGTCGTCGATCGAGCCCAGGTGGGGGTCATCGGCTGATTCGCCGAAGCCCGGGTGATAGGGCAGGATCACGCGGAAACGGTCCAGCCAGTCGCGCGCCCACTCGAACCCATGGTACGTGCCACCCCCGTGCAGGTAGAGGACTGCAGGGCCCTGGCCGGCACTGTAGAGGACCGTGCGGATGCCGTTGACGTTGAGCTCGTCACGGCGAAAGCCTGCGGTGCTGTACGGACGAGCCGCGACGTTCACGGGCTCACCGGGACGGTCCGGGCGCGCGGAGCGCGGTCCATTCGAGGCGTGCGCTCAGTGTTTCTTCTTGCGGCGGCGGGGAATGGCCTCGCCGTCTTCGCGGCCGATGTCGTAATCGTCGAAGTCACTCAGCTGCTCGGAAGTGCGCTTGTCTTCCATGTAGCGCTCCAGCCGTCGCCACGCCGGATCGGTGACCTTCGGTCCGCGGCGCTTCATGGACTCGAGGTCCTTGATCAGATGATCGACGTCGAGGTCCTCGGATGGCTCCGCAGGCTCTTCGCCCTCATCCTCTTCATATTCGTCCGACTCGCTTTTCTCGCTCATCGATACGTACCGTCGCGAAACTGCTACAGGGTACGGTGGATCGCGACGCGCGCGGTTATAAAGCGAATCGCCGGGCGAGGCAAGTGCGGCCTTGGCAAAAGCCCTTCAGTCACTGCACCAGGTCGTTGAGCTGGAAGATGGGCAGCAGCAATGCAAAGACGATGCCCATCACCAGCAGCCCCATGAATACGATCAGCACCGGGCCCATCAGGCCGAGCATGGTGCCGATCAGGCCGTCGAGCTCGCGCTCCTGGTTGGTGGCGGCCCGGTCCAGCATGGCTTCGAGCTCGCCGCTGGTTTCGCCGCTCGAGATCAGGTGAATCGTCATCGGTGGGAACAGCCGGCTCGCGCCCAGCGACTTGCCGATCGGCGAGCCCTCGCGGATCCGGTCACTTGCCTCCGAGACCGCCTCGCGCATCGGCACGTTGGTGATGACCTCGGAGGAAATCCGCAGGCTTTCCAGCACCGGCACGGCGCTGGCGGTCAGGATGCTGAAGGTGCGCGTGAACCGCGCCGTGTTCACGCCGCGCACGAGCCGGCCGATCAGCGGGACGCGCAGCAGGAAGCGATGGAACTGTCGTTTCGGTCCCTCGCGGCGCAGGTGTCGCACCACCAGCCACCCGGCGATGACCAGCACGATGAGGATGTAGATGCCGTATTCGCGGAACAGGTGACTGCTGCCGATCAGGATGCGGGTCGCGATCGGGAGCTCGCGCTTGCTGGTCTCGAAGACCTTCACCACCTTCGGGACCACGAACACCAGCAGCACTGACACAATACTGAAACACATGACGGTGAGCGCGATGGGGTAGACCAGCGCGTTGCTGATCTTCTGGCGGATCACCTGCCGGTTCTCGGTGTAGTCCGCCAGGCGCTCGAGCACGGCATCGAGGCGGCCCGACTGCTCGCCGGCCGCGACCGTGGCGCGGTAGATCTCCGGGAACACCTGGGGGAACTCCGCGAAACCATCCGCGAGCGTGTGTCCTTCCATGACGCGCGAGCGCACCCCGAGCAGGATGCTCTTGATGCGCGGTTTCTCCGTCTGCTGGGAAACGGCGAGAAGCGACTCCTCGAGGGGCAGGCCGGAACGGACCAGCGTGGCCAGCTGGCGCGTGAGCAGGGCGAGGTCGGTCGAGGAAACACCGCTCACCAACCCCAGGCCGAAGCTGCGCTGGCGCTTCGACTCGGTCTGCACGACCTCGGCGACGCTGACCGGCAGGAGCTTCTGTTCGCGCAGGAGCTGGCGCACCTGGCGCGCGGTATCGCCCTCGAGGACGCCCTTGCGTTCGCGACCGGTGGTGTCGACGGCGGTGTATTCGAATGCGCCCATCGCTCAGTTGCCGGCGCCGGAGCCCGGCGAGGCGCGGCGTCGCGGCTGCGGCTTCTCAATCCTCGCGCGTGACACGCAGCAGCTCTTCGAGCGACGTGACCCCGGACATGACCTTGGCGCGGCCATCGTCGCGGATGCTGGGACTGGAAGTGCGGGCGTAGCGCTCCAGCTCGTGCTCGCCGGCGCCATCGTGAATCATGGTGCGCATCGTGTCGTCGACGCTGACCAGCTCATAGATGCCGGTGCGCCCGCGATAGCCACCGGCAGCATCGTTGCCGGGGCGGAAGATCTCAGGCGCGGGATCGTCGGCGTCCAGGTTCAGCAACCGGCGCTCGTACTCGCCGCCCACATAAGCCTGGCGAGTGTCGGCGTTCAGCACGCGGACCAGGCGCTGCGCCAGCACACCGATGAGACTCGAGGAGAGCAGGAAGGGCTCGATGCCCATGTCGCGCAGGCGTGTGACCGCACCGACCGCCGTATTGGTGTGCAGCGTCGAGAGCACCAGGTGACCCGTGAGACTCGCCTGCACGGCGATCTGCGCGGTCTCGATATCGCGGATCTCGCCCACCATCACCACGTCCGGGTCCTGGCGCAGGATCGCGCGCAGGCCGCGCGCGAAAGTCATCTCGACCTTGGTGTTCACCTGCGTCTGGCCGATGCCGTCGATGTAGTACTCGATCGGATCCTCGACCGTCATGATGTTGCGCGTGTTGTCGTTGATCCGCTCGAGCGCGGCGTAGAGCGTCGTGGTCTTGCCGGAGCCGGTCGGGCCCGTCACCAGGATGATGCCGTGGGGCTTGTGGATCAGGTCGTCCATGGTGCGCTGGGTGTCGACATCCATGCCGAGGGATCCGAGGTCGAGGCGCCCCGCCTGCTTGTCCAGCAGTCGCAGCACCACGCGCTCGCCGTGCCCGGCCGGTATCGTCGACACGCGCACGTCCACCGCGCGCCCGGCGATGCGCAGGCTGATGCGTCCGTCCTGTGGCAGGCGTTTCTCCGCGATATCGAGCTTCGACATGACCTTGATGCGCGAGACCACGAGCGGCGCCACGGCGCGACGCGATTGCAGGACTTCGCGCAGCACGCCGTCGACGCGGAAGCGCACCACCAGGCGATTCTCGAAGGGCTCGATGTGGATATCGGAGGCGTTTTCCTTCACCGCCTGGGTGAGCACCGCGTTGATGAGCCGGATGACCGGCGCATCGTCCTCACTCTCCAGCAGGTCCGAAGGCTCCGGGAGCTCCTGCGCCAGGTGAGCGAGGTCGGTCGTGTCCTCGAACCCTTCGACCATCTGCATGGCGGCATTCGAACCCGCCTCGTAGGTCTGCCTGAGCAGGGCGTCGAAGATGTCGGGCTCCACCCGCTGCAGCTTGAGCGGGAGCCCGATGAAGCGGCGCAGCTCCGCGACGCTGAGTGCGGACGCGCCGGCGCGGTAGACGGTATTGGCCACGCCATCGCTCACGCCGCTCACCAGCACGCCGTGGCGCTTGGCGAAGGCGAACGACAGGCGCCGCTCCTGCGACGTCTCGGGAAGGCTTGCGATGGGCTGGTCCATGATCTCCTCAGCCCTCCGGTTGCGCGGTCGAGTTCTGCTGCGGCGGCGGTGGCGGTGGGGGCGCCTGCGAGTCCGGCGGCGGCGCTGGCCTCGGCGTCTCACCCGGCTCGAGCGGCGCTGTGGTCGTGCCGGGCGATTGCGTTGGCGGCACGTCCGGATTAGCGGGCTGAGTTCCCACGGGCGGTGAGGCCGGCTGCGTCGGCGCGACGGGAGGCGGCGCCAGTACCGGCTGCTTCTCGTACGGGAGCAACGGCGCCTTGCCGTTGTGCATCTTGATCT
Organism: Steroidobacteraceae bacterium; assembly: GCA_035263105.1. GTDB lineage: Bacteria > Pseudomonadota > Gammaproteobacteria > Steroidobacterales > Steroidobacteraceae > DATBVX01. The sequence goes on along the minus strand of DATFRO010000101.1, from coordinate 4,529 downwards.
GCTGATCGCGCAGCGCGTTGTACTTGGTGTTGGTCTCGATCGCGGTCTGCACACCGTCGCGCAGGATCTTCGGACGGATGAAGAACATCAGGTTGCTTCTGTGTTTCTGCGTATTGCGAACGCGGAACAGTTCACCGATGAGCGGGATGTGACCGAGCAGCGGCACGCGCTGCTCGCTGCCGGTCACCTGGTCCGAGATCAGTCCGCCCAGCACGATGATCCCACCATCCTCGATGAGCACGTTGGTGGTGATGGTGCGCTTGTTGGTGACGAGGTCGACCGCATTGAAAGAGTTGGTCGCGACGTTGGAGGCCTCCTGCTGGATCTTGAGGATGACCAGGTCGCCTTCACTCGCGATCGAGGGGGTGATCTTCAGGATGTTGCCAACCTCTTCGCGCTGAATCGTCTGGAAGGGATTCACGCCCGGCACCTGGCTGCCGGTATTCGCGTACTGGCCGGTGAGGAACGGCACTTCCTGCGCGACTTTGATCTCCGCTTCCTGGTTGTCCATCGTCACGATCTGCGGTGTCGCGATGATGTTGTTGTCGGCGTCCGTACGCAGCGCGCGCAGGATCGCCGCGAAGTTCGTCCCCGAATCCATGATGCGCCCCACACCGACGGTGAGACCGGTGGGCGCAGAGGTGACCGTCGACGGATCGTTGATGGCGCGCGCCAGGTCCACGATGCTGGTGCCGGCGATCGGCTGGATGAAACCGCCGACCGCATTGCTGTCCTGGCTGCCGTCGATCGCCCAATTGACGCCGAGGTCGATGGTCTTGTCGGCCGAGACTTCGACCAGGATGGATTCGAGCAGTACCTGCGCGCGCCGGATATCGAGCTTGTCGATCACGGTCATCAAAGCGCGCATCACCTTGGGCGGGGCAGTGATCACGAGCGCATTGGTTTCGGGCTCGGCCCAGATGGTGATGTTCTTGTCGACCTGCGCGGCCGCACCGGCGCCGGCAGGCGGTGCGCCGCCGCCCTGGCCCTGGGTCGTTGCGGCGGTGACCGATGCCTGTTCCTTGAGCTTCGCGGCGAGTTTTTCGGCGTCTGCAAAGCGCAGGTAGCGCACCTGCGTATCGCCACCCGACTCGAGTGGCGTGTCGAGGTGCGCAACGAGTGCCTTGATGCGCAGGCGCTGCGACTTCTCGCCGCTGAGCAGCACGCTGTTGGTGCGCTCGTCGGCCACCATGCGTGCCCCGCCGCCGCCTTCCGCAGCCTGTGCCGGATAGAGCGAATTCACCACGCGCACGACCTCGGCGGCCGACGCATGCTGCAGCGGGAACACGTCCACTTCCTCGTCGCCGCTCTGATCGATGCGCTGGATGATGCGCACGATCCGGTTCACGTTGTTGGCGCGATCCGAGATGATCAGCATGTTGGAGCCGGGGTAGGCCGTGAAGTGACCGTACTGCGGGATCAGCGGGCGCAGCACCGGCACGAGTTGCGCGGCGCTCACGTTCTTGACCGCGATCACTTCGGTGACGATTTCGTCCGAAGTCGAGCTGATGCGATCCGGCAGGTCGTCTCCCGGCACCTGGCGGGCGTTGGCATCCGGAATGATCTTGATGACCTTGCCGGCGGGCACCGCGACGAAGCCATGCACCTGCAGGATGGCGAGGAACGCCTGGTAGAACGCGTCCGGCGTCATGGGGGTGTGCGAGAGCATCGTGACCTGGGCGCGCACCCGCGGGTCGACGATGAAGTTCTTGCCGGTGATCTCGCTGACGGCCTCGACGATCTGGCTGAGATCGGCATCCTTGTAGTTGGGCGTGATAGTGGGCTGCCCTTGGGCGAATGCCAGGGAAGCGACGCCCCATGCAGCGAGTCCCGCTAGCAGGCAACGGCTCATGAGCCGCGAATGCACCGCGGCCGGTATCGATCTTGTTTTCATGTCACTCGGGGCCTCTGGCGCGTGCGCTGCGGTCATTCGTCGTTATTGGGGTCGGGCGGCATTGGCGGCGCCTGGTCCATGGGCGTCGCGCCCTCGGCGGCAGGCTGCTCCGCCGGCAATTCGTTGGCGATCTGCGCCATGTTGAGCGTGAGTTCCTGGGGCTTGCCGTTGCGCTCCACGGTGACGCGGACCTGGTCCGCGCTGCCGATGGAGCGGAAGATCTCCATGCCTCGCTGCGGGTCATCGAGCGGAGTGCCGTTGATGGACATCACCAGGTCGCCGGGCCGCAGGCCGAGGCGTGTGAACTGCTGGCGATTGCGACCGGGGTACACGCGGTACCCGCGCTGCTGACCGTTGGCGAACACTGGCTGCGGCCGCATGATCTCGGCCACCGATCCGGGGTCCTGTGCGATCAGGCGGCGCACGCGATCGGCAACCTCGTTGCCCGCGCCGGTGGCACGCGCCGCGGGTGGTGCGGCGGCGGGCGTCGTACCCGTACCTGCGCCGCGGTATTCGCGGGGCAGGAGCAGCGCTTCGAGCTGTCCGCCGCGTTCGAGGATCACGCGATCGTCGTAAACGGCGTTCAGACGCGCACCGCCGGGAATACTGTCGCCGACCTTGTACACCTTCGCGTTCGCGGCGGTTTCTCCGATGATGCCCAGCCCGCCTTTCGGATCGCTCGACGCGATGGTCCCTGCGAGCACCAGGCTCATGCGCGTCTCCGGCGCGTCGGCCGGATCAGTGTTCGCCTCTTCGGGTGCTGCGACACCGAACAGGTGTGCGTTGACAATCTGTTGCGCATCGACTGCCTGTGCCGCGTTCGCGGGAGCCGGCGCGGAGATCACGGCGCCGGCGGCAGCGCCCGCTGGAGCAGACTGCGGCAGCAGATCACGCACGATCAACGCGGCCTGGATGCCGATCGCGATTGCAAGCAGCCACGTGACGATTTGCGGCAGCCGCGGGGCGAGATGGTTCAACAGCGACTCAGGATTGATCTCCCTGATGCTGCCGAGCAGTGAGCTTGCGTTCATGGCTTCGGAGCCTGTCTCACCGGACGCTCGCGCTGGCGCGCCGAGTGCCGGCTGGAATCATTCGCGTAATCATACGGGCTATGCGCGTTTGCTCTCAAGCAATTGTTTTGTCTTGGTTTCCCCCTCACGCCTGCGGGCCTCGCGATATGTCAACGAAGCGTGCGGCAAAGCGCCGCGCGGTGCAGGAATTGCATTGCCTTCGGCGCTCGCATTCCTCGCTTCAACGCGCGTGCTCGGGTTTCGGGTGATGTCGCCAATTACGAACATTTCTGCGCGGCGCATGCACTTGTGTTGCCGCTCCGCGCACCCTATAAATCATTTCGCTCGCGCTTCGTTGCCGGAGCGTGTCGCGATCATGAATGTGCGGATGAACGTGCGAGGCGTTGCACGGTCGATATGGGTGAGGAGGAACAGGGGCAGACAGGATCCGGATTGCTGGTGGAAGAGGCCAAGCCACGCCTCAAGAGACCGCCGCTCTACCAGGTCGTGCTGCTGAATGACGACTACACCCCGATGGAATTTGTCGTGGATGTCCTCGAACGGATTTTCGGCATGGATCGCACCACGGCGACGCGCGTGATGCTGGAAGTGCACACCAAGGGCAAAGGGGTCTGCGGAGTTTTCACCTTCGAGATCGCCGAGACCAAGGTGGCACAAGTGACGACCTACGCACGGCAGCACCAGCACCCGCTGTTGTGCACTATGGAAGAGACCTGAAACGTGTTGAGCAACGAGCTTGAGTATTGCCTGAACGAGGCGTTCCAGAACGCCCGCGAGGCGCGCCACGAATTCATGACCGTCGAGCACCTGCTGCTCGCAATCCTCGATACTCCGAAGGTGCGCGAAATCCTGCGTGCCTGCGGCGCTGACATGGCCAAGCTCAAGGGCGATCTGGCCGCCTTCATCGAGCAGACGACTCCGCGCCTGCCGGAGGACGACGACCGCGAAGTGCAGCCGACGCTCGGTTTCCAGCGCGTTCTGCAGCGTGCCGTCTTCCACGTGCAGTCGAGCGGCAAGAAGGAAGTCACCGTAGCCAACGTGCTGGTCGCGATCTTCAGCGAGAAGCAATCGCACGCCGCCTACCTGCTGAGCATGCAGGATGTCGCCCGGCTCGACGTGGTGAACTATGTTTCGCACGGCCTCACGCGTGTCGGCGAGGAGCCGAGCTCCAAGGAAGACGCGCCTGCCACCGAGGGAGAGCGCGAAGTCGAAGGCGGTTCGAGCCCGCTCGAGAAGTACACCACCAACCTCAACAAGCTCGCGGTCGATGGCAAGATCGATCCACTCATCGGCCGGCGCATGGAAGTGCAACGCACGATCGAGATCCTCTGCCGCCGCCGCAAGAACAACCCGCTCTACGTGGGCGAAGCCGGGGTCGGCAAGACCGCGATTGCAGAAGGCCTGGCACGGCTGATCGTGGAAGGCGACGTCCCGGACGTGCTCACCGATTGCACGATCTACGCGCTCGACATGGGCGCGTTGATTGCGGGCACCAAGTATCGCGGCGACTTCGAGAAGCGTCTCAAGGGCGTGCTGGCGGAGCTGCGCAAGAACCCGGGAGCCATTCTCTTCATCGATGAAATCCATACCGTCATCGGCGCCGG
>DATFRO010000100.1:0-43417 GCA_035263105.1 Steroidobacteraceae bacterium | reverse complement strand
CCTCCCTCTCTCACGAGCCTGGCCACCTCTTTGCGTGACAGGCCCGTCATGATTGCCATGCGCGACAGCGAGATTTTTCTTTTGGGTAAGGTGAAATCCCGCCCCGCCACGTTTACGAACACTTCGCGGGCAACCTCTGCGAATTCCAAATAAGAGATGCCATTTCGCAGCAGAACCCGGACTAGTGGCGTCAACAAGTGGCGATAAGCCGCTAATAACGCTTGCTTTACATTGTACGGACCCGACATGACTTAATCCACACGGAGTGTGAGCTGCGTCACGTCTGATAGTACGGTAATTGAGACCTGCGTCCCAAAAATCCTGCACCTGGGGATTGACTTTCGGTCAACGATATGTAAACGCCCTGTGCAGGCGCCGTCAGGTGCCCTACGGCGACACCGCTGTCGTAGGCCGTAGAGGCTGCTAATTCAATGCGTTGGCGGCGGCGGGAACATCGGCGTGCGCGGCACTCCGCGAGCTCGCTTGACCCTCAATTTCAAGCCACGACGGCGCCAGAACTCGAGACTTCTTGCGCTGCAAACGCAGATTATTTTCAGGCGAATCCCTACAACTGCGCACAGGGAGCACCGTATTTTCGCTCCCGGAATGCGGGCGTCGCGCGCAGTGGCGAGCCAAGTCTCCAGGCGCACAACAAGCCGCGTCCTCACATCGCCATGCGTTCCGCGTGCGTGGCAACCAGCACACGAGCGAGCAATTTCGTACGCGTATTCAAATCGGCGCGGCGCGTGGAGTCTGTCGCCGAGCTCGGCGCAACCGAATCGCACGCGCGCCCGTCGTGTTTGCAGCTCACCGTGTGCTGCTTGTAGATTTTTCTGATCTGGTTTAACGCACCACCGTGCGCGATACTGAATTCGAGGTTGTGCGCAGGATCGCGCGCCAGATTCCTACAAGGACCAGCCAGTTCGGAGACATCACCCATGGCCAAAGCAAGCACAGATACCCTCTTCGATGATTTGTTGAGCGTTGTGAAGGATGCGGAAGAACTGCTGAAGGCCACGGCAGGGGTCGCCGGCGAAAAGGTCTCCGCTGCGCGTGAGCGCGCCGAGGCCTCCGTGCGCAGCGCCCGTGAGCGGATGTCGAATGTGCAGGATGAAGTCGTAGCGCACACTCGCGAAGCCGCCGAACAGGCCGACGCGTACGTCAGGCGCAACCCATGGCAGGCGATCGGCGTAGCGGCGCTCGCCGGACTGGTAATTGGTCTGCTGGCCAGTCGCCGCTAAGCACTAGATGTCCGAGCCAGATGCCTCGACATCGACTGCGCCCGCCAGCGGGCTGTTTCGCTCGCTGAGCAATCTGCTCGCAACTCTCGTTGAACTCGCGCAGACCCGCTTCGAGCTGCTGACCACCGAGATACAAGAGGAAATCCAGCGCGCGGCGACCTTGCTGATCTGGGGATCCATCGCCCTGCTCGCATCTGGAATCGGCGTCTTCTTTGTCGGCATCACGATCATCGTCGCGTTCTGGGACACGCACAGACTCGCTGCGGCAATTGCCGTTACCGGCACCGTCATTGCCATCATGGTGATCGCGATAGTCGTGTTGCGCACGCAGATCCGCAGTCGTCGTCGACTGATGGACGCGACACGTTCTGAGCTGGAGAAGGATCGCCAGCAGTTCTCGGACCGCCGGTGAGTGACCACGATCTCGAGCTGAACGAGCGTCGCCACCGGCTGCAACTCAAATGTGCGGCTCAGCGTGCAGCCTATGATGAGATTTCAAGTGACTTGCAGTATCGGCTGCGTCATGTGGATCGCGGCCTCGAGGTCGCGAGACGTCTCACGTCAACCCCGTTGTTGCTCGCGGTGGGGCTTGGACTTCTCGCCTTCGTTGGACCCACTCGCTTCGTTCGTTGGGCGAGCCGTGGTTTGCTGGTGGTGTCAGCCGTGCGTCGCCTGACCCATTGGACCGCCTGACCCCCGGGCTTGCCGCACTTAGCCTGCGCCTTCCTCCAGCTTAAACGTCACGGCGAATGTTCCCCACGACGCAACGGCCTGGCCGCCGCTGGTCGCTGGGATGAATCGCCACGAGCGCTTGGCCTCACGAATCGCCGCCTCGTCCAGCCGCGGAAAGCCGCTGCTGCGGTTGATCTTGGCCTCCGAGACTCGGCCATTCGGCATCACGTAGAGGAGCAACTCCACCGTGCCTTCCTCAGCTTTGCGCACGGATGCGGCCGGATATTCCGGTCGAGTGAGCGGGTAGCGCTTGTCGACCTGCAACGCCGTAATGGCGCTCGAGCCGGTGTCGCTGCTGGTAGCGGCGTCACTCGGCGTCGACTGTACCGCGATCACGTCGGGCGGCGTCTCCTCAACCGGCTCGATGACGGGCGGCGGCATCGGTGGCGGCTCCGCGAGCGGGTTGACCTTCGGCTGTACCGGCTTCGGCTCCGGCTGCGGCTTGATCGTCTCGATGATGATCGCTTGCGTGGAATGGATGATCTCCGGGATGACATGTGCGGTGAGGCCATTCTTCAGCGCGAGCAGCAAGCCCACGTGAATCACGATCACGCCGAAGATCGCGATGAATTGACGAGGTTCCAGGGTGTGTTCGCGAACCATCTCCGCACCTCCTGTTTGTGGCGCCGAGCAGCTGTCGGACAAACCACGACGCAGCGAATCGCTGCTGATCCATTCAACGTGGAAAGGTCGATTGTCGGGTTCGCGCCGACAACGTATTGGTTTTAGAAACTCATGCGGAAGAAGAGTTCGGCGCCGCTGTCCCGCAGGTCGAAGCGGCCGGAGTCGTCCGGATCGTGAGAATCTACATTGCGCTCCAGTAAAAAGTACCCGAGCCCTGCGCTGAGGTTGCGCGTGAAGCGATAGAGCGCGGTAAATCGTGCATCGAGCACCCTGCCGTCGAAATCGCGGATGCTGGCCTGCAGATAATCGACGAAGACGCTTGCGAAGATTCGCTGGGTGAAAGCCACTTCCGCTCCGATACCGAGCGCTGGCAGCGGAGCGACTTCGTTTTGCTCCTCACGCAGGTCGCGTACCGGCACTTCACCCCTCGCCTTGAGCTCGGTGAGGTGAATGCCAAAACTGCCATACATTTCGAAGCGCGACTTGCGCAGGAAACGATACGCGTAGGTGGCCACGAACTCGCGCAGGTCGAGTGTGGTCTCGACCTCGTCGCCCGGCTCGAACGTATCGTTGCCAAACTGGATCTCGTCCGTGAGTACGGTGGTGGCAGAACGATCGAGGCGGAAATAGTTGAAGCGCACCAGGTGCCGTTCGCGAATGCGGACTTCCGCCTCGATGTCTCCTGATTCGCTGTGGTCGGAGAGACCAAGGTCGTCCTCCGCGCTGATCGGAGTGCCCGGAGTGCCGTCATCAGCATCGAGCCGCAATTGCGTGTCCGCGGTGGCGGACAAGAGTGCTGCGGTCAGCCGAAAGTGATCGTCGAACGGCGAGCCAAGCGCGTCCTGCGCGTCCTGCGCGAACCCCGCGCGCGCGAGCAGCAGCAGGCAAAAACCCGCGATCACCGTGCTCCTCGATCTGATCATGCGCATCTCCGTGCATGGCCGCGCCGATCGCGGCCCGTCTTCAGCCCATGATGCCGTTCAAACCGAACGCCGCTATCGCAGCGGCACTCACGAAATTTAGCACGCGGATCGAGCGGCGATCCGTGATCCACTTGCCGAGCGACGCACCGAGCAGCGCAAGAATCATCTGCACCACGAGGCTGCCCAGAAATACACACAGCGACAATAGAATCGCGACGCGATTGTCTCCATCGAGCGACAGTTGCCCGGCGAATCCAAGGAAGATTGCGAGCGTCAGCGGATTCGCCACCGTAAGCAGGAAGGTGACCCAGAATCCCTTCGGGCCTGCTCCCGGCTGCGCTGCGGTCTCGGCGCTTCCCGTCTCGCGCAATACCTTGATGGCGAGCCAGACTCCGACGGCAACGAGTGCGGCGCCGCTCGCGACGCGGATTGCCGCTTCGTGGCCGCTGAGCGCTGCGACAACACGGGCACCGACGAGGAAGGCGATGATGCTGTAGAGCAGATCAGCCGATGCGGCGCCGAACCCGCTGCGCACCGCAACCGCGAGTCCGTGATTCAGGCCATTGTTGATGATCAACAACGCGATCGGCCCGATGGCAATCGCGAGGGTGATGCCGAACAGAAAAGCGTGCACGGCGTTCATCCGATTCTCCAAAAAAAAAAATGCCCCGGTTTTTCAGGCCGGGGCATCGGTGTTCTACGTTGCGCGGAGCGGTCAGCCGCTCGGCTTCATTCCCAACGTGCTCATCACGTCAGCCCCTTTCTGCTTGGCTTGCTGCGCGCTGCCCACGGCCTCTTCCATATTGCTGTTGGCGAACGCGCCCAGGGCTTTCTGCCAGGTCTGTGTCATCTCGGTAGCCGCAGCACGGGTGTTCTCGAAGCTGCCGGCATTCATGCCGGTCGGAAATTTCCTGGTGCGCGCGAGCGAATTGACGCGCGCGTTCACGGCTTCGACCATCTCCGGTACTTCAGTACTCAGGGCGTTCCAGCTGCTGGTCAGCTCTTCCGCGTGGGCAACCTGCTCAGCCCTCTTGGCGGCAATGGTCTCCTGCACCGCGCTGACACGCGTCATCAGAACCGGCGCGGCTGCGCGCACGGCCTTGAAGTCGTTGCGACCAAAGTCGGCCTTCAACGAGGCGACTGATTCGTCCAGCGCCTTGAGCTCGTCAGGCGCGAAATTGCCGGCCTCGTCGCGCATCGCACTGATGGCCGCCTCCGCGTCCGCGATTGCTTTTTGGGCCGGTTCCTTCTGGCCGCCACAGGCGCACAGCACCGCAGACAGCACCAGCGATGCGATCCAATGACGCCGGGACCCGGTCGTGATCATGTCGCAATACCTTTCCACCGCCACAAATGGGGCGCGGAGAATACCACCGGAATTTGAACGCCGCGAGTCCTGCGCCGACTATTCGACCGTAACCGATTTGGCGAGATTACGTGGCTGGTCGACATCGGTGCCCTTGAGGACCGCCACGTGGTAGGCGAGCAGTTGCAGGGGCACGGTGTAGACGATGGGCGCGATGAGGCGATCGATGTGCGGCATTTCAATCACGGTCGTGCCCGGCTCCGACTTGAGGCCGGTCTCGCGATCCGCGAAGACGTAGAGCTGCCCGCCTCGCGCACGCACCACCTGCATGTTGGCCTTGAGCTTGTCGAGCAGATCATTGTTCGGCGCCACCACGATCACCGGCATCTCCTCGTCGATCAGCGCCAGCGGGCCGTGCTTGAGTTCTCCGGCCGCATAAGCCTCGGCGTGGATGTACGAGATCTCCTTGAGCTTGAGCGCCCCTTCCATGGCGATCGGCCACATCGGCCCGCGGCCGAGGAACAGCGTGTGGTTCTTCTCGGCAAAATCCTCGGCAAGCAGGTGCAGCCTGCTGTCCATCTCCAGCACCTGCTCGACGGCGACCGCGGCATGAAACAGGTGGCCGACGAACTCGGTCTCGCGTGCAGCGGTGAGCCCGCGCTGCCGCCCGAGCATCAGTGCCACCAGCAACAAGGACAGCAGTTGCGTGGTGAATGCCTTGGTACTCGCAACGCCGATCTCCGGCCCGGCCTGGGTCATCATCACCAGGTCCGACTCGCGCACCATCGAGCTGTGCGGGCTGTTGCACACGGTGAGCGAGCCGAGATAGCCCGCGCGCTTGGCCATGCGCAGCGCTTCGAGCGTATCCGCGGTTTCTCCGGACTGTGAAAGCGTGACGAACAGGGTCCCGCGCGGCACAACGACCTGCCGGTAGCGATACTCGCTCGCGATCTCCACCTGGCAGGGAATTCCGGCGAGCGACTCGATCCAGTACTTGCCGACGCAACCGGCGTGATAACTGGTGCCGCAGGCTACGATGTGCATCTGCTCCACTTTCGGAAGCAGCTCAGCGGCACGCGGGCCGAGCGACTCCGCCACGACGCGATGGTCGGCGACTCGACCGTAGAGCGTGTTCGCCAGCGCTGAAGGCTGCTCGAAGATCTCCTTCTGCATGTAGTGGCGATACGGGCCTTTCTCCGCTGCTTCCGGACTCCAGCGCGTTTCGTGCACGGGCCGCGTCACATCGCTCCCGTCCGGACGAAAAACCCGCACGTGCTCGCGCGTGATCTCGGCCAGGTCTCCCTGTTCGAGATAAATGAAGCGCTGCGTCACGGGCAGCAACGCCGGCACCCCGCTGGCAATGAAGTTCTCGCCGATACCGAGCCCGATCACGAGTGGACTCGCGATGCGCGCCACCACGATGCGGTCCGGATCCTTCGAGTCGAACACCAGCAGCGCATAGGCGCCGGTAAAGCGCTGCACCGAGAGCCGTACGGCCTCGGGCAGGTCGTGACCCTGCTTGAGCTGCTCGTGCACCAGGTGCGCGATCACCTCGGTGTCGGTCTCGGAGGCGAATTTGTAGCCCTTGGCGATGAGCTCGGCCTTGAGCGGTTCGAAGTTCTCGATGATCCCGTTGTGGATCACCGCGACACGGTTGCCGGAAATGTGCGGATGCGCGTTCGCTTCGGTCACACCGCCATGCGTCGCCCAGCGGGTGTGGGCGAATCCCAGCTTGCCGGCCTGGGGATGCGCGGCGAGACGCTCTTCCAGTTGCGCTACCTTGCCGACGGTCTTCTGGCACTCGAGCTTGCCGCTGCCATTGAGCACCGCGATGCCGGCCGAATCGTAGCCGCGATATTCGAGCCGCTTGAGACCCTCGACCAGGATCGGGACGACGTTGCGCTCAGCGATTGCTCCGACGATTCCACACATTCTTTAGTTACCCGGGACCGTTTCTGTTATTTGGGCCGGCGTTCCAGCCAACGAAGAAGCGCAGTCTGCTACAGCCATCATCCGCATGCATGAAGCGGAAGTGCAGCGTGTGAATCAGGTCTCAGGCTTCTGCTTGGTGGGCGGCTTCCAGCCATCGATGGTCACCTGCTTGCCCCGCTCCAGGGTCAGCTTGTCCGCTGGTGCGGGGCGCGTAATTACCGAGCCGGCGCCGATCGTGGCGCGGCTCCCGATCTGTATGGGCGCGATCAGCATGGTGCCCGAACCGATGAAGGCGCCATCGCCGATCTCGGTGCGCCACTTGTTGGCGCCGTCGTAGTTGCAGGTGATCGTGCCCGCGCCAACGTTGACCTTCGAGCCCACGATCGCATCGCCGATGTAAGTCAGGTGATTCGCCTTGCTGCCCGCGCCGATCTCGCTCTTCTTGACCTCGACGAAGTTGCCGATGTGCACATCCTGGTGCAGCACCGTTCCCGGGCGCAGGCGCGCGAACGGGCCGACCTGGCAACCGGGGCCGATCACCGCGCGATCCATGACACAGTTCGGAAAGAGCTCCGTGCCGGCGCCGATCTCGCAATCCTTCAGGTAGCAGTTCGGCCCGATCCGCACGCGATCTCCGAGCTTCACGTTGCCGACCAGTACCACGTTCACGTCGATGTAGACGTCGCGTCCCACGGTGACCGTGCCGCGTACGTCGAAGCGGGCGGGATCCGCCAGCGTAACGCCCGCGAGCATCAGCTCGTTCGCCTTGCGGCGCCGGTGCGCTGCTTCGGCTTCGGCGAGCTGCACCTTGTCATTGATCCCCAGCACTTCGGTTGCATCAGTCACGACAACTCCGTTGATCCTGAGTCCTTCTTTCACCGCTGCGACGACGACGTCCGTAAGGTAGTACTCGGCTTGTGCGTTGTCATTGCGCAGCGCGCCCAGCCAACGACGCAGATACCCGGCCCGCGCAGCAAGCAAGCCGGTGTTCACTTCGCGGATCGCGCGTTCCTTCGCCGTCGCGTCCTTTTCTTCCACGATCCGCACCACCTTGCCGGACGCATCGCGCAGAATTCTTCCGTATCCGGCTGCGTCTTCGAGCACCACGCTCAGCACAGCCACGGAACGTTCGTCCGCCTGCGCCAGCAGCCGCGTGAGCGTGGCCGGTTGCACCAACGGCACGTCGCCGTAGAGCACCAGCACCGTCTCGTCGTCGGCAATCGCCGGCATCGCCTGCATCAATGCATGGCCCGTGCCCAGCTGCTCGGCCTGAAGCACCCACTGCACCGGAGCATCCGTCAGCGCCTGGCGAACGTGTTCGCCGCCGTGCCCGTAGACGACGTGAATCGACTGCGGATCGAGTTGGCGAGCGCTTTCGATGACGTGTGCGAGCAGGGGACGCCCGGCGAGCGGTTGCAGGACCTTGGGCAGGTCGGAGTTCATCCGCTTGCCCTGGCCGGCGGCAAGGATCACGACACTGAGCTTCAAAGGAACCGGTTTCCTGTCTCTAAGGCTCGGAACACGCTTGAGATTGTAGCGGACCCTCGTGCCCGCGGTTGGCGCTCGTTTGCCGCCCCGAAAGGGTCGGGCGTAGAGTGCGCGCGACCCATCGATCGCCCGTCGGCGATTGAAATAACGATAAAGCAACTCAAGGAGCCCCACATGCGCAAACGATTCGCCGGGCTGCTGCTGGCAGCCCCGCTGCTGCTCGTCTCATTCAATGTGCTGCCGCAGGAGGAACGCCCGTATACGGAGGGAACCGTCACACAGATTTCATCGATCAAGGTCATGCCGGGCATGTTCGAGGCGTACATGAAGTATCTCTCGACGACCTACAAGGGAATCATGGAAGAGGCCAAGAAGGCCGGCGTGATCGTCGACTACGGTGTGTACCAGACGAATGCTCGCACGCCGCAGGAGCCCGATATCTATCTGACGGTCACGTACAAGAACTGGGCCGCGCTCGACGGTCAGCAGGAACGCATGGAGCCGATCACCAGCAAGGTATGGGGCTCGCTATCGGGACGGGACAAGGCTTCGGTCGATCGCGGCAAGATGCGCGAGCAACTCGGCGTCGAGTACATCCAGAGACTGAACCTCAAGTGAGGGATTGCGCGAGGGGCGGTACGTCCCTCCCGCGCTTTGCGCTTTGCGCGCCGGCCGAAGCGGCCGCTACTTGCGCATTTTTCGCAGGCGCTCGAGCGCCTTCAGCTGCGCGGCCGCACGCGCGAGCTCCGCCTGCGCCTCGGCGATTTCGATGTGGCTCACCTTGTCCTTGAGCGCATCTTCCGCGCGCTGCTTCGCCGCGAGCGCCGCCGCCTCGTCGATGTCTTTGGCGCGCAACGCCGTGTCGGCCAGCACGGTCACCTGGTGCGGCTGCACCTCGATGGCCCCGCCGCCGACATAGAAATAGTGCTCTTCGCCTTCCGGCGTCTGAACGCGCACCTCACCCGGCTTCAGCGTGGTGAGAAGCGGTGCGTGGCGAGGCGCGATGCCAATCTCGCCCTGCGAAGCCGGCGCAAAGAGCATCGTCGCGGCCCCGGAGAAGATCTCCCCTTCCGCGCTGACGATGTCCACCTGGATCGTATTGGCCATGACTTACTGCAGCTTCTTCGCCTGCTCCACGGCTTCTTCGATCGTGCCCACCATGTAGAACGCCTGCTCTGGCAGCGCGTCGAATTCGCCCGCGAGAATGCCCTTGAAGCCGCGGATCGTATCCTTGAGCGCGACGTACTTGCCCTTCTGGCCGGTGAACACTTCTGCGACGTGGAACGGCTGCGAGAGGAAACGCTGGATCTTGCGCGCCCGACCGACGGTGAGCTTGTCTTCTTCGGAGAGCTCGTCCATGCCGAGGATCGCGATGATGTCCTGCAGCTCCTTGTAACGCTGCAGAACCGCCTGCACGCCGCGCGCCGTGTTGTAGTGCTCCTCACCCACCACCAGCGGATCGAGCTGACGGCTCGTGGAATCGAGCGGGTCCACCGCGGGATAGATGCCGAGCGCCGCGATCTGGCGTGACAACACGACGGTGGCATCCAGGTGCGCGAACGTCGTGGCGGGTGAGGGGTCCGTCAGGTCGTCGGCGGGCACGTACACGGCCTGGATCGATGTGATCGAACCCGTCTTCGTCGACGTGATGCGCTCCTGGAGCAGCCCCATCTCTTCGGCGAGCGTCGGCTGGTAGCCGACCGCCGACGGCATACGGCCGAGCAGCGCTGACACTTCGGTGCCCGCGAGCGTGTAGCGGTAGATGTTGTCGATGAAGAGCAGCACGTCGCGGCCCTTGCCGCCCGCCTGTTTTTCATCACGGAAGTATTCGGCCATCGTGAGGCCTGTCAGCGCCACGCGCAGTCGGTTGCCCGGCGGCTCGTTCATCTGGCCGAACACCATCGCGACCTTGTCGAGAACGCCCGACTCGGTCATCTCATGATAGAAGTCGTTGCCCTCGCGAGTGCGCTCGCCGACACCGGCGAATACCGACAGACCCGAGTGCGCCTTGGCGATGTTATTGATGAACTCGAGCATCGTGACGGTCTTGCCGACGCCCGCGCCACCGAAGAGGCCGATCTTGCCGCCCTTGGCGAACGGGATGAGCAGGTCGATGACCTTCATTCCGGTTTCCAGCAAGTCCTGGCTGCCGGCCTGCTCTTCGTAGCTGGGTGCGGGCCGATGGATCGGCCAGCGTTCCTCGGACTTGATCGGACCGGCCTCGTCGATCGGCTGCCCAAGAACGTCCAGGATCCGCCCCAGCGTGCCGGTTCCTACCGGGACCGAGATCGGGGCGCCGGTGTTCTTGACGCCCATGCCGCGCTTCAGTCCCTCGGAGGATCCCATCGCGATCGTGCGCACGACGCCGTCGCCGAGCTGCTGCTGCACCTCGAGCGTGAGCTCGACGTCGTCGAGCTTCAGCGCCTGGTAGACCTTCGGGATCTGGTCGCGCGGAAACTCCACGTCGATGACTGCGCCGATGACCTGGACGATCTTGCCACTGCTCATGCGATGTTCCTCGTTCCTCAAACTGCCGCTGCGCCGCCCACGATTTCCGACAGCTCTTTCGTGATCGCTGCCTGGCGCGCCTTGTTGTAGATGAGTTGAAGCTCTTCGATCAGCTTGTCCGCGTTGTCGGAAGCGCTCTTCATGGCCACCATGCGCGCCGCCATCTCGCAGGCGACGTTTTCAACCGCGCCCTGGTAGACCTGCGACTCCACGTAGCGCATCAGGACCTCGGGAAGAATCTCGGCCGCGTCCGGCTCGTAGATGTAGTCCCAGTGCTCCTGCAGCTGATCCTTGTCCAAAGTGACGACCGGCAGGAGCTGCGTGAGCGCTGCCTTCTGGCTCATGGTGCTGACGAACGTGTTGTTCATCAGGAACAGCCGATCGATCTTGCCTTCGCCGTACGCGTCCAGCATGACCTTGACGGTCCCGATCAGATCCTTGACGTGCGGACGATCGCCCAGGTGCGTCGCCTGCGCGAGGACCGGCAGCCCCAGGCGGCGGAAGAACTGCAGTGCCTTGGAACCGATCAGGCACAGCGATACCGACGCGCCTTTCTGCTGCCACTCGCGTGCGGCGCTCAGCACACCGCGGAACAGGTTCACGTTGAGAGAGCCGCACAACCCGCGATCGGTGCTGACGACGATGAACCCGACGGCCTTCACCAACCGCTCGACCAGGAACGGGTGTCGGTAATCCGGGTTGGCCTCGTTGAGATGTCCGATCACCACGCGCATCTTCTCCGCGTACGGGCGCGCGGCGCGCATGCGCTCCTGCGCGCGGCGCATCTTGCTCGCCGCCACCATTTCCATGGCCTTGGTGATCTTCTGAGTACTCTTGATACTCGCGATCTTGACCCGGACTTCTTTGGGACTTGCCATCTGCGAACGCGGCTCCGCTCAGTACGCGCCCGTGGACACGAAGTCCTCGACGATCTTCTTCAGCACCGCTTCCTGCTCCTTCAACACCGGCTTGTCGTTGATGGCCTTGAGCGCCGCGCCGTGATTGGAATGAGCGAAGGCCTGCAACGCCGCCTCGAACTCGACCACCTTGGTCCGGTCGACCTTGTCCATGAAGCCGTTGTTGACGGCATAGATCGACAGGGCCATTTCCGCGACGGACATCGGTGCGTACTGCTTCTGCTTCATCACCTCGGTGACACGCATGCCGCGCTCGAGCTGGCGCCGGGTGGCTTCGTCGAGGTCGGAAGCGAACTGCGAGAACGCCGCGAGCTCGCGATATTGCGCGAGGGCGAGGCGGATGCCGCCGCCGAGCTTCTTGATGATGTCCGTCTGCGCCGCGCCACCGACGCGCGACACCGAGATACCGGCGTTCATCGCGGGGCGGATGCCGGAGTTGAACAGGTCGGTCTCGAGGAAGATCTGGCCATCGGTGATGGAGATGACGTTGGTCGGCACGAATGCCGTCACGTCGCCCGCCTGCGTCTCGATGATCGGCAGCCCGGTGAGCGAGCCGGTCTTGCCCTTCACGCGGCCCTTGGTGATCTTCTCGATGTAGTCCTCATTGACGCGTGCCGAGCGCTCGAGCAGGCGCGAGTGCAGGTAGAACACGTCGCCCGGATACGCCTCACGTCCCGGCGGACGGCGCAGGAGGAGTGAGATCTGCCGATACGCCCAGGCCTGCTTGGTCAGGTCGTCATAGATGATGAGCGCGTCTTCACCGTTGTCCATGAAGAACTCGCCCATCGTGCAACCCGAGTAAGGCGCGATGTACTGCATCGCCGCCGGTGTCGAGGCCGAGGCCGCCACGATGATCGTGTGCCCCATCGCATCGTGCTCTTCGAGCTTGCGCACCACGTTGGCGATCGAAGACTGCTTCTGGCCGATCGCGACGTAGATGCACTTAATGCCGGAATTCTTCTGGTTGATGATGGTGTCGATCGCGAGCGCGGTCTTGCCAGTCTGGCGATCGCCGATGATGAGCTCGCGCTGGCCGCGGCCGATCGGCACCATCGAGTCGATCGCCTTGTAGCCGGTCTGCACCGGCTGCGCGACGGACTTGCGGAACGTGACGCCGGGCGCGACGCGCTCGATCGGCGCCGTCTTGCTGGTCTTCAGCGGGCCCTTACCGTCGAGCGGATTGCCGAGCGAATCGACCACGCGACCGAGAAGCTCCGGACCGACCGGCACTTCCAGGATGCGGCCGGTCGTCTTGACCGTCGCGCCTTCGCTGATGTGCTTGTACTCGCCGAGCACCACCGCGCCTACCGAGTCCTGCTCGAGGTTGAGTGCGAGGCCGAAGGTGTTGCCGGGAAATTCGAGCATCTCGCCGTAGCGCGCGTCGGCGAGGCCGTACAGGCGGCAGATGCCGTCGGTGACCGTAATGACGGTGCCGACGTTGCGGGCGTCGGTCGCCGACTGGAATTTCTCGATGCGCGCCTTGATCAGGTCGCTGATTTCAGATGCCTTGATGGACATGGTTCGTCCCTTCCTAATTCAAGAGTTCGGTCGTGAGACGCTCGAGCCGGCCGCGCAGAGAGCCGTCGATCACCAGGTCGTCGGCGCGCAGGATCGCCCCGCCCACCAGCGCCGGATCGATCTCGCAATGCAGGCGCACCTCGCTGTTGAGGCGCTTGCGCAAGGCATCGGCGTAGCTGCGCTGCTGCTCGGCACTCAGCGGCGCCGCCGAAGTCACGGTGACGTCGACCACCTTCTCCGCTTCCGCCTTGAGCTTCTCGTAGATCATGGAGATCTCGGGGAGGAGACCGAGTCGCCGGTTCGCGGCGAGCACGCGGATGAAGTTCTGGCCTTCCGCGTCGAGCGCCTTGCCGCAGATATCGATCAGCAGATCCGCGAGCTGGTCCGTCGTGAGGTGCGGGCTGGTCAGCAGCTTCTTGACGCGCACATCCGCAACGACGGCAGCGGCGATCGCGAGAGCCTGCGACCACACGTCAAGCTTCCGGTCTCCGAGCGCGAGCTCGAAGAGCGCCTTGGCGTACGGTCGCGCGATGGTGCTCTTTTCGGCCATGGCTCTAGAGCTGCGCCGCCAGCTTGTCGAGCAGCACCGCGTGCGCCTTGGGATCGATCTCGCGCTCCAGCAGTTGCGAAGCGCCGGACACCGCGAGAGCGGCGACTTCCTTGCGCAATGATTCGCGCGCCCGCGTGCTCTCGAGCTGGATCTGCTGCTGGGCCGCGGCGATCAGCCGTTCGCCCTCGCCGACCGCGTTCTTCTTGGCCTGGTCGATCAGCTCGTTCGCACGGTGTTGCGCCTGGTTCTCGATCTGCACGGCGCGGTTGCGCGCCTCGCGGATGATTTCATCGGCATTGGCCTTCGCCTGGCTGAGGTCTTTCTGACCCTTTTCCGCCGCGGCGAGTCCATCGGCGATGGTCTTCTGACGCTCGGCGATGACCCGCGTGAAGTAAGGCCACACGAACTTCATCACGAACCAGATGAAGAACGCGAACCAGATGACCTGGCCGATCAGGGTTGCGTTGATGTTCACTGCAAGCTCCCTCGGATGATCGCGTCGCTCGCTCTCAGCCGCCCTTGACCTGGCTGATCAGCGGATTGGCATAGAGCAGCAGCACCGCAATCGCGGTCGCGATGGCGGTGAATGCATCGAGCAATCCCGCGACGATGAACATCTTCACCTGCAGCATCGGCACCATCTCCGGCTGCCGCGCGGCGCCTTCCAAGAATTTGCCGCCCAGCAGGCCGAAGCCGATGGCGGTGCCAAGCGCGCCCATGCCGATCAGCAATGCGGCGGCGATCTGAGTCTGGCCAAAGAATTGAGCAAGAGCGTCCATTGTTTTCCTCGTGGATGTGTGTGCCTAACGAATCGGGATCAGTGTTCCTGGCTGGCGAGCGACAGGTAGACGATCGTCAGCATCATGAAAATGAAGGCCTGCAACGTCACGATCAGGATGTGGAAGATTCCCCAGCCGACGGACAGCAGCACGTGCCCCAGCATGGAGAAACCGCTGCTCAGTGCGCTGCCAACGCCGTCGACATGCCATGCGCCGGCGAGCAGCACCAGCAGGATGAACAGCACCTCGCCCGCGAACATGTTGCCGAACAAGCGCAGCGCCAGCGATACGGGACGCGCGACTTCCTCGATCACACGCAGGACGAAGTTGACCGGGGCCAGCCACAGCCCGAAAGGAACCGCGAACACCTCGTGCACGAAGCCGCCGACGCCCTTGTATTTCACGTTGAATACGAAGATGAGCAGGAACACCGTGATCGACATGGCGAAGGTGGCATTCGGATCGGTCGTGGGCACCGGCTTGAAGTGGCTCACTCCGAAATGACCGACGGCGCGAGGGATGAAGTCGACCGGGATCAGGTCTAGGGCGTTCATGCAGAACACCCAGATGAAGATGGTGATCGCGAGCGGCGTGATCAGGTTGCTCTGTGCGTGGAAGGTGTCCTTCACCTGTGTATCGACCATCTGCAAGACGTGCTCGGCCAGCGCCTGCAGCCGGCCGGGCTGAACCGTCGCACGCCGTGCCGCGAACCAGAGCAGTCCGAAGACAACGAAGCCGACGATTCCCGAGACGATCAAGGTGTCGAGATGGACCGTCCAGAACGGCGAATCGCCGATCTTGAGCGTGAGATTCTGCAGGTGATGGCCGATGTATTCGTTGGCGTTTGGCGCTTGTTCAGCAGACATGATGTTCTTCATCCACACGTCAACTTATTCCGTCCCGACTCTTTCTGAGCAACGCCAGCCAATACACCGGCAGGGTCGCGATATACGCGATCAGCAGCGGCGCGATCGCCGGACGCATGAACTTGATCGCCGCTACGAACAGCACGACCGTCAATGCCAGCTTCGTCGCCTCGCCAGCGTAGAGCCTGGTCATGATGGCGCGCGGGTCAGCGCCCCCGGCGCCGCGAAACATCACCCCGATCATCGCGAGGCTCGTCGCTACGGCGATGCCACCGCCCACAAGCGCTGAGATCGCCCATCTCCCGCCAGATAGCGCCAGGAAGAGCCCGGCGATCGCGAGCGTGGCAACCGCCTGCCACAGTGCAATTTGTAACGCGGCGCGACTGGCGCTGGGCACGTCGACTCTCGCCACGTTGGTGGGGCAGACCGGCAACAAAAAAGCCACTGCGCGGAGCGAGAAATTACGCGGCGAGCGAGTGGCGTTTATTCAGCGGCGAGGAGTACTCCCCGTTCGCAAAGGCCGCGCATTATAGGGGGGATTTTGCAGTGCTTCAACGGACTTGCGGAAACTGAGAAGTGGCGCGTGCTCCGGCCTTTTTGACGCGGTGGCGCGTGGACGGACAGACCGGCAGACGGGTCGCGCGGCGCTTCAGGAGATGTGGGTCAGGATGCCGTCGAGCTCGTCGAGACTGTTGTAGCTGATGACGACTTTGCCCTTGCCGCTGACGCTGTGCTGGACCGCCACCTTCGCACCCAGGCGATCGGTCAACTCCTGCTGGAGCTTGCGCACGTTGGGATCCTCGGCACGCTCGGTCCGATCCTTGCCCTGCGCAGCGTGATCGAGCATGCGCCGCACCAGCGCTTCCGTCTCGCGCACGGACAAGCCCCTTTTCGCCACCAGGATCGCGACCTCGGCCTGCTGCCGGCGCGCCTCCAGGCCCAGCAATGCGCGCGCGTGCCCCATCTCGAGCTCGCGCCTTTCCACCAGTCCCTTCACTTCGTCGGCGAGCTCCAGCAAGCGGAGCAGATTGCTGACCGTCACGCGTGAGCGGCCCACCGCTTCGGCCGCTTCCTGGTGCGTCATGTTGAACTCGCCGATCAGCCGCTCGAGCGCGCGCGCTTCTTCCAGCGGATTCAGGTTCTCGCGCTGGATGTTTTCGATGAGCGACATCGCGACGGCCGCTTCGTCTGCGACGCGCCGCACGATCGCCGGGATGTTCTCGAGACCGGCCATCTGGGCGGCGCGCCAACGACGCTCACCCGCGATGATTTCGTAGCGTTGCGAGCCTCCGACGCCGGGCGAGTCGACCGGCCGCACCACGATCGGCTGAACGACACCCTGCGCGCGAATGGAGTCCGCGAGCTCTTGAAGACTCTCGGTGCGCATGTCGATGCGCGGCTGGTAGCGCCCTCGCTGCAACAGGTCGAGCGGGATCCTGGCGAGGTCGTCAACAGGTGCGGCGGGAGTGGCCGGCTCGGGCGCACGGCGCGCGGGCGAGGGGCTGAGCAGTGCTTCAAGACCTCGACCCAAGCCCGTCTTCTTCAACGCCATGGGCGCGCAGTGTAGCCGACTGCGAACGTGCCGCACGGCTCGATTCGCAAGCCAGACCGCAACCAGTCGGTGGACGCGGACTCGGCCGTGGTCGTGTGGTGATGGGTGGATTTAGTAGCCATATTTGTCATCAAAAATCGCATATCCGGAATGACTATCGATTTTTATGCCTCTAATATCGGAACTGTGAAGTCAATTCAATATCTTTTAGATATCATACTCCGGTATCACGAAGATCGGAGGCTGTATGGAAGAAAAAACCGTTTCTGCGCTCGCCGGGATACCGATGATCCTGGTGCTGCTGCTCGCGACCGTGGTCGACCTTTGGGCACTGATCAGCGCCGTCCTCCATGCGGAGCCGGTCGCCGCGGTAGCCCTCGGCCTCATCAGCGCCGTCGTTGCAGTCTGCTGGATCGGGTTCTTCATGGTTCAGCCCAACAACGGCGTCGTTCTGCAGCTCTTCGGTCACTACGTCGGTACTTGCCGTGAGGCTGGTCTGCGCTGGACCAATCCGTTCTATACCAAGCGTGCCGTCAGCCTGCGGGTGCGCAACTT
This sequence comes from Steroidobacteraceae bacterium, assembly GCA_035263105.1. Taxonomy (GTDB): domain Bacteria; phylum Pseudomonadota; class Gammaproteobacteria; order Steroidobacterales; family Steroidobacteraceae; genus DATBVX01. The sequence continues at coordinate 25,926 of DATFRO010000100.1, read as the reverse complement.
CGAGTCGGGCAAGCTCAAGGTCAACGATCTCGAGGGTAGTCCGATCGAAATCGCCGCGGTCGTGGTGTGGCAGGTCGAGGACACGGCGGAGGCCTGCTTCAACGTCGACGACTACGAGAATTTCGTGCATGTGCAGAGCGAAGCGGCGTTGCGTCAGCTCGCGACCAGCTATCCGTACGATCTGCACGATCAACACCGCATCTCGCTGCGCAGCCATTCGAAGGAGATCAACGAGCACTTGCAGCGGGAAATCCAGGAGCGGCTCCAGAGCGCCGGTGTCACGGTCCTCGAAGCGCGCGTGAGCCACCTGGCCTACGCGCCCGAGATCGCGCAGGCAATGCTGCAGCGTCAGCAGGCGAGCGCGATCATCGCGGCCCGCACGCGGATCGTCGAAGGCGCGGTCGGGATGGTGCAGATGGCGCTGAACGAGCTGTCCCAGAAGGGCGTCGTGCAACTGGACGACGAGCGTCGCGCGGCCATGGTCTCGAACCTGCTGGTGGTGCTGTGCGGGGATCGCGCCTCGCAACCGGTCGTGAATACGGGAACGCTCTATACCTGACGCAGCGCATTCGTGAACGAACGGAAGGCGTTTCCGCTGCGCATTGGCGCAGACGTGCTGGAAGCCATGCAGCGCTGGGCGGCGGAGGAATTGCGCAGCGTCAATGCGCAGATCGAGTTCGCGCTGCGCGAGGCACTGCGCAAGGCGGGGCGGCTGCCGGGTCCGGGTTCATCTGCGCCCCCGGAGGATCCGGAGGGCTGAGTGCCGAAGACCAGGCATCGCCTGCGAGATCAGGTCCCGGAACGTGCAGGATCCTGTTCGACGGGCGGCGCTGCGGCCGCTTCCTGCTCCACGGGCGGCGCTGCCGCGAGCGCCTGCTCATCCTGACGCCGCAGCAGTTCCCCAGCGAGAGCCAGGTATGCCAGCGCGCCACGCGAATCCTTGTCGTGGAACAGCGCGGGCTTGCCGAAACTTGGCGCCTCGGCGAGCCGCACATTGCGCGGGATGATGGTGCGAAACACCTTGTCACCGAAATGCTGGATGAGCTGCGCCGCGACCTCGGTCGAGAGGTTATTGCGCGGGTCGTACATCGTGCGCAGGATCCCTTCGATCTCCAGCTCCGGATTGATGCTGTCGCGGATCTGCCCGATGGTTTCGACCAGCGCGGAGAGGCCCTCGAGCGCGTAGTACTCGCATTGCATCGGCACCAACACGCCGTCCGCCGCGACCAGGGCATTGACGGTGAGCATGTTCAGGGCAGGCGGGCAGTCAATCAGCACGACATCGTAGAGGTTGCGCACCGCCCGCAAGGCGTTGCGTAGCCGCATTTCGCGTCCGGCCAGCACCGTGAGCAGCCGGACTTCGGCGGCCGTGAGCTCATCGTTCCCCGGCATGAGTGTGAAGCCACCGGGATCGACCGGCACCAGGGTGGAGGCCGCCTCATATTCGCCAAGCAGCACGCCGGCGGAGGTATGTGTGGCGCCGCGCTTGTCCACGCCCGAGCCCATCGTGGCGTTGCCCTGCGGATCGAGATCGATGAGCAACACGCGCCGCTTGGTCGCGGCCAGCGATGCCGCCAGGTTTACCGCAGTCGTCGTCTTGCCGACGCCGCCCTTCTGGTTGGCGATTGCGATGACGCGTTTCATGGGAGCGACGGGCAGCCTAACAGGCTGACCGGACCGAAGGCTAATGCGGCTGCCGGGGCGGGCGCTCGGCCGCTCCGCGCTGCAGCTCGACGAGGTGCCGTTGGGCGTCGAGCCCCGGGACACTCAGGCGATGAACCGCGACGGCCCGCCAGTTCCCTGGCAAATCCTGCAATTCCGCCTGCGGCATCTGCCCCTTCATCGCCAACAGCCGCCCACCGGGTGCCGCAAGATGCCCGGCGACACGGATGAACTCAGCCAGCTTTCCGAGGGCTCGAGCGACTACCGAATCGAAACGCGCTTGGGGCTTGAACTGCTCCGCGCGGGCATTGACCAGGCGCACGTTGGCGAGACCGAACGTCTGACGCACATGCTCGAGAAATTGTGCTTTCTTTCCGGTCGCCTCGATCAGTGTGACCTCGCGCGCGGGATCAGCGATTGCAAGCGGCAACCCGGGAAAGCCGGCGCCGCTCCCCACATCCGCGACCCGTGGCCCGCGAACATGGGCATGGATACTCAGGGAGTCGAGCAGGTGCTTGCGCACTGCGTCCGCGGGATCGTCGATCGCCGTCAGGTTGAAGCGCGTGTTCCAGGTCGCGAGCTCGGCGAGCAGGTCGAGCATCTGCTGGCGCTGTGGGGCGGAAAGTTCGACCCCGAGGTCCTGCGCACCTGCTGCAAGCAGCCGGTCGAGGTCACTCAATTCTTCACCAGCCCGGCCATGAATTCGCTGACCGGCATTGCATCGAGCTTGCGCGGGTCGGCGAACAGGCGCTTGACCGCGTCGGCCTGCTTGGCGCTGAAGTGTGCGTCCACGCTGGCCTCGAACTTTTTCACCAGGATCGGCATGCCTTCCGCGCGGCGCTTGCGATGTCCGATCGGGAAGTCCACCTGGACGCGCTCGGTCCAGGTGCGATCCTTGAAGAAGACCTGAATTGCATTGCCGATGTAGCGCTTTTCGGGCGCGTAGTAGTCGCGCGTGAAGCCGGGGTTCTCCTGCACGATCATCTTCGCGCGCAGCGCGTCGATGCGCGGATCCGCGGCGACCCGATCCTCGTAGTCCTCTGCCGTCAGCCGTCCGAAGATCAGCGGGATCGCGACCATGTACTGGATGCAATGATCGCGGTCAGCGGGATTGGCGAGCGGTCCGGTCTTGTCGATGATCCGCACGCCGGGTTCCTGGGTCTCGATCATGATCTTGTCGACCTGCTCGATGCGCTCCTTCACGGTCGGGTGGAGCTGCATCGCACACTCCACGGCGGTCTGCGCGTGGAATTCCGCCGGGTAGGAAATCTTGAACAGCACGTTTTCCATCACGTAGCTGCCATAGCGCTGTGGAAAGGAGAACGGCTTGCCCTTGAACAGCACGTCCCAGAAGCCCCAGGTCTTCGCGGACAGCGCCGAGGGATAACCCATCTCGCCGCTGAGCGCGATCAGTGCGTGCCGCACGGCGCGACTCGTCGCATCGCCGGCGGCCCAGCTCTTGCGCGACCCGGTGTTCGGCGCGTGGCGGTAAGTGCGCAGCGCGCCACCGTCGATCCACGCGTTCGATACGGCGTTGATCACCTGCTCGCGGGTGCCACCGAGCATCTGCGTCGCAACCGCCGCCGATGCCACGCGCACCAGCAGCACGTGATCGAGACCGACGCGATTGAAGCTGTTCTCGAGCGCAATGACGCCCTGGATCTCGTGCGCCTTGATCATCGCGGTGAGCAGGTCGCGTACCACGAGCGACTTCTTTCCCTGCGCGGCGGCCTTGCGCCCCAGGTAGTCGGCGACCGCCAGCAGCGCCCCGAGGTTATCGGAGGGATGGCCCCACTCGGCCGCTAGCCAGGTGTCGTTGAAGTCCAGCCAGCGGACCATCGCCCCGATGTTGAAGGCGCCCATGACCGGATCGAGCTCATAGGAAGTGCCGGGCACGCGTGCGCCGCCCGGCATCGTCGCGCCAGGAACGACGGGTCCCAGCATGCGCGTGCACGCCGGATACTTGAGCGCCATGAATCCGCAGGCGAGCGTATCCATCAGGCAATAGCGCGCCGTCTCGTAGGCCGCCTCGCTGCGAATCTCGTATGCGGTGACGTAGTCGGCGATATCGACGAGCGCCTGGTCGGGAGCCGGGCGTTCGGCCGACTTGATTTCGTGCGAGGACATGGAGGCTACTGCCTTTCAGCGAGCGGAACGAACTTGCGATTCTCCGGCCCGACGTAATTGGCCGCGGGCCGGATGATCTTGCCGTCGACGCGTTGCTCGATGACGTGCGCACCCCAGCCGGTGGTGCGCGCAACCACGAACAACGGCGTGAACATCTCGGTGGGCGCGCCCATCATGTGGTACGACACGGCCGAGAACCAGTCGAGATTCGGGAACATGTGCTTGATCTCGGCCATCACGGCCTCGAGACGCTCGGCGATCATGAAGAGCTTCATGTCGCCGGCCTCCGCGGACAGCCGCCGCGCGACTTCCTTGATCACCTGGTTGCGTGGATCCGAGACTGTGTAGACCGGGTGTCCGAAGCCGATGATCAGTTCCTTGCTGGCGACGCGCTTGCGGATGTCGGCGTCCGCCTCGTCGGGCGTGTTGTAGCGCTCCTGGATTTCGAGCGCGACTTCGTTGGCGCCGCCGTGTTTCGGTCCGCGCAGGGCACCGATCGCCCCCGTGATGCACGAGTACAGGTCTGAACCGGTGCCGGCGATCACGCGCGCGGCGAAGGTCGAGGCGTTGAACTCGTGCTCGGCATAGAGAATCAGCGAGGTGTGCATCGCGCGTACCCAGGAGCTCTTGGGCGGCGTCCCGTGCAGCAGGTGCAGGAAGTGTCCGCCGACCGAATCATCGTCGGTTTCGACCTCGATGCGCCGGCCGGAATGGCTGAAGTGATACCAGTAGCAGAGCATCGAACCGAGCGAGGCGACCAGTCGATCGACGATCTCGCGCGCGCCGGCGAGATTGTGATCGTCCTTCTCGGGCAGCACCGCGCCCAGCGCTGAAACGCCGGTACGCATGACGTCCATCGGATGGCTCGCGGCGGGCAGCTCTTCGAGCACGTGGCGCACCGCATGCGGAAGGCCGCGCAGCGACTTGAGCTTGGCGCGATAGCCGGTGAGTTCCGCGCGATTCGGGAGCTTCCCGTGTACCAGCAGGTACGCAATCTCCTCGAACTCTGCCGCCTCGGCGATCTCGAGGATGTCGTAACCGCGATAGTGCAGGTCGTTGCCCGTGCGCCCCACCGTGCACAGCGCCGTGTTGCCTGCCGGGACTCCGGAGAGGGCTACGGATTTCTTGGGTTTTGGCGCCATCACCGGCGCGGATTCGTTCATGAGCAGCTCTCTTTAGTTCATTTCGCAATCAATCCTGGCTCGCGCGCCCGAACAGCTCGTCGAGTTTCTTCTCATATTCGTGGTAGCCGAGCACGTCGTACAGCTCCGCCCGCGTCTGCATCGTCTCGATCACGCCCTTCTGCGTGCCCTGGTCGCGCAACGCCTGGTAGACGTTCAGCGCGGCGCGCGCGCTGGCGCGAAATGCCGAGAGCGGATACAGGACGAGTCGCACACCGGCTTCCCCGAGCTCGCGCGTCGTGAACAGCGGGGTCTTGCCGAACTCGGTAATGTTCGCGAGCACCGGGACACGGACCGCGCGCGTGAACTCGCGGTACTCATCGAGGGTCGTCAGCGCTTCGGCGAAAATCATGTCCGCGCCGGCATCCACGTAGCGAACTGCGCGCGCGATCGCTGCGGCCTGGCCTTCCACTGCGTGTGCGTCAGTGCGCGCCATGATGACGAACTGATCGTCGGTGCGCGCGTCAACCGCGGCCCGGATGCGGTCGATCATTTCCTCTGCGGAGACGAGCGCCTTCCCCGGACGATGGCCACAACGCTTCGCCTGTACCTGGTCCTCGAGGTGCATCCCGCCCGCGCCGGCGCGCGTCAGCTCACGCACGGTGTGAGCGATGTTGAAGGCTGTGCCCCAGCCAGTGTCGGCATCCACGAGCAACGGCAACGCGCTGGCTGCGGTGATGCGGCGACAATCTTCCGCCACGTCGTTGAGGCTCGTGAGGCCGAGATCCGGCAGGCCGAAGGAGGCGTTTGCGACGCCCGCGCCTGACAGGTAGAGCGCACGGAATCCGCAGCGCTGCGCAAGCAGCGCGCTGTACGCGTTGATTGCGCCTGCAACCTGGAGGGGTCGTTCGGCTTCGAGTGCCGCCCGCAGGCGTGCGCCCGCCGAAGATTCAAGCTTTGACATTGCCTTGTTGCTGCAGCCGGCGTGGAGTCCAGGCACGGCCGGTCTCGCGGAGAAAGGCGGCTATTGTAGCCGGTTATCCGATCGCGACCACCGTCCGGCCGATCACGTTGCCCTTCAGATAGTCCTCGAACGCGGCGGGCAGCTCCGCGAACTCGATGGTGCGCGTCGCAATGCGCTCCAGGTGCGGCGGCATCAGGTCGGTGCCGATGCGCTGCCACACGGTGTGGCGCAATTCGCGCGGCGCCGCCGATGAGTTGATGCCGAGCAGATTCACGGCACGCAGGATGAAAGGCATGACCGTGGTCTTCAGCTCCGGCCCGCCGGCCAGCCCGACACTCGCGATGTTGCCGCCGTAGCTCACGGTGCGTGTAAGCCACGCGAGCATCTCGCCGCCAACGTTGTCGATGGCACCGGCCCAGCGTGCCGCTTCCAGCGGGCGCGAGCCCATGACGATCTCCTGGCGCACCAGGACCTGGCTTGCACCGAGTGCCCGCAGGATAATCGCCGCCTCGGGCTTGCCGCTGATTGCAACCGCGTCGTAGCCGCGCGCGGCCAGCATGTCGATGGCGATGCTGCCCACACCTCCGCTCGCACCGGTCACAATGACGGGACCATTCCCCGGCTTCTGGCCGTTCTGCTCCATGCGATGGATCGCGAGTGCGGCCGTGAAGCCGGCCGTGCCGAGACACATCGCTTTGAATTCATCGAGGGTCGCTGGAATCGGCACCACCCAGTCGCCATTCACCCGCGCGTATTCCGCGTAGCCCCCATCATGCGTCTCGCTCAACTCGCAGCCCGTGACGAGAACTTTCTGGCCGACGCGATGGCGCACATCGGTGCTCGAGACGACTTCACCCGCGAGATCGATGCCACCGACGAGCGGAAACCTGCGCAGGATCTTCCCCGCCCCCGTGGCAGCGAGCGCGTCCTTGTAGTTGATGCTGGAGTACCGCACCTTGATCACGACGTCTCCGGGTCCGAGGTCGTTCAGCGTGATCTGCTCGAAACGTCCCACGGCGCGTCCACCTTCCTGGTGGATCCGAAACGCGTGAAAGGGCTCGGTCGACATCGGCTTCAGCGCGGCGCACCGCGATCGAGCCAGACCTCGAGCCCTTGCGAGTTGAGCTCGACGTCGGTCGCGAGCAACTCGCGTCGGGTGGCCTCCTCACCCGCGAAACCATGGCGCTCGAGCCGGCCGCTCAGGTAGTCGAACAGGTCGGCACGAATGCGTTGGCTGCGGTCCGGCCGTTGCGCATGCCGGCGCGCGATCACGACGAATCCGTCGATGCACTCGTGCATGTCGGACGCGAGGCGCGCGAGATCCGTGACGCGGCTGAAGTGGGTCAGGTAGATGGCCCTCGGTCGGAAACTCATGAGCCGGTCGATCGAGGCGTGCAGAGCCTCTGGGTCGAAGTGCACAGGGGTGGTCGTGGGAAAGATGAACTCACCCGCGGCGGTGTCGAAGTGGCGATAGGAGATTCCGAAGGTATCGCCGGAAAAAATCGCCTGCGCCTGGCGATCGACCACACAGTAGTGATGCAGCGCGTGGCCCGGCGTGTGAATCAGCTCGAGGTCGCGACCCGCCAGCGCGATATGCATGCCATCTTCGCTCTCGATGACGCGCTCACGCGCGATCGGGACGATGTCGCCGTAGAGCGCGCGAAAGCGCTGCTCGCCGTAGACCGCGATGCTGCCTTCGATCAGCTTGGTCGGATCGATCAAGTGACGCGCGCCACGCGGATGGATCACCGCGAGTGCATTGGGTAGCGCCTTGAGCAACTCACCAGCGCCGCCCGCATGATCGAGATGCACGTGGGTCAGCAGGACGAAATCGACCTGCTCGCGCTCCAGACCGAGACTTGCGAGCGCATTCAGCAGGTGAGGGACGCCGCTCGCCGGGCCGGTGTCAACGAACGCGGCGCGGTCGCGCTCGACGATCAGGTGGCTCGCATCATGCCCGGGGCGGATGTAATGCGTGTCGACCGCGTGAATTCCATCGGCGGACATGACATCAGCGCTGCGTCACCGGACGGCCGGCTGTTATTTCTTGCCCGACTCGTGCTTTTCCTGGGCGAACCACGCGGCGTGCTCCGCGGTGGAAAGGCTCGGACGCTGCTTCGAGTAGTACTCGGCGACTTCCCTGATTTCCTTGTCCGTGAGCTGCGCGACGAAGCCGCCCATCACCGGGTTCTTGCGGCCGCCATCGCGATAATCGAGCAGCGCGCGCTCGAGGTAGTCCTCATGCTGGCCGGCGAGCGAGGGATAGAGCGGCGTAATCCCCACGCCGTCCGGTCCATGGCACGCGACGCAGAGTTCTTTCACTTTCTCGGGCTCGGACCCGACCGGCTTTGCTCCCGAAGCCAGCGCCTTGCCGGCGATGAATGCGGCGATGTCCTGCATGTCCTGATCGCTCATGGTCGCTGCCTGCGAGTGCATCGTGCCGTGCGCGCGCTCGCCGCCACGGTAGGCTTGCAGCGCAGTCACGAGGTATTCCGCATGCTGTCCCTCGAGCTTGGGCACGCTGTAGGTCGGATACACATTCTTGTAATTGGGGATGCCGTGGCAGCCATAACACGTGTAGGCGAGCTTGCGACCGTGTTCTGCATCGCCGTCTGCGCGACTCAGAGCCGGCAGTACGAGAGCGATGGCAGTGAGCAAGAACAGGGACGCATGCGAAATCCGCGATGGCATGTCGAGCGATCCTTTTTTCGTTTCGTGGCGAAAGGCGCGCCATGGTAAATGAGAGCGCGAATTCACGTGAACAAATTGCCACCCGGACTGCGTTGGAGCGGCGGAGCCCTTGAGGTTGGCCCGGAATGCGGCCCGTTCCTGAACATCACTGAGATGAGGCGTCACCTGACCGGTCGATTAGACTCCACCCGATGGCTTATTTAGCCAATAGCGGGGCACTGTCACCCACTGACTCTAGCTAGCTGCACTATTCAACAAGACTATTCCCACCCGGGCTGTTCTTCACCTACTGTGGGTAATACTGAACGGCACGAGCCGTTTCAAGCACAAAAGTGGAGAGTGAGTTCTTCGAAATGGCTCAAAAATCATTAAGTAGCGCTGACGGCGTGCGCTCACCATGATTGCGCTCATTCAACGGGTCACCGAAGCGCGCGTGAGCGTCGGCGGCGAGGTCGTGGGGGCGATTCGCGGCGGGATACTGGCGCTCGTCGCTGTGCAGCCCCGTGACGATGAAGCAATCGCGGAGCGGTTGCTCGAGCGCATCCTCGGATATCGCGTCTTCGACGACGGCGAAGCTCGGATGAATCGCTCCCTGAAGGATGTGGGCGGAGAGTTGCTGCTGGTCTCGCAGTTCACGCTGGCCGCTGACACGCGCAAGGGCATGCGCGCCGGGTTCAGCACTGCGGCGGATCCGGCGACCGGTGAGCGCTTGTTTGAATACCTGGTGAAACGGGCGAGAGCGACGAGCATTCGCGTCGCCACCGGGCGATTTGGCGCACACATGCAGGTGAGCTTGGTCAATGACGGTCCCGTGACATTCTGGCTGGAATCCCCGGGCCGGGGCCCTGTCGAATGAATCCGCTGCTGGAACCGCGGCGCAGTCAACAATTGGGGCAGGCCGATTGGCGTATTATCGCGGCCTCCTCGGAAACCTCTGGAGAATTGGCATGGGCATCGGTTGGCGCGAATTGATCATCATCCTGCTGATCGCGTTGCTCGTGTTCGGCGCCAAGAAGCTCCGCACGATCGGTTCCGACCTCGGTGCCGCGGTCCGCGGCTTCAAGAAAGCCGTCAACGAGGGCGACACCGACGAGACGATGAAGCAGATCAAGCACGCGGAAGAGGACGCGGAGTTCGAATCGACCCCGGACGCGAAGCGCAACGCTGACGCCAAGAGTTCGGGCAATCGCAACGCCTGAGTGACCGATGTTCGAGGTCGGTTTTTCCGAGCTGGTGCTGATCTTCGGCCTGGCGCTTATCGTGCTGGGTCCCCAGCGCCTGCCCAAGCTCGCCGCGCAGATCGGCCGCTGGGTCGGCCGGGCACGCGCGATGGCGCGCCAGTTCCGTGAGCAGCTGGACCAGGAAGTCAATCTCGAAGAGACCGCCCGCAAGCAGCCTCCCGTGACGCCGCCTGCGCCGCCAAGCGTCACACCCACCGATCCGCCACCTGCAGAGCAGAGCCCGCATGAGCGAACCGGGCCGTGAACCGGAGACGCTGGCTGAAGGCACGCTGATCTCCCATCTGCTGGAGCTGCGCGATCGCCTGCTGCGGGCGACGATCGCGGTCGTAGTGCTCTCGATCCCCTGTCTCATCTATTCGAATGAGCTCTACGAGTTCATCGCGCGTCCGCTGCAGGAGAAGCTCCCGGCGGGCGCCTCGATGATCGCGACCAATGTGATCGCGCCCTTCATGGCACCTTTCAAGCTCGGCGTGATCACTGCGATCTTCGTCGCCATGCCGTACATCCTCTACCAGCTCTGGGCGTTCGTCGCGCCCGGCCTGTATCGGCACGAGAAGCGTTTCGCGTTGCCGCTGCTGATCTCCAGCATCGTGTTGTTCTACGGCGGCGTGGCGTTCGCGTATTACGCCGTGTTTCCCGCGATCTTCGCGTTCTTCGCCACCACCGGGCCGCACGGGGTGCTGATGATGACGGACATCAACAGCTACCTCGATTTCGTGCTGATGCTGTTTTTCGCCTTCGGCATCGCATTCGAGGTGCCGGTGGCGACCGTGCTGCTGGTGCTGACCGGGCTCGTAAAGGTCGAAACGCTGGTCGAGAACCGCGGCTACGTGCTCATCGGCATCTTCGTCATCGCCGCATTCCTCACGCCGCCGGATGCGGTCTCACAGTGCATCATGGCCGTGCCGATGTACGCGCTCTACGAGATCGGCATCGTCATGTCGCGAGTGATGTTCAGGGCGAAGCTCCGGCGCCAAGCTGAACAGGAAGCGGCCGAAAACAACGCGGACGCCTCCTCCCGCTGACACCTCGCCCCGACGCCGCCGGACATGTTCCGGTGCCCGAAAAAGCGGGACGGCGCGGGTTGCTGATGCAGGGCAACATCAAGCACACTCGGCGCCCATTACGCGCGGCCTGCCGCGCCTCGTTTGCGTGACGGGCCAACAACAAATCATGACAACCACCGCCTCGGACACGACCACTTCGCAACCCCTTTCCACCGACGGTCCCCAACTCCTAGGCCAGCCCCGCGGGCTGGCGACACTCTTCCTCACCGAGATGTGGGAGCGCTTCACCTACTACGGGATGCGCGCGCTCCTGATCCTGTTCATGACAGCAGCCGTCGTGGACGGGGGATTGGGTATCGACGACAAGACCGCCAATGCGATCTACGGCATGTACATCGCCGGCACCTACCTGCTGTGCCTGCTCGGTGGCTGGATTGCCGATCGCCTCATCGGCCAGCAGAAGGCGGTGGTCGCCGGCGGCATTCTCATCATGCTCGGCAACGCGAGCCTCGCGATCGGCGATCCACGCCTGTTCTTCCTCGGGCTCATCGTCATCGTGTTCGGCGTGGGGCTCCTCAAGCCGAACATCAGCGCGGTGGTTGCGCAGCTCTATCCCGAGGGCGGCTCGCGACGCGATGCCGGCTTTTCCATCTTCTACATGGGCATCAACCTCGGCGCGTTGTTTGGCTCGGTGTTCGTGCCCATCGTCGCTGCGAAGTTCGGCTGGAACATCGGCTTCGGCTTGCCCGCGATCGGGATGGCGTTCGGCCTCATCCAGTTTCACTTCACTCGCAGGTACCTCGGCCAGTCCGGCGTCGTCCCGCTCGGTCAGCGCGCGACCTGGTGGCCGGTGATCGGCTTCGTCGCGCTGCTCGCGATCCTCGCCGGCCTCGTCTTCACCGGCAGCATTGGTTTTGACGCGGTCGCGGTCTCGCACAGCGCGAACTGGGTGATGATTACGCTCGCTGCTGCCTACTTCATCTATCTGCTGTTGTTCGCAGGCCTGGATCGCACCGAGCGCAATCGCGTCTGGGTGATGATCGCGCTCTTCATCGGCTGCGCCATGTTCTGGGCCGGCTACGAACAAGCGGGCGCTTCCTTCAACCTGTTCGCCGAGCGTCACACCGATCGCATGGTCTTCGGCTGGGACATGCCGGCTGGGGTGCTGCAGGGTGTGAACCCGTTGTTCGTAATCGTGTTCGCACCTGTGTTCGCAGCTCTGTGGGTGCAACTCGGCCGGCGCAATCTCGATCTGTCCTCACCCGCGAAATTCGGCATCGGCCTGATCTTCATGGGCCTCGGATTCATCGTGATGTTCCTGGCCGCCAACTACGTAGTGCAGGGCCAGAAAGTGCTGCCGACGTGGCTCATCCTCACCTACCTGTTCCATACCTTCGGTGAGCTCTGCCTGAGCCCGGTGGGCCTGAGCTCGATGACCAAGCTCGCGCCCGCGAGATTCGTCGGGCAGGTCATGGGTGTGTGGTTCCTGGCTACGGCGATTGGCAACAACCTGGCGGGCCAATTCTCTGGCCGGATCGATCCGAACAATGTGCCGGGTATGCCGGGCGTGTTCCTCTATCTGTTCTGGTGGGGCGCGATTGCCGGGGCAGTCATGCTGCTCCTCACGCCTTTCATCAAGCGCCTCATGTCCGGCGTGAAGTAGCGCTGAGACTCACGAATTTGAGTGCCGGGATGCTGTCGTGGATCGCTCGGCAGCCGGCGTGCCGGTGGAGAACAACATGATGCAGCGTTCACTCTCGAGACTCGTATCCTGCGCGGCTCTGCTGGTGGCGGCACTGAGCCTGCCCGCCTGCAAGCCTCACTCAGCGACCGCGCCCAAGGCCGAAACGGCCGACGAATTCGTCGCGCGCGTGAATCGCGAGATGCTCGAGATCAGCAAGGAGGTCAACCAGGCCGGCTGGGTGCAGCAGACCTACATCACCGACGACACCCAGGCGCTGAACGCGAAAGCCAACGAGCGTGGCCTCGAATACTTCAGTCGCGCAGTCGAGGAGGCGAAGCGCTTCGACATGAAGCAGGTCACCAATCCGGACACTGCGCGTGCGCTCGAGCTGCTGAAACTGGGTGTCTCCGCCGGCGTCTATGCGCCTGCACCGTCGGATGCTGCGAAGCGCGCCGAACTGTCCACCATCCTCGCGCGACTCGACGCCATGTATGGCGAAGGGAAGTACTGTCCGAAGGGGCCGGATTCCTGCCTGCACATCGATGAGCTCTCGAAGACGATCGCAAAGAGCCGCAACTACGATGAGCTGACGGAGGCCTGGAAGGGCTGGCACAGCATCGCGCCGCCGATGCGCAAGGACTACGAGCGCTTCGTGGAGCTCGGGAACGAAGGGGCGCGTGAGCTCGGCTTCAAGGATCTCGGCGCGATGTGGCGCTCCGGATATGACATGACGCCGGAAGCGTTCGAGCAGGAAACCGAGCGACTCTGGGCGCAGGTGCAGCCGCTCTACCAGGACCTGCATTGCTATGCGCGCGCGCAGCTCGCAAAGAAATACGGCGAGGCGCGTGTGCCCGCGGGCAAGCCCATTCCCGCGCAGCTCCTGGGCAACCTCTGGGCACAGCAATGGGACAAGGTCTACGACCTGATGGAGCCTTATCACGGTGTCGCCGACCTCGATGTCGACAAGGCCCTCCAGGCGCAGAAGTACGATGCGAAGCGCATGACGCAGTCGGCGGAGACCTTCTACGTATCACTCGGTTTCCCCAAGCTGCCGGACTCGTTCTGGACCCACTCGATGCTGACGCGGCCGCGCGATCGCGAGGTGTTATGCCATGCCAACGCGTGGTCCATGGACGCCAAGGATGACGTACGCATCAAGGTCTGCATCACGCCGACCGATGAGGACCTGCGCACGATCTATCATGAGCTCGGTCATATCTATTACTTCCTCTCCTACCGCGACCAGCCGTACCTGTTCCAGAACGGCGCGAACGACGGCTTCCACGAAGCGATCGGCGATACGGTCGTGCTGTCGATGACGCCGCAGTACCTGCACACGATCAAGCTGGTGGGCGACATCAAGCCGGGCCATGACGCGCTGATCAATCAGCAGATGAAGCTCGCGCTCGAGCGCGTCGCGTTCCTGCCGTTCGGCAAGCTCATTGATCAGTGGCGCTGGAAAGTGTTCTCGGGCGAGATCACGCCGGCCAACTACAACGCGGCGTGGTGGCAGTTGCGGGAGAAGTACCAGGGCGTCGCGCCGCCGCTGCCGCGCTCCGAAGCCGACTTCGATCCGGGCGCCAAGTCGCACATCCCCGGCAACACGCCTTACGCACGCTACTTCCTGTCCTTCATCCTGCAGTTCCAGTTTCACCGCGCGTTGTGCCAGGCGGCCGGATTTCACGGCCCGCTGCACGAGTGCTCGATCTACGGCAACACCGAGGCCGGCAAGCGCTTTGCGGCGATGCTGGCACTCGGCCAGAGCCGGCCGTGGCAGGAGACGCTCGAGAAGCTCACTGGCACGCGTGACATGGATGCGAGCGCGATCGTCGATTACTTCGCGCCGCTGCAGGAATGGCTGAAAGAAAAGAACCAGGGACAGAAGTGTGGCTGGACGCCTGAGAGCTGATCGGGAGCAAAACGAATGAACACCGCCGCACCACTGCCGCAACTCACACCACGCGCGATCGTCCTCGCCATCATCCTGGCGATGCTGCTCGCTGCCGCGAACACGTACCTTGGGTTGTTCGCCGGCCTCACGATCGCATCGGCGATTCCTGCGGCCGTGGTTTCGATGGGCGTGCTGCGTGCGCTCGGCGGCGGCCACATTCTCGAGAACAACATCGTGCAGACCGGGGCGTCCGCCGCCGCCTCGATCGCCGCGGGCGTGATCTTCACGATTCCTGCGCTGGTGATCCTGGGGTACTGGAGCGACTTCAGATACATGTGGGTGCTCGCGATCGCGGGCCTCGGCGGCATCCTCGGCGTGCTGTTCTCGGTGCCGCTACGGCGCGCCCTGATTCTCGAACAGAAACTCGCGTTTCCGGAGGGCAAGGCAGCGGCAGAGGTGCTGCGCGCCGGCGAGAACCCGGAGCAGGGGGTGAAACTGCTCGCGGGCTCGGCGTTGGTCGGCGGGCTGGTGAAGCTTGCCGCATCGAGCGGCCTCCGGCTGATTCCCGACACGTCCGCCACCGCAACCTACATCGGCAAGGGCATCGCTTTTTTCGGCACCAATCTCTCGCCTGCTCTGTTCGGCGTGGGCTACATCGTGGGACTCAACATCGGCATCGTCGTGATGGCCGGTGGCATCATCTCCTGGAACATCGCGATTCCGATCTACGCCACGCAATTCCTCGCGGGCAACGCTGAGCTCGCGGCTCGCGTCGCGGGCCTCGCGGCAGAAGACGCCGCCTACGCGATCTGGTCGGCCCAGATCCGCTACCTGGGCGTCGGCGCCATGCTGATCGGCGGCGTATGGACTCTCATTTCACTGCGCAAATCGCTCCTTTCGGGCATCCGCAGCGGCCTCGACGCCGCGCGTGCGGGCTCCTCGCGCCAGGTCGCGCACACCGAACAGGATTTGCCGATGAAGACAGTGCTGGTCGGTATCGCGCTGTTCACGCTGCCGCTCTTCGGGCTGTACCAGGCGATCGTAGGCTCGCTGGCCGTGAGCGTGCCGATGACGATCATCATGATCGTCGCGGGGTTCCTGTTCTGCTCCGTGTCCGCGTATATGGCCGGGCTCGTGGGCTCGTCCAACAACCCGGTGTCCGGGATCACGATCTCGACGATCCTGTTCGCGTCCGTGATCCTGATCTTCCTCATGGGGCGCAATGCGCCGCTCGGGCCGGTCGCAGCGATCATGATCGGCGCAGTCGTCTGCTGCGCGGCTTCCGTCGCCGGCGACAACCTGCAGGACCTCAAGGCTGGCTACCTGGTCGGGGCAACGCCCTGGCGCCAGCAGCTGATGCTGGCCGTGGGCGCGGTTTCCTGCGCGCTCATCATGGCGCCGGTCCTCAACCTCCTCGAAAAGGCGTACGGAATCGGCGTTCCGTCCGAGGCCCATCCCCATCCGCTGCTCGCTCCACAAGCGACGCTCATGGCCTCGGTCTCCAAGGGGATGTTTGGCGGAGTGCTGCCCTGGGGAATGGTCTGGACCGGTGCCGCCATTGGCGCCGCCATCATCATCGTCGATGAAATCTGCAAGGCTCGGGGCGCCCGCTTTCGCGTCCCGGTGCTGGCCGCCGCGGTCGGAATCTACCTGCCGCTGGAGCTCACCGTGCCGATCTTCCTGGGCGGACTCCTGACCTACATCGTCGAGCGCATCGCGCGCGTTCCCGACGACGCCGATGCGAAGGAGCGCCTGCATCGGCGCGGAGTACTGTTCTCGGCCGGACTGATCACAGGCGAAGCGTTGATGGGCATCGTCATCGCGATCGCGATCGTCGCCTCGGGGCGTGCCGACGTTCTCGCGTTACCAGAGAAATTCCAGCCGACGCAGTGGGGCGAACTGCTAGGCCTGGTGATCCTCGCGGGAATTGCCTGGCTTCTGTTCCGCGCCGCCGAGACCGGGGCGGCGTCGAAGCCCGGGAAGGCTCGATAAGACGCGGCTCAACGCCGCACGACTTCGATCTTGCCCTTCGAACCGATGAACCAGGAGCCGACCCAGGACACCAGGCTCACGATCAGCGCGCACCAGAACGCGGGACCGAAGCCATCGAGACTGAACCCCGGCAGGAACCACGCGACCAGGCCCACCATCGCCGCGTTCACGACGAGCAGGAACAGGCCCAGCGTCAGGATGGTGAAGGGCAACGTGAGCACGACCGCGAGCGGACGCACGATGGCGTTGACGACGCCGAGGAGCACGCCTGCGAGGATGAGCGTTCCCGGAGTATCGATGTGCACTCCGCTGACCCACTCGGTTGCGAGCCACAGGCCGAGCGCTGCGATCAATGCACGCAGAATGAAACCGGTCATGCCTTAGCCCTCCCGCTCAGGTCGCGTTCGCCGCTCCGTGGCACTTCTTGTACTTCTTCCCGCTGCCGCAGAAACAGGGATCGTTGCGACCGGGCTTCGGCAGCTCGCGGCGATAGGGCACCGCGCCGCCGTGTTCATGGTCGTGATCGTGGTCGTGGTCGCAGTTCGGGCCGTGAACGTGTGCGGCCGGCTCTTCCTTGCGATTCGGCATCGGTCAGTGGCGCTCTTCCGCCTTGCTCTGGCGGATCACGCCATCGTCCTTGAGCTTGGCGAGCGCAATGCCGATTTCGGCATCGCGCTGGACCAGCGCAGGGCCTGACACGCCGTCAACCGGGTTCTGATCGCGATCGACGACGATGTCCGGGGTGATGCCTTTCTGCTGAATCGAAGCGCCCGACGGCGTGTAGTAGCGCGAGGTCGTCAGCTTGATCGCCCGGCCATCCGACAGCGGCATGACGGTCTGCACCGAGCCCTTGCCGAACGTGGTGCGGCCGATCAGCGTGGCGCGGCCGTGGTCCTTCAGCGCACCGGCGACGATCTCCGACGCGGAAGCGGAGCCGGCGTTGACCAGGACCACGAGGTCGCCGCCGTCCAGCACATCGCCGGGCGTCGCGTCCATTTCGAACTTGGAGTCCGGAGCGCGACCGTCGGCGGTGACGATCGTGCCATCGTTGATGAAGGCGTCGGAGACCGCGACCGCGGCCTCGAGCACACCGCCCGGGTTGTTGCGCAGGTCGAGCACCAGGCCGTTGAGCTTGGCGTGCGGGCTGGCGCTCTTGAGTGCCGCCACCGCCTTGGTGAGATCGCTTCCCGTGGTCTCGCTGAAATGCGTGATCCGCACGTAGCCGTAGCCGGGCTCGAGCAACTCGGACTTCACGCTGTGCACCTGCACGTTGGAGCGCTCGAGCACGAAATCGAGGGGCGTCTGCACACCGTTGCGTTTCACGCTCACCTTCACGCTGGTGCCAGCCTTGCCGCGCATGCGGTTGATGGCGTCGTTCAGTCCGGTGGTGTCGACCGGCACGCCATCGATAGCGACGATCATGTCGCCCGGGCGGATCCCGGCCTTGGCGGCGGAGGTGCCATCGATCGGCGCCACGACCTTGACGCCATCGTCCTCCATCGTGACTTCGATACCGACCCCGGAGTAATTGCCGGTGGTGCTGATGCGGATCTCGTCGTATTCATCGCTGTCGAGAAATGCGGAATGCGGGTCGAGCGAGGAGACCATGCCGCGAATCGCGTTTTCCATCAGGTCGTGATCGTCAACCTTGTCGACGTAGTCCTCCTTCACACGCTCCAGCACTTCCGCCAGCAGCCGCGCGTCCTCCCAGGGGAGCGTATCGGCCTGCGTCGTCGCAGGCGGGTCCTTGTCGGCCAGCACTCCACGGGACACCGACAGGGACACACCGATGACGATGCCTGCCAGGAGGATGACCAGCGTCCGTAATTTCATCGACATTCGGGAAACCTGAAGGGTGGGAGTCAGGAGGTCAGCGAATACTACAGCCCGGACTGATTGCGACCAACATGGGCTGCGGAAAGATCAGCAATCGCAGGTACAAGTTGTGTCAATGGTGCGTCGCAGCTACGACGCGGAAGCGGCGATCACGGCTTCCTGGGGGCTGTCCGACAACGCTTCCCGTCGCGGGGATTGCGCGAAAGCCTCGAACAGCGGCAGTTCCTTGAGCATCTGCGTGAGCGGTTGCGGCTTGCCGAGGCAGAAGCCCTGGCCGTAGTCGACGCCGAGCGCAGCCACGCGCCGGCGGATCTCGTCGGTCTCCACGTATTCCGCCACCGTCTCCATGCACATGGTCTTCGCCAGCTGGGCGATGGCGCGCACCATCGACTGCGAGCGCGGATCGACGATCACGTCGCGTACGAAGCTGCCGTCGATCTTGAGCATGGTGACCGGCAGCGCCTTGAGGTAGGCGAGGGAGCTGAACCCCGTGCCGAAGTCATCGAGTGCGAACTGGCAGCCGATTTCCCGCAGGCGCTGCATGAAGGCTTCGGCGCGTCCCATGTTGGCGACCGCGGCCGTCTCGGTCAGCTCGAAGCAGAACGACTCGATCGGCAATCCACACGAGCGCACGGCGTTCTCGACGAAATCGGCAAAGTCCGGCTGTGCGATCGACTGTCCGGAGAGATTGATCGTGAAGCAGGCCGCGTGCTCGCGCAGGAGCGAGGCATGTTCCGAGAGCGTCTGCAGCGCGTGCTCGACGACCCAGCGGTCGATGGCAGGCATGAGCTGGTAGCGCGCCGCGGCCGAAAGGAATTTCTCCGGAGGAATGCTCGCACCGTCGTCCGCGATCATGCGCAGAAGCAACTCGAAGTGAGGTGCCTTACAGGTGCCCTGCAGCGGCAGGATGGGTTGCAGGTCGAGGCGGAAGCGATCGCTGCGCAGCGCGTCGCGCAGTTGCGCGGCCACGCTGATGTCGGTGTGGCGACGGATGATGCTGACGTCGGCGTCCTCGTAGATCTCGACGCGATTGCGGCCACGGTCCTTGGCGGCCTTGCAGGCGACTTCCGCCGCCGCCATGGCGTGGGCGAGCTTCTGCGAGCCGTTGAGCGCGGCGACACCGATGCTGAGCGAGACCTCCGGCGACTCGTCCTTGCCCGCTTCGGCCTTCACCAGTCGCGCGCCATCGCAGAGCTTGCGGGCCGCCGCGGTGCCGCTCTCGAGGTCCGTATCGGGCAGCAGCAGCGCAAAGCGGTCGCCGGCGAGACGCGCGCTGACGGCGCCGGGTTGCGGCCGGCGGCGCACGAGTTCCGCGATGCGCGCGATGACGGCATCGCCGACGTGCATGCCGAAGTTCTCGTTGGTCACGTGCATCTGGTCGATGTCGATATACACCAGGCAATGCGCGTCGCTGCGGGCGCGCGCGAGGTTGGCGTTCGCGTGACGTTCGAAGGCTGGACGCGTGAGAAGGCCCGTCACACCGTCGTAGTTCGCCTGCAGCACCGCGGCGGTCTTGCGTGCGAGAAGCCGCGCAATGCGCGTATGGCGGTGATCGAAGTCTTCCATGTCCTCGGTGCGGAACAGCGCGAAGAAACCGACGACGCGGTTCGAATTCTGGCGCACCGGGCACGACAGGATCTTGTACGGCAGGGCGCCGGGCGCGTTGCCCGCGGCCACCTTGTTCACCACCAGCACCTTGCCCTGCAGTTGTGCCCAGGTCAGCAGATGGCGGTGGGTACGCGTGAGCACTTCCGAACTCTGGGCGGCGGGGGCGCCCTTGCCGGCGCGGCAGATGGCGATGCCCTTCTCCGGGATCACCAGCGCGCCGAACAGGCAACCGAGGTGTTCGATGCTCCGCTGCAGGATCCAGCGCAGTTCGTCCGTGTCGTCGTCAGCCTCCTCGGTGTCGGACTGCGCATCGGAGGTGATCGACAGGAGCAGGTCGAGGTCCTTGTCGCGCACCTCGAGGCTACGACTCAGCGAGCCGATGTTCTCCTGTGCGAGCAGCTCGCGTTGCAGGCACTCGAGCGCGGGACGCAACAGGCTGTGTACGAACGACCAGGGACGCGACTCGCCGTTCTCGGCGCGGCAGGTGACGCTCAGCAGGGCGATGAGTTCGCCGGATTCCTCGCAGAGGCGAAACAGGTAGACGGGAGTGCCGTCATCGAGCAGGCGGAAGAGGCCTTCCTCGGCGCCGGCCGCGGCATAGCGTGCCTCGGCAACGAGCGGCGAGAGATCGACACTGACCACGTCGCTGCTCGACCAGTACTTCTCGCCGGCAGGCCCGAAGATGTCGATGCTGAGCGCGCGCGGCAACAGCATCTTGATGAGCTGTCCGTAGGGCTCAAGCGACCTGTTCAGAGTCGAGTTGGTCTGGTTCGTGTTGTCCACCGGCACGCCCGCATTCCGCCATACGCGCAACCTGCCGCCGCCTGTTCGGCGACAGGCGTGAAAGATGCGTGATTACCAGCCTCGCAATCCTTGACGAGGTTGGCGATTCGACAGATTTCGGCACGTAACCTCTGGAGAATGCGAGGTAATCCGCACTCTGTGGCGCCCGGATCGTGCCCGGGCCGCCCTGCGCGCCGGGTTCGGGCATTGAACTTAAGCAGCCATGCGGGGCGCGCAGGAGCTACCTGCGTCACACCCGCCGTTCAGTTGCGGGGCAAGGGCTTGCGGATCCACTGGTGAGGGTTGAGCGGCGTCGCGCCTTTGCGGATTTCGAAGTACAGCTCCGGCTGGCTGCGGCCGCCCGAGTCGCCGCTGGTGGCAATCACATCCCCCGGACTCACCCAGTCGCCGACGGCGCGGAACAACTGCTCATTGTGGCCGTACAGGCTGAGGTAGCCGCCGCTGTGCTCGACGATCGTGAGCAGTCCCATGCCCGGCAGCCAGTCGGCGTACACGACGCGTCCGGAATGAACGGCGCGGACCTGGCTGCCGCGCGCGGTCGCCATCAGCACACCGTTCCAGGTCATGCCCGAAGCCCGCCGCTCACCGAAGTCGGCGAGCAACTTGCCCAGCGCCGGCCAGCTCAGGCGTCCCTTGAGCTTCTCGAATGGCTCGCCCGAGTTCACCGGAAAATCACTCAGGACGCGGCGCAGGTCGGCGAGCAGTTTTTCGAGCCCGTCCGCGTCCTGCTTCAACTTGGTCAGCGCTGCCTGGCGCGTCTTGAGCTGCTGATCCATGTCCTTGAGCACGTCGCTCCGTTCGCGCCGCGCGCGTTGCAGTCCATCGAGCTCGCCTTGCGCCTGGTCTTCGAGCTGCGCGAGCCGTTGGTCCTCGGCTGCCAGCGACGCATCGATCTCGTTCAAGCGCTCGAGCTGCGTGCGGATCGCCTGGATCCGGTCGGCACGCGCCCGCCCGAAGTAGCCGTAGTAGGCGAACATGCGCCCGAGCTGAGCGGGGTCCTGCTGGTTGAGGAGGAGCTTGATCTGCTCCTCGCGTCCGATCGTGTAGGCCGCGCGCAGTTCGCCCGCGAGCGCGTCGCGCTCGCCCGCCAGGCGCTGCTCGGTCTGGTCGTGCTCGGCCTGGAGCGCTGCCCGGCGCTTCGCGCTCTCCGCGCGCTGCGCCCTGACCTCGTCGAGCTTGCGCCGCTGGCCGGAAACCGTGAGCTCGGCGTCGCGCAGACGCCCCGCCAGCTGATCACGCTGCGTCGTATCGTTGCGGATCGCCTGCTGCAGCTCGGTGATTTCGCGGCGGACCTTGCGCAGGTCGGCCTCGGTCTCTTTCTCATTCGCCGCGGGCAGCACGGCCGCCCACAGGAGCAGGAGCGGGAGCCACCTTGCTATACTTGCCGGCCTTTTTCGGCGCACGCCTCTTACATTCCAGAACCCAAGATGAATCGACTGCTCGAGTTTGCCGGCCACCATCCCTACCTGGTCTCAGCCGCCGTGGCGATGGTGATCATCGTGATCGTGTCCGAGATGCGCGCCCGGATTCAAGAGTTCGCCGCGCTCGCGCCGGGCGATGCGGTGCGCATGATGAACCATGGCGCGCTGGTGGTCGACGTGCGCGATGACGCGGCGTTCGAGACCGGGCACATCGTCGATGCGCGCCACATTCCGCTCAAGGACCTGGCCGCGAGCGCCGAGACACTGAAGCGCCACAAGGAGAAGGCGGTCATCACCTGCTGCGAATCCGGGATGAACGGCGGCACCGCGGCGCGCGAGCTGGGCAAGCTCGGCTTCAGCAAGGTTTTCAACCTGCGGGGCGGACTCGCCGCCTGGCGCCAGGAAAACCTGCCACTGGTGCGTGGCGGCGCCGGAAAATCCACGCCGCGAAACTGACGCATGGCGGAGGTCACCATGTATTCGACCGGGTGGTGCCCGTACTGCGCGCGTGCCCGGGCGCTCCTCGAGCGCAAGGGCGTGGCGTTTCGCGAGGTCGACATTGAAACGGACGCTGAATTGCGCGCCGAGATGATCACGCGCAGCGGCCGGCGCTCGGTGCCGCAGATCTTTGTCGGCGCACGCCACGTGGGCGGGTTCGAGGAGCTTTACGACCTGGAACGCAGTGGCCAGCTCGATTCCCTTTTGCAAACGGAGAAACCATGACTGAGAGCGAAACCAAGCCGCAGCAGCCCCAGGTGACGGGGCCGGAAATCGTGCTGCAGCAGATCTACCTCAAGGATTGTTCCTACGAAGCCCCGAACGGGCCGCGCATTCCGGCCTCGCAGTGGAACCCGAAATTCTCCTTGAACCTCAATACCGCGAGCACGGAGATCGGCACGGAGTTGCGCGAAGTGGTGCTGACGATCACCGTCGAGGCGAAACTCGGTGACAGCGTCGCGTATCTCGTGGAGCTGAAGCAGGCCGGCGTCTTCGTGGTGCGCAACTGCTCCGAGGATGAGCTCAAGAAGGTGATCGGCAGCATCTGTCCCAGCGTATTGTTTCCCTATGCGCGCGCGACGTGCTCGGATCTCATCACGCAGGGCGGCTTCCCGCAGTTCCTGTTGCCGCCGGTGAATTTCGACAGCCTGTTCGAGCGTTCGATGGCCGAGGCAGGCCGGATCGCGGTGAACTGACGACGGCACCGCGCCGGACCTCGTACGCGAAGGAGCCTGCATGGCGCTGGCTGAGACCAATCGGCAGGACCAGGCGCCGATCACGATCCTCGGGGCAGGATCGTGGGGCACGGCTCTGGCCATCCAGTTCGCACGGGCGGGACATGCAGTGCGCTTGTGGGGCCGCGATCCGCGCGCTCTCGAGGCACTCGAGCGCGATCGCTGTAACCGCCAGTATCTTCCGGACGCACCGTTCCCCCCGTCCCTGCGCGTCGAATCCGAGCTCACCCGCGCCCTGAGCGATGCGGCGGATGTGTTGATCGCCGTGCCCAGTCATGGGTTTCGCGAGCTGCTGCAGCAGCTGAAGCCCCACCTGCAGAGCGGCATGCGGCTCGCATGGGCAACCAAGGGATTCGAGCAGGGTTCGGGAAAGTTGCCGCACGAAGTCGCGGCGGAAGTGCTGGGTGCTCGCTGGCCGATCGCCGTGCTCTCGGGACCGACCTTTGCGCGCGAGGTGGGGGCCGGACTGCCGACCGCGATGACCATCGCTTCGCCCGACGAGCACTTCGCGGCGGCGATCGCCCACAACATCTCCGGGCTCAACTTTCGGGCTTACACCTCTGGCGATGTAATCGGTGTCGAAGTCGGCGGGGCGGTGAAGAACGTCCTCGCCATCGGCGCCGGCATCGCCGATGGCATGGGATACGGCGCCAACACGCGCATCGCACTCATCACGCGCGGGCTGGCCGAGATGACGCGCCTCGGTGAAGCGCTGGGTGCGCGGCGCGAAACTTTCATGGGACTCGCAGGCCTCGGTGACCTGGTCCTGACCTGCACCGACAACCAATCGCGTAACCGGCGCTTTGGGCTGGCGCTCGCCAAGGGGCGCTCCGCCGGCGCAGTCCTCGCCGAGATCGGACAGGTGGTCGAGGGTTACAGCGCGGCGAAGGCAGTGCATGCCGTGGCCGCCCGCCTCGGCATCGAAATGCCGATCTGTGCCGCTGCCTATCGCGTGCTGTACGAGGGCCTGCCGATCAAGCAGGCGGTGCAGGAGCTCATGGCGCGCGAGATTCGTCCCGAGCACGACTAGTCGCGCTCAATTCCGTGGCGGGGACTGGGAAGCCGATCTGGCGCCAGGCCTCATAGAGCACCAGCGCAACGGAATTCGAGAGGTTGAGGCTCCGGTTCCCGGCGCGCATCGGAATGTGCAGGACCTGCGAGCGCTGCAGGCGCTCGAGCACGGCGTGCGGCAACCCGCGCGTTTCCGGGCCGAACAACAACGCATCGCCCGCGCCGAACCGCGCCTCCGCGTACGGACGTTCCCCACCGGTCTCGATCGCGAAGACGCGATTGCCGACTTGCTCGAGGCAGGCGTCCAGCGAATCGTGAACCCGCACCGTCGCCAGCTCCGCATAGTCGAGCCCGGCGCGCCGCAGGGCCCGTGCATCCAGGCGAAATCCCAGCGGCTTGATGAGGTGCAGTGCGGCGCCGGTGTTCGCACATAAGCGAATGACGTTGCCGGTGTTGGGCGGAATCTCCGGCTCGAATAGAATGACGTGGAACATGTCGACCGCGCCTGAATCCCCTGGGCTCGCGCTGGACTTCCTGGGCCTGAAGTTCAACTCACCGCTCGTGCTGCTGTCCGGCTGCGTCGGATTCGGCGAAGAGTACACACGGGTCGAGGGCTTCTCCAATCGCGATGTCGGCGCGATCGTGCTCAAGGGCACGACACTCAACCCGCGCCTCGGCAACCCGCCGCATCGCGTCTACGAGACGCCGATGGGAATGCTCAACGCCATCGGCCTGCAAAACCCCGGCGTCGATCACGTGGTCCGGCGCATCCTGCCGCAGCTCGACTTCTCGGAGACGCGCTTCATCGCCAACGCCTGCGGGTCGACCATCGAGGAGTACGTCGAAGTCACGCGCCGGTTCGACGACTCGCGCATCGACGCGATCGAGATCAACATCTCCTGCCCCAACGTCAAGGAAGGCGGCGTCGCGTTCGGCAACTACCCCGAGACTTCGGCGCGCGTCGTCGAGGCCTGCCGGCGCATGACGAAGAAGCCGCTGATCACGAAGTTGTCGCCCAACCAGACCGACATTCAGGAGAACGCGCGTCGCTGCATCGAAGCGGGCTCCGATGGTCTTGCCGTCATCAACACCATCATGGGGATGGCCATCGACATCGAGACGCGCACGCCGATCATCGGCAACGTGCAGGGCGGGCTGTCAGGTCCTGCGATCAAGCCCATTGCGCTGCTGAAAGTGCACCAGGTCTACCAGGTCGCCGCACGGCACGGCGTTCCGATCATCGGCCAAGGCGGTATCTGCACGGCGGCAGACGCGATCGAGTTCATGCTCGCGGGCGCGACGACGGTCGGTGTCGGTACCGCGCTCTTCTACGATCCGCTCGTCTGCAGCAAGATCAACGCCGGCATCGTCGACTATCTCGACGCTCATCGCCTGGCGTCCGTGACGGAGCTGATCGGCGGCCTCGGGAGCAGGGAGCGTGCCTCCGAGCCGTGGAGCTGCGTCGCGGGCTGAGCCCGTCCCCCGTCATTCCAGCCCGAGACCGCGCAGCTTGCGCGTGAGCGTATTGCGCCCGAGTCCGAGCAATCGTGCCGCTTCCTGTCGCCGCCCGCCCGTCTTCTCGAGCGCGAGACGGATGAGCGCGCGCTCGAGCTCCGGCACCGCCGCGAGCAACA
>DATFRO010000099.1:0-4745 GCA_035263105.1 Steroidobacteraceae bacterium | reverse complement strand
AGCGGCGCGACTTCGTGCACATCCGAATCGACGTACGAGTAGTTGGCGTAGACGCCGAAGTCCTTCAGGAAACTCGGCAGGAAGTAGAACCGCGACTGGAAGGTGAGCTCCGCGCCGCGCACGTTACCGCCGTCGGTGTTGCTCTCGGAGGTGATGATGTACGTCACGCCATCGATCGTCTGCGTCGACTGGCTGGCGCCGATCATGTTCTTGATGTCCTTGTAGTACACCGCGAGGGCGAACAGGGACTCCTCGTGGAAATACCACTCATAGGACAGGTCGAGCTGGTCGGCCTTGTAGGGGCGCAGCGTCGGGTTGCCGCCGCCGCCGGACGGTGGCGTGCCGGTCGGGTTGAGGCTGAAGCCCGTCACCAACGCATCCAGTGGCGGACGCGAGATGCCGACCGAGGCGCCGAAACGCAGCAGCTGCTGATCGTTGAGGTGCCCGACGACGTTCAAGCTCGGCAGGATGTCGGTGTAGCTGTTATCGACCGACACCGGGATGAAGGTGACGTTGTTGTCGAGCGTCTGGAAGCCGCTGCTGTCGGTTTCCACCCGTGCGACACGCACGCCGATGCCGCCATTGATGGGCAAGCCTCCGACCTGGCCTTCGAAGCTGTATTTGACGAAGCCCTCGTAGGTCTTCTCGTCGACCTCGGTGTGGACCAGCAGCTGATCGGATCCTGCCGGCACTGAATCGTCCGGGTAGACCAGTGGCCGCAAGCTGTCGAAGTCGCCCCAGACCATTGGCGGGACGTTCAGACCACCCGGAACCGTGAACGACTCCAGGCCGGCGTTCGAGAGATCGATGACAGTTGATCCGGGCCGGCACTGTTCGAAGGCCGCACCGCCTCCGGGCGGTGTGACGAACACCGACGATCCCGTCCCGGCACACAGGCCGAAGCGGTTGCGATGATGCGTCTTCTCACGGTCCGAATAGCGCCCGCCAAACGACACGCTGGAAGGACTCTCGGTGTCGAAACTGCGGGTGAAACTCAGTGCCAACGCCCAGATCCTGTCCTTGGTGTTCTCGGGGCCGTCGCTCTGCCCGGCGCCCGATTCAGGCGTGCCGTACGTCGCACCGCCGATGCCGCGGTCGTTGCGAGGACCGCCCGCCGACTGGAGCGCCGGGTCTGCCGGGTTGAACCCCGGCGTCGCGCCGAACGGCGTCTGACCGTCGCGCACGTCGAAAGCCAAGTTCGGCGGAAACAGCTGCGAAAGGTAGATCGCCTCCCAACGGTTCTTGCGCCATGCCTCCGAATACGACAGGTCCGCCTGTCCCGACCAGTTGCCGCTGTTCCAGTCGGCATTGAGGCCGGTCACGATGAGGGAGTGCTTTTCGTTGTAGTTGTTGATCGAGCTTTCGTAATTCGGGAACGCGTTGTTGAGATCGGCGGCGACCACTGAGCCATCCACGATCTGGTACGAATTCCCGGGCGCGTTGTAGGCACCGGAATTGCCGTTGGCCCAGTTGCCGGTGACGTTGTTGCCGTACCAGGCCTGGAACTGATCTTCCTTGATCTCGTATTCCGACCAGAGCGCGTCCGCCTTGATGGTGAGGCTGTCGCTCGCGCGCCAGCCGATCGCGCCGGTGATCGCGTTGCGGTCCTGCGTCACCTCCTTCACTTCGGTGACCAGGCCCCACGTCGTGTTGTCGGGCACACCGTCTCCGTTGAGGTCGCCGGTGTTGCCGCCGGAGTTATCGACGGTGTTCCAGCCGAACGTGCGCGCGTCCGGGAAGCCGTTCTTCTCACGCTGGATGCTGGCCGCGAGCGCTACGGCAAACGTGTCGGTGAGATGCGAGACATAGCCGGCGCTGGCGCGATAGCCCTTGCCGTCGTAGTGGGGGAGGTCGTCGGCGGTCTCGTTGAACGTCGGGCCCGCGCGCACGCTGAAGGTCGGCCCGTGGTAGTCGAGAGGCTGGAGCGTGCGGATGTCGATGGTGGCCGCGATGCCGCCCGGGATCAGTGTGGCGTCCTGTGTCTTGAACACCTGCGCGCCGGCGAGCACCTCGGAGGGGTAGATCTCCCAGCGCAGATCCTGCGACGGCTCCGAGGAGGCGACTTCGCGTCCGTTCACCAAGCCGAAGACGAGGCGGGGGCCGAGTCCGCGCACAGCGGCCTGGCTGGCATTGCCGCGATCGCGGGTGGTGTTCACACCGGGGAGGCGATTCAGCTCCTCGGCGATGGTCACGTCCGGAAGCTGGCCGATATCGGTGGTGGAGACGTTGTCGCTGACGAGTTCCGTGTTGCGCTTGATGATGATCGAGTCGCGCATCGCCTGGCGAACGCCCGTGACGACCACTTCACCGATCTTCGTCGCATCCTGTTCCTGGGCGTAGGCGGTCGCGCCAAAAGAACTGAGAATGGCCAGCGCGCTCGGCGCGCACACGGCCCGTCGATGCTTCGCTTTCACAGAGTTCCCCCCTCTGACGGAATGGCTCGATTTCGAACGATGACGAACTCGTTCCCGTTTCTTATTATAGGATAAATCGGATTTTCTGTGTCAAGGACGTTTTCTTGCGGCCAGTCCTGTCGTATCCGGGCAACATGGGACTTCGGTCCTCGATGATTTGCTGAACGGTATGTCCGAGTCGCACATCCGAACGATCGTGATTGCAGGCGGCGGCGCCATCGGCTGGCTGGTGGCCGCGGTGCTGGCGCGTGTGCTGAAGCGCGGGTACTGCGAGATTCGCCTGATCGATACGCCGAATGCTGAGCCGCTGACGGCCAGCGACGCGACCAACCCCGCATTTCACCGCCTGCGAAGCCTCCTGGGGATCGAGGAACTCGATCTCGTGCGCCGCACCGAGGCCACCTTCAACCTGGGGACGGAGTTCATCGGCTGGGGCCGGCCCGGCGAGAGCTACTTTCACGCCTTCGGCACCGTGGGCGCGCGGCTGGAAGCCGTGCCGTTCCATCACTACTGGCTGCGGCTGCGGGATACCGGTGAGGCGGGAAGTATCGAGGATTTCTCGATCGCGATGCAGCTCGCCAGGAGCGGACGGTTCGCGCACCCGCTCGCCGATCCGCGCTCGGTGCTCTCTCTTTATTCTTATGGCTATCACTTCACGTCACGGCTCCTCGCGGCGTACCTCAAGGAGTACGCGCAAGCGCGCGGCGTGCTCTCGCTCGAGCGCGAAGTGACCGAAGTGAAATTGCGTGGCGCGGACGGCGTCGTCGAGGCGCTCAAGCTCGATGACGGCAAGCTGCTCGAGGGCGATCTCTACCTCGATTGCACGCCTGCGGCGACGGTGGCCGGGCGCCTCGGTGGGGGTGGCTTCACGGACTGGAGCCAGTGGCTGCCGTGCGATCGGGCCGCCGTGGTGACCTGCGACGTCGTGCGGGGCGCGCCGCCGTGCTCGCAGTCGATCGCCTCGAGCGGCGGTTGGCAGTGGCGCATCCCTCTGCAACGCGAGCTCGACTGCGGTTTTGCCTACTGCAGCGAGTTCGTGAGCGAGGACGCCGCGACTCGCACCTTGTTGGATGCGCTACCGGCGCCGGCGCTGGGCGAGCCTCGTTCGCTGCGTTTCACCGCGGGCAGGCCTGAGCGATTCTGGACCGGCAATTGCGTCCGCATCGCGAGCGGCTCGATGGCGCCGCTCGAGCCGCTGCGCCTGCACCTCGCGCAGACCGCGGTCGCTCGGCTCCTGACGACATTTCCGGATCGCGAGTTCAATCCGTGTGACGCCGAGGAATACAACCGCCTCACGATCGCCGAGTACGACGGCATTCGCGATTTCCTGATTCTCCACTACTGGACGCAGGCGCACGGCGACTCGGCGTTCTGGGAGCGCTGCCGATCGATGCAGGTCCCCGCTTCGCTGCGTCACCGGGTGGATCTGTTCCGCAGCAGCGGCCGTGTGAGCCTCGCAGACGATGAGCACTTCGGCGAGGACAGCTGGCTGTCCGTGCTGCTGGGCCACGGCCTCCTTCCGCGCGCTCACGATCCCCTTGCCGATGTCATGCGCGACGCGGACGTCCGGGCAGCACTGTCGACGATGCGCGCCGCAGTACACGCGAGTGCACGCGCGGTGCCGGCGCAGAGCGAGTTCATGGAGCGGTACCGCGGCAACCCGCGCGAGTCATGAGCGACACAACCTCATCATCCGCGAGCAGTGCGCCGACGGAGCGCATCCGCTCCGTTGCAATCCTGGGAGGCGGCACGGCGGGCTGGATGACGGCGGCGCTCTGCGCTCGCAAGCTCCAGCACACTTGCGAGGTGTGTGTCGTCGAGTCACCAGAGATCGGCACCGTCGGCGTCGGCGAGGCCACGATCCCGCCGATTCGCCTCTTCAACGCCGCGCTCGGTCTGGATGAGAACGATTTCCTGCGCCGCACGCAGGGAACCTTCAAGCTCGGCATCGAGTTTCGCGACTGGGCGCGGCTCGGTCACCGCTACTTTCATCCCTTCGGCGTGTCCGGCGTGCACGCTGACATGGTGTCGTTGCACCAGGATTGGCTGAAGCTGCGCCGCTCCGGCGATACGACGAGCTTCGAGGACTTCTCGCTGAGCGGCGTCACCGCCCGTCTCAACCGATTCGCGCGGCCCGCCGAGCAGAAGGATCCGGTGTGGGCCGCCGCGTCTTACGCCTTTCACTTTGATGCGGGGTTGTACGCGGGGTATCTGCGCGAGTATGCCGAGGCGCGCGGGGTGAAGCGGCTGGAGCGCAAGGTGCTGGAGGTGCAGTTGCGCGCCGAGGATGGGTTCATCCAGGCGCTCAAGCTCGATGACGGCACGAGCGTG
>DATFRO010000098.1:0-13913 GCA_035263105.1 Steroidobacteraceae bacterium | reverse complement strand
CGCGGAAAGGGCGTATGGGCCGCCGGACCCGATCGCGACTATGCCGTCGTCGGGCTCGATCACGTCGCCGTTGCCGGAGATGACCAGGATTTTGGCGGGGTCGGCGACCAGCAGCAGCGCTTCGAGGCGTCGCAGATAGCGGTCGGAGCGCCAGTCCTTGGCGAGCTCGATGGCCGCTCGCGTGAGATTGCCGTATTTCTCCAGCTTGCCTTCGAAGCGCTCGAAGAGCGTGAACGCATCCGCCGTGCCGCCGGCGAATCCCGCCAGCACCTTGTTCTGGTAGAGGCGGCGGACCTTCTTCGCATTGCTCTTCATCACCGTCGGACCGATGGTCACTTGCCCGTCGCCGCCCATCGCGACCACGCCGTTGCGCCGCACGGAGAGAATCGTCGTCCCATGAAAGCTGGCAGCGTCGGTCATCGGGGTCTCCAGTCCTTGAGGCGAACGCCCGGCTGGCGGATCAGCGGGAGCGCTTGCGTCGGGCGCGGGGATGTGAGGCGTCGTATATACGCGCCAGGTGCTGGAAATCAAGATGCGTATACACCTGCGTGGTACTGATATTGGCGTGCCCGAGAAGTTCCTGCACGCCGCGCAGGTTCCCGCTCGACTCGAGCAGGTGTGTGGCAAAGGAATGACGGAAGAGGTGCGGGTGTGTCTTGACGCCGATCCCGGAGCGGCGCGCCCAGTGATCGATCCTGAGCTGCACCGCGCGCGCGCCGATGCGCGTGCCGTTGCGGCCGACGAAGAGCGCGGGTTCGTCGATGGCCGCAAGCGCCGCGCGCTCCTTCAGCCAGGCGCGGGTCGCATCGACCGCGAAGCGGCCGATGGGAAGAATGCGCGCCTTGTTGCCCTTGCCGGTCACGCGCAGCGTGCGATCCGCGAGATCGAGATCGGTGAGGTCGAGCGAGATCAGTTCCTGCAAGCGCAGGCCCGATGAATAGAGCAGCTCCATCATCGCCTTGTCGCGCACGCCGATACCTTCAGCGGTGCGAAAATCGAGGAGCTTCGTCATCTGGTCGGCATCGAGCGTATGCGGCAGGCGCCTGGCGGCCTTCGGCGCACGCGCTTCGAGCGCGGGGTTGTTGTTGAGCACGCCTTCACGGATCAAATAGCGCAGGAAGGTGCGGATCGCCGAGATCTGGCGCTGGATGCTGCGCGGGGAGAGGCCGCGCGCGTGCTGTTTCGCGGCGAACACGCGCACGTACTGGCTGTCGAGCGATTTCCAGTCGGCGATCTTCTGCGCATCGCAGTAGGCGACCAGCGCTTCGAGGTCGCGCTGGTAGCTGCTCGCGGTCAGGGCGCTCAGCCTGCGTTCGGTGCGCAGGTGCTTGATGAACTTCTCAGTCCACGCGAGCGCGCCGGCGTTCATCCGAAGCGTGCGATCGCCTCGCGGATGTGATCGCCGATGCGGCCGAGGAAGTCGGTGCTCATCGTCGGGTGGAAGCGGTCCGAATCGCTGCTGCCGATCGCGAGGAAGCCGAACTCGGCATTCGGGCCGAGCGGGGCGAGCGCGACGGAGCCGATCTCGACGTTGCCGGCGCCGAAGAGATAGTCGCGCTGCGCATCACGTACCTGGCCGCAACGCGGCTTGGCGCTCGTCAGGAAGGTGTCGAACATCTTGAGGTCTGCGTGCTCGCGTGGCAGCACGCGCAGGAACGGACCCTCGAGCGGCTTGAGCTCCGGGCTCGGCGCGACGAAAAGCACCAGCACCGCGTGCATCGCTTCGAAATCTTCGCGGAGCGACGCCTCGACCGCGCTCACGGTTTCGGCCATCGTGCCCGCACGGATCAGGCGCCGATCGAAGCGATGGATCTTGTCGGTGAGCACCTCGTTGGCGCGCGCGACGTCGATCAATTCCTTCAGCTTGCGCTCGAGGCCGCGATTGCGTTCGCGGAGCACGTCGACCTGCCGCTCGACGAGCGAGATCGTCTGGCCCGATTCACGCGCGTGCGGCAGACGCAGGCGCGCGAGCAGCGTGCTGTTGCGTTCGAAGAAATCCGGGTAGGTCTGCAGGTACTGCACCACCATGTCGTCGTTGATCGTGGTTTCGCTCTTCACTCCGCGTGCCTGCTGTGTGCTCATCGTCGTGTCATCCCCTTGCGTTGTGATCAGACGTCAACACGGCCCTCGTAGGCCGTTTCGGTCGGTCCTGTCAGCCAGATGTGTTCGCCGTCGCCGGCCCAGCTCACGATGAGCCGGCCGCCACGCACATCGACTTCGACTTCCTCCCCCAGCAAACCATGCCGTCGTC
Source organism: Steroidobacteraceae bacterium (assembly GCA_035263105.1). Classification (GTDB taxonomy): domain Bacteria; phylum Pseudomonadota; class Gammaproteobacteria; order Steroidobacterales; family Steroidobacteraceae; genus DATBVX01. The sequence goes on along the minus strand of DATFRO010000098.1, from coordinate 11,662 downwards.
CGACGGCCACCGCGCCACAGGCGCCGGTGCCACAGGCGAGCGTCTCGCCGGTCCCGCGCTCGTGAACCCTGAGGCGAATCTGCTTCGGGCTCACCACTTCCATGAACTCCACGTTGGTGCGGTTCGGGAAGCGCGGGTGATTCTCTACGGCAGGCCCGAGCCTGTCCACGGGCGCGCTGTCGACGGAAGTGACGCGCAGCACCGCGTGCGGATTGCCGATCGACACCGCGCCGATCTCGATCTCGCTGCCGGCGACCTGCAGCGGATAGATGTACGCTTCGCCGCTCGCCTCGAAGGGGAGCGACTTCGGATCGAAGTTGGGCACGCCCATGTCGACCGACACCAGGCCATCATCGCGCACGCGGGCGCGCACGACACCGCCGGGACTGTCCATCCTGATCTCGCCCGGCCCGAGCTTGCCGCGACGCGCGATGAGCGCAGCGATGCAGCGCGCGCCGTTGCCGCACTGCTCGACCTCGCGGCCGTCGGCATTGACGATGCGGTAGTACACGCGCGTGTCGGGACGGCGCGGGGGTTCGAGGATCAGGGCCTGGTCGAAGCCGATGCCGGTGTGCCGGCGGGCGAGCTTGCGGAAGGTGTCTGCGTCGGGCAGCGCGCCGCGCGGCGCATCGAAGATCATGAAGTCGTTGCCGAGTCCATGCATCTTCACGAAATCAATCTGCATGTCACGAGGATACCTCAAGTGCGGCGCGCTCTCGATAGAGGCAGCGGTCCATCACCACGAAGATGCCCGCGGCCCGCGCTCGTTCAGCCGCCTCCTCATGAACGACGCCGAGCTGCAGCCACAGCGCCTTGAAGCCGAGACGGACGCAGTCCTCGACGATCTCGGGCACCGCCTCGGGCTGACGGAACACATCGACGATATCGATCGTCTCGCCGGGCTGGAGTGAGCCCTTGGCGGCGGCGAGATCCGGCACAGCTTTCGCGCCGAGCACCGTTTCACAATTGGGGTTCACCGGTATGACGCGGTAGCGGTAGCCGAGCAGGTGGCGCGCGACGCCGTAGCTCGGCCGGGCCGGATTCGGGGAGAGCCCGACCATCGCGATGATGCGTGCCGAGCGCAGAAGCTGGTCGATTTCGGCCTGGGGCGGATTCTGAAACGCCATACAATGAACTCCATGTACTCCGATCTACGCGACTTTCTCAACCAGCTCGAGGCGCGCGGCGAGCTCAAGCGCATCGCCGTTCCCGTGAGCCCGCGGCTCGAGATGACCGAGATCTGCACCCGCACGCTGGCACGCGGCGGTCCGGCACTGCTCTTCGAGCGGGCGCAAGGATACGACGTTCCCGTGCTCGGGAACCTGTTCGGCACCGTCGGACGCGTCGCGTTCGCACTCGGCCAGGAATCCGCCGCCGACCTGCGCGAAGTCGGCAAGCTCCTTGCCTATTTAAGAGAGCCGGAGCCGCCGAAGGGGTTGAAAGACGCCTGGGACAAGCTCCCGGTGCTGCGCAAAGTCCTCGACATGGCGCCGAAGGAAGTCCGGAGCGGCGCCTGCCAGAGCGTGCAGCTCGAAGGCGAGAAGGTCGATCTCGGCCACTGGCCGATCCAGACCTGCTGGCCCGAGGACGTCGCGCCCCTCATCACCTGGGGCCTCGTCGTCACCCGCGGCACCGAGCGGGAGCGCACCAACCTAGGCATCTATCGCCAGCAGGTGATCGGCCGTAATCGCCTCATCATGCGCTGGCTCGCCCATCGTGGCGGCGCGCTCGACTACCGCGACTGGCAGCGAGCGCATCCGGGCCAGCCCTTTCCGATCGCGGTTGTGCTCGGCGCTGATCCGGCGACCACGCTTGCCGCCGTCACGCCGGTGCCTGACACGCTTTCTGAGTACGCGTTCGCGGGGCTCTTGCGCGGCAGTCGCACTGAGCTCGTGAAGTGCGTGAGCCACGACCTCAGGGTGCCGGCGAATGCCGAGATCGTGCTGGAGGGCTTCATCCACCCCGGCGACACCGCGCCCGAGGGGCCCTTCGGCGATCACACCGGTTATTACAATGAGGTCGAAGAGTTCCCGGTGTTCACGGTCGCGCGCATCACGCACCGCGAGCAGCCGATCTTCCACAGCACCTACACCGGCCGGCCGCCCGATGAGCCGTCGATCCTCGGGCTCGCGCTCAACGAAGTGTTCGTGCCGCTCCTGCAGAAGCAGTTTCCGGAAGTCGCCGACTTCTACCTGCCGCCCGAGGGCTGCTCCTACCGGCTCGCGGTGGTCACAATCCGCAAGCAGTACGCCGGCCATGCGCGGCGCGTGATGATGGGCGTGTGGGGCTACCTCAAGCAGTTCATGTACACCAAGTTCGTCATCGTGACCGACGACGACATCGATGCGCGCAACTGGAAGGACGTGATCTGGGCCATGACGACGCGCATGGACCCGGCGCGCGACACGGTGATCATGGAGCACACGCCGATCGACTACCTCGATTTCGCCTCGCCGGTGTCGGGTCTCGGCTCCAAGATCGGGTTCGATGCCACCAACAAATGGCCGGGCGAAACGACCCGGTCCTGGGGGCGGCCGATCACCATGTCACCCGAGGTTATGCAAAAGGTCGACGCGCTCTGGGGCCAGCTCGGTCTCGACAAGGCTTTGACATAGTGAAATCCGTCCTAGACGCCGCTTGACGGCGCAAGTACCTTGCGCGCCGGGAGATTGTCCATTCGATGCGCCGAACGCCGCGAGGCGGGCGCGTCGGGACCACGCCGAACCGCGGCTGGCGTGCTCACTGGGTCAACACGATCGGGGAGATATCCGTGACCAGAATACTGCTGTGCTGCCTGCTCGGGCTGATCGCACCGGCCTTCGCGCAGGACTCGCCCGCGCCCGCACCGGACGCGGCGTCCGATTCCGCCCGTGAATTCAAACCGCCCGAGCTCAAGTACCAGACCGGCGACATCCTGCTGCCCAACAAGGTGGCAACGCTCCATCTCGAGGAAGCCTATCGCTACCTCAATCCGACCGAGACCTCGAAGCTCCTGGTCGCGTGGGGCAACCCGCCGGATTCGGACACGCTGGGCGCGGTGGTGCCGGTCGGTGTCGATCCGTTCGGCGATGAGGGCTGGGCCGTGATCGTGACGTACATCGACGACGGTCACGTCGACGACGCCGACGCGAAGAAGATCGACTACAGCGACATGCTCAAGGACATGAAGGAAGGCACGCACGACGCCAACGAGCAGCGCAACAAGGCGGGCTACGAGTCCGTCGAGCTCGTCGGCTGGGCGGAGCCGCCGCACTACGACGAGCTGGCGCGCAAGCTCTACTGGGCGAAGGAACTGCAGTTCGGCAGCGCCGACGTGCACACGCTCAACTACGACGTACGCGTGCTTGGCCGCGAGGGTGTGCTGTCGATGAATGCCGTGGCCGGCATGCCGCAGCTTTCCAGCATCGAGCGCGACATGAAGGACCTGCTGCGCATCGCGAGCTTCAATGAGGGTTTTCGCTACGAGGACTACAAGCACGGCACCGATCGCCTCGCAGCCTACGGGCTCGGCGCGCTGGTCGCCGGCGGCCTTGCGGCGAAGGCGGGGCTCTTCGCGAAGCTCGGCGCGATGCTGCTCGCGATGAAGAAGTTCATCATCATGGGCCTCGTCGCGCTCGGCGCGTTCCTGCGCAAGTTTTTCGGCGGCAAGAAGGCCGCTGAAGGCCCGAGCGCCTGAACTCGAGCCGGGAGTCGCGCGGCCCAGGACGCTCGCGACTCTCGGCCCGACAAGTCACGCCTCGAAGCACTAGACTTCGGATGTGAAGTCCGCCGAAGAGCCCATCCATCACGTCACGCTCCTGCCCGAAGGTCGCACCTTCACCGTGCGGGCCGACGAGTCGATTCTCGACGCGGCGCTCAATGTCGGCATCAATCTCCCGCACAGCTGCAAAGGCGGCAGCTGCTCCTCCTGTCGTGCGCGGATCATGGCGGGGTCGATCCAGTATCCGTTCGGCCAGCCTGCCGGCATCACGGCAGATGAGGTCGCCGACGGTTTCGCGCTCCTCTGTGAAGCGCGACCTACCAGCAACGTCAGTGTCTACATCCGCGAGATCCGGCTCGCGGATGACATCCAGATCAAGGATCTCCCGTGCCGCATCGCGCGCAAGGAACTGCTCGCGCCCGATGTGATGGCGCTCTTCCTGCAATTGCCGGCGGTCGAGACCTTCCACTACCTGCCGGGGCAGTACCTGGACGTGATGCTGCCGGGCGAGCGTCGGCGCAGCTTTTCGATCGCGAGTCCGCCACACGACAGCCGGCCGCTGGAACTGCACGTGCGCCGCGCGCCGGGAGGCGAGTTTACGCAGCGCGTGTTTGCGGACCTGCAGGAGCGCTCGCTGCTCAGGATCGAGGGACCGCTCGGACAGTTCGGCTACATCCACGACGCCGCGACGCCCGTGCTCCTCATCGGCGGCGGCACCGGCTTCGCGCCGCTCAAGGCGATCATCCGTCACGTGCTCGAGAAAGGACTCGTACGCGAGTTGCACCTGTTCTGGGGCGCGCGCACGCGTGTCGATCTCTATGAGCACGAACGCGTGCTCGAATGGACGCGCGCGTATCCGAACCTGCGGTACACGCCGGTGCTCTCGGATATCGCGGACTCCGATCCGTGGACGGGCGAGCGCGGGCTCGTCCACGAAGCTGTATTCAAGGAGTACGCGGACCTGCGCGGTCACGCGCTCTACGCGAGCGGGCCGCCGGCGCTGGTTGAAGCCGTCAAGAGCGGCGCGTTACACCGCGGCCTGCCGCCCGAGCTACTGCACTTCGATTCGTTTGAGTATGCGCCGGACGCGCTCGCGAAGATGCGCGCGCTCGAACGCCGATAGGAACGTGCCGGTCGAGAACGCCGATAGGCGCGTGCCGGTCGAGGTGGTCGCCGTGTCGCAGTGTCGATCAGCGCTCGGAGCGTCAGAGCCGAGGGGGCCCGGAACGCCGATCAGGTGTGCCAGCCGCCGCCGTCGGCGCGCACCGGCGTGCGCCGCGGCTTGATCTTCGGCAGGTTCGCCTTGCGGCCAATCGCCATCGCGAGCCCATCCTGTAGCACACGCGCCGCGTGTTCCTTCTCGCCGAGCTGCTCGAGCATGCTGCCGAGGAGCTGGTAGGTCACGGGGTCGCGGCGAATGGCGAGACTCGTTTCGAGATAGCTGCGCGCCTTGCCGTAGAGCTCCGCGCGCATGCTGAGCCGTGCACAGCTCACGAGCAGCACCGGGTCCTCGCGCCGCGCACGCAGCCACTTCTCGGCGGTGGTGAGCGGCTCGAGCGGATCCGGCATTTCGACCTCGCCGTAAGCGGCCGCGAGCGCATCGTTCCAGTCGTCGTCGAGGAAATCCCGCAGCACTTTTTCCGCCGCCTTGTGATTGCGGCACTTCATCGCGCCGCGGGCGTAGGCGAGCACGAGGTCCGGCCGGCGCGTCGCGGGTTTCGAGGCGTCGTTCCACGCCCGCTCGAGCCGCTCCGCGTTGCCGCTCTCGGCCGCCGCGCGCAACATTTCCATGTACGCCTGGTCCATGAGCTCGTCGACCGCCGCCGCGCGCACACCGCGCGCGCCGCGCAGCTTCGACTCGAGAGCGCGGAGCTTCTCGAACTCACCCGACTGACGGTAGAGGCGTGCGAGGAGCAGCAAGCCGCGCGGATTCTGCTGTCCGGAGGAATCGAGCTCCTGCAAGGTCGCGCGCGCGGCCTCGAACTGCCCGTTCTTGAGCTGCATCTCCGCCTGGGTCACGAGCACGGGCGCAATCTCCTCCGGCGCCGCTTCGCGCGCCATCCGCAGCCAGCCCGCGCGCCGTTCGTGCGCACCCTGCAAGTCCGCCGCGCGAGCGGCGATCAGGTAGTTGATCGCCGGCTCGACGTTGTCGCGAGCGCTGCGCGTCACGGTGATTTCCGCGGTGGGCCAGTTGCCTTCAGCAAGCTCGAGCACGCCACGCGCGAGATCTTCACGCGCACGCAGATCGCGTTTGACCGCCTGCGCCTCGCGACGAATCCTGCGCATGCGCACCAGGCGAATGATCGCCCAGATGAGCACAAAGGCCGCGAGGATCAGCAGCACCAGCGTGACCACCGACATCTCGATCAGCACGCCGAGGAAGCTGATGGCGACGTAGCCCGCATCGATGCGCAGCGCGGAGATGATCGCCGCCGAGGCGATCAGCGTCGCGAGCAGGTAGAACGTGCGCCTCATGGTCCGCGGCGCTCGTCGTGCGCCTGCAGCTGGTGGAGCGACTTGGAGATGTCGGGCAACGTCGGCGTGATCGGCATCTTTTCGAGCACCGCGAGTTCTTGGCGCAGGCTCATCACGCGCGCATCGGTCGGATCGAACATCTTCTCGAGCCAGAGCCGCGCCGCATCGAGGTTCGTCTGGTAGCCGTTCTGATCGCCGCGCAAGGCGGAGAGCCGGGACGCGAACAGCAGGAGCTGCAGGTGTTCGCGTCGCACACTCTGCTGCTCGATGGAGACGAGCTCGACGGCGTCTTCGCCGATGCGCCGCACGCTCACCATGCCGACGAGCGAGGCGCGAATGACCTGCCAGGCGCGCGCGAGGCCGGGCGGTGAACCGGCGACCGGCTGATCGGGGGAATAGTTCTCCTGGATCGCACCCAGCACCGGGAGGAAGGCCGCCGTTTCCTCCGCGCTCGCGAGCCGCGACACGATGCCCGGGATGTCGGGCTGCGAGATGTTGCGCAGATCCTGGATCTCGGACGCGAGCGTGCGACGGATCGGGTTGAGAGACGGGTCCTTCAGCGACTGCAGGCGCTCATCCGCGGCCTCGAGCGCCGCGAGCGCCGAGACCCAGTCGCGCTCGAGCGTCAGGCGCCGGTTCGCGACATCGAGCAGGTAACGCGCCTCGGCGTTCGCCCACGACCGTTCAGCGGACTCCGTGCGCTCGCGCAGCTGATCGACGTTGTCAGCGAGTTCCGACACGCGCGGCGCGAGGTTGCCGAGCTCCTCGAGGCGCGTCATGTTCGCATCGAGGCGGCGCGACTGGCTCTCCAGCTCGCTGCGCAACTGCGCATTGTCGGCGATGAGCTGCGACTGCTGGACGTGGATCTGGTTCAGCGTGCGGCTGGCGCGCGTTGCCTGCCAGATCGCGAGCGCCGCCATCGCGATCGCGACCGATGCCAGCAACACGGCCATGAGCCCGCGCACCGAGACGCGCTCGAGCTTGCGCCGATCCTCGTGGCGACGTTCGACGAAGCGACCGCCGCTGTCCGTGGACGGCACGGGCGCGTCTGACGGTGAACCGGGCTGCTGATCCATGTGAAGCGCGGGAAGGCGTGGGGAAATGCGCCACTAGTATGACGCCGCCTCGCAGGCATTGCATCCTGCCCGAAGGTGCAGCTTTGCTCGGTGCGTGCTGTCAGCCGCGGAATCTGCGCAGCACGTCTGTCGCGAGACGCCGACTCACTGGCAGCTCGACGTCGAGTCCACGCATGCGCACTGCATACTGGCCTTCACCCGAGCGCTCGATCGAAGCGATGTGCCGCGCGGCCACCAGGGTGTTGCGGTGGATGCGCAGGAAGTCCGGCTCGAACTCTTCTTCGAGCGACTTGAGCGACTCCTCGATCAGATCCTCGCCGGCCGTGTGGCGCACAGTCACGTACTTCTGGTCGGCGATGAAGAAGCGCACCTCCTCGATCGGGATGAGGCGCAACTCGCCCCGCGCCCGGATCGACAGGTGCGTGCGGCGCTGCCTGGGCGCGGCAGCCCGCGCGATTGCCGCCAGTTGCGGCTTGGTGAGGCGTGAAGCGCGGGCCAGGGTGTCGGCGAGTTTCTCCCGGCGCACCGGTTTCAGCAGGTAACCGACGGCGTGGGTGTCGAAGGCGCGCAGGGCGTACTCGTCGTAGGCCGTGATGAAGATGACGGCCGGGGGCTCATCGAGCTGGCCGAGGTGACGCGCCGCCTCGACGCCATCCATGCCCGGCATGCGGATGTCCATCAGGACCACGTCGGGCGCCACCCGTCCCGCCATCGCGATCGCGTCGGTGCCGTTGCCCGCCTCACCGGCCACTTCACAGGCGTCGATCTCCTCGACCAGGCGCCGCAGACGCTCGCGGGCCGGCGGCTCGTCGTCGACTATGAGAATTTTCACGGCAGCACTCCCGGCTTCACGACCGGGAAGGTGAGCTTGACGAGGTATTCGGCGCCGCGATTCTCGACTTCCATGCGCGCGCGGCCGTGGTAAGCGAGCTCGAGGCGCTCACGGATGTTGTCGAGCGCGATGCGGTTGCCGCTGCGCGAGTTCGCGGCCGGGTCGTTGTGCACCGGGTTGGAGATCGAAAGCTCGAGGTTGTCGCCGTCGCGGGCGCCGCTGATGATCACGGTGCCGCCGTCGGGAAGCGGCTCGATGCCGTGGTAGATCGCGTTTTCGAGGAGCGGCTGCACCACGAGGCTCGGCACCAGCGTGTCCATGGGCAGTTCCTGGACGTTCCACTTCACCTTGAGACGCGCTCCGAGTCGCAGCTCTTCGATCCGCTGGTAGAGCCGCGCCACCTCCAGCTCTTCCTTGAGCGGGATCTGGGTGCGGGTCTCGCGCAGGTTGGCCCGAAACAGGTCGGCGAGGTCTTCGACCGCCTCCTCGGCACGCGCCGGGTTGGAGCGCGTGAGGGAGGCGATAGTGTTCATGCTGTTGAAGAGGAAATGCGGGCGAATGCGCGCCTGGAGGGCGTCGATGCGCAGGCGCGCACGGCCTTCCACCGTCCGCCGCCACTCGTGCGCCACGTAGAAGTAGCGCAGCGCCAGCGCGCTCACGATGAAGTCGATGAAGAGGTTGCGCAGCACGAAGTTCGCGTGGCTCGCCGGGAACAGGCTTCCGACGACGGTCTCGAGACCCCCGAACCAGAGCTGGCCGAGCCAGTACGTGACCTCCGAGATGACCAGCGCGACCGCGACCAGCAGACCGAGTGACACCGCCGAAGCACGCTGCACGCTCATGCGCGCCAGGGCCGGCCGCGAGTAACAGAGCGCCGCCGCGCTGCTCAGGCCGATCCAGAGCAGAAAGAGCGACGTGCGCGCAAGGTCGACCCAGAACCCGTGGTGCAGTTCTTCGCGGGCGAGCGTCAGGACGATGGCGACGAGTTCCGAAATCAGCACCACGGCGAGCACGGTCGACGTCGCGCAGAAGTCCGGCAGGTAGAACGAAGGCGCACGTACCGCGGGGTCGGACGCCTCGGCAGTGCCGCGAACCGCGCTCGACTCGGCCGTGGTACCGGTATCGGTCGCGGGACGGTCCACGTCAGCTCACCGAAGTGCGCCCCGCGGCCTTCGCTTCATCGAACAGCGCGGCCCGGAGGCGATACAGGCTCGAGATGTCCTCGTCAGCGAATCCCTGCTCGATGAGCCGCCGGTATTGCAGCAGCGTCATCTCGGTCAATGGCAGTTGCACGCCGCGTGCGGCGGCCATCTCGCGGCAGATCTTGAGATCCTTCTCGTGCAGGCGCACGCGAAAGCCGGGCGGGAAGCTGCCGCGCACGACGTTCGGCGCGCGGTTGACGAAGTACCAGCTCGAACCGGCGCCCTTGCTCAAGGTGTCGATGACCTTCTCGAGGGGCAGGCCCTCGGCGCGGGCGAACGCCATCGCTTCGGCGACCGCCTGGATCGCGCCCGCGCACAGGATCTGGTTCGTGGCCTTGGTCGCCTGGCCCGCACCGCTCGGCCCGAGGTGGGTCACCGTCTTGCCGAGTGCGCGCAGGATCGGCTGGGCGCGCTCGAAGGCCGCGGCATCGCCGCCCACCATGATGGCGAGCGTCGCATCGCGCGCGCCTTCGACGCCGCCACTCACGGGACAATCGAGGAAGTCGACGCCTTTCGTCGCGAGCTGCGCAGCCACTTCGCGAGCGGTGCTCGCACCGATCGTCGAACAATCGATGACCAGCGCGCCGCGCGGCAGGGTCGCCGCGACACCGTTCACGACTTCGCGGACGTCGGCGTCCGCGGAGACACACAAGACCACGGCATCACACTGCTTCGCCAGGTCGGCGAGTTTGGGGACGGCGGTGCAGCCGGTTTCCCCGGCGAACGCCTGGGCCTTGTCGAAAGTGCGGTTGTAGACGGCGGTGAGCAAGCCCGCCTTGTGCAGATTGGCGGCCATGTGTCGTCCCATGGCCCCCAGCCCAATGAAGCCTACGCGCATGTGCGGCGCTCCGGACACGGGATTTTCGGGTGCTCAGCGCGTGGAGGTGAGCCCGCGCCGCGCGGGCGCCACTCTAACAGGAGGAAAGTTCGTCCGCCGCTCTCAGCTGCCGCTCGCCTGGCCGCAGACGGTGTCCATGTCCTTGCGCGCGTTGAGGCGGGCTGCGTCGATTTCCTGCGAGGTGAGGTATTCGCGCTCACCGTTCTTGCCGACGCGGTAGAGCTTCTGCGACTCGATGGCGATGCGATAGTGTTCCTTCGCTTCCTTGCACTGGCCTTCGCGCGACTTCTCGACGTCCTTCTGCACCGCGGTCGAGGTGTTCTGCTGCGCCTGCTGCTGTGCCTGCTGGTTGGCGGCCTTGGCGCGATCGTCCGCCTCGGACTGAGCGCGCGCAGCGATCGCATCCGGATCGGTCGCATGGGAGACGATGCCCACGCGTACTGCCTTCTCCGAATCCGGGCGGTCGCTGTAGTGCACACGCCCGTCCGCGTCGACCCAGCGGAATACATCGGCCGACGCCGCCATCGACAGGCACGTCAGCATCAAACCCCAGGCAATTCGCTTGAACATGTTTCTGATCCTCCAAGTCGCGCCGGGGTCGCGCCGCCTGCGCTAGAGCGCGTTGGCGTCGGTCTCCCCGGTGCGAATTCGCACCGCGTGGCCCAGGTCCGTAACGAAAATCTTACCGTCGCCGATCTTCCCCGTGCGCGCGACGGTGGTGATGGACTCGAGCACCTGTTCGACCCGGTCATCCGGGACCGCGAGCTCGATTTTCACCTTGGGCAGAAAATCGACCACGTATTCGGCACCGCGGTACAGCTCAGTGTGGCCTTTCTGGCGTCCGAAACCTTTGACCTCGGTCACAGTGATTCCCTGAATTCCAATCTCGGCAAGGCCTTGGCGCACGTCATCGAGCTTGAAGGGCTTAATAATCGCTGTGACCAGCTTCATGTCGTTACCTCGGTGAGCGGTGCGCTGCAGCGCCTGGAGCCGCGGCTGCCGCAGTTTAACAGTGAGACGAGACCATGCCGCCCGAGCCGGCGGCATGGTCCGTAAAGATGATCAGGATCAAACGCTTAGCTCGTGTAAGCGCGCTCGCCATGAGAGGTGATGTCGAGCCCTTCGCGCTCTTCTTCTTCGGGGACGCGCAGGCCCATGAGCATTTTCACGAGCGTGAAGGCGAGGAAGGCGACCACCGCGGTCCAGACGATCACGAGTCCGACGGCCTTCGCCTGGATCAGCAACTGCGCCCCGATGCCCGGGTAGCCGACCTTCCCAGTGACCCAATCCGTCACGAGACCCGGCACGCCGAGCTGCGGTGCGTTGAAGACACCGGTGAGCAACGCGCCGAGCGTGCCGCCCAACGCGTGGACGCCGAACACATCGAGTGAGTCGTCGGCCTTGATCAGCTTCTTGAGGCCCGTCACGCCCCAGAGACACACGACGCCCGCGGCGAGGCCGATGACGAAGGCACCGGGAATGCCGACGTTGCCCGCAGCCGGAGTAATCGCGACGAGACCCGCGACGGCGCCCGAAGCT
>DATFRO010000097.1:0-14079 GCA_035263105.1 Steroidobacteraceae bacterium | reverse complement strand
GTAGAAGTTGTGCGCGTTGTACCAGTTCTTGTTCGCGTACTGCGGCATGTCGAGCCACGGAAACCCGCCGTACGGCCGATTGAGCACGTTGACGCGGACCTCGCTCTTCACCACGCCCTGCTGGTTGGTCAGGTTCTCCTGGGTCACCGCCAGACCGCGCATCCGGTCGGCCTCGGCCCACAGCATCGGCTCCAGCGTGTTGGCCGGGACGATCTCGAAGTAGTTGGTGAAGTCGAAGCGCGTCGAGCCGTTGAGCACGCCACCGTTGGTCTCGACCAGCTTGATGAATTCCATCTTGCCGAGATTGGTCGAGCCCTGGAACATCATGTGCTCGAACAGGTGCGCGAAGCCGGTGCGATCGCGCGGCTCGATGCGAAAGCCGATGTTGTAGTACACCGCCACTGTCGCGAGCGGCACGCTGTGATCCTCGCTCAGTACGACGCGCAGGCCGTTCCCCAGCTTGTAGTAGTCCGTCGGGACGTTGAGAGCGGGCGCCGCCGGTGCCGCCGGCGCCGCGGCCGGCGCGACCGGAGGCGCAGCGGGCTCGGAAACTTTCTGGCCGGCGCAACCCGCGACAGCGACAGCCGCCGCCGCGACGATCAGGCGTTGATGAGGCGACATGAGCGATTCCTGGGGGAAAAAAGTGCGGCGCAGCTTATCACTTCGGCTGCATGCGGATTGCGCCGTCGAGGCGGATGGTCTCACCGTTGAGCATCGGGTTCTCGAAGATGCTGACGACGAGATCCGCGTATTCCTCGGGCTTGCCGAGGCGTGAAGGGAAGGGGATCTGCGCGGCGAGGGATTTCTGCACCTCTTCGGGCATGCCGGCGACCATCGGCGTGCGAAAGATTCCCGGCGCGATCGACATCACGCGAACGCCGATGCGGGCGAACTCGCGGGCGAGCGGCAGTGTCATGCCCATCACGCCTGCCTTGGTCGCGGAGTACGCGGCCTGCCCGATCTGTCCCTCGAACGCCGCCACCGATGAGGTGTGAATGATCAGGCCGCGCTCGCCGTCTTCGTTCGGTGTGTTGTGCTGCATGACGGACGCGGCGGCCTTGTCGACCAGGAACGTGCCGATGAGGTTGATGTGGATCACCTTGGCGAAGAACTCACCGGCCATTGGTCCCTCGCGCCCGAGCACTCGTCCCGCGCCAACCACGCCGGCGCAGTTCACGACCAGGTTCAATGCGCCCATGCGCTCTTTGGCGGCCGCGACGGCGGCATTCACCTCAGCCTCCGAGGTCACGTCGCAGCGGACGAAGGCCGCGCCGGCCCCGAGTGCCCTGGCGGCGGCGTTGCCGGCCGCGTCCTGAACATCCAGCAGCACCGCTTTCCCGCCTTCTGCGATTACGCGTTGTGCGACCGCATGCCCGAGTCCGGAGGCGCCGCCGGTCACAACTGCGCACGCGTCTTGGATCTTCATGTAAACCTCTGAATTCTCATGTGTTAAGCATCGGGGGTGCTTGAGCGGCGCCGCATGATGCCCAGCGGTGCGATCGACCGTCAAAAAAAGTTCGGTGTTCGTGACAATTTCACGAGGGTTTTCTCGCTATACCTATGGGGATCCCATGTTGCACGGCAGAGGATGCCGACCACCAAGGAGAGGCCGACGGAGCAGGACATGGCTGGGCATGGACGCCCACCTTCCCCCAACCCCTCCAATCCGCCTCAACTGTCGCGTACCCAGCGCGCAGCGCGCTTCTCAAGGAAGGCGCTGAGTCCTTCCTGTCCTTCTTCCGAAGCACGCAATCGTGCCAGTCGCTGTGCGATCGCCAGACGCGCTTCGCGATCCGGCGCGCGCGCCGCTGCCGAAACCTCCCTGACGAGTTCCTTCGCTTCGAGCTGTGCCGCCGGTCCGCCCTTGAGCAGCGCACCCAGAATCTTCTCCACCGCGGCACCGAGTGATTCCGGCGGCGCCGTTTCGTGCACCAGGCCGATGCGCCGCGCGTCGTCCGCACCGATGGGCTCGCCGGTGAGAATGTAGCGGCGAGCCTGGCGTGCCTCGATGGCGGCGATGACGTAGGGCGAAATCATCGCCGGCAGAATTCCCAGCCGAATCTCGCTCAGCGTGAAGCGTGCTTCGCTGCTCGCGATCGCGATGTCGCAGCAGGCGACCAGGCCCACGCCGCCGCCGAACGCATTGCCGTTGATCCTCGCGACCGTGGGCTTCGACAAACCGTTCAATGCCGCGAGCAGCTCGCTCAGGCGCAATGCGTCATCGAGATTTGCGCCGGCACTCGCGCGCGCCGAAGCGCGCATCGCATCGATGTCGGCCCCGGCACAGAACGTGGCCCCAGCGCCGGTCAGCACGACGACGCGCACCGCCGCATCACGCTCGAGCGTGGCGAGGGTCGACCCCAGTTCCGCGATGGTCGCGGCGTCGAGGGCGTTGTGCTTCTCCGGACGATTCAGGGTGACGGTGGCAATGCCGCGTGCGTCGACTGAACTCAGGACGGGTGAAGTCACGATGCCCTACAGCACTTCGATGGCGAGCGCCGTCGCTTCGCCGCCGCCGATGCACAGTGAAGCGATGCCGCGCTTCAGCCCGCGCTTGCGTAACGCGTGTATCAGCGTCGCCGTGATGCGCGCGCCCGTGGCGCCGATCGGATGTCCGAGGGCGCAGGCGCCGCCGTTCACGTTGACGCGCGCGTGCTCGAGATCGACGTCGTGCATTGCGGCCATGCTCACGCACGCGAATGCTTCATTGATCTCGTACAGATCCACCTGCCCGGTCTTCCAGTTCACCTGTTCGAGCACTTTCTTGATGGCGCCGCCGGGCGCCGTCGTGAACCACTCCGGGGCCTGCGCGAAACTGGCATAGCCGACGATGCGGGCCAGCGGCTTGAGACCGCGAGCCTGTGCCGCAGACTCGCTCATCAGCACCACCGCGGCCGCGCCGTCGGAGATCGACGACGAGCTCGCAGCGGTGACCGTGCCGTCCTTGTTGAACGCGGGCTTGAGCGTCGGAATCTTGTCGATGTCACAAGTGAAAGGCGTTTCGTCCCGTTCGACGAGCGTCTCTCCCTTGCGGCTCTTCACGGTGACGGGTGCGATCTCGGCGGCAAAGTCGCCACTCTGCACCGCGCGCAGGGCGCGGCGCACCGATTCCGCCGCGAATGCATCCTGCTGCGCGCGCGTGAACCCGTACTTGGTGGCGGTCGCATCGGCGAAGTGTCCCATCAGCTTGCCGTCGAAGGGACTCTGCAGGCCGTCGCGGAACATGTGATCGATCACTTCGCCGTGACCCATGCGATAGCCGGAACGCGCCTTCGGCAGCAGGTACGGGGCGTTCGACATCGATTCAAGACCGCCGGCGACCGCGATATCGACCTCGCCGGTGCGGATCTGGTCCGCGGCCATCATGATGGCCTTCATCCCCGAGCCGCACATCTTGTTGATCGTGGTGGCGGGAATCGAGGCGGGGATGCCTGCGCCGAGCGCCGCTTGCCGCGCGGGCGCCTGGCCGAGATTCGCCGGCAGGACACATCCCATGACGACTTCGCGCACGTCGGCGGGCGAGAGGCCGGAGTCCTTGAGCGCTGCGGCAATCGCGGTGGCACCGAGCTCGATCGCTGTAGCGCCATTGAAGGCGCCCAGGAACGCGCCGATCGGCGTGCGACGTGCGGCAAGAATCACGACGGATGAATTCGGCACTGGATCTCCTGCGACTCGCTGAGTCATGGGTTACGCAAGCCTCGAACGCGCAACGCGGGACGCGAATTATAGGCTGCCGGGGCGCGGCTCGCGGATGCGTCGGCGTGCCCGGACTGATAGAATCCAGCTCTGTTTCTTAGCGCGTAAGTATTGATTTCCAATGGGTATTCCTGCTGCTGAGCTCGACCAGGGCCGCGCTGCCGAGCGTGCCCCGCTGCGCTTCGTGAGCGCGGCGTCGCTGTTCGACGGCCACGACGCCGCGATCAACATCATCCGACGCATCCTGCAGGCGCACGGTGCCGAGGTCATTCACCTCGGCCACAACCGCAGCGTCGCCGACATCGTGCGTGCGGCGATCCAGGAGGATGCGGACGGGATCGCGGTGAGTTCCTACCAGGGCGGGCACAACGAGTACTTCCGCTACATGGTGGACATGCTGCGCGAACTCAAGGCTGAGCACATTCGCGTGGTCGTGGGCGGCGGCGGCACGATTTCGCCGGACGAAATCGCGGCGCTCGAAGCGTACGGCATCGAGAAGATCTACAGCCCGGAAGACGGCCGGCAGATGGGACTCGACGGCATGATCGAGGATGTCTTCCGGCGCATCCGCGGCTACGAGAAGCCGCAGTATGAGTTCGGTCCCTTCGGTCCGCGCGATCATCAGCAGATCGCACGCGCGATCTCGGTGCTCGAGGGCTCGAGCGACGGCGAGCACGCGCACGACCAGATTCGGCGCGCCATCGGCAAGACACAGCATCGCGCACCGGTTGTCGGCGTCACGGGAACCGGTGGTGCGGGCAAGAGCTCGCTCAACGACGAGCTCCTCAACCGCTTCGTGCGTCACTTTCCCGATCGCCAGATCGCCGTGGTCGCGATGGACCCCACGCGGCGCCGCTCGGGTGGAGCGCTGCTGGGTGATCGCATCCGCATGAACAGCCTGAGCAGCGAGCGCATCTTCATGCGCTCGCTCGCCACTCGGCGTCAGCACCTGGCGACCAGCGCGGTGCTGGCTGACACTATCGCGCTCCTCAAGTTTGCCGGCTTCGACCTGATCGTGGTCGAGACCGCGGGCATCGGGCAGAGCGACAGCGAGATCGTGGATCTCGCGGAAGTGTCGATGTACGTGATGACCAGTGAATACGGCGCGCCGAGCCAGCTCGAGAAGATCGACATGCTCGACTACGCCGACTTCGTGGTCATCAACAAGTTCGAGAAGCGCGGCGCGCAGGATGCGCTGCGCGATGTGCGCAAGCAGTGGCGGCGCAATCACCCGCAGGAGCGCGTCGCCGACGACGCAATACCCGTGTTCCCGACGATCGCGAGCCAGTTCAACGACGCGGGCGTGAACCGGCTGTTCGCCGCGCTCTGCCAGCGCCTGGATGCGGAGGCGGTCGGCGGCAAGCCCTGGAAACTCGCCGGTCATCATCTCGACGAGCTGCCGCGCCGCGACCCGGTCATTCCGGGTGAGCGCGTGCGCTATCTCGCCGAGATTGCCGCCGACGGCCGCAAGGTCGGCAGGACGATCGAGCAGTGCGCACGTGCCGCGAGCCGTGCGCAGAGCCTGCACGAATCGCTGGCGGCACTCAGCGATCCGGCGCTGCCCGAGGCACTGGAGCCGTTCACCGACGCGGCTGCGCATGAACAGCAGGATGCGTCACGCGCGGCGCTGCGTCGCGCCTACAACCAGGCGCTCACGGAAGCCGGCCCCGAAGCCATCGAGCTTCTCAAGCGCTGGCCGCCACGCGCGCAGGCGGCGACCGACGAGCACTACAGCTACCAGGTGCGTGGACGCGAGATCACCGGTGAGAACTACACCGAGACCCTGAGCCACCAGAAGATCCCGAAGATCGCGGTGCCCAGGCTCCAGGACTGGGGCGATCTGCTCACGTTCCTGATGAAAGAGAACCTGCCCGGCTCCTATCCGTACACGGCGGGCGTGTATCCGTACCGACGTGAAGAGGAAGATCCGACGCGCATGTTCGCGGGCGAAGGCACGCCCGAGCGCACCAACCGTCGCTTCCACTATCTGGCCGGCGGACACGAAGCGACGCGCCTCTCGACCGCGTTCGATTCCACGACACTCTACGGCGAGGATCCCGACGAGCGACCGGATATCTACGGCCGCACCGGCAACTCCGGCGTGTCGATCGCGACGCTCGACGACATGAAGCGCCTCTACTCGGGCTTCGACCTGTGTGCGCCGAGCACATCGGTGTCGATGACCATCAACGGCCCGGCGCCGATGATCCTCGCGATGTTCATGAACACCGCGATCGACCAGCGCGTCGAGCGCCACCTGCGCGAGACGGGCGGCTGGGCTGAAGCCGAGCGCAAGATCGCGGCGCTCGCCAAGGATCAGCCGCGCTATCGTGAGGAGCTGCCGGCGGGCCATGACGGCTCCGGCCTCGCGTTGCTGGGCGTGTCCGGCGATCAGCTGCTGGATCGTGAAACCTACGAGAAGATCCGCGCGCAGGCGCTGTCGCAGGTCCGGGGCACGGTGCAGGCGGACATCCTGAAAGAGGACCAGGCGCAGAACACCTGCATTTTCTCCACCGAGTTCGCGCTGCGCATGATGGGCGACGTGCAGGCGTACTTCATCGAGCGCGGCGTGCGCAACTTCTATTCGGTCTCGATCTCCGGTTACCACATTGCGGAAGCGGGCGCGAACCCGGTTTCGCAGCTGGCGTTCACGCTCGCCAACGGCTTCACGATCGCCGAGTACTACCTGAGCCGCGGCATGAAGATCGACGAGTTCGCGCCGAACCTCTCGTTCTTCTTCTCCAACGGGATGGACCCGGAGTACGCCGTCATCGGGCGCGTGGCGCGGCGCATCTGGGCGCGGGCGATGCGCGATCTGTACGCGGGCGGGCCGCGCAGCCAGATGCTCAAGTACCACATCCAGACTTCCGGCCGGAGCCTGCACGCGCGCGAAATCCAGTTCAACGACATCCGCACGACGCTGCAGGCGCTCTACGCGCTCTTCGACAACTGCAACAGCCTGCACACCAATGCCTACGACGAGGCGCTGACGACACCGACGGAAGAGAGTGTGCGTCGCGCCGTGGCGATCCAGCTCATCATCAATCGCGAGCTCGGGCTCAACAAGAATCAGAATCCGTGGCAGGGGTCGTTCCTCGTCGACCAGCTCACGGACCTGGTGGAGGAGGCGGTCTACCAGGAGTTCGATCGCATCTCGGAGCGCGGTGGCGTACTCGGCGCGATGGAGACCATGTACCAGCGGGGACGCATCCAGGAGGAGAGCCTCTATTACGAATCACGCAAGCACGATGGCTCGCTTCCCCTGATCGGCGTCAATACTTTCCTGGCGAGCGGCGATGCGGTCGAGGAAGTGCGTGGCGCGGAGCTCATCCGCTCCACCGAGCAGGAGAAGCAGTGGCAGGTCGCCGGCGTGCGTGACTTCCAGCGGCAGCATGCGGCCGGGACGCGGACCGCGCTGGAGCGCCTGCAGTCGGTGGCGGCGAGTCGCGGCAACGTGTTCGCGGAGCTGATGGAGACGGTCAAGGTCTGCTCGCTGGGGCAGATCTCGCGCGCCCTCTACGAAGTCGGTGGGCAGTACCGTCGCAGCGTGTGACAGGCTTCATCCCGCCGCGCGGGACTTTTCCAATTCCAACGCGTGCGACTCGGCGACATCGAGATCGGGCTCCCCGAGATTGGCGAGCATGAGAGAACGCGAGGTATCGCGCAGCTGCGCGGCGGCTTCGGGATTCTCCGGCTGGGGAACGAGGGTCGCCAGCACGTCGATCACGATCCGCGCCGGCGTGGGAATGATCGCGTGCGAGGACAACACCTGGCGCGTGCCGCGGATCACCACTGGCACCACGCTGCACCGGGCGCGCACCGCGGTGGCAAACGCGCCGGTGTGAAAACGCAGCAGCCCCGGACGCGTCGAGAAGGTGCCCTCGGGGAAGAAGACCAGCGATTGTCCCTCGCTCGCCCGGCGGAGCACCCGTCGGGCATCCATCGCGCCCTTGTGGCGGTTGTGCCGGTCCACGAACTCCGAGCCGATCCGGCGCAGCAACAGGCTGGCGAGCGGCACGCGATCCATTTCCTTCTTGATCACGAAGGCGAAGCGCGGCGGCAGCGCCGCGGTCAGCACCAGCCCATCCAGATAGCTGGCGTGATTGCCGACCACGATGCATCGTTCAGCCGGCAGTCGCTCCGTGCCGCAGATGCTCAGCCGCACGCCCCAGGCGACAAAGACCGCGCGGGCGGTCACGCGGGCGATCCAGCGCCGGCGGCCGAGGCCCGGCATCACCAACAACAGGTTCAGGCAGACGAGGGCCATGACCAGGAACACCAGCCAGCAGTAGATCCCGTAGAGCAGGCGAAACGGCCATTTGAGAAGCTTCACCAGCACGATTATTCAGGTCCCGTGGGGGTGTGACGCAGACAGAAGGTTAAGCGGCGGGGGGTGTGAACTGCTTCTCTTTATGTTAATGGACGCCGCATTCTGTGAATGTAATCACGCCTGTGGGGGTACCCCGTCCGCATACTGCCCCGGCATTTTGCGTGATGGTGCAGGCGCTTGCATACGCTCGCCCGCATCCACCGCAAAGGACACAACCGGGCAGCATGAGTTCGGCAGTCAAGAGAACGGTATTCGTGAAGTCTGCGTCGCAGCAGGCTGAGCGGACGGCGGAAGAGCCGGATCCGGTCGTCAACCGCTTCCTCGAAGCGGTGTGGATGGAGCGCGGCCTGTCCGCGAACACCCTGGCCGCGTATCGCGCGGACCTGACGGCGCTCAATCGCTGGCTCGAGCAGCGAGACATCCCGATCATCAAGACCGCGCGCAACGACCTGCTCGGTTTCATCGCCTGGCGCGTCGAAGCTGGCGCCCGACCCCGTTCTACCGCGCGGCAGCTCTCGAGCTTCCGGCGCTTTTTCCGTTACCTCGCCCGCGAAGGCATGATCCGCGAGGATCCGACCGCGCAGATCGCGATGCCGAAGATCGGTCGCTCACTGCCCAAGTCGCTCACCGAAGATGAAGTCGAGTCGCTGCTGATGGCGCCGGTGGTCACCGACCCGCTCGGCCACCGCGACCGGACCATGCTCGAAGTGCTGTACGCCACGGGCCTGCGCGTCTCGGAGCTCGTCAATCTCAAGCACAACCAGGTGAACCTGAACCAGGGTGTGCTCAGGATCATCGGCAAGGGCAATCGCGAGCGGCTCATCCCGCTCGGTGAAGAAGCGGTGCGTTGGCTGCAGCAGTTCGTGCAGGGACCGCGCGCCGAGATCCTGCTCGAGCGTCAGACGGATTATCTGTTCCCCACGCGCCGCGGCGACAAGATGACCCGCCAAGCGTTCTGGCACATCATCAAGCGCTACGCACGCAAGGCCGGCGTTCAGAAGGAACTGTCGCCGCACACGCTGCGTCACGCGTTCGCGACGCACCTGCTCAACCACGGCGCAGACCTGCGCGTGGTGCAGATGCTGCTCGGTCACAGCGACCTCTCCACGACGCAGATCTACACGCACGTGGCCCGCGAACGCATGAAAGAACTGCACTCACAGCATCACCCGCGCGGCTGAAGACCGCGGGGCGGCCGCCGGTACTTTCTTGCGCCCGCCCTGCTAGACTGCGCGCCGCCATGGGCGTGAACCATCCTTCCAACCCCCGGTCGAAGAGCGGCAGTCGCACTGGAGTCTCCCGCATGCCAGGCCTGAAGAGCCTTCCACGCTGTTCATTGCTCGCCCTGCTGGGTTGCCTGGCCACGGCGGTCGCGCTGGGCGGCGACGCGCCAGTCGATCCGCGCGTCGACATCGCGAAGAAAATCCCGGGCGCCAAGGCGGAAATGCTCAAGCCGACGCCGATTCCCGGCATGTATGAATTTGCCCGCGGCACCGACATCGGTTATGTCACGAGTGACGGACGATATTTCTTCGGCGGCGATCTCTACGACATCAAGGAAGGCGTCAATCTCACCGACCAGCGGCGCAACGACGCGCGGCGCGTGCTGCTCGATACGCTCTCCGACAGCGAGATGATCGTGTTCTCGCCGAAGGATCCCAAGTACACAATCACGGTCTTCACCGACGTCGACTGCGCCTATTGCCGCAAGCTTCACAGCGAGATCGCCGATCTCAACCGGCGCGGCGTGCGCGTGCGCTACGCGTTCTATCCACGCGAAGGCCCGGGCAGCGACTCATGGAAGGTCGCCGACGCGGTCTGGTGCTCGGCCAACCGCCAGGATGCGCTGACGCGCGCCAAGCGGGGCGAAGACATCAAGGCGAAGGATTGCGGCGCGACGCCCGTGAAGCGCGAGTACCAGATGGCGCTCGACCTCAACATCCATGGCACGCCGGGAATCTTCACGCCGGAAGGCGATTACATCTCGGGCTACCTGCCGCCTGCGCAGCTGGTCGCGCACCTCAAGTCGCTCAAGGAAGAAAACCAGAAACTGGCGGAAAAGAAGTAGGCGGGTCAGCGCTCGAGCAGCTTCAGCTTGTCGGGCTTGCCTTCCCACTCCTTGGCATCCGGCGGAGCTTCTCCCTTCTCGGTGATCACCGGCCACTTGCGGGCCAGCTCCTTGTTGAGCGCGGTGAACTGCTCCTGGCCTGCAGGCAATTCCTCTTCGGAAAAGATCGCCTCGACCGGGCATTCCGGCTCGCACAACGTGCAGTCGATGCATTCGTCCGGATCGATGACGAGGAAGTTCGGCCCCTCGTGAAAGCAGTCGACCGGGCAGACCTCCACGCAGTCCATGTACTTGCACTTGATGCAGTTTTCGGTGACGACGAATGTCATTGGCGCGGGACCCGGTAATTCAGCGGCGGCTCATTCTGCCACATTCGCCCGGACCCTTCGGAGGGCTCTCAGCGCACGGGCACCGAGCTGTCAGCGAAGTGAACGCTGTCGCGGCCCGCGGCGCGATCCTCGAAATACCGGCGCAGCGCGAACACGCCGCTCGGGAAGGCGATCTCCTCCCAGGGCATGCCTCCCTCGTCGACCAACTTGACCTCGAGGCTCTCGGGGCCGACCCCGAACTTGGGTTCGAGCAGGCGTGCGCGGAAGAAGACGTGCACCTGGTGCGCGCGCAGGGCATGGAAGATGGCGAGGAGCGAGCCGATCTCGACGTGCGCTTCGGCTTCTTCGACGGCTTCGCGCGCGGCTGCCGCCATGAGCGTCTCATTGTTCTCCATGAAGCCGGCGGGCGTGGTCCAGAAACCGCGGCGCGGTTCGATGGCGCGCCGGCAGATCAGGATCTTCCCCTCCCACTCCGGAATGCAGCCGGCGACCAGCTTGGGATTCTGGTAGTGGATGGTTCCACATCCATCGCAGACGTAGCGTGGCAGGTGATCGCCGGGTGGAACCCTCAGGGTGACCGGCTGTCCGCAGTGACTGCAGAAATTCATGCGTGAAGTTCGTGTGGGGGCGGCAGTGGTGCCGGGAACAGGAATCGAACCTGCACGGGGTTGCCCCCGGTGGATTTTGAGTCCACTGCGTCTACCAGTTCCGCCATCCCGGCGTGGGGCGTGCAGTATAGAGATTCGATACCCCCCATGCGACGGTTTGGCCGGCTGGTGCATCCACTGAAGGCAATGACGCGGCTGATCGACATCGAGATCGACCGGGACGTCCTGGTCCGGGCCCAATGGGGCGAGCCCGAGGCCCAGGCGCATCTGTATCTCGCCTTCGCGGGCGCCACCTACGCGCTGATCCGCCGCATGATGCCGCGACGCGCGGTGGCGGATGACCTGTTTCAGGACACCTTCGTTGAAGTCCTGCAGAGCCTGTCCCGGTTCCGCGGCGAGGCGCCGCTCGGCGCCTGGATTCGACGCGTCGCGATCAGCAAGTGCCTCATGCACCTGCGCTCGCCGTGGCACCGGAGCCTGTTGTGGCTGGACCAGTTCGCGGGCGAGGGCGGCGACGCGCTCGAGCCCGCGATGGCCCCGGCCGAAGCGCAGGCCAACCTATCGCTGCAGCAGGATCTCGAGGCCGCTCTCGCGAAGTTGCCAGCGCGCACGCGCGCCGTCGTCTGGCTGCACGACGTAGAGGGCCTGACCCACGAGGAGATCGCCTCGCAGTTCGGACTCAGTGTCAGCTTTTCGAAATCGCA
Organism: Steroidobacteraceae bacterium; assembly: GCA_035263105.1. Taxonomy (GTDB): domain Bacteria; phylum Pseudomonadota; class Gammaproteobacteria; order Steroidobacterales; family Steroidobacteraceae; genus DATBVX01. The sequence goes on along the minus strand of DATFRO010000097.1, from coordinate 2,344 downwards.
GCTGATGCGCGGGCACTTGCGCCTGCGCGAGCTGTTGCAGGAACACGCGGAGAGTTCGCCATGCATCCCAGTCTCGACCAGCTTCTGACGTTGCGCGAGCGCGTGACGGCGGACAACGAGGACGTGGCTGCACACGTGCGCGAGTGCGCGGCATGCCACGCGACCGTGGAAAACGCGCGCGCTCTCGCCGCGCGACTGCGCGAACTGCCGGTGCATACCACGCCGCCGGATCGCTGGCTCGCGATCCGCACGGCACTTCTCGCCCGCTCCGAACGACGCTGGACAGCGCCGGCGCGCCGCCCCGGCTGGATCCTGCCTGCGGCGAGCGCCGCAGTGGTATTGGTTGCGGTACTGCTGACGGTAGGCAGTCGCGGGCCCCAGGCACCGCGTCTTGCGCCGGAGGCGACGGATGTGAGCCCGGTCGGACGGCCCCTGCTCATCGCGGAGTCGCAGCGCCTCGAAGCGGTGCTCGCTTCATTGCCGGGAGATGCGCAACTCACGCGCGCGGGAACCGCGCTCACGGTCGCGGGCCTCGAGGACCGCATCCGCTGGGTCGACTACCGACTGAGCCTCGCGAACGAGGCGGGGATCGATCGCAGCCAGGCGGACCTGTTGTGGCGCGAGCGCGTGGATCTGCTGAATTCACTGGTCGCGGTGCGTTACGCGGATGCGCGCACGCGCGCGTTCTGATTTCAATCGGAAACTGGAGGAGACGATGCTGCTGTTCAAACGAGTCCGGGCGCTGCGCTTCGCAATCGTCTGCGCCGCGCTGCTGCCACTGTGGACGCCGGCGCAGGCTGCGGAGGAAAAGAGCCCCGGGAAAAGCCAGGCGGATATCGAAGCGCAGCTCGCGGCCGCGCGTACGCGCCTGGAAGCCGCGGCGCGTGAAGTGGCCGAGCTCAGCGGCCAGCTCACCGGGCCGATCATGCAGGACTTCATGATTGCGGGGGCGGCCGGGATGCCGCAGCGAGCAATGCTCGGAATCAATCTCGGGGACCAGGCCTCCACGGACGGCGTCCGTGTGCAGAGCGTGACGCCGGGCGGACCGGCGAGCGACGCGGGGCTGCGCGCGGGCGATGTGCTCGTGTCGGCCGACGGCGTGAACCTGCGCAGCAAGGACAAGCCTTCCAGTGCGGTGCTGGTCGAGCACATGCACAACGTCAAGGCGGGCGACAAGGTGAAAGTGGAATACCTGCGCGATGGCAAGAGCCACAGCGCCGAGATCACAACGGAGGCGTTCGGACCCGGCCGCCTAGTCATGGGCGGGATGCCGGATCGATTCTTCACCATGCGGGTGCCCGGGCCGATGGAAGCGGTGACCGGCGTTCCGGCTGTACCCGGTGTGCCGTTCACGATGGCCTTTCCCGGAGCCAACGTGCTCGACATGGAGCTGGTGGCGATGACGCCGAAGCTCGGCAAGTATTTCGGCACCGACAAGGGCGTGCTGGTCGTGCGCGCGCCGGGCGATGCGGATCTGAAGCTCGAGGACGGTGACGTGATCCTCGACATCGACGGTCGCGTGCCGCAGAACGGCGCGCACGCGCTGCGGATCCTCAGCTCGTATCAACCGGGCGAGAAGCTCAACATCAATGTGCTGCGCGATCGCAAGCAGACCAAGCTCGCGGTCACGGTGCCGACGCACGATCACGAGCACATGCCGGGCGGTGCTGGCGCAATGTGGTACGGCCCTGGACCGATGACAAAGCCGTTCCAGGGCGTGCAGGCGCCTCCGTTGCCACCACTGCCGCCACTGCCGGACAGCGACGGACCTACCTGAGCGTGGAGCCGTTGCGGCGTGGCCATTGGGTGACTGCGAAGAGCCATCACGGCGTGGCCATCGGGTGACAAACCTGTCGCCGGCGCCGGGATCACGCTCAGCACCGCAGAACCTGAAGCGTCGCACCCGCAAACACTGGTACGGCGCCGTCGAGCAGGTGTCACCCAATGTCCATCCGCTCCGGCATTCACTACTGAGGAGAGTTGTGCGGCGGATGCCTGAAGAGCCAGCAATCACCCGCCAAGTAAGAAGCTAGCGAGCTAGTGCGGAAGCAAAGAGGCTAGCTAGCGCGAAAGCAAGAAGCTAGTAACTTCAGCTAGCCAGCGCTGTGCGCGTTCAAGTCACTGGCTAAGGCAGGACGGTTGGGGCGTCGGCTGGGTGTGCCGGGTGACCTCGGTGTCCCGTTCGGATTTGATTGCATTGATGGCAAGACGAGGGACAGCGCGATCGCTCGGATGTCGGTGCCACGGCGTTTCATTCGTGTCGGGACGCCGAGGTCATCCGGCACACCCAGCCAACGCCCCAACCGGACTGCTCTTCAGGCAGGAGGCTTGGCCTTAGCAATCA
>DATFRO010000096.1:0-15849 GCA_035263105.1 Steroidobacteraceae bacterium | reverse complement strand
TTTCGCCGCTTCACCGAGCCGCTGATGCACGTGGTAACGCAGCTCGAGCGCGGCGACATCGCGAGGCTCGGCCTTGAGCCGCTCTTCGCTGGCGGCGGCCGCGGCGCGAACGTCGCCGCGCGCGAGAGCCTCGCGGCCCCGCATCACGGTCGCATGCGCCGAATCAAGCATGGTGAAGCCCGGGAGTTTGCCTGCCGCTATGGTGCCCGTTTCGGCGCGGGTTGTTTAGTGGCCGGCGCCAGGAATCCGCCATGGTGAGCGCGCTGCGATGTGGTGTGTGCGTTCTCCTCGTCGTGCTGTGCGGGTGCGAATCCAGGCACGAAGTGCCGGCCGGCATGAATGTGATTCCCGCGCCCGCCGAGAGCGTCGCGGGGCGGGGCAACTTCGTGATCGAGTCGACCACGCCCGTGATCTTTGGCGCGGATGCCGAAGTCGAACGCATCGCCCGCTACTTCATCGACCTGGTTGCGCGCACCGGTGGCCCGCAGCTGCAAGCGGCGGGTGCAGGGCAGGACGCAGCGCCGCCCGCAATCCAGTTTCAGCTCGACGCCTCCGGGGGAGTGCCGGATGTTGAAGGCTATTCGCTCGCTGTATCCCCCCAGCGAATCGTCATCTCAGCCGGCACCCCTCGGGGCCTTTTCTACGGCGCGGTCACACTCTGGGAGTTGATCACGGCACAGCCCGGCGATCGGCAGCACGCCCGCATCGGCTCGGTCACGATTCACGACCGGCCGCGCTTCGCCTGGCGCGGGCTGATGCTCGACGTCGCGCGCCACTACATGCCGCCGGAACTCGTGAAGCAGATGCTCGACTGGATGGCACTGCACAAGCTCAACGTGATGCACTGGCATCTGACCGACGACCAGGGTTGGCGCCTCGAGATCCGCAGGTACCCGAAGCTCACCGAAGTCGGCGCCTGGCGCGTGCCCGCGGGTGCCGCAGGCGTTGACGCGGACGGACAGCCCGTACGCGACGGCGGGTTCTACACCCAGGATGAAGTGCGCGACGTCGTGCGTTACGCCGCCGAGCGCTACATCACCGTCGTGCCGGAAATCGAAATGCCCGGCCACGCGCAGGCCGCGATCGCCGCGTACCCCGAATTGGGCTCGCGCGGTGATCACCCGCCGGTCTCGCATGACTGGGGCATTCACACTTATCTCTTCAACGTCGAGGACGACACGTTCGCGTTTCTCGAGAACGTGCTGAGCGAAGTCATCGAGCTCTTCCCGGGGCCTTACGTACATGTCGGCGGCGACGAGGCGGTGAAGGACCAGTGGCAGAGCTCGGCGCAGGTGCAACAGCGCATGCGCGAGCGCGGCATCGCGAACGAGGCGAAGTTGCAGGCCGAATTTGTGGCGCGCATCGGGAAAGTTCTCAGCGCGCACGGCAAGCGCATGGTCGGCTGGGACGAGATCCTCGAAGGCGGCGTGCCACCCGATGCGATCGTGATGTCGTGGCGCGGCGTGGCGGGCGGACGCGATGCGGCGCGCCTCGGTCACGACGTGGTGATGGCTGCATCGCCTGAGCTCTATCTCGATCACCTGCAGAGCGACGCCGCGGACGAACCGCCTGGGCGGTCCGGAACGGAATCGCTCGGCGAGGTGTACGCGTTCAACCCGGTGCCCGCGGATCTCGACGCGGAACAGGCGCGCCACATCATCGGCGTGCAGGCGAGTCTCTGGACCGAACACGTGCGCACGCCCGAGCGCGTCGAACATGCGGTATTTCCGCGCGTCGCGGCGCTGGCCGAAGTGGCGTGGTCGAGTCCGGAGCGGATCGACTGGGCGAGCTTTGCCGCGCGCCTGCCCGCGCAGCTCGAGCGCTATCGCGCGCTGGGCATTCACTTCGCGGACAGCGCGTTCGCAGTGCGCTTCGAACCGGAGTTCGCTCCGATTCACCAGGTCGTGAGCGTGCAACTGTCCACGCAGGCTCAGGTGGGCGACATCCGCTACACGCTCGATGGCAGCGCTCCGACGCCGGCATCGCAGAGCTACTCACATCCGATCAGCGGCGCATGGCCGCTGCGCGTGCGCGCGGCGAGTTTCGCGGGCGACATACGGCTCGCACAGGATCGAAGCGCGGAATTCACCGCGCAGAACTGGCGCGAGCGGCGCAACGAGGAACTGAAGCTCTGCCAGGGCAAGCTCGCGTTGCGGCTGGAGGACGACGCGCCGGCACAAGGCGAGCGCGCGGTGTTCACGGTCGACATCATGGATCCGTGCTGGATCTACCCGGGTGCGGTGCTCGATGGCGTCAGCCACATCGAGGCGACGGTCGGGCAGCTGCCGTACAACTTCCAACTCTGGAAGGACACGGCTGGGATCGTGGTGCATGCGCCTGCGAGCGAGCCGGGCGAGCTCGAGGTCCGGCGCGACTCGTGCGATGGACCGCTGCTCGCCGCGCTCTCGCTCGCTCCGGCGCAGCACGAGACGGCGCTCAGCACCCTCAGCGCCGCGCTCGAGCACACCGCGGGAACTCATGACCTGTGCCTGTACTTCACCGGCAAGTCATACGATCCGCTCTGGGCCATTGCGAGCGTGAGACTCCGCTAGTTTCACTGCGGTCGTCACCGTGTGTGTCGACTGACTTCGCCGCGTGTCAGCTGAACACGTTCACGCCAAATCCGATCCGCCGCCGATCTGTCGCAGCAGCGCCTACACACGCGCGCACTTTGTCGCAATTAATGCCACGTTGCTGCTGCTGAACGCGCGCTCGACGCGCCGTGCGCCGGCGCGCGCACGTATACGAACGAGTTCGTAAGACCTATACTCCTCGCCTCACCCACTCTCACTCTATCGCGGAGTTTTCCATGCGACTCGTTGCCTCGGGACTTGTTGGCACCTTGTTGTTGTGTTCGTTGGCGCGCGCAGATGACCCGCCCGCGCCGGCACCTGCCGCGGCGGCGACGGAGAGCGCCGCGCCCGCCACTGCTGCGACGGAAAGCGCCGCACCTGCGCCAGCTGCCGACGCAGCCGCGGCAGCACGGCCGGCCGCGAGTGAAGCAGCAGCATCGCCGGCTGCCGCGGACAGCGCGAATGCTTCGAGTGCGCCGATGAAATCCGCCGAAGCGACCAGCGCCGCCACGACGAACGCGGCGTCCGCCGCCGCCTCGAAGGACGAAGGCGCGGCGATGGACGAATACATGAAGCGGCAGGGCTTCAAGGTGACGACGATGAACGGGGAGAAGCGCTACTGCAAGACCGCTGCAGTGCTCGGCTCACGTCTCAACAACAAGAATGTGTGCTGGACCGCCGACCAGGTGAAGAGTCACGAGAGCTACGTGCAGACGATTCGCGAGAAGCAGGGACAGCGCGAAACGTACCCCGGCAATCCGTGATCCGTTGAGTCGCTGGCGCGCTCGCGCGCCTGGCGCACGCGCACGCCTGACCCGCACGTGCAAGTGCGCGATCACATCGCGCGTTGCTTCGCGAAGTCGATCCCGTAGAGCACGTCCTCGGGTCCTTCCGGCATGATCTGCACACGCCCCTCGAAGCGCATGCCGAGCTTCTCCAGCACGCGGATCGAGCCGCGATTGTCGGGGCGCGCGATGCCGACGATGCGACGCAGGCCGAACGCGTTGCGGCCCTGCTCGAGAACCGCCGCCGCCGACTCGATCGCGTAGCCCTTCGACCAATACTCCGGCAGGAACGCGAAGCCGACGTCGACATCGACGAGCGCATCGCGTTTGACGAGTCCGCACATGCCGATGGGCGTGCCGTCGCTCTTGAGCTTGGTGAGATACAGGCCGAAGCCGTGCGCCTCGTAGCTCGCGATCGGTCCCTTGCGCAGGTAGTCGCGCGCGTCATCCAGCGTGCGCACGCCCTTGTCGCCGATGAACTCGAGGAACGACGGCTGGTTCACGAGGCCGTGGATGAACTCGGCATCTTCGAGCGTCAGGTGACGCAGGATCAGGCGCGGGGTTTCAATGATGGTCACGGCCGAGGCACCTCGGCCGTCACTCTATCTTCTTTGTGGCTGGGTTGCGCGCCCCGGGCTGGAGCGCGATCGGCCAACTAGCGCTTGGCGACCAGTGGAGCGCAACCGGCGAGCTCGCGCGCAGCGTCGACGACGACCTCGGGGCGATCGCGCTGGATGTAGTGGCCGCTGTCGAAGACCTGCACGTGACGCGCCGCCGGGAAGTCGCTCGTGATGTCATCCTGCAGGAGCACCGCAAGCGCCTGTGACGCGGGCGTCTCGCCGTGCAGCGCTCGCGTGCGTGACAGGACGATCGTCGGTACGTTGCCAGCGGGCGGACTCTCATGCACCTGCTCACCCGCCGCGGTGCTGTCATTCAGTTCGCGTCGCATGATCCAGGGCATGCTCAATAACAGGAACGTCGCGTGATCACCGGCACCTGCGCTCTGCGGATTCAATTGCAGGTGCTGGTCCCAGTGTGTCGAATCGATCAGCACCAGTCCCTCGATCTCCTGCGGGTACTGACGCGCGTAGTACTGCATGTACAGACCGCCGAGCGAGTGGCCGACGAGCACGTAGGGCGGGGCGACGCCGCGGCGCTTGAGCTCGGCGCGCAGCTCCGAGACGTTGGTCGCCGCATCACGCGTGCCTTCGGCGTCATCGCTTCCGGGGTAGCCGGCGCGCGTGTAGGAAATCGTGCGTGCGCAGTGATCCGCGATCAGCGGTTGTACGGTCTTCCAGATATCGAGCGTGTCGCCGAGCCCCGACGCGAGCACGACGGTGCGCGGGCCGTGGCCCGCGATCAGCATCTGCAGGTGACTCTCGGTGGATCCGCTGACGCTGGTGGTTGCGGCGCCAGCGAGCACAACCAGGAGGATCTGCGCGCTGCGCAGAGGACTAGGAACGAAGAACCTGCGTCCGTTGGCCATCGACTTTTCCAGCCCCCGCGACAGCGAAGTGCCGCAGGTTGCGTACGATCATACTGTTGACTGGTCCGCCGTCTGTGAGTTGCATCCACATCTCCTATACAATTCCTGCAACGCGGACGGCGTCACAATTCGACGCTTGAAAAGAATGCCGGGGGTCACGGTTCGCACGCAATCTGGCCGATTCTGCTTCGGCATCGCAACACTGCTGCTGCTCGGCCCGGCGGGCGCGGAGCCGCTGACGCGCGCCGAAGTGGCCGCGAAGATCACCGCGGAAAAAGCCGATTTGAGCAATCTCGAGGCGCCGGGCGCGGATCTGTCCGGGCTGGATTTCAAAGGTGCGAACCTTTTCGGTGCGAGCTTCAAGGGAGCCAACCTGACCAGGGCGAAGCTGCGCGGTTGTAACCTCGATGTCGCAATCCTGCGCGATGCGACGCTCACCGGCGCGGACCTGCACGAGGTGAGCCTGTACTCGAGCGTACTCGCCAATGCCAAGGCCGACGGGTCGGACCTGAGCGGCTCGCGCCTGATGGCCAACATGGATCGCGTCAGCCTCGTAGGCGCCGACCTCTCGGACGTGAAGGGCGGCTCTGACATGGGTAATCAGCCGATGGGACTGGTTCGCCTGATTCTCACGCACGCGCGCCTCCAGAAAGCCAAGCTGAACCGCGCCGACCTGTCGCGCGCCGACCTGAGCTTTGCGGACCTGCGCGAAGCGGACCTGAGCGATGCCAATCTCACATTCGCAAAACTGAGCGGCGCGGATTTGACCGGCGCGAAATTCGATCGTGCGACGCTCACCGGCGCGGAAATTCATAACGCGAATTTCACCGACGCCAAGGGCCTGGACACGGTGCACGGCCTCGAGACCACTGAAGGCCGGGAGCTCGCTGTCTTCGGGCCGTCACGATGAGTAACCAACAGCATTGCAACAGGGGGAGCCTCCGATGACACAGGCAAGCTCGGCAGTACAAGACGGTCCGATCGGCGCGCCCGGGCTTCTCGACCGGGAACGGATCATCGCGAAGCCCGGGTTCAATCGCTGGCTGGTGCCGCCCGCGGCACTCTGCATTCACCTGTGCATCGGAATGGCGTACGGCTTCTCGGTGTTCTGGAAACCATTGCAGGGCGCGTTGACGGGCGCGGATGGTGCTGCGCTCGCCAGCTGCTCGGCCGGTGCCACGACGTTCGGCGACAAGGCGGCGGGCACGTTGCGCGCGCTCACCGCGACCGACTGCAACTGGAGCCAGTTTGATCTCGGCTGGATGTACACCTTCTTCTTTGTCGTGCTGGGCGTATCGGCGGCGCTTTGGGGTGGATGGCTCGAGCGCGCGGGGCCGCGCAAGGCGGGCGTCGTTGCTGCGCTCTGCTGGTGCGGCGGGCTGCTGATTTCCGCGTTCGGCGTCTACGTGCATCAGCTCTGGCTGCTGTGGCTGGGCTCCGGAATCATCGGCGGCGTCGGCCTGGGACTTGGTTACATCTCGCCAGTCTCGACACTGATCAAGTGGTTTCCCGACCGGCGCGGCATGGCGACCGGCATGGCGATCATGGGGTTCGGCGGCGGCGCGATGATCGGCTCGCCGCTCGCGACACTCCTCATGAATTCGTTCAAGACGCCGAGCGACCCCGGCGTGTGGCCGACGTTCGTCGCGATGGCGGCGATCTATTTCGTGTTCATGCTCATCGGCGCGTTCGGTTATCGCCTGCCGCCGCACGGCTGGCGCCCGGACGGCTGGACGCCGCCTCCGGTCACCAACGTGATGATCTGCTCGAAGAGCGTTCACCTGCGCGATGCGCACAAGACCCCGCAGTTCTGGTTCCTGTGGTTCGTGCTGTGCCTGAACGTTTCCGCGGGCATCGGCATCATCGGCGCCGCATCGCCGATGTTGCAGGAGACCTTCGGTGGCGCGCTGATCGGTGCGCCACAGGTGGCGTTCGATCAGTTCAATGACGAGCAGAAGAAACTCGCCGCCGCGGTCGCGGCCGGGTTCGTCGGTCTCATCTCCCTCTTCAATATCTTCGGGCGCATCGCCTGGGCCTCTTCGTCCGACAAGCTCGGCCGCAAGCGCACGTATTTCGTCTTCTTCACGCTCGGCGCGGCGCTCTATGTGCTGGCTTCGCTCGCGGCCGACTGGAAGTCGCTCGCGATCTTCGTGGGCTCGTTCTGCATCATCGCCTCGATGTACGGCGGCGGCTTCGCCACCATTCCCGCCTATCTCGCCGACATGTTCGGCACACCGTTCGTCGGCGCGATTCACGGCCGTATCCTCACCGCGTGGTCCACCGCCGGCATCCTCGGCCCCGTGGTGGTCAACTATCTGCACGACAAGCGGCTCGCCGAACAGGTGCCGCTCGACCAGATCTACGGACCCATCTTCTACGTGCTCGCGGCGATGCTGGTGCTCGGCTGGATCGCGAACCTGCTGGTGCGCCCGGTGGAACACAAGTGGCACATGAGCGAGGAGGAAGTGGCTGCCGTGCAGACCGGGCACGCGAAAGCTGCGGTGCCGACCGCCTCCAGCGGCATCGGCAAAGGCGGTCTCGACGCCAAGGCCGCGGCCTTCTGGTTGCTGGTCGGGGTGCCGCTCGTGTGGGGTATCTGGAACACGCTCGAAAAGGCGCTGGTGCTTCTGCGCTAGCAGGCGCTCCGAGCGCGCCGTTTCAGCCAGCTTGCAGCACATGGCGCGCGAGCACCGATCTCACTGCGCCCACCACGCGTTCGGTCGTGAATCCGAAGTGGCGAAACAGCGCGGCCGCGGGCGCTGACTCGCCGAAGCGGTCGATGCCGATCACTTCGCCGGTGCGACCGACGTACTTGCGCCAGTAATCGGACACGCCGGCCTCGATGGCCACCGCGGGCAACGCTGGATCGAGCACGCTGTCGCGATAGCCCCGATTCTGTCGATCGAACACGCTCGTCGACGGCATCGACACGACGCGCACGGCGATGCCTTCGCGTGCCAGCATCTGTTGCGCCTCGACCGCGAGTGCAACCTCGGAGCCTGTGGCAATGACGATCGCGCGGGGCGCGCCGTCTGCTTCCACCAGGGTATAGCCACCCAGCCGAATCGCCGCCAACTGTTCACGGGTGCGTTGCTGCGCCGGCAGGTTCTGGCGGCTGAACACCAGGCTCGTGGGACCGTCGCGACGCTCGACCGCCGCGGTCCATGCGACGGCGGATTCCACCGCATCGCAGGGTCGCCACACGTCCATGTCCGGGATCAGGCGCAGCGTCGCGAGGTGCTCGATCGGCTGGTGGGTCGGCCCGTCTTCGCCGAGCCCGATCGAATCGTGCGTGAAGACGAAGATGCTGCGCACCTTCATGAGCGCGGCCATGCGCAGCGCGTTGCGACAGTAGTCGGAGAACGTGAGGAACGTCCCGCCGTAGGGGATGAAGCCTCCATGCAGCGCGATGCCGTTCATGATGGCGGCCATGCCGAACTCGCGCACGCCGTAGTGCAGGTAATTGCCCGCGGACTTCGGGGTGAGCGCCTTCGAGCCGCTCCACAGCGTGAGGTTGGAGCCTGCGAGATCGGCGGAGCCGCCGATCAGCTCGGGCAGCTCGGGGCCGAGACCTTCGAGCACCTCCTGCGACGCCTTGCGTGTGGCGATCGCCTGGTTCTTGCGGCTCGCGAGCATCACCAATTCCTGCGCGCAGGCGCCGAAGCCGCTCGGCAGTTCACCCTTCATGCGACGCCCGAATTCCGCGGCTTCGAAGGGATAGAGGCGCGCGTAAGCTGCGAAGCGTCGCTTCCACTCTGTCTCTGCGATCAGGCCTGCCGCACGCGCGTCCCATGCTTCGTACACGTGGCCGGGCACTTCAAATGGGGCATAAGGCCAATCGATCGCGACCCGCGTCGCGGCGACTTCCTTCTCGCCGAGTGCCGCGCCGTGCGATTCGTGCGTGCCCGCCTTGTTCGGCGAGCCCTGCGCGATCACGGTCTTGCAACAGATGAGCGAGGGCCGGTCGGTCACGGCCCTGGCCGCGCGGATCGCCGCATCGAGCGCCTGGCTGTCGTGTCCATCGATGTTCGCCAGCACGTGCCAGCCGTAGCTCTCGAAGCGCTTCGCGGTATCGTCGGTGAACCAGCCCCGGACGTGCCCGTCGATCGAGATGCCGTTGTCGTCGTAGAAAGCGATGAGCCTGCCGAGGCCGAGCGTGCCTGCGAGCGAGCACGCCTCGTGCGAGAGGCCTTCCATCATGCAGCCGTCGCCGAGAAAGACGTAGGTGTGATGGTGCACGATGTCGAAGCCGGGGCGGTTGAACTCGGCTGCGAGCACTTTCTCCGCGAGAGCCATGCCGACCGCGTTCGCGATGCCCTGGCCGAGCGGCCCGGTGGTGGTTTCGACGCCGGGCGTGACGCGGTATTCGGGATGGCCCGGCGTTTTCGCGTGCAACTGGCGGAACCCGCGGATCTCCTCCATCGGCAGGTCGTAACCGCTGAGGTGCAGCAGCGCGTACTGCAACATCGAGCCGTGACCGTTGGAGAGCACGAAGCGGTCGCGATCGACCCAGCCCGGGTTCGCCGGGTTGTGCCGCAGGTGCCGGCGCCACAGCACCTCGGCGATTTCCGCCATGCCCATCGGCATGCCGGGGTGGCCCGAGTTCGCTTTCTGCACGGCGTCCATCGCGAGGGCGCGCAGGACATTGATCACATCGCGCTCCGCGTAGCGCGGCTGCGAGCGGGTCTGGGTCTGCGGTTCAGGCGTCATGATGGTTCTCCAGGATTTCGCGGAAGTCGCCGACGATACGTTCCGGGCTCGCGCGCACGAGCGAGTTGCGCTCACCGTAGCCGTAGCCCACGGCGACGACACGACAACCCGCGGCCCTGGCGGCGAGGACATCGGCGTCGGAGTCGCCGACGTAGAGCAGGCCCGCGGGTTCGACGCCGAGGCGCGCGCACGCCTGGAACAGCAGATTGGGACTCGGCTTGCGATCGGCCGGCGTGTCGGCACAGACCGTGAACCGAAGCATGCGGTCGAGCCCGGCCGCCTCCAGCACCGGCAGCGCAAACTGGCTCAGCTTGTTGGTGACACAGCACATGGGTACACCGGCCGCGGCGAGCTTGCCGAGTGTTTCGAGTACGCCGGGATACACACGGCTGCGCTCGAACAGGTGCTCGCCGTAATTGCGCATGAACAGGGCGAGCGCGCTCGCCAGTTGCGCCGTATCCGGCGCGAGATCGAGGCCCATGGCGAGTGCGCGCGTCACGAGCGGTGTGATACCGCCGCCGATCAGCCCGCGCAGGCGATGCTCTTCCAGCGGTGTGCCACCCATCTGGGACAACATTGCGTTCGCCGCCGCTCCAAGATCCGGAGCCGTGTCGACAAGCGTGCCATCGAGATCGAACGCCGCAGCGTGCGGCCAGTCAGCAGCTGCGCGCACGAGCCGCCTCCGCAATCTGCGGGACGGTCATCCGCGCGATCCTCGTCAGTTGCTCGAGTCCGAGCCAGCGTCCGCCGATGCGGAGCTGATCCCTGGGATCGAGCGGGTGTTCCGGGTCCGCCAGTGAGGGCAGCACGAGGTCCGCGGCGGAAAAATCCTGCGCCCGGGTCCACGTGCTCGGCGTCGCAACGGTGAAGAGCGCCGCGGCCTTGGCCGCCTCAACACCGATGGCCGAGTCCTCGAAAGCGATCGCCTGCGTCGGCGGGAGGCCGAGATCCGCCAGCGCCAGCTGGTAGATATCCGGCGCGGGCTTCTTGTGCCGCACGGCATTGCCGGTGACGATGACATCGAACCAGCGCAGGGCCGAAGGTCCGAGAACCGCGCCGAGGAGGGACTCGACATTGGCGAGCGTGGTGGTCGAGGCAATCGCGAGTCGCACGCCCGCCGCGCGTGCTTCGATGAGCAGGCGGCGAATGCCGGAACGCAGCGCCACAGCGCCGAGCGCGATGAGCTCCGTGTAGACCTGCGTCTTGGTCTCGTGGATCTGCCGAACATGGCCGCGCAGCGTTTCCCGCTGCGGTGCGGAGAGCGACAGTCGATCGATGTAATGGTGCATGCGCTCGCGGCCACCCGTGACGCCGAGCAGCTCGCCGTACAGCTCGCCGTTCCAGTGCCAGTCGAGCGCGTGCATGCGGAAGGCGCGGTTGAATGCGCGTCGATGCACCTCCTCGGTGTCCGCAAGCGTGCCGTCGACGTCGAAGATCAGCGCCTCGAGAATCGCTCCAGCCCCGGCGTCGGTCGCGCTCACAGCGTGCGTCGCGTCTTCAGGTCGTCGCCCACTCATGCCGTCTCACCTGGGGTTGGCGCGCGAGAGCTTCCCTGCGACGCTCCAGCAAGCGCCAGATCATCGGCGTAAAGATGAGCTGCATGGCGAGATCCATCTTGCCACCCGGGCACACGATCGTGTTGGCCCGAGACATGAACGCGCCATGCAGCATCGAGAGGAGGTAGGGGAAGTCGATGCCGCGCGGGTTGGAAAAGCGAATGACGAGAAAGGATTCGTCCGGCGTCGGGATGAAGCGCGCGATGAACGGATCCGAGGTGTCGACGACCGGCACGCGCTGGAAATTGATGTGCGTGCGCGAGAACTGCGGGCAGATGTAGTGCACGTAGTCGTGCATGCGCCTGAGGATCGTGTCGGTCACAGCCTCGGCGGAATAGCCGCGCGTCGACTTGTCACGGTGCAGTTTCTGGATCCACTCGAGGTTGATCACCGGGACGACGCCGACCAGGAGGTCGACGTGGCGCGCGATGTCCACGTTCCCCGTCACCACCGCGCCATGCAAGCCCTCATAGAAGAGAAGGTCGGTCGGATCGCTCAGCTCCTCCCACGCGGTGAAGGTTCCCGGCTTCTGACCGAAGGGCGCCGCCTCCGCATCATCGTGCAGGTACTTGCGGCGTCGTCCGCGTCCGCCCTCGCCATAGGTGCGAAACAGCGTTTCGAGCTCCTCGAACAGATTCGCCTCGGTGCCGAAGTGGCTGAACTGGTGATCGCCGCGCTCGAGCGCCTCCTTCATCTTCTCCTTCATCTCGGCGCGATCGTAGCGGTGGAAGCTGTCGCCTTCGACGAAGGCGGCATTGATCTCCTCGCGGCGGAAGATCTGCTGGAACGTCCGCATGACGGAAGTCGTGCCGGCTCCGGAAGAGCCGGTGACTGCGATGATGGGATGCCGGGCTGACACGTTGAGTTTCCTTCAGGCAGGGTCTCTGAGCAGGTTGCGATTGCCGAACAGCGGCGCCTCGTACTCGAACTCGTTGTGATCGCGATGATAGCGCTCGATGCGCTCGACTTCGGAGCGGGCGCCGAACACGAAGCCGATGCGCTGGTGCAGGCTCTCCGGCGTGACGCCGAGAATCGGCTCGTAGCCGGTGCTGGCGCGCCCGCCCGCCTGCTCGATGATCATCCCGATGGGATTCGCCTCGTACAGCAGGCGCAGCCGCCCCGGCTTGGTGAGATCCTTGCGATCGCGCGGGTACATGAAGACACCGCCGCGCATCAGGATGCGATGCGCCTCGGCGACGAGCGAGGCGATCCAGCGCATGTTGAAGTCCTGGCCGCGCGGTCCGCTCTTGCCGGCGATGCATTCGTTGACGTAGCGCTTCACCGCCGGCTCCCAGTAGCGCGAGTTCGAGGCGTTGATGGCGAACTCCGAGGTGTTCTCGGCGATGCGCAGGGTGGGGTGCGTCAGCATGAACTCGCCGATCTCCCGGTCGAGCGTGAAACCGTTGACGCCGCGGCCGGTGGTGAGCACCAGCATGGTCGCCGGCCCGTAGATCGCGTAGCCCGCGCACACCTGTTGCGTGCCCGGCTGCAGGAAGTCGGCCTCCACGGGCTCGCAGGAGCCCCGTGGACACCGCAGCACCGAGAAGATGCTGCCGACGGCGACGTTCACGTCGATGTTCGACGAGCCGTCGAGCGGGTCGAAGAGCAGCAGGTAGTCGCCGCGCGGATAGGCCGCGGGAACGGGATAGGGGACCTCCATCTCTTCCGACAGCATGCCCGCGAGGCGACCACCCCATTCGTTGGTGCGCACGAAGATGTCGTTCGCCATGAGGTCCAGCTTCATCTGCGACTCGCCCTGCACGTTGGTCGAGCCCGCCTGGCCGAGTGTCCCGGCGAGCTCCCCCTTGCCGATGAGGCTCGCGATGCGCTTGCAGGCCAGTCGCACGTCGTTGATGAGCGCGGTGAGCCGCCCGCTCCCGTCATTGAAGCGGCGCTGCTCCTCGATCAGGAACTGGGTCAGTGTCTTGGTCGCGAGCGTCATGAGGCCTCCGCGGGTGCCTCGGCGAAGACGCGGCTGGCGCGGATGTCGGCGACCTCGAGCGTCTCGAGATCGTCCTTGAAGACGCGCCCGCCCTGTGCCAGCAAACGGCTCGCCTGGCGCAGGCGTGCGCGGTCGATGGCATTGCGCATCGAGCGTGCGTTGGCGAAATGCGGGCGCGCGCGCCGGCGGTCGATGTATTCCCGGAATGCCGCTTCCGCGTCGGGGCTCAGCCGGTACTGCAGCTGAGCGAGCATCAGCCTGGCGATCGCGAGCAGTTCCTCGGGCGTGTAGTCCGGGAACTCGATGTGATGCGCGATGCGCGAGGACAGGCCGGGATTGGAACGGAAGAAGCGCTCCATGCGGTCCTGGTAGCCGGCCAGGATGACGACGAGATCGTCACGGTGATTCTCCATTTCCTGGAGGAGGATCTCGATCGCCTCCTGGCCGTAGTCGCGCTCGTTCTCGGGCCGGTACAGGTAGTAGGCCTCATCGATGAAGAGCACGCCGCCCATCGCGCGCTTGAGCACCTCACGCGTCTTGGGCGCGGTGTGACCGATGTACTGACCGACGAGGTCATCGCGCGTCACCGCGGTGAGGTGCCCTTTGCGCAGGTACCCGAGGCGGTGAAGGATCTCGGCCATGCGCAACGCGACCGTGGTCTTGCCGGTGCCGGGATTGCCGGTGAAGCTCATGTGCAACGCGGGCGCGCCGGTGGTGAGGCCGGCGCGGGTGCGCAATCGGTCGACGAGGAGCAGTGCCGAGATATCGCGGATGCGAGTCTTCACCGGCGCAAGACCGACGAGGTCGCGCTCGAGCCCGTCGAGGACTTCGATGACGTGCGAGTCGCGCAACTCGGCATCGAGGGCGATGCCCCCGTCGTGCACGTGCTCGAGCGCTGTATTCATGGCTATCAATCCACGCACGCCGCTTGGCGTGTCTCCTTTCGCCAGGACCCTTCAGGTCGTCGCTGTCAGCCGGTCGTCGCTGTCAGTACCGTTCTCCTTCCGGCTCGTCGGTGGCATACGAGCGCGTCGTGTAGCGGATGTGCCGGCCCTTGCCTTCTTCGCGCACCAGGCCGAACCCCGGCTCGCGCGCCGGGCGGCCGACGATGAAGGACAGGCGCAACGATTCGATACCGCGCGTCGAGTCGAACGCGTTCACCTTGACGTAGTGATTGGGAAAGGTGCGGCGACATTCCTCGATCTCGGCCACGATGCGCACGGTGTCCTTCAGGTCGAAGAGCGGCATGCCGAACATCTCCCAGTAGGTGTTGCGCGGGTGTGGATCGTCCGTGTACTCGATGGCGACAGCCCAGCCCTGGCGCAGGCAATACTCGACCTGCGCCGCGATCTGCTCGTCGGTGAGATCGGGAAGAAAGGAGAACGTACCCTGTGTCAGTCGCATCGCAGGTTCCTCACGCGGCGGTCGGGGTGGGAATGAAGTCGGGGGTGTCGGTGCTCGTGTAGTTGAAGGTGATCTCACCCCAGGTATCGAGCGCGGCCTTGAGCGGCTCGCACTGGCGCGCGGCGTTGGCCAGGATCTGCGGGCCTTCGTTCCAGATGTCGCGCCCTTCATTGCGCGCGAGCACCATCGCCTCGAGCGCGACACGGTTCGCGACCGCGCCGGCGGCGATGCCCATCGGGTGACCGATCGTGCCGCCGCCGAACTGCAACACGACATCTTCACCGAGGTACGTGAGGAGCTGGTGCATCTGGCCCGCGTGAATGCCACCCGAGGCGACGGGCATCACGTTGCGCAGGCCGGCCCAGTCCTGTTCGAAGAAGATGCCGCGCTGCAGGTCGACCGGGTTGTGCGGCTCGCGCAGCACGTTGTAGAAGCCCTGCACCGAATTCGGGTCGCCTTCGAGCTTGCCGACCACCGTGCCGGCGTGAATGTGGTCGACGCCCGCGAGGCGCATCCACTTGGAGATCACGCGGAAGGAGACGCCGTGCGTCTTCTGGCGCGTGTAAGTCGAGTGCCCGGCGCGGTGCAGGTGCAGGACCATGTCATTGCGCCGCGCCCACTTCGACATCGACTGGATCGCCGTATAGCCGATGACGAGGTCGATCATCACGATCACCGAGCCGAGGTCGCGGGCGAATTCCGCGCGCTCGTACATGTCCTCCATCGTGGCCGCGGTTACGTTGAGGTAGTGGCCCTTGATCTCGCCGGTGGCGGCCTGGGCGCGATTCACGGCCTCCATGCAATAGAGGAAGCGGTCGCGCCAGTGCATGAAGGGCTGCGAGTTGATGTTCTCGTCGTCCTTGGTGAAATCGAGCCCGCCCTTCAGCGCCTCATAGACCACGCGGCCGTAATTGCGGCCGGACAGGCCGAGCTTGGGCTTCACGGTCGCGCCGAGGATCGGGCGGCCGAACTTGTCGAGGCGCTCACGCTCGACGACGATGCCGGTCGCCGGTCCCTGGAAGGTCTTCACGTAATGCGGCGGGATGCGCATGTCCTCTAAGCGCAGCGCCTTGACTGCCTTAAAACCAAAGACATTGCCGATGATCGACGCGGTCAGGTTCGCGATCGAGCCGGGCTCGAACAGGTCGAGGTCGTAGGCGATGTAGGCGAAATACTGCTGCTCGGTCTTGGTGCCGGGCCCCGTATTGGGGACGGGATCGACGCGATAGGCCTTGGCGCGATAGACCTCGCAGTTGGTCAGGCGGTCGGTCCACACCACCGTCCAGGTGGCCGTCGACGACTCGCCGGCGACTGCCGCCGCCGCCTCGTCGGCATCGACGCCGGGCTGCGGCGTGATGCGGAACAGGGCCAGCACGTCGGTGTCCTTGGGCTG
>DATFRO010000095.1:0-26371 GCA_035263105.1 Steroidobacteraceae bacterium | reverse complement strand
CGACCGCGCACATGCGCCGCGCGCTCGACGGCCCGGTGGGCCGCGAAATCCTGCGTCGCTTCGAGGCGCGCGGCCTCATCGGGCTCGCCTTCTACGACTCCGGCGCGCGCTGCTTCTACAACGTGCGCCACCCGGTCAATGAACCGCACGACCTGCACGGCCTGAAGCTGCGCGTGCCGCCGTCGGACATCTTCATCGCCATGGGCCGGGCGCTCGGCGTCAACCCGACGCCGCTGTCCTACGGCGAAATCTACTCGGCCCTGCAGACGCACCTGATCGATGGGGCCGAGAACAACTGGATCACCTTCGACACCAGCCGCCATTTCGAAGTCGCCCGCTACTGGTCGCAGTCCGAGCATTCGTATTCGCCCGAAGCCCTCCTGATGGGCAAGGGACGCTTCGACGCGCTCTCCGCCTCCGACCAGGAGCTGGTGCGCACGGCGGCCACGCAGTCGGTGGAGTTCATGCGCGGGCTGTGGGACCGGGCCGAGGAGGCGTCCAAGGCCAAGGTCATCGCCGCCGGCGTGCACGTCAACGATGTGGACCGGGCGGCCTTTCACGAGGCGACGGCGCCGCTCCTGAAGCGCTATCTGCAGGATCCGGAGCTCGACGAGCTGTACCGCGGCATCCGCGCGGTGGCGTAGTGGTACCGAGCCACGGCGCACGCACATGAGCGAGGAGGGGATGAATCCGGGTAATCCAGGCCGCTCGAGCCCCGTGAGCATCGCCCTGACCATGCTGGCGCGGGTTGCGACCGTGATCGCGGGCGCCTCGCTCGTCGGCATGGCGGTGGTCGAGGGCTGGCAGGTCTTCGCCCGCTACGTGCTCAACGATTCGCCGAGCTGGACCGAGCCGGTGGCGCTCCTGCTCATGAGCACGGTGATGATGGTCGGCGCCGCGGTGGGTACGCGGAACGATGCGCATTTCGGCTTTTTCATCGCCGTCGAGCACACACCGCCGGGTGTGCGTCGCATCCTGCTCGCGATTGCGCGCCTGATCGCGGCGGCAGTCGGCCTGATGCTCTCGATCTGGGGCGGGCGCCTGCTGGTTGACGGCTGGAGTGTGCCGATGGCGGGCGCGCCGCTCCCGCAGGGCATCGTCTTCCTGCCGTTCTGCGTTGGTGGCGCGCTCATCGTCGTGTTCGCGATCGAGCGGCTGATCACTTCACCCCTGTCGCGCACGACGCACGAGTGATGGGCACCGCGATCCTCTTCGGCGTGCTGCTGATCCTGCTGGTGATGGGCGTGCCGGTCGCCTTCGCGTTGATCACCGCCTCGCTCGCGACCGTGCTGTACCTCGATCTGCCCGCGATCGTCATCGTGCAGCAGACGGCTGCCGGCGCCAGCATCACTTCGCTCCTCGCCATTCCGCTCTTCATCTTCGCCGGCGAGATGATGATGCGCGGCGGGATCTCCGAGCGGCTGATTGCCTTTGCCGCATCGCTCGTCGGCCACCTGCGCGGTGGCCTCGGGCAGGTGAGCGTGCTCTCGTCGCTCTTTTTCGGCGGGGTTTCGGGCTCGGCCATCGCGGATGTCTCGGCGATCGGCGGCACCATGATTCCGCAGATGGTGAAACGCGGCTTTGACCGCGATTTCGCCGTGAACGTGTCGATCTCGGCTGCAGTGGTGGCGTTGCTGGTGCCGCCGTCGCACAACCTGATCCTGTATTCCGCCGCGGCGGGCGGTTCGATTTCGATCGCGGATCTCTTTGCCGCAGGCATCATGCCCGCGCTGCTCCTGACCGCAGTGTTGATGATGACCGGCTGGCTGATCGCGCGACGGCGTGGCTATGCGATCGAGCCGTTCCCCGGCTTCGCGGAGGTCCTGCGTCGCTTCGTAGCAGCACTCCCGGGGCTGCTCCTGGTCGCGCTCATCTTCATCGGCATCCGCGCCGGCATCTTCACCGCGATCGAGAGCGCCTCGATCGCCGTGATCTACGCAGTGCTGGTCGCAGGCCTCGTGTATCGCAGCCTCACGTGGAAGAGTTTTCTCGAGACCTGCGGTGGCGCAATCCGCACCACGGGGCTGATTCTTTTCATCATTGGCGCCGCCGCATCGTTCGGCTGGCTGCTCGCGTACATGCAGGTGCCCGCCGCTGCCGTGGAGTTCCTGTCCGGCATCTCGCAGAACAAGAATCTCATTTTGCTGGTGATGGTGCTGACGCTGCTCGCCCTCGGCACGTTCATGGACCTGGCGCCCCTCATCATCATCTGCACGCCGATCTTCCTGCCGATCGCCAAGGCCATCGGCGTCGACCCGGTGCACTTCGGCGTCATCCTCATCCTCAAGGGCGGCATCGGGCTGATCACGCCGCCGGTGGGCTCGGTGCTCTTCGTCGGCACCGCGATCGGCAAGATCAGCGTCACCGAAACGTTGCGCACGATCTGGCCGTTCTACCTGGCCGCGCTCGCGGTGCTCTTCATCGTCACCTTCGTCCCGATCATTTCGCTCTGGTTGCCCGCGCTGCTGAAGTAGGTTCGGCGGCGCTGGCCGCGTAAGCTACGCGGCGGAGACTACCCTGCATGACAGCAAGACGTAGCGTCTCGACCGGCAGTCCATACGAACCCATAGTCGGGCTCTCGCGCGCGGTGCGCATCGGCAACATCGTTGCGGTCGCGGGCACGGCACCGCTCGGCCCCGATGGAAAGACCGTCGCGACAGGTGACGCGCGAGCGCAGGCGCGCCGCTGCTTCGAGATTTCGCGCGCGGCGCTCGAGCAGCTCGGTGCTCGCCTCGAGGATGTCATCCGCACGCGAATCCTGCTGACGCGCATTGAAGACTGGAAGGCCGTTGCAGAGGTGCACGGCGAGTTCTTCCGCGACATTCGCCCGGTCAACACCATCATGCAGGTCACTCGCTTCATCGATGCGGACTGGCTGGTCGAGACCGAAGTCGATGCCGTAGTGAGCGAAGCCGCGACCGCTGAGTCGGGGCGATGAGCCTGAGTGCCAAGCAGGGTGGTGTGCTCAAGGGGATGGCCATCGGGGCCGCGATCACGGTCGTCACAATCGTGGTCGTGATCCTCAAGGGCCCGCTGGTGCTGTCTGCCGAGGCGCCGGTCGGCGATCGGATCGCCTTTGCGTTGAAGGCGGATGCCTGGCTCGCGTTGTGGCTGGGCATCTCGGTGGCGCTGCTCGCGCGGCACCGATTTTTCACGCCTGAGGATATCGATGGCGGCGGGCTGACGAACGCCACCGAAACCGCTCGCGTCCTGCAGGCGAGCCTGCAAAACACCCTGGAGCAGACGGTCCTCGCGGTGCTCCTGCACGTGGCATGGGCGATCCTGATGCCTGCGTCGTGGCTCGCAGTCATCCCGGCTGTCGTGATCCTGTTCTTGTGGGGCCGCGTGTCGTTCCTCCGCGGCTATCGCGGCGGCGCCCCGTCGCGCGCGTTGGGGTTCGCGTTGACGTTCTATCCGTCTGTCCTGATGCTCATTCTCGTGATCGTGCGTAGCATCGAGAATTGGTTTGGGTAGAGCGACAAGGGACTAGCGAATGCCATTCCTTTTCTCTTACGGCACGCTCCAGCTCGAAGCGGTCCAGCGCACCGCCTTCGGCAGGGTGCTGCGCGGACAAGGCGACGAGCTGGTCGGCTTCGAGCAAACGTTGATCACGATCCAGGACCCGCAGACCATTGCGCTGAGCGGCAAGGCACAACACCTGATCGTGCGCTTCAACGGCAGAAACGCAAGTCGCGTGAGAGGCACGGTGTTCGAGATCACGGACGACGAGCTCGCCAAGGCGGATCGCTACGAGCCGCCGGAGTACAAGCGGATCGCGGTGACACTCGCATCCGGGAAGGAGGCGTGGGTTTATGCAGACGCTCGCTTTTCGTAGAGCCGCCAGCGCAGTTGGCGTGGTCGTCGCTCTCATAGCCGCCGGCTCGAGCAGCGGCGACACGCAACCTTCGGCCATCCATCCCGAGCGCGTCGTCGAAGGCAACGTGATCACTTCCGCGCGCGACCCGCACGTGCGCATCGAGCTGCCGGCGTCCGTGCGCTACGTCGGCGCCGATCGCTGGGTGCTCTACGACGTCGCGGATTGCGAGCTGCACGCCTTCGTGGACGCCGACCAGCACAAGAACGTGCAGCGGCGCTACTGGATCCAGTTCGAGAGCTACGTCGCGACGCGGCCGGAGCTGCATCACGAATACGATTCACCGCGCCATACGAGCATCGGCGGCCTGGATTTCTATGTCGACACCTGGGTCACGCCGAGTGACGCAAAGGACAGGCCCGGATCGGATACCGAGCACATCAAGGCACTGGTCCGCGCCAAGGGCTACAAGCCGCCCGCGGCCTGGATGTCTGTGCGCCTCGTGCACCTGCTCGATGAGCGCAAACGCCAGGAGCTGATGATCATCTACAGCGAGGACGTCGCCACGACCGGCATTTCCGCCGCGGACCTCGGCGAGGGCGGCAAGGCGCACGATCAGTGGCCGGTCATCGCCGACGGCTTGCTCGACCGGGCCAAACAAAGGATTTCCCTTCGAGCGCTCTGACGGTACGCTGCTCACCCGTCGTCCTGCCGCGGAGGCAGTGCCTGGATGATTTCCGGTCCCGAAGCCCTGCAACGCCTGCGAGAAGGGAACCAGCGCTTTGTCGCTGCCATGGAAGACACCGGCATCGGCCTCAGCGAGAGCCGGCGCCGGGAGCTGGTCCAGGGCCAGGAGCCATTCGCGGTGATCCTGGGATGTTCAGACTCGCGCGTACCCGCCGAACTTGTGTTCCGGCAGGGATTCGGCGATTTGTTCGTCATCCGCGTCGCCGGCAACATCGTGGCCCCGTCACAGGTCGGTAGCGTCGAGTTCGCTGTGTCACGTTTTGGTACACGGCTCGTGGTGGTGCTGGGGCATACCGAGTGCGGCGCGATCACTGCGACGATCGAGGAACTGAGTCAACCCGGTTCGCGTCGCTCGCCTGGCCTGCGCGCCCTGGTCGACCGCATTCAGCCCGCGATAGAGCCGCTCCTGACGACATCCCTCAACACGCAACCCGATAAACTGGTCGCGCACGCGGTGCGCGCGAACATTCGCGTAGCGGCCAGCAACCTGCGCCACGGCTCCGCGATGCTCGAGCGTCACATCGAGCGCGACGGCCTGTTGATCGTCGGTGCCGAATACTGTCTGCGGACCGGCGTCGTCGATTTTTTCGATGGCGTGCCCGACTAGCGGCGCAGCAGCGAGGCATGTCGCTGAATTGCGCGACGTGCAACTCGGGGTGTAACGACGCCTGCGACACGTATTCAGTGGAGGTCACGTGAAGAAGAACAGAACCATTCCAGTCCTGGCGCTGATGGCGTTGTTGTCCCCGGCGGCGCACGCCGGGCCGTTCGGCGACGACCTGGCGCGGTGCCTCGTCGATTCGACGACCATGGACGATCGCGCGGCGCTGGTGCGCTGGATGTTCGCCGCCGCTTCGGCGCATCCCGCGGTGGCATCCATCGCCGCGGTGTCGCCCGAAGATCTCGACAAGGCCAACGCCGCGACCGGCAACCTGATCATGAAGCTGCTCACCGAGACCTGTCGCGAGCGCGCGCAGAAGGCCGTGACCTACGAGGGCGCGGCGACCATCCAGATGAGCTTCCAGGTGCTCGGCCAGGTGGCTGCGGGCGAGCTTTTTTCGAGCCCCGAGGTGACCAAGGCGATGTCGGGTCTCGAGAAGTACGTGGACAGCAAGAAGCTGGAAGCCCTCAAGCAGGACACCAAGGCCGCACCGCCCGCGACGCCTCCTGCGCCCGGCAAATAACATGGGCGGCCGTATCGATCAGCGCCTGCAGGATCTCGGCATCGAGCTCCCCGAGCCGAGCAAGCCGGGCGCGAACTATGTGCCGTTCGTGCGCACCGGGAACCTGCTCTTCATCACCGGGCAGCTCTCGCAGTGGAACGGCGAGCGGCGCTTCATCGGCAAGCTCGGCCGCGAGTTCCGCGTCGAAGAAGGGCAGCAGGCGGCAAGGCTTTGCGCGCTCAACCTGATCGCGCACGCGCGCGCCGCGCTCGACCGCGATCTCGATCGTATCGCGCGCTGTGTGCGGGTCGCGGGCTACGTCAACAGTGTTGCGGACTTCACCGAGCATTCGCAGGTGATGAATGGCGCCTCCGATCTGTTCGTAAAGGTGTTCGGCGAGGCGGGCCGCCACGCGCGCATGGCCGTCGGGGTGAGTGGCTTGCCCTACGATGTGGCCGTCGAAGTCGAAGCCGTATTCGAAGTCAGGTAGGACTCCCACGAATGCCCGTCAATCGCAGAGAAGTGCTGCAGGCCGGTGTGACCGGCGCAGCGTTTGGAGCCTTGGCTCGATTCCGCGTTGCTGACGCCGCGCAGGTCGGCAGCGACAAGTACCCCGAGACCTTCGGACGCATCGACCAGTTCGTCGAGCAGTACATGCGCGACATGAATTCACCCGGCATGACGCTGGTGCTCGCCGACCGCGACGGCGTGCAGCGGGTCGCGACCTACGGCCTCGGCGATCTCGACCGGCAGCGCGAGCTGAAGGCCGATGAACTCTTTCATATCGGCTCGATCAGCAAGTCGTTCATCGCGCTGTGCCTCATGCAGCTGCGGGACGAGGGCAAGCTCGACCTGCACCGGCCGGTGGTCGAGTACTTGCCCTGGTTTCGCATCGATTCCAGCTTCGCGCCGATCACGACACATCACTTGCTCACACATACCTCGGGACTCGCCGGCGAGCAGCTGCCGGTGTTTCCTTCGGACCCGGCGTACCGGCACCTGGCGGCCTACGCGCCCGGCGAGAACTTTCACTACAACAACATGGCATTCGCGGCACTGGGCTTTCTCGCGTGGACGCTCGACAGCCGCGAGGCGCCCGAGGTGATCAGGCGCCGGATTTTCGAACCGCTCGGCATGGCGCAGAGCGAGCCCGCCATCACGCTCGACATCCGCGAGCGCGTCGCACGCAACTACTGGGTGTTCCAGACCGACCGCCCATACCCGCGCCACGGCCGCCTGAGCGAAGCGCCGGCGATCATCCTCGGCGAGGCGGACGGAAGCGTTGCAGCCACGGCGCGCGACATGGGTCTGTACCTGCAGATGCTGGCGAGTGGTGGCGCTGCGCCGAAAGGACGTCTCGTTTCGCAGGAAAGCTTCGACCTCTTCTCGCATCCTCACGTGCAGTCGAAGGCTTTCGGTCCGGACGCCTCCTACGGCTACGGCATCGCGATCGACAAGCTCGACGGTCACACGCGCCTGCGTCATACCGGCGGCATGGTTTCCTTCATGTCCGCGCTGATGGTGGACATCGAGTCGGGTCTCGGCGCTTTCGCTTCGATCAATGCGCAGCAGGGTTATCGGCCGAACCCGGTGGTGCAGTACGCGATCCGCCTGATGCGCGCCGAGCGCGAACGCAAGACACTCCCCGCGCTGCCCGCCGCGGATCCGCCGACGCGCATCGATAACGCGAAGGACTACGCGGGCGTCTACAGCAGTCCGTCCGGCGGCAAGCTCGATGTCGTTGCCGACAAGGCGCAGCTCTTCCTGGTATACGGCGGGGCGCGTGTTCCCATCGAACGCAGCGCCGAACCGGAACTTTTCGTCGTGCGCCACCCGGACTTCCAGCGCTTCATGCTGGTGTTCAGCCGCAAGGATGTGAAAGATCCGAAGAGCGCGGTGGTGGAAGCGGGCTGGGGCCCGGACTGGTATACCAATAGCGCCTACCAGGGACCCACGCAGTTCAGCTACCCGAAGGAGTGGGACAGCTATGTTGGGCACTACCGCAACGAAAATCCGTGGGTGCAGAGCCTGCACGTCGTGCTGCGCAAGGGACGCCTGCTGCTCAACGGTGTGATACCGCTTGAAGCAAGTGGCGAGCGCTTCTACCTGCGCGATGAGGAGCACAACCCTGAGTGGGTGCACTTTGGCGAGACTGTCAACGGCAAGTGCATGCGGATCAAGTACTCGGGCGAAGACCTGTGGCGCGTGGCCACGGTCTGATCGATCCGACGGCGCGAGGAGCGAAGAGATGCTGCAACTCAGACCGAACTGCGAGTGCTGCGATCGCGATCTGCCACCCGGCTCTCACGAGGCGCTGATCTGCTCGTTCGAGTGCACGTTCTGCCGTGAGTGCGCCGAGACGCGCTTGCACGGCGCGTGTCCCAACTGTGGCGGTGAGCTCACGCCACGACCGCCGCGAGCCGCTCAGCTCTTGCAGAAATATCCCGCCTCGACCGAGCGCGTACACGCCAAGACTCCCTGTCCACCGTGAAGCGTGCGCTGGCCGCCGTCCTGTCGCTGACGGCCCTCGCCGGCTGTGAGCGCGGTCCGCAGGCCACCGGCCCCGCGCCGGGCGCCCCGCAGCCGCAGCCCGCCGCGACATTCGTTGGCGCCACTCGGTGCGCGAGCTGCCATGAAAAGGAGACGGCGCTCTGGCAACGCTCGCATCACGCCCTGGCGATGCAGCCCGCCAGCGCGAGCACCATGCTCGGCAACTTCGCGCACGCGACCTTCGTGAAGGATGGCGTGAAGTCCGAGTTCTACACGCGTGACGGCCACTACTTCGTTCGCACCGACGGCCCGGACGGCAAGCTCGCCGAGTTCCAGATCACCTACACCTTCGGCGTCGATCCGCTACAGCAATATCTCATCCCGTTTCCGGACGGCCGGCTGCAGGCGCTCGGCATCGCCTGGGATACGCGCCCGAAAGAGCAGGGCGGGCAGCGTTGGTTCGATCTTTATCCGCACGAGAAGATCGATCATCGCGATGTGCTGCACTGGACGCACCCGGCGCAGAACTGGAATCACCAATGCGCGGAATGCCACTCGACCAACCTGCAGAAGAACTATCACGCCGATACGCGGCGCTTCGACACGTCATGGAGTGATGTGAACGTCGCGTGCGAGGCGTGCCATGGGCCCGGATCGCGCCATATCACGTGGGCGCAGAACGGGGCGAAGCAGAGCGAGCCTGGTTACGGACTGGTGTTTCGGCTCGCGGATCACGCGAGTGCGGGCTGGGCGTTTGAGGACGGCAATCCCATCGCGAGGCGCAAGGCGCCGCTCCTGGCGCACACCGAGGTGGAGACCTGCGCGCGCTGTCACTCCCGCCGCGCACAGCTCTGGCCCGACTACCAGTACGGCGAACTGCTCGCGCAGACCCACCGCGTCGCACTCCTCGATGAAGGGCTCTATTACGCCGACGGGCAGATGCACGATGAAGTCTACGAGTACGGCTCGTTCCTGCAGAGCCGCATGTACGCGGCGGGCGTGACCTGCTCGGATTGCCACGAGCCTCACAGCTCACAACTGCGCGGGGCCGGCAATGCGCTGTGCGCGCAATGTCACCAGGCGACGCATTTCGATACGCCGGAGCATCATCACCATCCGGCCGGCAGCGCCGGCGCGCAGTGCGTGTCGTGCCACATGGCCGAGCACACCTACATGGTGATCGACGGACGGCGCGACCACAGCTTCCGCGTGCCGCGGCCCGATCTCAGCGTGAGCCTCGGCACGCCGAACGCCTGCGCTGCGTGCCACACGAAGAACGATGCGCAGTGGGCCACGGATGTGGTGGCGAAGTGGTTCCCCAATGGCCGGCAGCACTCGCCCCATTACGCGCAGGCGATCCACGCCGGGCGCAGCTCGGGGCCCGACGCGGCCGGTCTGCTGCGGCTCACTGCAGAGGATGGGGGACAACCCGCGATCGTGCGCGCGAGCGCCTTGAGCCTGATGGCGTCCTACCTGAGCGCACAGACGGCCGGTGTGATCCAAAGCGGGCTGCGCGATTCGGATGCGCTCGTGCGACGGGCCGCGACCGAGAGCGCGGTGGGATTCGATCCCGCCAGCCGCATTGCCGTGGTCGCGCCGTTGCTGCGCGATCCGGTCCGCACCGTGCGCCTGCAGGCCCTCGATGATTTGCTGGACGCACGTGGGCAACTGACCCCGACGGACCAGCAATCGTTCGATTCAGTGGTCGCCGAACATCGCCGGATCAATCTCGCAAATGCCGACCGCGCGGAATCGCAGGTCAACATCGGCACGCTGGAGGGACGGCTCGGCAACGTCGCGGCGGCGCAAAAGGCTTTCTCGACCGCAATCGAGCTCGAGCCCTCGTTCATTCCCGCCTACGTGAACATGGCGGACCTCTATCGCGTGCAGGGCCAGGAAGCGCAGGCGGAAGCGAGCCTGCGTGAAGGGATCAAGGTGCAGCCGCGCGTCGCGGAGCTGCACCATGCGCTCGGCCTGGCGCTCGTGCGTCAGCGCCGGCTCCCCGAAGCGATGAAGGAGCTGGCATTGGCGACCGAGTTGCAGCCCGACGCCGAGCGTTACGCCTACGTGTATGCGATTGCCACTCACGAATCGGGCGACTTGCCCGGCGCGATCCGGATCCTCACCGCCGCACAGAAGCAGCATCCGGCGAGCCGCGAGCTGGTGACAGCTTTGTTCCAATACAGCCTGGAGAAGGGCGATACCGCAGCCGCGCGGCGCTGGGCCCAGGAGCTCGGCAAGCTCTTCCCGGGAGATCCCGAGGTTCAGCAGCTGATCCAGCAGCTTGGCGGCTCCTGACGCTCCGCGAGACACCGCTTCTCATCCACCCACAACACACGAAGCAACCTGGAGATCGCCTGATGCGCCCTGCGCTTGCCGCCGCTACCGCACTCGTGGCTTGCCTCACCTGCCCGGCGCTCGAGGCGAACGCTGCCGATTCGCCGTCCCGGCCGAACGTCGTCCTCATCCTGATGGACGACCTCGGCTACGGCGATATCCCGAGCTACGGCGCTACCGACATGAAGACGCCGAACCTCGACCGTCTGGCGCGCGAAGGCGTGCGGCTCACCGATGCGTACGCGAACGGTCCCGTGTGCTCGCCGACGCGCGCGGCGCTCATCAGCGGGCGCTATCAGCAGCGCAGCGGCATCGAATGGGTGCTCGCCGACCTGCCCGAGGATCGTGAGCGCGGCCTGCCGGTGACGGGAACTTCGCTGCCGGCGCTGCTCGACCGGGCAGGGTACGTGACTGGGTTGGTGGGCAAGTGGCATCTCGGGTACAAGACGGAGTTCGCCCCGAATGCACAAGGTTTCACCGAGTTCTTCGGATTTCGCGGCGCCGCGCTCGATTTCTACTCGCACAGGCGCGGGAGTGGAACGCCGGATCTGTACGAGAACACCACGCCCACGACGAGCGCCCGTTACCTGACCGATGAGTTCTCGCAGCGCGCCGTCGACTTCATCGAGCGTCATGCCGCCAGGCCTTTCTTCCTCGAAGTCGCCTACAACGCACCGCACTGGCCCTTCGAAGCGCCCGACCTCGCCCCGAACGACCCGCGACGGCAAGTGCCGCACCCGGAACTCCAGGACGACCGGCGCATCTGGCAGATGCCGGATGACAAATCTCCCGCCACGCGCGCCGACTACGTGCGCATGGTCGAGCGTGCGGATGCCGGCATCGGGAACATTCTCGCGGCGCTCGACCGCCATGGCCTCGCGGCCAACACGCTGGTCATCTTCACCAGCGACAACGGCGGCGAATGGCTGTCGCGCAACGCGCCGTTCTTTCACCGCAAGAACTCGCTCTGGGAAGGCGGCATCCGCGTACCGCTGATCCTGCGCTGGCCCGCGCGGCTCCCGGCCGGCAAGGTGTCGGAGCAGCCCGCCATCACGATGGACTTGAACGCATCGGTTCTCGCCGCGAGCGGCGCGACCTTTCCCGACGGCTATCGACCCGATGGCATCGACCTGATCCCGGTCCTCGCGGGTGACGCGACTGGCACCGAGCGACAGCTGTTCTGGCGCCTCGCTCGCCCCGATCGACAACAGAAGGCGGTGCGTGCGGGACAGTGGAAGCTGCTCATCGACAGCGGCCAGTATTTCCTCTTCGACCTCAAGGCCGACCCCGCCGAGCGCAACGATCTATCCGCGCAGCATCCGGAGCTGGTGACGAAGCTCAAGGCGCTGCTCGCCAACTGGGAACAGGACGTCGATCGCAGTGCCGCTTCCCTGGCGAGCGGCAAGACCTAGGGAAGCTGCACAGAGCTTCCCTAGCGCAACACGCCGAGCACGTTG
This sequence comes from Steroidobacteraceae bacterium, assembly GCA_035263105.1. Lineage (GTDB taxonomy): Bacteria > Pseudomonadota > Gammaproteobacteria > Steroidobacterales > Steroidobacteraceae > DATBVX01. The sequence goes on along the minus strand of DATFRO010000095.1, from coordinate 14,363 downwards.
CTCGCCATCCCCAACCGATCGTAGGCACGGTTCAGGGCGATGACGAAGCGGCGCGCGCTGCGCAGCTCCTCGGGAAACACCGTGCTCATTGCGAGAAATCGCGGCACATCGCTCGCCGCACTGTTGCGACACGCAAGCCCGATATCGAACAGCTGCTCGGTGAGCGGATCGACGACGCGCTGCGAGCTCTGCGCGCGCGTGCGCACGAAGTGCATCCACGCCGCGACCGGAACGCACAGCCGATCGATCGGCCGTCCCGCTGCCATGCTGTCCGCGATCGTGCCGAAGAGGCGAAACGGCAGTTTCTGCGAACCGTCCCAGCAGATCTGCGCCAGGGGATGGCGGATCTCGGGATTGCGGAAGCGAGCGAGAATCGTGTCGATGTAGTGGCGCAGGTCGAGTCCTTGCGGCGCCACCACGCTCGGCAGGATGTCTTCGGTCATGAGCCGGCGCGCGAAGGTGGCCAGTTCGGCATTGTCCATGGCCTGCGACACGGTCTCGAGACCTGCGAGCGAGCCGACGTAGGCCAATGTCGAGTGCGCACCGTTGAGCAGGCGCAGCTTGGCGCGATCGTAGAGCGCGACGTCATCGGTCAGCGTCACGCCTGCGGACTGCAACGCCGAGAGGTCGGCGCGTTCGTCGCGCTCGATGACCCACTGCACGAAGTTCTCGCGCTGCACCGGCCAGCGGTCGCCGATGCCCAGGGCCCTGGTCACGCGCTCGCGCAGCGCGTCGTTGGTCGCGGGCGTGATGCTGTCGACCATCGTGCGCGGAAAAGGCACCTCGGCCTCGATCCAGTCCGCGAGCGCGCGATCGAAATGGCGCGCGTATTGCGCAACCGCGCGATGCAGACGCGCGCCGTTGTCCACCAGGTTGTCGCAGCTCACCACCACGAACGGCGTGTGACCGGCGTCGCGACGCAGCCGCAGCGCCTCGGCTAGATAGCCGATGAGCGTCGTGGGCGCTTCCGGTGTTTTCAGGTCGTGGCGGATTTCCGCATGTTCGAAATCGAGCAGGCCGCCGACGCCCAGGCAGTAGCCTTTTTCAGTCACCGTGGCGCTCACCATCCGCGTCTGCGGCGCCACCAGCCGCTCGAGCACGGCCGCTGGATTTTCCGGCGCGACCAACAGCTCGCGCAGCGCGCCGATGATCCGGTAATCGCATTCGACGTCCAGGACCGCCGTCGTATACAGCCCGTCCTGCGGCGCGAGCGCATCGCGCACGCCGGGACTGTGCAGTGAAACCGCGCAGATACCCCAGCGTGGATCGGTACGCAGGAGGTCGTCGATGTAGTTCGCCTGGTGCACGCGATGAAAGGCACCCGGCCCGAAATGCACGATGCCGGTGCTCACCGCGGCGCGATCGTATTCCGGGATCCGGACGGCGCTCGGCAGGCGCGGCAGCTCGCCCGGCGACAGAAACGAGCTCACACGGCTCGCGCAGTCACAGCGTGACTCCGCCCTTCCAGATGGCGATCTCGCGCTCGCCATTGGTTTCATTGCGCGCGGCCTGTCCGGAGGCGGTGGCGAGGACCAGGCCCATCAGTTCGTCGGCGGCGGCCTCCATGTCGAGCCCGGTGAGGACCCGCCCCGCATCGAAGTCGATCCAGTGCGGCTTCTTTGCGGCGAGCGCGGAGTTCGAGCTGATCTTGAGCGTCGGCGCGGGGAAACCGAGCGGGGTACCGCGTCCCGTCGTGAAGAGCAGGACGGTCGCGCCGGCCCCGACCAGCGCGGTGGAGGAGATGGCGTCGTTCCCCGGCGCTTCGAGCAGCGCGAGCCCGGGGCCGTCGACGCTCGCGCCATAGCGCAGCACGCGCGTCAGGATCGCGCGACCCCCTTTCTGCACGGCGCCGAGCGACTTCTCTTCAAGTGTCGTGATCCCGCCCGCGATGTTTCCCGGCGAGGGGTTCTCATGCACGGGCTGGTGGTGATCGAGAAAGTAGCGCTTGAAGTCGTTCACCAGCGTCACGACATCACGCGCCACGTTCCCGTCGGCAGTGCGCTCGAGCAACAGCGGCTCCGCGCCGAAGACTTCCGGAATCTCAGTGAGCACCGCGGCGCCGCCCGCGCCCGTGACGCGATCGGCGATGCGGCCGACGAGCGGGTTGGCCGTGATGCCGCTCAAGCCGTCCGAGCCCCCGCACTTGAGCCCGATCGTGAGCTTGTCGAGCTCGCAGGGCGTGCGCTGCTCCGTCGCCACAAGCTCGACGAGTTCCTCCAGCACTTCGAGTCCCTGCTCGGTCTCATCTTCGGCCGCTTGCGCTGCGAAGGCGCGGATGCGCTGCTGCTCCGCGGAGGACAGCTCGCCGAGCAGCGCCGCAAGCTGATTCGATTCGCACCCGAGACCGAGGATCAAGACGCCTCCGGCATTTGGATGGCGTGCGAGCGCTGCGAGGAGTCCGCGGGTGCGCTTGAGATCATCGCCGAGCTGCGAGCAGCCGAACTGGTGTGTGAATGCGTGAATGCCATCGACGCGCAGCCCGAAGCGCTGCGAGCCGAGGCGTGCGATGCGTTCGGCCGTGCGATTGACACAGCCGACGGTGGGCAGAATCCAGATCTCGTTACGCGTGCCGACACGCCCGTCAGCGCGGCGGTAGCCCTGGAACGTGGCACGGACTGCGCTGCGTGGTTGAGGAGCGGCTGGGCGCGTGCCGAGGTCGTAGGACTCGACGCCCGCCAGTCGCGTCGCGAGATTGTGCGTGTGCACCAGTGCGCCCGCGGCGATGGGCTGCGTCGCGAGTCCGATCGGCCAGCCGTACTTGTGCACCTGCACGCCGCTCCCGATGGCGCGCAGCGCCACCTTGTGTCCCGCCGGGATGTCTTCAGCGGCCGTGATCACCTCGTCACCGACGCGCAGCGTCTCGCCGGCCGCGATCGACTGCAGGGCCACCGCGACGTCGTCGCGCGCATCGATGCGCCAGAGGGCGGGCGGACTGCTGCGGGATGGGTTCGGCATCGCGGACAGGGTACAAAAGATTGGGACGGAGCCCATGTTAGCTGGTATGGTAACCGGTGTCATACAAGCCATGCGGCTTGCCCTTCCGGCCGCCACAAGTGGCTTCCGGGCGGGTTATTCTGAGCAGGTATTCATGACTACAAGAACGATGGCCAAGAAGACGCGCGGCCGGACACCGGCCAAGACCTCGAGCAGCTTACCGGCCCGCACTGCATCGGACAGCGCACGCGCGCCCGCGCACAAGCCGAAGAATCACAAGCACACGATCAACGACATCGCGCGCCTCGCCAACGTTTCCAAGAAGACCGTTTCGCGGGTCATCAACCAGTCGCCGTTCGTGCGCGAAGAGACGCGCCTCAGGATCAGCGAGATCATGGAGAAGGTCGCGTACACACCGGATCCGCAGGCGCGCGGCCTCGCGTTCCGTCGCTCGTTCCTGATGGGCCTCGTGTACGACAACCCGAACGCGACCTTCATCGTGAACATCCAGGAAGGGGCGCTCGGACCGATCCGCCGCTCCGGGTTCGAGCTGGTCGTCCATCCCTGCGATCGCACCAGCGAGTCCTTCGTCGCCGACGTGCGCCATTTCGTGACGCGCCAGAAGCTCGACGGCGTGATCCTGGTGCCGCCGATCTCGGAGGATGCGGCGCTGATCCGCATGCTGAAGGAAGTCGATTGCCGCTACATGCGCCTGCTGTCCGTGCCGCTGGATGAACCGGCGAATATCGTGTTGTCGATGGACCGCGATGCGTGCAAGCAGGTGGCCGAGCACCTCGCGCAGCTCGGGCACAAGCGCATCGCGATGATCGCCGGACCGACCGGCTTTCGCTCCGCCCAGGAACGCTTCGCCGGGTTCACGGCCGGGCTCGCGGCTCGCGGGCTCACGCTGCCGCCGGAATACATCGTGGAGGGCGCCTACACGTTCGACTCCGGTGTCGCGGCGGGCGAGACCTTGTTGTCGCGGGTGCCGCGGCCGACGGCGATCTTCGCGGGCAATGATGAAATGGCGGCGGGACTCTACAAGGCGGCGCACCTGCGCGGCCTCAACATTCCCAACGACCTGTCCGTGGTCGGGTTCGACGACACGCCGATCGCCTCGCGCCTGTGGCCCTCGCTCACCACGATCCGGCTGCCGATCCGCGACATGGGGCGGATCGCCGCCGACAAGCTCATCGCCAAGGTGCATCGCCACGACAGTCCCGCCGGCGCGGAATCGACCGTCTTCCCGCACCTGGTGCTGCGCGGCTCCTCAGCGAAACCAGCGAGCTGAGCGCGCGGCCGCGCGCGACTTTTGCCGGACGGCGTGGCTATAATGACACCGGTTACCATAAGGGCCCGGCATGACGTCGCCGGGGCCGAATCAACGATGAGCGTATCGAGACGCCCCACACCGCTGCGATCCGCGATGACAGGTCACCTCACCGTGCACGAGGACCGACTGTTCCCGGTCGATCCCGCGACCCGCCAGGTGGCGCGAGCGCTGTACCAGTCCGTGCGGGACCTGCCGATCATCAGTCCGCACGGACACACGGATCCCGCCTGGTTCGCGCGCAACGAGCCGTTCTCGAATGCGACCGAGCTCCTGCTCGCGCCCGACCACTATCTCTACCGCATGCTCTACAGCCAGGGGATTTCGCTCGATGAGCTCGGTGTCGCCTCGCGACGCGGGCCTTCAGCGGCCGAGCCGCGCGCCGCGTGGCGATTGTTCGCGAGCCACTACCACCTGTTCGCCGGCACGCCGTCCGCCATGTGGCTCGAGTACGTGTTCGCGAAGGTGTTCGGCATCGACGTGCGGCTCAACGCGGAGAGCGCCGACCATTATTTCGATGCGATCGCCGCGCAACTCGCCAAGCCCGAGTTTCGTCCGCGCGCGCTCTTCGAGCGCTTCAACATCGAAGTGATCGCCACCACCGAGTCGCCGGTCGACACGCTCGAGCATCACCGGGCGTTGCTCGCGAGCGGCTGGCGCGGACGTGTGATCACGGCCTATCGCCCCGATCCCGTCATCGATGCGGAACACGAGGTCTTCCGGTCGGCGCTGCCGAAGTTCGCTGATCTCACCGGCGAGGACGTCTTCAGCTGGCGCGGCTATCTCGCCGCGCACCGCAAGCAGCGTGCGGTGTTCGCGAGCGTCGGGGCGACTTCCACCGATCACGGCCATCCCACAGCCGCGACCGCGGATCTTTCTGCGACAGAGGCCGAGCGGTTGTTCGCGCGCATCGTGCAGGGCGAGGTCAACTCCACGGACGCGGAGCTCTTCCGCGCGCAGATGCTCACCGAGATGGCGCGCATGAGTCTCGACGACGGCCTGGTGATGCAGATTCATCCGGGCTCGTTCCGCAATCACAACCGCTGGCTGCACGAGCACTACGGACGCGACCGCGGCGCCGATATTCCGCAACCCACCGACTACGTGCGTGCGCTGAAACCCCTGCTGGATCGCTTCGGCAACGATCCGCGGCTCTCGCTCATCGTGTTCACGCTCGACGAAAGCGCCTACAGCCGCGAGCTCGCGCCGCTCGCCGGGCACTATCCGGTGCTGAAACTCGGTCCCGCCTGGTGGTTCCACGACAGCCCCGAGGGCATGCGCCGCTTTCGCGAGCTGACCACGGAGACCGCTGGCTTCTACAACACGGTGGGCTTCAACGACGACACGCGTGCGTTCCTCTCGATCCCGGCGCGTCACGATGCCGCGCGCCGCGTCGACTGCGCATTCCTTGCGCGGCTGGTGTGCGAACATCGGCTCACGGAAGACGATGCGCACCAGGTGGCCCAGGACCTCGCTTACCACTTGCCGAAGCGCGCTTACAAGCTCGATCAACCCGCGGCCGGCTGAGGCCGCGGAATTTCCGACGGAGCACCAACATGCGGATCAAAGTGCTGCAGGCCACCCACCCCGAGATGATCAAGTCTCTCGATACTCAACGACTGCGCGACGCGTATCTCGCCAGCGAGATCTTCGCGCCGGGGGATATCTGCCTCACCTACAGCCACGTCGAGCGCTTCATCATCGGCGGCGCGCAGCCTCTGAAGGAGGGCCTGAGGCTCGAGACGCTCAAGGAAGTCGGTGCGAATCCCTTCCTCGCGCGGCGCGAAATGGGCGTCATCAACATCGGCGGCGCCGGCCGGGTCACGATCGACGGCGCGAAGTACCAGCTCGAACCGCGTGACGGCCTCTACATTGGCGCCGGCAGCGCGGAGGTGGTGTTCGAATCCACGGATGCCGCGAATCCCGCCAAGTTCTATCTCGCCTGCTCGCCTTCGCATGCGCGTCATCCGACCGTCCGCATCCCGGTGTCCGAAGCGAAGCCCATGCCGATGGGATCGCCCGAGACCTCCAACGAGCGCACCATCTACCAGTACGTGAACCCCGACATCTGCAAGTCCTCGCAACTCCTGCTCGGGCTCACCTCGCTCAAGAGGGGGAGCGTGTGGAACACGATGCCGTGCCACCTGCACGATCGGCGCTCGGAGATCTATTTCTATTTCGATCTCAAGCCGGCGGATCGCGTGTTCCACTTCATGGGCCAGCCGCACGAGACGCGCCACCTCCTGATGGCGAACGAGCAGGCGGCGATTTCGCCGCCGTGGTCGATCCACTCCGGCGCCGGGACTTCCAGCTACTCTTTTATCTGGGCCATGGCCGGCGACAACCAGGACTACAAGGACATGGACCAGGTGCCCACCATCGACCTGCGTTGAAGGAGCCGCGATGGCCGATCTGTTCGATCTGAGCGGGCGCGTCGCCATGGTCACCGGGGCCAACACCGGCCTCGGCCAGGCGATTGCGATCGCACTCGCGCGTGCCGGTGCCGACATTGCAGTGGTCGGCCGCTCGCGCCCCGATGAAACGGCTAAGCAGGTGCGCGCCGCCGGCCGCAGGATTCACTCGATCGATTGCGATCTCGGTGCGAAGCCGGATTCGCGTGCCATCGTCAGCGAAGTCGTCTCGACGCTCGGCCGGGTCGACATCCTGGTGAACAACGCCGGCATCATCCGACGGGCCGAGGCGCTCGAATTCACCGAGGCGGACTGGGACGCGGTCATGGACCTCAATCTCAAGACCACCTTCTTCCTGTCGCAGGCCGCGGCCCGCGCCATGCTGGTGGGGCCCAAGCGCGGCAAGATCATCAATATCGCCTCGATGCTGTCCTTCCAGGGCGGGATCCGCGTCGCGTCCTACACGGCGAGCAAGAGCGGCGTCGCGGGCATCACGCGCCTTCTCGCCAATGAGTGGGCGGCACGCGGCATCAACGTGAACGCGATCGCGCCCGGCTACTTCGCCACCAATAACACCACCGCGCTGCGTGCGGATGCTGAACGCAATGCCGACATTCTGAAGCGCATTCCCGCCGGCCGCTGGGGCGACCCGGCCGATCTCGGCGGTGCGGCCGTGTTCCTCGCCTCGGCCGCCTCCGACTACGTGCACGGCGCGATCATCCCGGTCGATGGCGGCTGGCTCGCGCGCTGATCCTTTCAGCCCAACCGGCATCAACACGCAACCTGAGTGAAACGCGCCTGTCACGCAGGCGACCTAGCCTCGCGGGCTCAACTCAGTCCAGCGTGGAGGGACGCCCATGTCACAGGTCGCACGTTTCCGGACTCTCGCGATCGCTCTCGCCTCACTCTCGTTGACTTCACTCGGCCTCGCCGCCCCACCCAGCCCGCAGGTACTCAACTCGCACTCGCTCGAGAGTGACGAGCACGACAGCCGTGAGGACAACATGGCGCTGCGTGAGCAGGCTCGCGAGCGCGTCGGTTGGCGCAACGAGAAGGGCATGCGCGATCCGACGATCCAGATCAAGATCCTCGGCTTCAACGATTTCCACGGTCAGCTCGAGAGCGGACGACGTGTCGGCGTCCGGCCCGTGGGCAGCGCAGCGGTTCTCGCGTCGTACCTCAAGACCGCGCAAGCGGCGGCGCAGGATGGCGCAATCATCGTGCATGCCGGCGACCAGGTGGGCGCATCACCGCCGGCCTCGGCGCTGTTGCAGGACGAGCCTTCGATCCAGTTCCTCAACATGCTGGCCAACGACAGCTGCCACAACTTCGATCCGCGCAAGCCCCTGCCCTGGTGGGTGGTGGCGTACCTGCAGCCGCGCTGTAACCTCGTGGGCACGCTCGGCAATCACGAGTTCGACGAAGGCGTGACGGAACTTCTGCGGCTGATCGGCGGCGGTAACAGCCCGAAGGGGCCGTTCCTCGAATCGCCGTACAAAGGCGCGCGCTTTCCGTATGTGAATGCGAACGTGGTGCGCAAGTCCGATGGCCAGCCGATCCTCCCGCCGTACACGGTGAAAATCGTCAAGGGCGAGGCGATCGCGATCATCGGCGCCGTGCTCAAGGAGACGCCGACCATCGTGACGCCCACGGGCGTCGCTGGCGTGGATTTCCTCGACGAAGCCACCTCGATCAACAAGTACGTGAAGCTGCTGCGCCAGCAGGGCATTCACACGATCATCGTGACCATTCACCAGGGGATTTCGCAGAACCCGAGCTACACGGGTCCGACCAACCCCGACATCACCGGCCTCACCGGTCCGATCGTCGACATCGTGCACAAGCTCGACAGCGAGGTGGACCTGGTGGTGTCCGGTCACACGCACGGGTTCACCAACGCGCTGATCCCGAACGATGCCGGTCACCCGATCCTGGTGGTGCAGGCGTTCTCGGCCAGCACCGCCTATGACGACATCGATCTCACCATCAGCCGCAAGAGCGGCGATGTGGTGCAGAAGACGGCGTCGATCGTGACCACCTGGGCGGACGAAGGCCCGGGACTCACGCCGGACCCGGAAGTCGCGGCACTCACGCTCCAGGCGCAGCAGATCGTCGCGCCACTCGTGAATCGAGTCGTCGGCACTGCGCCCGTGGCGATCCCGCTGACGGAGAACGCGGCGGGCGAGTCACCAATGGGTAACCTCATTGCCGACGCACAGCGCGTGCGCACCAGCGCGGCCTTTGCCTTCATGAACCCGGGCGGCATCCGCGGCGTCACCGGGCTCGATGCGGGCACGGTCACCTGGGGCGAGCTGTTTACGATTCAGCCCTTCAGCAACGACCTGGTCTCGATGGATCTCACCGGCGCGCAGATCCACACGCTGCTCGATCAGCAATGGGCGGCGCCGCAGACCTTCCCGCACATCCTCAAGATCTCGGGAATCTGGTATCGCTGGCTGCCGTGCGCCGGTTACAACCCGGCGGGCTCGCCGATCTGCCCGGCGGGTTCATCCGTGCAGGTGCAGGAGATCCGTGTCGGCGGACCGGGCGGAGCGCTGCTCGACCCGGCCGCGACCTATCGCGTCACCGTGAACAGCTTCATGGCGACCGGCGGGGACAATTTCGCCGTGCTCACGCAAGGCACCAACCGCGTGGTCGGCCCCGTCGATCTCGATGCACTGGTCGATTACGTCGAGCAGGATCTCGCCGGCAACGTGACCATCGATATCGGCGATCGCATCGAGCGGCAGTAAAGACTGGCGCGGTGTTCCGCAGGATCTCTTCCCACGCCCGCGAAAGTAACTCCTGCGGGGCACCGCGCCGGGCTCAGGGGAGCTCGCGCGACGAATGCGGATCGATCGAGTACGGATAGACCTTGTCGGTGAAGCGGGGCTGCGCCCGGACGCGCTCGATCCAGCGCGTGATGTGCGTGTAATTGCCGAGCGCCAGGTCGGCATCGCGCGCCACGTGCGTATACGCGAACAGCGAAATGTCGGCGATCGTGTAGTCCTCGCCAATGATGAAGGGACGCGCGGCGAGCTCGCGATCGAGCGCTGCGAAGGCCTTGAGCGCACCTTCGCGCTTGGACTCGATGAGCGCGGCCGGCCGATTCGGCAGCTTTCCGGTCATAGTCCAGTAGCGCAGCGAACCTGCGGTGGACTGGACGTAGTCCGACTCGAATGACATCCACTGCAACACCTTCGCGCGAGCGAAACTGTCCGTGGGCAGGAAGCGCGAACCGTCGGCGAGGAAAAACAGGATTGCGTTCGACTCGGCGAGCACACGCCCGTCATCCAGCTTGATCGCGGGCACCGCGCCCGTCGGATTGAGGGCCAGGTATTCCGGCCGCTGACCATGCCCTTCGAAAATGCTCACGAGCTCGGTGCGATACGCACGTTCGAGCTGGTTCAGCAGCAGGCGGATCTTGTAGCCGTTCTGCGAAGGCAGGTAGTCATAGAGAGTGAGCATGTGCGGTGATCTCCTTTGCGCACGATTATTCGCGCCGGCCCCATCGCGCACACTCCGATTCTTGCGCTGGAACTTTCGGGTGCGTCAGGGCTCCTCGTCCGAGTCCTCGCTCCCCTCGGGGAGTGAAGGACACGTCAGGCGATACGGCTCGTCTTGAAGGTACTGACGCCACTCGTTGCGGGTGAGATTGCGTCCCACGTTCTCGCACGCCGCAGCCGCAATGTCGGTCGGGCTCGTATCCAGGACCTCGATGAGGCGGTTCTCGTCGTCGGCCGCGAGCACCGCGAAGCGCTTGCCGTCATTGCTGACGGCAAGACCCATCAGGTCGTGAGCGTACGGCATGCGCCGCACCAGGCGGCCGCTCTCGAGTTCCCAGACACGCGCCTCTTCGTCGTTGCTGATCACCACGAAGTAGGGTGAATCCCGCGCGGCGAGCATCGCGATCGTGTACAGCCCCTCGAGCGTCGTGGAAAAACGCGGCGTGCGTGCCGCGAGGTCCCACCAGCTCAACTCGCCGTCGGTTTGGCCGATCACCAGCGTCTTGCCGGACCGGTCGAAGATAACTCCGGCATCACCACCAGCTTCGGCGCGCAGCTTCCACAGCTCCGCACCACTCGCGACGTTCCAGAGACGTGTCGGGACGTCGTCGCCGAACGTCGCCAGTACCTTTCCTTGCGTATCGAAACGCGCCGCGGCGATGCCCTTCTCGTTCGCAACGTGTCGGAGCAACGCGCCACTCCCCGTGTCCCAGAGATTGACCACGCCATCAGTGCTCACGCTGACCAGCTGGCCGGAGGAGGGAGAGAAGCCGATCGCGTAGACCGCGGCGTCGTGCTGCATGCAGTGCAGCTCGCGGCCGGAGCTCGCTTCCCACAGGCACACCGATCCGCCCTCATCACTCGTCGCCAGGATGCTGCCGCGAGCATCGAACGCGACCGCAGTCACCAGTGCCTGGCGCTGCAGCCGGTGCAATTCACGCCCGGAGCGCGCGTCCCAGATGCGCGCCGTCGTGTCCGGGCCGGCGGTCGCCACCTCGTCGCGCGCAGGATTGAAGACCGCCACCTGGCGCGAGCCGCGCGTCTCTACGTAGGTGGCGCGCTGGTCTTTCCAGCGGTCGCGTCCGCCGGTGCCGCCGTGATCGATGCGCGCGAGGACTTTGCCTGCATCGACATCCCAGATGAGCGTGCCCTTCGCACCGCCGCCGGCCGCGAGCAACCGTCCGTCATGGTTGAACGAAAGCGCGATCGGCAGATCGTCGTAGCCGATCTTCAGCTGCTTGCCCATCGCCGGGAGGAGCGCGAACGAATCGCGCAACGCGCGCTCGGCTCGATCGGTCGAGCGGTGCCTGACCGCCTCGATGCCGAGCAGTGCGCTCAGCTCGATTTGCGTCAGCCGTGCCGGATTCAGGTTCGCCCACCAGATCTTGTGCTCTTCCTCCGGTGTGAGCTTGAGCGCTTCGGCACGAACCGCATCGCTCTGTTGCGCAAGGCGCTCGGCCGTGGCACTCACCAGCGAGCGCGCCTGGTACGCGCGCCACCCGGATGCTGCGCCCACCAGCACCAGCAGCGCGAGGCCTGCGTAGGCGGCGCGGCGTGCCAAGAGCTTGCGTTGCGCGGCGCGACGGCGATTCTCGCGCTCAGCGAGCTCCGCGGCGCTGACCTCCGGGCCCGTCGCATGCACACGCTGGATGTCTTCGATGAGGCCGAGAAACGCGGGATCGCGCAGGCCACCGTTCCACTGTGCGAGATTCCGTGCCTGCGTCTGGCGAAATGGCATCGGTGGCTCACTGCCGTCGAGCAGCACGGGCACCAGCACCTTGCGGTTCCAGCCCTCGGACACCTCCGCAACGACCCAGTCGGAACCGACGGAATCCCTGGACCAGAGCACGACTACCGCGCGGCTGTCGCCAATCGCGTCTTGAATCTTCTTCGGGTACTGCTCACCGGTCCGGAGGCTCGTGTCCCACCACACCGACCAGCCGCGCGCCGCCACCAGCGCGTTCGCAAGACGATGCGCGGTCTTCACTTCCTCGTGCGCGTAGCTGATGAAGACGTCGTAGGTCATTGCATCCCTCTCGACGACACTGAAGCCGAGCTCCGACCGGGTGGGTCTTTTCGAGAACGCCGTAAATACATCCCTGTAGGCTCCGTGAAAAACGTCCCTGTTTTTCACGGTCTCGAAGAGACCCACCCGGTCGAATCTCGGCCGTGACGTCGGTGCCGCCAGAGTGCTGGAACCAAACGCCGCGCGTTCTAGCGATAACGACCGAGGATCTTTTGCAGGCCTTTGGAGCCCGGGCTCAGCTTCGCGTACGGCAGGCTGTTGAGCGGCTGCGTGGGCGTGCCGTTGTGGTCGTGGAAATCCGTAGTCGTCGGTTCAACGTAGAGGAGCCCGGTGAGGAATTCGCGCTCGGCGAGCTTGCGCTGGATGTACGCATACGCGGCGGGGCGGTCGACCGGGTTGTAGTTCTCGTCGATCTTGCGCAGGTGCACCTGGCTGCCGTCGTGCATCGTGACCGGCAGCACCTCGCCTTCCTTGTACCTCGCGACGATCTCCTGCATCGGCGCGACGAAGTCAGTGTGGATGGCCTCGTGGTAGTGCTCGCGCGTGAAGGCGTAGCTCTTGGTGGAGCCTTCGTGATCGTTGAAGGTCACACACGGCGACAGCACGTCGATGAGGGCGAAGCCCTTGTGCTTGAAACCGGCCTGGATCAGCGGCACCAGCTGCTCCTTATCGCCGGAGAAACTGCGTGCCACGAAAGTGGCGCCCAGCGACAGCGCCGTGAGCACCGGGTCGATCGGCTGCTGCGTGTTCGCTTCGCCCTTCTTCGCCGTGCTGCCGACATCCGCGGATGCGGAGAACTGGCCTTTGGTCAGGCCGTACACGCCGTTGTTCTCGATCATGTACAGCATGTTGATGTTGCGGCGAATGGCGTGGCAGAACTGCCCGAGCCCGATCGAGAGCGTATCGCCGTCGCCCGAGACCCCGATGTAGTGGAGCTCGCGGTTCGCGGCGTAGGCACCCGTCGCGATCGAGGGCATGCGCCCGTGCACCGAGTTGAAGCCGTGGCCGCCGCTCACGAAGTACGCGGTCGTCTTCGACGAGCAGCCGATACCCGAAAGTTTCACCAGGTTCTGCGGCTCGAGCGACATGCCCCAGCAGGCTTCGGTGATCGCGGCGGTAATTGAATCGTGGCCGCAGCCCGCACAGAGCGTCGACATCGTGCCTTCGTAGTCGCGGCGTGTCAGGCCCAGCTCGTTCTTCGGCAGGCCCGGGTGGGCAACTTTCGGCTTCAGCAGATAACTCATGAGCAACTCACCTCGATACGGCGGGCCGTGCGCACGCGCGGCTCACCCAATGTTGGCGCCTCAGCTGGCCGCGCCCGTGATGCGGCTGCGGCCCTCGCCGACCTCAGCCATGATTCCATTCACGATGCACTCGGACGAGATCGACAGGCCGCTGTAGTGCAGGATCGAGCGCAGCTTCTTCTTGTCGACCGGCGTTTCGAGCGTCAGGAGCGAGCGCAGTTGCGCATCGCGATTCTGCTCGACGACGAAGACGATCTCGTGCTTGTCGAGGAAGTCCGAGACTTCGCGGCCGAACGGGAACGCCCGGATGCGCATGTAGTTCACGCCCACGCCGCGCGCCTTGAGAATGTCGAGCGCCTCGTGCACCGCGCCGTCGGAACTGCCGACCGCGACGATGCCGACCTCGAATGGACCGCGCAGGTCGATGATCGCCGGCGGCATCATGCGCGCCGCGGTGCTGAACTTGCGCTTGAGGCGATCGAGCACGATCTGGTACTCGGTCGAATCCTCCGTGTAGCCGCCGTACTGCGTGTGGCCCGAGCCGCGCGTGAAGTAACTCGCCTTCGGATGCACGCCGGGGAGCGTGCGGTATGTGATGCCGTCTTCATCGCGATCGACGAAGCGGAAGAAGCGGTCGAGCTTCAGCACTTCTTCCTTGCTCAGCATCTTGCCGCGGTCCGGCTGGTAGGCATCGTCCCACTTGAGATCCGGGCACATCCAGTCGTTCATGCCGATGTCCAGATCCGAGAGCACCATCACCGGTGTCTGCAAGCGCTCGGCGAGATCGAACGCCTTCACCGTGAGGTAGAAGCATTCTTCCGGGTTCGCCGGGAACAGCAGCACGTGACGCGTGTCGCCATGCGAGGCATACGCGCACAGCAGAATGTCGGCCTGCTGGGTGCGCGTCGGCAT
>DATFRO010000094.1:0-39448 GCA_035263105.1 Steroidobacteraceae bacterium | reverse complement strand
CAACGCGTTGGAGCGAACGCGAAATGGATAAAGTACCAGCATCCATTACTCATCGGCCGGCCGCTGAGCCGGGACGTTAGGCCGCAGGACGAACATATGAGCTACCAGTTTCCCGACGAAGAGACTCTGGTTCGATACCTCGCGATGCTTCGTGAGGTCCTCGTTGACGCGCGTTTCAGGGCGTATGAGCGAGATCCTCAGATGGCTGCGCTACTTGATGCGGTCGAGAACGTCCCGGATCTTCTTGCGCGGTTCTCCGACATGGACACTGCCATGGTGGAGGGTCAACTCGAGACGTACGAGCGTCGCTATCTCAACGGCAACCCCAACTACAGCGGCATTCTCCGCAACGGACCCAGGGCAGGTTGGCAACTCAAGTGGCGTCCGGCAACCCTGCCTGATGGCACGTAGCCTGCGGCCTAACAACCGGCTGCAGCGGTCCGGAGAGGGATAAAGTGCCAGCATTCATTACTCAGCAGCCGGCCGCTGAGCCGGGACGCTAGACGGCACGGAGATTGGCGCAACGTGAAAGGAGACGACAATGGCACGGACATGTGTTGTAGCGCTCTCACTCCTCCTAATCGGCTTTGCTACTCCCGCGTTGGCGAAGGCACCTACCACAAAGGTCGCGCTGAGCGGCCCCGGGCTCGACTCGCCGCTTGAGCTCACGCAGCCCGAAGTCATCTCCGCGAATGTATGGGGAGGCAATTTCATCGACAAGCAGGCGGGTATCGTGGACGCGCCCGCGCCCGAGCTGCCTCGCTACACGGTAAAGTTTCACGTGAAGCTCGAGGACGAAGTGCGGATGATGTATGTCATGTACTACGTCTGGGATGATGCTGCCGGGCGCGCGCTCCTTCAGGTGCCGGATGTTTCGGACAAGTGGTACGAGCTTGACGTGAGCACGATCTCGCGGTGTTGCCACGGCAAATGGTTCTACGCCACGAAGCCTTGGGGCGAAGCGATTCGAGCAGCGCTCCCGAGCACGCATTAAGACTCGGCGTCCAATTGTCGGTGGCTGGCCGCCGAGCCGTGACGTTAGGCGGCACGTGTGAGCGCGCCGGCAGAAGGTATTCCCGTTGAGATCGCGTGGTGTACAAGCGGGGGGACGACATCGTGGAGAAATCTCATGGTAGAGCCTGACAAGAAGCCTGGAGCTGGCATGTCATTGGCCAGCAATCTTGCTCTGTGGATCGGCCTTGGTGCGGCCGTTGGCGGCGCACTGGGCGCTGCCCTTAAGAATATCGGAGTGGGAATAGCAATTGGGGTCGGGCTGGGTGTTGCCATTGGTGTTCTGTTGGCGCGAGCGCAAGGAAGAGATGAGTGAGGAATGCTGTGCCGCCTGACAACGCGGACGTTAGGCGCCACCACAACTTGCACATGTCGGGGAGAGCGCAATGAATCTTGCAAACGCAAAAATTGCTCAGCTTCTGATCCCGATCGAGGACTTTGAGAAGGGCGTGGCGTTCTATCGAGATGTATTGGGCGTGCCGTTCCTGTTCTCTGCTCCGCCTCAGATGGCTTTCTTCAATTGCGGTGGAGTTCGGCTACTCGTTGGCGTAATGCCGCCTGGCCAGAAGGCTCAGAGGGGATCTGCAATCTACTTCCAGGTCCCGGACATCCGCGCTGTGCATTCTTCGCTCAAGGGCGGAGGCGTCAACTTCACCGCAGAGCCTCATGTCGTGCACCGCACGCCGAAGTCCGAGTTATGGCTCGCGGAGTTCACTGATCCTGATGGCAACCAGCTGGCGCTCATGAGCGAGGTGGCGACTGATGGCGCCTGACAACGCATCCGAGCGAACGCGAAATGGATACAGTGCCAGCATCTCGGCGGTGCTCACCCTGGTGGCCGTGTGTCTGGTGGGCTGTAAAAGCGAGACAACTACTGTGGGTTGCAGCATTGATGGGCCGAAGCATCTGATGCCAGAGAACGTAGGACGAATTCACCTCGGCATGTCAAAAGCCGAGCTCGAGAGCGTTCTTGGAGAAGCTGACCATTCGCCCATAGATGGCCAGTTCTATTTCACCACTGGAGCTGATTGCCCGCTCGAGAATACCGATCGCCTGGCTCCATGTGGAGTTGTCGCGGAATTTCGGGATTACAGCAACGCTGGCGATCCAGTTCTGACCGAGTCACTACAATCGTGTTGGTGGGGAGCGATTGGCGAATGACGCCACCATGCGCCCTCTACTTACGTTCCGAGCATGCTGCAAGCCGTCACCTATACGAGGAGGCTGCCGCGAATGCACGCGTATGAGTTTGTCCTGATACTGTTTTCCTTCGTCTATGCAGCGGCTATCACACACATCCTTTCAGTGGCAGGCGAAATCATCATCGCATCGAAGCGGGTCCATCTATCCTGGTTCAATGCTGGCTGGATGTGCGCAGCGCTGCTGTTCACCTGCGCGTGGTGGATCGGCTTGTGGGATTTGCAGAGCGTAGAAGTCTGGAGCGTCGGTTCGATTGCGTTCTACTTCTTTGTCGCGGCCGGGATCTACCTGAATGCACGCCTCGTGTCGCCACGCATCCCCGAACGGGGCGAGATTGATCTGCGGGCATTTCACGCCGAGGAAGGTCGCAAGTACCTTGTCGCCTATACCGTACTCTCCGTGGTGACCATCATTACGAACGCTGGCTTGGGTCAGGGTGGAAGTGCAATGCAATGGCCAGCCCAGAATCTGGTCATAGTCCCGATGACGGTTGCCACTGCCATCGCGGCGATTTTCGTCAGAAGGCCGCGGGTGCAAGCGTTCGCGATTGCGATACAACTCCTGGGCTGGCTGTGGTACTTCGCGAAGCTGCAGTCCGCGCTGTCGGGCTGAAGGGACTCCAAGGCGCGTAGGCCTGCACGCGACGTCAGGCCGTGACCGCCGCGATCTGACGATGCGCCGGTCGTCTATCTAATTCTTCGCGACGAAGCCCAGTTCGCGCGCGAGGGTGTCATAGCGCGGGTCGGCCCGGATCGGGTCGAGGATCGGGTCGACGAACATCGTCGCAGTCAATCCGGGATCGCGGATCTCCCGAGCCTTCGCGAGCCACCGGAACGCCTCGTCCTTGTCGCCGAGCCGGGCGTTGATCTCGGCAAACTGATAGGAAGCCGCCTCGCCGATGTTCTTTGCCTTGAGCATCGCGGCCAGCTCAGCACGTGCCTGGGCTTTCTCGCCCTTGGTGGCGAACACGAGGGCGCGGCCGGTCATGCGTTGCCATTGCACGCGCTCCAGCTCGAATTCCGCGAGCGCCTCGTCTGGTCGGCCCAGCATCAGCAGTACCGTGCCGAGGTCGCCGTGGACCGACGAGCGATCCGGCGCGAGCGCTACGGCCCGGCGCGCGACGGCCTCCGCCTTCTCATACTGGCGGGCATTCGTCAGAGCCGACGCGAGGGCCAGGTATGCCTGCGGGGCCAACGGGTCGAGCTCGATTGCCTTCTTGGCAGCTGCGATCGCCGCCTCGTGGTTGCCGAGACTCGACTGGAAGCCGGCGTAGCTCTGCTGGACGTCGAAACTTCCCGGGTTGAGCTGCAGCGCGTGTTCCGCGGAGATCGTCGCCGCTGCCACATCGAGATCGGCCGCCTGGACGAAGCCGAGCGTGAGGTAGGCCTCAGCCAGGTCCGGCGCGAGTTCGATGGCGCGCATGGAAGCATCGCGCGACTGCTTGAAGCCCGTGTCGTAAGGCATGTAGGCATTCGAGGCCAGCGAAGTAAGCGTACCGGCCTTGCCGACATAAGCGCGGGCATATCCCGGGTCGATGCGGATCGCCTCCTCGAAGGCCGCGAGTGCCGCCCTCAACGAGTCCTCGCCTTCACCCTTATTCTTCTGGAACCGGCCCTGCAGATAGGCTTCGTAAGCGTCCGGCGCGTGGGTGCCGCCTGTTTCCTGCACGGACGCTTTCGCCTGTAGCAAGCGCACCTTCAGGGCGTCGACGACCTCTTTCGAGATCTCGTCCTGCACCGCGAAGATATCGTTCACATCGCGATCGTAGGTCTCAGACCACAAATGCGAGCTGTCGGAGGCCCGGATCAGCTGTGTCGTGATGCGCACGCGGACGCCGGCCTTGCGCACACTTCCTTCGAGCACGTTGTCGACGTTCAGGTCGTGCGCGACGTCGGCGATCTTCGCGTCCTTGCCCTTGTAGGCGAAGGACGAGGTGCGCGCGATCACGCGCAGGCCCTGCACGTTGGCGAGCACGTTCAAGAGCTCTTCTGTGAGGCCGTCGGAGAAGTACTCGTTCGCCTTGTCTTCACTCATGTTGACGAATGGCAGCACCGCGATGGAGACGGCCGATGCGGCACTCGGCGGCATGGTCATCGCTGCTGGCGAGGTGGGCGCGGGAGTGCTCGCCGTGCCGGCGCGACCACGGAAGCGATCGGCCACCACCAGCCCGACCGCGCAGAGGAGCAGCACGATGACGATCAGGTCGAGCTTGCGTGCCGTATGCGCCGTCACTGAGGCCTCTCGCACGACGTCCTGCTCGCGCTTCAGGCCTTCTGGCGTGAGCTCGTAGACCCAGGCGAAGATCAGGGCGAGCGGCAAGCCGAGGAGCAGCAGGGCGAACAGCAGGCGCACTCCCCAGGGCGGGACGCCAAGGGCGTTGAACAGGAGTTCGCCGACCTGCAGAAGCACCCAGCTCGCGACCGCATAGAGGACGGCGACCCTAATGACGTTGCGGCGCTTGAGCTCTGAGTAGAAAGACATAAAAGCCGCAGCATCATATCGGCGGCGGGCACAGTCCGCCACACACCGGTCGAGATCCGACCATGACGTGGGTACGATCCAACGAGCGAACGCGCTTGCACGACCAAACTGCGACGCCTGACAACGCGTTGGAGCGGGCGCAGCGCTCGCGCTCGGCAGCTCCGGTGGTAGTATCAGCGCACGGCGGCTTCGCGAAAATAACGCACGACCTCCAACCAATGAACTTCATTTCGCGGCTCATGCCCCGCGAGGGGCGCTTCTTCAGCCTGTTCGAAAGCCACGCGAAGCTGGTCGTCGATGGCGCGGTAGCCCTCGTGGAGGTGCTGCGTCAGTACGAAGACCAGGCGGAGCGCGCCGCAGGCATCAAGTTCATCGAGGATGCCGAGCACGCCGCCGACCGGGTGACACACGAGACCGTGCAGCTGCTGCACACCACGTTCGTCACACCCTTCGACCGAGACGACATCCACCGCCTGATCTCGCGCATGGACGACGTGCTGGACCTCATGCAGGACACCGGCGAATCGTTGGTGCTCTACGACATGCAGCGCGTCACGCCACCGGCCACGCAACTCGCGGAATTGCTGCTGCGTTGCGCCGAGCAGGTGCAGGCGGCGGTCGGGCTGATGGCCTCCATGACCGAGGCGCCAGCGATCCTGAAGATCTGCCAGCAGATCGACCAGCTCGAGTCAGACGCCGACCGCGTCATGCGCTCGGCGATCTCGGAGCTGTTTCGCAGCGAGACCGACGTGCGCGAGCTGATCAAGCTCAAGGCGGTCTACGAGCTGCTCGAGTCGGCGACCGACCGGTGCCAGGACGTCGCCAACGTGATCGAAAGCGTCGTGCTCGAGAACGCCTGAGAGCTCGGCGTTTTCGTCACGCATGGATCCCGGAGCCGTCTCGCTGTGGCTGATCCTTCTGGTGCTGGTCGCGCTCGCGTTCGACTTCATGAACGGCTTCCACGACGCGGCCAATTCCATTGCAACGGTCGTTTCCACCGGAGTGCTCAAGCCCTGGCAGGCAGTCGTGTGGGCCGCGGTCTTCAACGTGCTCGCGTTCGTCTTCTTCAAGCTGAGCGTCGCCGCCACCATCGGCAAGGGGATCATCGACCCGGCCTTCGTCGATAACCGCATGATCTTCGGCGCGCTCGTCGGCGCCATCTCCTGGAACCTCATCACCTGGTACTACGGCATACCCTCGAGCTCCTCGCATGCGCTCATCGGCGGCATGATCGGCGCGGCCATGGCGGCTGCGGGCACTCAGCCGCTGCTCGCACCCGGGATCATCAAGACCGCGGCCTTCATCTTCGTTTCACCGCTCCTGGGCCTGACGCTCGGGGCGCTGCTGATGGTCGGCGTCTCGTGGCTGTGCTTCCGACAAACGCCGAAGCGCGTCGACCGGTGGTTCCGGCGGCTGCAACTGGTTTCGTCGGCGCTCTACAGCATGGGCCACGGCGGCAACGACGCGCAGAAAACGATGGGCATCATCTGGCTGCTGCTGATCGCGGCTGGCGTCACGACCCAGGACCATCTGCCGCTATGGGTCGTTGCGAGCTGCTTCCTGGCGATCGGCCTGGGGACGCTCTTCGGCGGCTGGCGCATCGTAAAGACCATGGGTCAGCGCATCACCAAGCTCAAGCCCGTGGGCGGATTCGCCGCCGAGACGGGCGGCGCCATCACGCTGTTCGTGGCTACGCACTTCGGCATCCCGGTTTCCACGACGCATACGATCACCGGTGCCATCGTAGGCGTGGGCACGGCGCAGCGTTCTTCGGCGGTGCACTGGGGAATCGCGGGTACCATCGTGATCGCGTGGATCGTGACGATACCGGCATCAGCGGCAATCGCGGCACTCGCGTGGTGGATAGGCGGCGCGATGTCCTGACACACGCCTCAGGAGAGTCCTGACAACCCGTTGAACGTGGTCGAGAGGCTGAGGCTCCGGCTCCTTCGGCAGACGCACTCTGGCCTTTGCGCGACAACCGGATGGCTGGAAGATCATTCACGTGCACGCATCGAACGTCAGTTCGCAGTGACGGCAAGAAGCTCGTCCAGTTGCTCGAACGTCTCGCTCATCACATCCGCCGCACCGGTGCCGGCAGCGTCGAGAGCTTCCTTCGACGGATAGAGCTCGTGCAGGACCAGCAGCGTCTTGCCAGCCTTTTCCTCGAAGGTCAGCGTGGTGACGGGCCCGGCATCACCGCCTTCGTCATTGGTCCAGGCGAGGCGCGAGTGCGGTGTTACTTCGATATACCGGCCGAAGAACTCGTCAGGGTTCGAGGCATCGTGGCCGAACACCAGGCGGTACCTGCCCCCGACGCGAACATCCATCTCGCAGGAACGCAGGAACATGCCCATCGACCTGGGCGCCCACCACTGCTTGAACAACTCGGGCCTGGTCCACGCCTCGAACACGATGCGCGCCGGAGCGTCGAACGTTCGCGTGACGACGAGCTCACGCTCGGACTTCCGTTGCACGGTCGTGCGGTTCTTCACGGGTGTGGGCTTACTTTCTCTTACTGCGTCCATCGGCCTTCTCCTTCCGTTTCATTTCCTTCACAACCTTGTCCAGCTCCTCGAAGCGTGCGTCCCAGAGCTGGTGGTGTCTTTCGATCCACGCCGCCGCTTCGTCCAGCCGGTGCGGACCGATCCTGCAGGTCCGCACCCGCCCGACCTTCTCAGTGGTGACGAGCCCGGCCTGCTCCAGGACGCCGACGTGCTTCTTCATGCCCGTGAGGGTCATGCCGAACCTCCCGGCGAGGTCCGTGATCGAGGCCTCTTCGCGGCCGAGCTGCTCGAGGACGCCACGCCGGGTGACGTCGGAAAGTGCGGCGAACGAAGCATCGAGGCGGGCTTGAGAATACTGAACCATATGGCTCAGTATATAACGCACTGGTGGGCGGCATGCAAGCGGAGGCTGAGTGCGGTCAGCGTCGACCGCGATGCCGGCGTCAGATCCGCCGTCGGCGTGGCGGATAGTTGACAGAGTGCATATGCACAGATAAACTCCAGCCCATGAAGAAGCTGACGGAACTCGACCTCTGTAACTGCTTCGCCGCCCGCCAGGCCGCGCGGCACGTGACCAAGCTGTATGAGCGCCATCTTTCGGCCGCTGAGCTCACGAGCGCGCAATTCTCGATTCTCGTCGCCCTGAACGAAGCAGGGGAGTTGACCATGAACGAGCTCGCCAAGGCGCTGGTCATGGATCGCACGACGCTGCTGCGGGCCGTCAAGCCGCTACAGCGAGATGAGCTCGTGAGCACTCGAGCAGGCACGGATGACGTGCGGCAACTGGTTTTTTCCGTCTCTGCGGCCGGCGGCCGGCGCCTGAAGAAGGCATTTCCGTTGTGGAACAAAGCCCAGCGGGAATTTGAAGCTGTCGTCGGCACTCACGAAGCGGCGCGGATTCGCCGCGATCTCCTCGCACTCGCCAGGTCGAAGTAATCGCAGGCTTGCGTCCGCGCATCGTGCGATTCGTTTTTGTCTACATATGTGTATATGCACTAATTGGAAACTCAAGGAGAAATCATCATGCGTAATGTCCTTGCCATCGCGGCCGCCTCTGCACCGCTCATGTTGAGCGCAGTTGGAGCGCTTGCCGACGAACCCTCGTTTCAAACCCCGAAGACGGATCGCGCATTGCAGACGCAGGCACTGCTGCGCAGTGCGGCCCACGCCCTCAATGACACGACGTGCCACGACGCGCGGCACGGCGAGCACATCTCGAGCCTGTGGCTGTTTCCGACCGCGGACCAGCAGACAGTCTTTGCGCACTACATCGTGACAAGGAACGCTGGCTCGTCGGCGAAGACAGTTTCCAAGGAACACCTGGAGTTGCTGACCTTGAAGGACGATCGCGTCGTGGCGGTTCGCGATCTGACCCGCGCCTCCATCGCTGCGAAAGCAGACGAGTAGGGGACGCAGACCGGTGTGGCGCAATGCGGGCGTTAGGCGGCAAAATCCACGAGTCGGCCCTGTAACTATCGGTACTCTGGCGTGACGCGTCCCCTTCGGTTCTCCATCAACGTCACCTTGGACGGCTGCTGCGATCATCGGGCCATCAGCGCGGACGAGGAGATGCACCGTCACCACGCCGAGAACCTCGCGCGCGCCGATGCGCTCCTCTTTGGCCGGGTGACCTATCAAATGATGGAGGCAGCCTGGCGGGCGCCGGCGCAGACAGGTGTGAGGCCGGAGTGGATGGAAGCCTGGATGGAACCCTTCGCCCGGACCATCGATGCGGCAAAGAAGTACGTCGTGTCGAGCACGCTGGAGCGGGTCGACTGGAACGCGGAACTCGTGCACGGTGATCTGGGCGAGGCCGTTCAGAAGCTCAAGCAGGAGCCGGGGAAGGGGCTGTACGTCGCAGGCGTGAAGCTCGCGCTGGCGCTGACGGAGCTGGGATTGATCGATGAGTATGAGTTCCTGGTGCAGCCCAGGCTCGCGGGCCACGGACCGACGTTGTTCGCCGGGCTATCGAAGCATGTCGATCTGAAACTCGTACGGCGGCTCGAACTGCGCTCGGGTGCGGTGGCCATGTGGTATGAGCCGTCAGCGCAGCGCCGCTGAGCTGCGGCGTTCGGCGGCGCGAAGGCAGCGGGTTCGATGAAAGCGGCGTGGTACGAGAAACAGGGCGCCGCGCATGACGTCCTGGTGGTCGGCGATCTGCCGGACCCCGAGCCAGGCGCGGATGAGGTTCGTATTCGTGTCGCTGCCTCAGGCATCAACCCGGGCGAGCTGAAGAAGCGCCAGGATGTCTACGGATTTGGCATGCCGTATCCGCGCGTGATCCCGCACAGCGACGGGGCCGGGATCATCGACCAGGTGGGAGACGGCGTACCGGCGTCGCGGCTCGGCGAGCGCGTGTGGTGCTACGGCGCCCAGAGCTACCGGCCGTTCGGCACCGCTGCCGAGTATGTCGTCGTCCCGTCTGTCCAGGCCGTGCCGCTGCCCGACGGCGTGCCCTTTGAGCAGGGTGCTTGCCTCGGCATCCCCGGCATCACCGCCCACAGTTGCATCAACGCAGCGGGCCCAGTCGAAGGACGCATTGTGCTGGTGCAGGGCGGCGCCGGTGCAGTCGGCGTCTGCGCGATCCAACTGGCCCGCCGAGCCGGGGCCCGCGTTCTCGCCACAGTGCGTTCGAGCCATGACGAGGGCGTCGCGTTGCGGGCCGGCGCCCACGAAGTCGTCCGAACGGACGGCGCCACGGCCGATGAGATCGTAAGCCGGATCCGCACGCTTGCCCCCGACGGCGTGGGACACATCGTGGAGGTCGCGTTCGACGCGAACATCGCTGGCGACACCGAACTCCTCATGCTCGGCGGCTCGCTCGCCGCCTATGCGGCCGGAGAGCCGTGGCCGCAGCCACCCATTCCGTTCCGCCAGTTGCTCTTCAAGAACGTGCGGGTGTACTTCCTGGGGAGCGATGACTTCCCAGCCGAGGCGAAGGCCGCCGCCGCCCGCGACTTGAACGCCGCGCTGGTCGGCGGGTGGCCGGGCTTTGAGATCGGCCGCCAGTTTCCCTTGTCCGCGATCGCCGAGGCGCACGAGTATCTCGAGCGAAGACGGGGGCCGGGGCGAGTCGTCCTGCTGATACCGGGAGACGCGGCCTGACAATGAGGAGCAGCTTCATCAGTCGTATTCTTTGCGGGGCGGCTTCAGTGCATTGCCGCCTGGATCGACGTAACAAGCAACGCGGCGTGGTGCATAAGAGGAGAAAAACATGAACGACGCTGATCGCATCAAGTACCTGCGGATCGTCCTGATGCTCGCAGGGCTCATCTTCATCTTCGGCATATATCCGCTCACGGTGCTCTGGCCGTCTGGCTGGGCCTGGCATGCAGGAGGTCGTTCCGAATATCTCGAGATGATCCTCGGCATCTATGCCACGCTCGGCGTCTTCCTGATCATCGCGTCGCGCAATCCCATGGCGCACCGCAGCCTCATCTGGTTTGCGGTCTGGTCGAGCGTTGTGCACGGGGGAATCATGGCGGTTCAGTCCATCACCAACATGCAGCAGATCGGCCACCTGTGGGGTGATGTCGCGGCTCTGCTGGTCGTGGCCGCGGCGTTGGCATTGCTGATGCCGCGTCAAGCCACGGGAAGTGTCTGAGCACGAGCGACGAGGCGCTGGTGGTCCCTTGAGGTCCCCAGCGCCTCGACATCCCATCACTCGGTGTCCGAGGAGTGCAGCCCGCAGTGTATTTTCAAGACTTGACGCCCTACGAATACCACCATCGCGCTCCGCCGAAGGACAACGTGCTGAATGTCGGCTGGCTGTCGCGCGACTACGCATTCAACAGCGGCAAGGTGTCCGAGGAATTTCTGCGCGCCCTCCGCAAGCTCGCTCGCTCGCCGATGAATCTCTGCTGCGGCGTGCATTTGTGTGAGTTCTGTCCTCCTCCGCGCGACCCGCGTGAAGGTCGCATCGGGGGTAACGGCGAGATCTGGGTTCCCGGCACGGATGGCGTTGTCTATGTCGCACCCGCTCTGATCGACCACTATGTCGAGGCGCATGGGTATTCTCCGCCCGCAGTCTTTGTCGCCGCGGTAATGGCCTACCTGTCGGCCGGCCACCGCGCGGCAAGTGAGATGCGATCAGGCACGGGCATGCGAACACTCGGTGTCTTTGCAGCGATCTTCGATGAGACCGGCCGCATCCTGTGCGTGCGGACCAATTACGCCGCGATGACCTGGACCACTCCCGGCGGACGCGTCGAGCCCGGCGAATCGCCGCTCGACGCGCTGAGACGCGAGGTCCTGGAAGAGACGGGCCTCGAGGTTGAGCCGGGCGAACTGCTCGGCGTCTATGCCAAGCCGCTGCAGGACGACCTGGTACTTTCATTTCGCGCGAGCGTCGTTGCTCGAAACCCCTGGCGCCCGAACGATGAGATTGCCTGGCTGGGTTACTTCGGCCGCGATGAGTTGCCGGAGCCGATGAGCCCGGCAGCCCGCGCCAGGGTTCACGATGCGTTTGAAGGCTGCTCGGGCATCTTTCGGGTGATCGAGTGATGCCAAGGTCACCCGAAGACAGCACACCTGAAAGCTGGCATCGCTTCTTTGCCTCGATGGCCAACAACCGCGCATGGGATCTGGCCGAGTCGGCGGCAAGCGAAGTCGACCTGCCGGAGTTGCTCAACGCGGCGCATGCGGCAGCCTGGCATTGGCAGGCAGTCGGGAATGAGCTCAATCACATGCGCGCCGTCATGCTCCTCGCGCAGGCCCACGCGATGGCGGGTCTCGGGGCGAGCGCTTTGGCCTATGCAGACGAGATGCGCGCGTATTTCCTCGCGAGGCCGGGCACGCCCGACTGGGAACTCGCGTTCGTGCACACGGTGCATGCCCATGCTGCGAGCGTCGCTGGGTCGGCGACACTCCACGCCGAGTCCCATGCACGGGCGACGAGAGCGCTGGAAGGTATTACCAACGAGAAGGACAAGAGCATCGTCGAGCGCGTCTACCGCCACGTTCCAGCTCCATGAGGGCCGCAAGCGTGGTCGCGATGTGCCAAGTGCCTGATTGGCATCCAGGCGGCTGAAACCTCGGTTCGCGTTGTCGATTTCTCGGGATCTCATTCGTCGTAACGGTCAGGGAATGAAGTTGACTGGGCGCAGTCAGTGTCGACATGCGCAAACTCATTGCTTCCAAACCGTTCAGCCTGGAGAAATGACATGGAAAAGCCTGCAAAGAATACGATCTGCCTTTGGTACGAGCACGACGCGGAGGAGGCGGCGCGGTTTTACGCCAAGACCTTTCCGGATTCGTCCGTCGGCGCGGTGCACCGCGCGCCGGGAGACTATCCATCGGGCAAGCAAGGGGACGTGTTGACGGTCGATTTCACGGTCATGGGCGTTCCGTGCCTCGGTCTGAACGGCGGGCCCATGTTCAAGCACAACGAAGCGTTCTCGTTCCAGGTGGCGACCACTGACCAGGCGGAGACGGATCGCTACTGGAACGCGATTATCGGCAACGGCGGCCAGGAGAGCGCGTGCGGCTGGTGCAAGGACAAATGGGGATTGTCCTGGCAGATCACGCCGGTCGCCCTGACGAAGGCGATCACCGATCCGAATCCGGCGGCCGCCAAGCGCGCGTTCGACGCGATGATGAAGATGGGGAAAATCGACATCGCGACAATCGAGGCGGCGCGTCGCGGTTGACGTTGCCTCCCGGGTGAATCACAAGCGGGCGCAGCGGATGGCCTGCTGGATCGGACTTACGGCTTGTCGAGCGCGCCGTGATCGATCGCCAGTACCGATTGCAGCAGCACGTTCGCGCCGTTCGCCACGTCCTTGGGGGCGGTGTATTCCTTCGGTGAGTGGCTGATGCCGCCGACGCTGGGGACGAAGATCATGCCGATGGGTGTGATGTGCGCCATGTCCTGCGCGTCGTGACCCGCGCCGCTTGGCATGGTTTGATGGCTGAGACCTGACGTAGTCGCCGCGGCAGCGATGATGCGCCTCATTCTCGGGTCGGTAGGCGCGGGCTCGACGCCGGCGGCGACCTCATCGAACGTGAAGGGCGTCTGCCGGCTCTTCGCGATCTCGTCCGCCCTGGCACGGACTGCGTCAAACACCTGCTGCATCTTCGCCGCGTCCAGGTCGCGGATCTCGAGCGTCATGACGACGCGCCCTGGAATGACATTCGGCGCGCCGGGCTCGGCCCGAATGCGCCCGACGGTTGCGACCTGGCGACCCGGCATCGAGCGCGCCACCTGGTTGACCGCGAGCACGAACTCGGAGGCGCTGAGCAGCGCATCGCGCCGCTGATCCATGGGTGTCGTACCCGCATGATTCGCCATGCCGTTGACGGTGACATCCCACCATCGAATACCGACGATCCCTTCGACGACACCGATCTCGATCTGTTTCTGCTCGAGAAGGCCGCCCTGTTCGATGTGCAGCTCCAGGTACGCCTTGAGCCCGCTCGGATCGCGCCGCGCCTCGCTGAGCCGGTCCGGATCGCCACCCACGGCACGCAGACCGTCGCGCACGGTCTTGCCGCTGCTGCTCACGACATCGAGCGTGCCGGCCTTGAGCCGGCCGGACATCGCGAGGCTTCCCACGAGTCCGCCTTCCTCGTCCGTGAAGTTGACCACCTCGAGCGGATGGCGCGTGCGAATCCGCAACTCCTGCAATCGTTGCGCCACTTCGATCGCGCCGAGGACGCCGACGTCGCCGTCGTAGTTGCCGCCGTGCGGCACTGAATCGGTGTGCGAGCCGAGGACGATGGCAGGCAGCTTGGGATCGGTCCCTTCGCGACGGCCGATGATGTTGCCCGCCGTGTCCACGCGCACTTTCAATCCCGCCTCCTGCATCAGCTTCGTCACGTACGCACGACCGGCGACGTCCGCGTCGCTGAAGGCGAGGCGACTGACACCGCCCTCGGGATTCGCGCCGAATTGCGCGAGGGCGGCAATGTGCTCCTGCAGGCGCTGTGCATTGACGGTCTGTGGCGGCGACTTCGCGAGCACGCCGAGGGGGAGGGTGGCGAGCAGTGCAGTCAACGCAAGAGAGCGGGAGTTCATGAGTTGCGGATTCCCTTGATGAGGGTTGACCGTGCACGCTACCGGATCGTGGTGTGCGTTACCATGGCGACACGAGGGGGAGGACCTTCATGAGAAAGCCTTCGATCATGCTCATCCTGATCGCGAGCTCGCTCGCGTTCGCGGCTCGCGCGCAGGACGCGACGCCCGCTGCGCTGGGCGCGCTCGCGCACGACTACTACCAGTGGCGCGATGACGCATACCCGGTTGCGACGAGCAGTGCAGGCGATCACCGCCTCGATCAGCGCCTCACCGACTACTCGATGACGGAGGTGCTCAAACGGCGCCAGCACGTGAGCGATCTGTTGCGCCAGGTCGCGGCCATGAATACCGAAGGCTGGAGCAAGGATGATCGTGTCGATCACGTCCTGTTCCGCTCGCAGCTCGCGGGCGCGGATTTCTTCGGCCGGCGACTCAACCCGGAGCAGCAGGATCCACAGCTCTACGTCAATGAGTGCAGTAACGGGATCTTCTCGCTCCTGCAGAAGGAATATGCGCCGCCCCGCACCCGTGCGCTCGCGGCTACCGCACGCATGGAGCAGATGCCGGCGCTGTTGCGCACGGCGCGCGCGAATCTCACGCAACCGGTGAAGCTCTACGCGCAGCTTGCGATACCGGCGGCGCGCGGCGGGGACGACCTCTACACCGCAAGCCTTGCAACGATCGCATCGGAACTTTCGTCCGCCGAGCGCAAGCGTTTCACCAAGGCTCGCGATGCCGCGCTCAAGGCGCTGCACGAGTACGCCGACTGGCTCGAAGCAGGCCTGGGCACGATGCCCGACTGGAAACCCATGGGCGAGGCGGCTTACAACGAGCTGTTGAGCCAGGTGTTGCTGTTGCCGCTCAACGCGAGCGAGGTGGCTGAGCTCGGTCAAGTCGAGCTCGCGCGCTACCGTGCGCTCGAGGCCTGGCTCAAGGATCCGAGCCTCGCATCTCCGGATCCTGCGCGCGCCAAGCATGTGCCGAAGGACCAGGCGGAATTCCTGTCGGCCTATGAGTCGCGTCAAAAGGAAATGATCGAGTTCCTGCGCTCGCGAAACCTGATCACTCTTCCTGCCTATCTCGGCCCATTCCAGATCCGGCAGCTTCCCGAAGCATTCAAGCCAACGAGCCCGGGTGGCTTCATGAATCCGCCCGGTCTCTACGACAAGGACCCGGGTGGTTTCTTCTTCATACCCACGTACAACCCGAAGAGCGGTAACTTCTACATCCGCGCCGCGATCGAGGACCCGCGCCCGATCCTCGGCCACGAGGGGATCCCCGGGCATTTCCTGCAGATCTCCATCGCGAACCATCTGGCCAACGAGATTCGGCGACAGCATTCGGACACCGTCTTCATCGAGGGGTGGGCGCTCTATGGTGAGGAAATGCTGATGCGCAGCGGGTTATACCCGGAGAACTCCGCAGCGCAGGGCCAGATACTGCGCCTGTCGCGCTACCGCTCCGCCCGCATCGGTGTGGATGTGAACCTGCACACCGGTCGCTGGAATTTCGAGCAGGCCGTCAACTATTTCATGGAGGGCGGTGGCCTCGACCGCGAAGCCGCCGAAGGTGAAGCGGCGGGAGCTGCCTCGAGCCCGACGCAGAAGATCTCCTACATCACCGGGAAATGGCAGATCATGCGTCTGCTCGGGCGTTATCGCGACGCCAAGGGCGCCGACTTTCGACTCGGTGCCTTTCACGATGAGCTGATCAGTTACGGGAGCCTGCCGCTCTCGGTGATCGAATGGCTCATGTTCGATGACGACACCTCCCTGCGTGCCGCAGCACCGGCACACTGATGTCTCCAGGAAGGCTCGGTCTGTACTGCGGCATCGTGGCCCCGGTTGCCTGGCTCGCGCTGCTCGCCATTGCCGGAGCGCTCCGCCCCGACTTCAGCCCTCTCACTCACTTCATCAGCGAGCTTGGGGCGCGTGGCAGTTCCACTGAATTGCTGACGCGCGGCGCGGCGTTTGGCTTCACGGGTCTGCTGTACGTCTGTTTCGCCATCGGCCTGCGTGCCACGTTTCGACCTGGACTGGCATTCGCCGTCGCTTGCTTCCTGATCGCGCTGGAGGGCATCGGGAGAATGGGCGCCGGCATCTTCCCATGCGATCCGGGTTGCGTGCGCGTCACGGCAACCCAGGACCTGCACAAGCTGTTCGCCACGGTCGGTTTTCTTTCGGGCATCCTCGCGGCAATCATCTGGGGAATCCTGTTCGTTCGGCTCGCGGCGTTCCGCTCGCTATCCTGGCTCGCGATCAGCTGTGGCGTAGCGGCGCTCCTTTCCTTGCTGCTCATGTCCTGGGACGGCAATCCTTGGGGCAGCCCTGGCCTGTTCGAGCACCTGGCGACCGTCCTCCTTTCCATCTGGCTGCTCCTGTTTGCAGTTCGCGCAGTCCGAACCGTCAACGCGAACGGTGGGACGTGGCCGAAATGAGCGTCGCTGCACGCGGGTCTTCCCACGGCGCGTTCCTCCGCACACGTGCGAGCTGAGCCGTCACAGCAGCAGCATCGACCTGTCCGCGCTCGACAGGTGGCGGCGGTCGTCGCCGGCAATGCGCTCGAGTTCTACAACTTCGTTACTTTCGGTTATTTCGCGATCTACATCGGCACGACGTTCTTTCCGGATGTCGGCCGCCATTCCAGCCTGCTGCTCTCGCTTGCCACCTTCGGCGTCGGTTTCCTGACGCGCCCGCTTGGCGCGATTGTCATCGGTCGGATGGGCGACCGGGTGGGGCGCAAGCCGGCGATGATTCTTTCCTTCACGCTGATGGGCATCGGCGTAATCGGGCTGGCGCTCACGCCGTCCTACGCACGGATAGGAATCGCCGCGCCCATCCTCGTCATCATTTTCCGTCTGGCGCAGGGCTTTGCGCTGGGCGGAGAAGTCGGTCCCACGACGGCCTACCTGGTCGAGGCAGCGCCGCCCGTTCGCCGCGGTTTTTACACCTCCCTGTCCTTCATGACACAGGATGGCGCCGCGCTGTGCGCCGCCTTGGTCGGTCTCGCGCTTTCCAGCGCGCTCACCGAGCAGCAACTGCAAGACTGGGGCTGGCGCGCCGCGATGCTGATCGGCGCCACCATCGTTCCGTTCGGCTTGTGGATGCGCCGCTCTCTGCCCGAAACGTTCGATGCCGCTGAGCATCGGGCAGCGTCCGGCCCCGAAAATCTGGTCACGCGCCCGCGCACGGACCTTCGGCCCTACCTGCCCGTCATCGTGCTCGGGCTCTTCCTGCTGGGGTCGGCGACCATCGGCAACTATGTCCTGAGCTACATGACCACGTACGCCATCGACACGCTCAAGATGGCGCCGGCGATCGCGTTCGGCGCGTCAGTCGTCAACGGCGTGCTGCTCGTGGTGCTCGAGCCGATCAGTGGCTGGGCCTCCGATCGCTTCGGCCGCAAGCCCGTCATGCTGGTGCCGGCAGTTCCGCTGCTTCTGGCGATCGTGCCGTGCTTCTGGGTGATCTCGCACGCACGCGATCCGGTCGTGTTCTATGGCGCCGTCGGCGTGCTGTCGTTCTTGTTCGCGATCGCCAATACGCCGCCCGTCATCCTGATCACCGAAACGCTGCCGCGCCCGGTGCGCTCGGGTGGGCTCGCAATCATCTATGCGGTTGCGATCTCGATCTTCGGCGGTTCGACCCAGGTCACGATTCAATGGCTGATCGACACCACTGGCAATCCACTCGCGCCAGCCTTCTATTGGGCGGGCGCGCTTGCGATCGGCATCGTCGCGATGGTACTGGTGCCGGAGTCGGCGCCCGCGAAAACGGGACGCTCGACGTAACGCGGAACGCATTGCCTGGCGAGCGGTCGAAGCGATCGCCTGCAAACAATCGGAGTCCCACATGATCGGCGTATTCGTGACGTTTCGCTACCCAAACAATTTCGATGAGCAGGCTGTGCGGAAGATCGCGGAGACCGCACGCCCGAGGTTTGAAGGCATGCCCGGCTTGCGCTCCAAGGCGTTCACCGTAAACGCTGGTAAGCGCGAGGCCACGAACTTCTACGTTTGGGACTCGGAAGAGGCGGCCAGGGCTTTCTTCGACGATGCGCTCCTGGAGCGTGTGACAGGCATCTACGGCGTTCGTCCCGGCGTCGAGTTCGTGCAGATTGCGACGCTGGTGGAGAACGGCTAGCGGGGTTACGCATGCGCAAGCTCATCGTCTCCGAACAGATCAGCGTGGATGGCGTCATTCAAGCTCCAGGTGGGCCTGAAGAAGACACGAGCGGTGACTTCCGCCTCGGTGGCTGGGTGGTGCCGTACGCCGACA
The DNA here is from genome assembly GCA_035263105.1 of Steroidobacteraceae bacterium. GTDB lineage: Bacteria > Pseudomonadota > Gammaproteobacteria > Steroidobacterales > Steroidobacteraceae > DATBVX01. Next base: position 20,957 of record DATFRO010000094.1, on the reverse strand, counting down.
AGCTCATCGGAGAAGCCTTGCAGGGGCTGCTTTCTCAGCCGTTCGAGTTGCTGCTGGGGCGTCGTACCTACGACATCTGGGCGCCGTACTGGCCGCGCGTGCGGGACGGCAAGGCTCGTGGACGAACTTCGGCTGCTGATTTTTCCCGTGGTACTTGGGCACGGCAAGCGCCTGTTTGGCGACGACGCGCCAGCGTCGGCCTTCACCCTGGCGCAGTCGGCGAGCACGCCTGGCGGTGTGCTGATCACGCGCTACGTGCGCGGGGGCGAGGTGCGCACCGGGACCTTCGACGAAGTTTGACGGCGGGACACTGAAGCGGGCGGCTCATCACCAGCGCGCGCGAAGTCCAAGGAGGCGATCGCATGAAACGAATCATCCCGGTGGACGTTTCTCGTCAACTGTTCGATATGGCAATCGTCGTGAAATGGAAGCTGCTGTGAACCAGCGCCGAGGCAGGTCACGGATTCCGCTCGACCTGCACGGGATGAGCGGCCGCACGGAAATCTTTCGCATTTCCGGGGCGGTGAAGCGAGATGCGGCGATTGATCGCTGGCTGACCGAGGACCCGATCGAACTGCGATCGATTGCGCGGCAGTGGTTTGCCCGGATGCGAGAGTGCGGTGACGCCGTCAGAGAAGTGATGCACGATGGTTGCCCGGTCGCATGCGTAGAGGATGCGCCGTTCGCGTACGTCAATTCCTTCAGGAGCCACGTCAACGTCGGCTTCTTCTACGGCGCCGCCCTCGAGGACCCTGCCCACCTGTTGGAAGGCAGTGGCAAGCGCATGCGACATGTGAAGGTGAGTCCCGGCGGCCCGTTGAATGCCGTCGCACTCGGCGAGCTGATCAGCAGCGCCTATGCGGATATCAGGGCACGCCTCGATGCCGAGCGTTGTGAGGGTCCCGTGAGGCCGAGCTAAACGCGGAGGGTCAAACTGTGAGATTCGCGCTGGTTCCAATTTGCAGTCGCTAGGTGCCGGCATCGCATACGTCGTGAGCTTCGGCTCGACGCCGGGCGTCACGAAGATCGGCGTCCTCGGGCCCTATACCTTCGCGCAATCGTGACGAGGACCCTCGTCCTCATTTGAAGTGCGGGAGGAGCACGCCGATCAGCACGCTTGCGCCATCCATCAGGGCGTGCGCGATCACGAACGGCAGGAGCCGGCGAACTCGCAGATATAAGAGAATCGCGAAGACCGAGAAGGGCACCGACCCCAACAGCCGGAACGCCATGAACCTGGCGTCAAACGTCAACGGCATGAAAGCGTGTTGCAAGGCCCAGGCAAACGCGACCAGCGCGACGGCGAGCGTGGTGCTGCGGCAAAGGACCTGGAAACGGGGCGCGAGATAGCCGTTATAGGTCATCTGTTCGGTCACGCCCCAGAGCAACGGAAACACCAATACGCCATAGAGAGCCGCCGGCAACGGCAGCGACCCGAAGAGATACGGCGGCGTCAGCGTGTGGTACAAGAACCAACCGGCCGCATAGACGCCACCAAGAATGAAGACGAGGCTCGCGGGAATGAGTGCGAGGCCGAGCAGTACATCGTGAAGCAGACGCATCCGCTCGAAGCCGACGAGATCGAACAGGCGGATGCCCTCGCGGCGGGTGAGCCACCAGAGCAGCGCCAGGCATCCTGCGTCGATCAGTGTCCCGTAGACCGGCAGCCACGGTTCAGCGTCGTGCCAGGGGGTCGGCGAGGATCGCAATGCGAACACGCCCGCGACTATCCCTTGCGCCGCGACAGCACAGGCCGAGCGGGCAAACAGCATCAGCGCGGGGCCGCGCCATGTCAGAGTCGCCGCGTCCCGCCGCTGACGAATGGCCTCATGGGAATTTGGTTGCATCGCGAAAATCGTGGACAGGGGTGGTGACTATGAACAAACTGGGCGCGATTGGTTTCGTCGGCGCGTGGGCAGGTTGAGACGTGTCACCTGACAAGTTCATCGCGGCGCCATTGATGGCGCTCTCGCTGGCGGCGGCGAACGTCGCCTTCGCGCAGCACGAACACGGCGAACCCCACCATCAGCTCGGCACGGTCGCATTCGCGAACTCGTGCAGCCCGGACGTCCAGGAGAAACTCCTGCGCGGCATTGCCTTGCTGCACTCCTTCTATTATTCCGCGGGCCAGGCCGCGTTCGAGGAGGTGACCGCGGCTGACGACACCTGCACGATCGCCGCCTGGGGCTATGCCTCGGTGCAGATGTACAACCCGCTCCAGGGCATCGGCGCTTCGCCCGACAACGCACGCCTTGCGCAGGGCGTGATCGACAAAGCACGCAAGGTGGGCGCGAAGACCGAGCGTGAGCATGACTACCTCGAAGCGGTGGCCGCCTACTACGAGGATTTTGCCAAGCGCTCCGAGCACGAACGCCAGCTCGCGCGCGCCAGGGCTTACGAATCGCTCGCGGCGAAGTACCCGGACGATGACGAGGCGCAGATCTTCTACGCGCTGTACCTGGCCGCGACGCAGACCGCGTCCGACCAGACCTATTCGGCCTATCTCAAGGCGGCAGCGATCCTCGAAAAGCAGTTCGCGAAGCATCCTGATCACCCAGGCGTCGCGCACTACCTGATCCACAGCTACGACACGCCGGCGCTCGCACCGCGGGGCCTGGCGGCAGCGCGCCGCTACGCGGAGATCGCGCCCGAAGCTCCGCACGCGCTGCACATGCCCTCGCATATCTTCACGCGGCTGGGTGCGTGGTCCGATTCCATTGCGACCAACCGCCGCTCCGCCACGGTCGCGGAGCGCAATGGCGACATCGATGAAGCCGTGCATGCCCTCGACTACATGACCTACGCCGATCTGCAGCTCGCCCGCGACGGCGACGCGCGCAAGACCTGCGAGGAGGCGCGCGGGCTGACGGGGTTCAATGCATCTCGGGCGACGGCGCCGTATGCGCTCGCGGCGATGCCGGCCCGTTATGCGCTGGAGCGCGGGGCCTGGGAGGACGCCGCAAAGCTCGAGCCGGTGGCGACCCATTACCCGTTCACCGAGGCGATGACGCATTTCGCACGCGCACTCGGTGCGACGCGCAGCGGAGATCCGGCCGCGGCACAGAAGGATGTCGAGCACATCGCGGCGCTGCGTGATGAGGCGAAGAAGTCCAACGAGTATTGGGCGAACGAAGTCGAGGTGATGCGGGTGACATCGCTCGCCTGGGTGGCGCTCGTGCAGAAGAAGAACGACGACGCTCTCGCACTCATGCACCAGGCAGCGGACAGCGAAGACGCGACCGAGAAGAACATCATCACACCGGGACGCTTATTGCCCGCGCGCGAGTTGCTCGGTGACATGCTGATGGAGCTGAATCGCCCCGCCGAGGCGCTCGGGGAGTACGAGGCCTCGCAGCATCGTGAGCCGAACCGCTATCGCGGCTTGTACGGCGCGGGACGGGCGGCGGCGCAGTCCGGCAACCGCGACAAGGCGCGACAATACTTCTCCAGGCTGATTGAACAGGCGGGCTCGGGCGATCAGCGCCCCGAGACGGAGGCCGCACGGCGGTTTCTTGCGGCCGATTGACAGCACACGGAGGCCGACGATGCTGCTTTCGCGTAGCGCGATGTCTCCGATAGATTTCCACGGGCTGCGGATCTTCGACTACACCGCGGGTGCATCTCTTGGCGCCTCCGTCGCAGCAATCGAGGTGGCGCCGGGTGCAAAGCACGCCGAGGCGTGGTCGCGTCGTTCCGACAAGTACTACCTCGTGAGCAGCGGCGAGATTCGTTTCGTGCTGGACGGCGAGCCGCACGTGCTGAAGGCGGGCGATTTCTGCCTTGTGAAGCAGGGCCGGCGCTTCAGTTACTCGAACGAAACTCCCGAGCTGGCGACGTTGGTGCTGGTTCACACGCCAAGCTTCGACTTGCGCGAGGAAGTCTTCGTCGGCCAGTAGGAGAGATGGAAATGAAAGGGAAGCTTCTCGCAGCCGCAGTGATGGTTCTCGCGGCATCGGCGGTCACATCTGCGGGACAGGACAAGAAAGAGATCGTCGGCCTGACCCCCGGACAGGTGCGCTGGTTCACGCCGTCCTACTACACGGACGGGCGGCAGCGGGCGCAGATGTATGGCGACTCGAGTCAGGGCGGGGCGTGGGTGGATCGGGTCAGGATACCGCCTCATATGCGCGTCCTCGCGCACACGCATCCGCGCGACGAACAGGTGACGGTTATCGAAGGGACTTGGTACCTGGGCGAGGGCGAAAGGTTCGACGCGGACCGGCTGAAGGGCTACCCGGCGGGCAGTTTCATCGTCATCCCGGCCGGCGTCCCGCACTTCGTGGCGACGCAGGACAGCGCCGCGATCGTTCAGCTCGCGGGGAGCGACAAATTCGGCACTGACTACCTCGAGAAATAGCCGGCACGCGAATGTGATCCGCAAGGATTGACCGGGTTGGCTGACAGACCTCTCACCGGGGGAGGAGTAGAGTCCCGCTGAACATCACAAGCCGAGCAGCCCGATGCTGAACAGACTTCAAGCAGCAAGGGCGATAGCGAAGGTCAACTCGACAGGGAGGAAAGGATCATGGCCAGGAGCATCCCGGCATTCTCGGCGCTCGCCCTCGTACTCTTTTCGGCCTCCAGTTCAAGCCAGGCACCGTCGACCGACTCGAACAATCACAAAACCAAGCCGCAGCCGGCCGACTGCTGGGAGATTCATTCGCTCGGCACGTTGGGCGGCACCTTCAGCGACGCCACCGACGTCAACGACTCGGGCGTGGTCGTGGGTAACTCGGAAACAGAGCCACGCATCCTCGATCCGGCGGATCCGCCGGTGCCGTTGCTGCGCGCATTCATCAGCGCGCCGAACGGCGGAGCGATCACGGAGATTCTCACTCCCGGCTTTTTCTTCGGCACTGCGGTCGCCGTCAACAACGTCGGGCAAGTGGTGGGTAGTTCGACGATCGGTCGATCATTCCCGATCTCGTACTTCACCGACCCGGGTGGTGGCAACGTCCAGACCACGCTGGCATTCGCCGACGCTCGCGACATCAACAACGTGGGACAGACGTCGTGGGACATCAATTTTCCGTTCTTCAGGAGCGTGATCGGCCCCAACGAGCAACCGGATTTTACAGGCACGGACCTCATCGACGTCGTGGTGCCCGCGGTCGAGGATCCCCTCAATACGCCCTTCGAGTCGGTCGCACTGAATGACGCGGGGCAGGTGGCCGTCAACGCCGCTGGGTTTGCGTATCGATGGAGCAGTTTCGAAGGTGCGATAGCCCTTACTCCGGATGCGCAAGGCAGTGGTGCGACGGGCATGAACGAAGCCGGCCAGGTCGTCGGTACGCTGCAGAGCGATGGCCTCACGCAGGCGTTCGTCACCAAGCGCCACAACACGTCGCTCACCCTGTTGGGCAAACCCGGAGACGGCAACCAGCCCACGGGGATCAATGGCCTGGGCCAGATTGTCGGCACGCGACCGGTGGGGAGCGAAGTCCACGGCTATGTCACGCCGCCAATCCTGGTTCAGCGTTCCATCGATCTCGACACGCTCAATGAAGTTACGCGCGATGGGTGGTCAAAGCTTCGACCGGTGGCGATCAACAAGCGCGGGCAAATTGCGGGCACGGGTTCGATTGACGGACATGATCGCGCTTTTCTGCTGTCACCACGGTCGATCCTCGCATTCGTCCCCGATCAGAATGGCAAGCATGCGAAGTGCTTTCGACTGCCTTAGGCAAGGACGGTGCTGACGCCGCGACGCAAGCGTCGTCGCGTAAGGTGACTACTTCGAGTCGTCTTACAACGGGCTGCGGCAGTCCGGTACTATCTGCGCGAGTCAGAACAAGAAAAAGGGCCACGCATGAATCGCCAGACCTGGATGTTGATCGTTGCAGCCGCGTACGTTGCATTGATGATGGCCGGTATTTCTTCGTTGGCGGGAGAGGCTGTGGCCGCTGATGCGCCCGCCACGTCGAACAGCACCGCGCAGTGGATGATTGAGCAGGAACGAGCCTGGGCCGAACAGGCCTGCGGTCATCCGTGGGTCGTTGCCGAACTCCTTGCGGAGGATTTCCATGGCACCGCGCCGAAGGGCAGCCGTTACGACAAGCCGAAGGAGGCGCCGACCTACGATCCGGCGACATTCGCGACGGACTGCCGGCTGCTCGACGCGGACGTGCGATTCTTCGGCTCGAACGTGGCGGTTGTGTATGGGTCGGAAACCAAGACGGTGAGCCTGCCGGATGCGAAGCACGAGCAGCGCTGCCTGGTGTGGACCGACACCTGGCTCAAGCGCAACGGCAAGTGGCAGATCATCGCGGTCCAGGATGCGCACTTCGACTGTCCTTCCGACACCAAGGCCGCATCGCCAGCCAAGTAGCCATGAATCCGGTGTGCAGCGCCGCCTTCGACCGCGAGATCGCTCGAGCGAAGGAGCTCATCGCAAGAGATGAGCTTGACGCGAGTTTCCCTCACCTCGAGCGCGCCCACGTCATCGGCCAGGCCTTCGTCGTCCCCCACGTGACCTCCCACTGGCTGATGCTGACGGTGGAACTTCGCAGAGGGCGGCTCGTGGCGGTTTTGGGACAAGTCGCGCGCATCGTGCTGGGCATGCTGGGTTCGGCCGTAGGAGTGGTCCCCGTGGGAAACACGGGAGGCACCGACATCAGCATGTTCAAGCGCATGCCTGTCGAACCCGAATTGCAAAAGATCATCGACGGCGTTCCACCTGGCCCGCGCGCGTAGATGAGCAACCCGGTCTCCCTCGATGCGATCGCCTTGGCTGCCGAGCGCGCCCTCGTGCAGCAGCACTACGCGGAGGCCGCGGCTGGCTACGAACGATGTATTGCACTCGCGCCGCAGGTGCTCGCGTTCCATTTCAATCTCGGCAGCGTGCGTGAAAAACAGGGCGAGCTCGCGCGCGCGGTCGATGCGTATCTGGCCGCCTGGCGGCTGAATCCGAAGGATGCGCTGCTCGCACTGTATGCCGGAGCCGCGCTCGAGGCTGCGGGCCGTCGCGAGGACGCCGCGATCCTGTTTTCGTTGGGCGATGACATCGATCCGCTGGTGCGGCGGGCCAAGGATCGTGCCGATCTCAGCGCCGAGATCCGCCGACGCGCGGCGACCGCGGACCGGGTCATGCGCGAGCACTTTACGCGCCTGCATGCACGCGCGATCTCCGACTTCGAGCGCCAGGCGCGCGAGCGTGGTGACACGCCGGACATCTCGCGCGTGCGCAGCGCCATCTGGATCCAGACCCACGACGGTCCGTTCACTTACCGCACACCGGACCAGCAGCCGAGCATCCTCTACCTGCCGGACTTGCCGGCGATGCCGGTCACGCCGCGGGAGCGGCTGCCTTGGGCTTCGGCCATCGAAGCGAAGACGGCCGAGGTGCGCGAGGAATACCTGGCGGCCGTCGCCGCGGGCACGGCACATGCGCCGTATGTCGATGCGAACACGCGTTCACCGCTCTGGCGTGAGCTGAGCGGCAATCCCGCCTGGTCGTCATTGCACCTGTACAAGGGCAACGAGAAGACGCCATTTGCGCAGCTCTTCCCGAAGACGCTGGCGGCGCTCGAAGCCGCGGACATCGTGCGCACCGAGTACGGCCCGGTGGAGCTTTTCTTCTCGCGTCTTCAGCCCGGTGCACACATCCCGCCGCACTTCGGTGCCGCGAACAACCGCATCACGCTGCACCTGCCGCTGATCGTCCCGGGCGACAGCGAGATCCGCGTCGGCAGGGTGCGGCACGCGTGGCGGGAAGGCGAGCTCTTCGCGTTCGATGACAGCTTCGAGCACGAGGCGTGGAACCGCGCCACTGAGGATCGCGTAGTGCTCATCTTCGAAGCACATCACCCGGATCTCAGCGCCACCGAGCGCGCGGCGATGGAGCATGCGATCGGCTACCGCAAGCGCTGGCTCCGGGAGCGCCGGGTGCCGAACTGATGCGAGCGTGAGACATTTCGCACGGCCGGCGCGTCCTACATCTGCGGACAGGGGAGATCTCAATGGGCTGGAACTACTGGATTCGGCAAGTCCACCGCTGGCTGGCGATCGCGTTTACGCTGACCGTGATCGCCAACTTCGTCGCTATTGCGCAAACTGGCGGGAAACCGCCGCCCTGGGTCACCTATTCGCCCCTGGCCCCACTCGCGTTACTCCTGTTCACGGGGCTGTACCTGTTTGCGCTACCGTATGTCATCAAGTGGCGCGGCGCGCGCAGCACGGCGTGAGGGAGCGAGCGACCATGGAAGAGTTTCCGCAAGACATCTACACCGAGCCCGAGCCCGACGTCGACACGCTCGCCAATCTCGGACCGCTCACGAGGATGGCCGGCATCTGGACCGGCACCCGCGGTCTGGACATCAACCCGAAGCCCGACGGCCCTGAAAAGCAGGCATTCATCGAGCGCATGGAGTTGCAGCCGATCGATGCGCAGACCAACGGGCCGCAACTGTTCTACGGATTGCGCTACCACACGCGGATCATCAAGCCCGATGAGGTCGAGACCTTTCACGACCAGGTCGGCTATTGGCTGTGGGAACCCGCGACCGGCAACTTGATGCAGACGTTGTCGATACCGCGCGGACAAACCGCGATGGCGGTCGGTCGCGCTGCGGCGGATGCAAAGACTTTTCGCCTCCAGGCGGTCCGCGGATCGCTGACGAATGGGATCGTGTCGAATCCGTTCCTGGAATACGCCTTCAGGACCGAGAGCTACACCATCACGGTCACGATCAATGCCGATGGAACGTGGTCCTATGAGCAGGACACCGTGCTGGTGATCCCGGGCCAGGCGGAACCCTTTCACCACACCGATCGCAACACACTGCGCAAGATCGGCGAGCCGACGCCGAATCCCACGGCGCGTGCAGCATCGACGGAAGCCGACGCGGTGGTCAGCTGAGTCCGGCGAGTCAGGCAGCACATGCGGCGAATGGGAATCATGCTCGGGATGCTGGCGTTCGCATCAGCAGCAGTTGCAGCTGAGACCGTGAAAGGCGAACTTCGGCTCGACTCGCAGGGAGTCGCGAGAGTCACGGAATGCAAGACAGGGCGCACTATTACCTTGGGCGTGATGAATCCCAACGAGTACCAATCCCTCATCGACCGGTATTGGCGGGCCTCCTTCAACGGCAAGACGCCGGTCCTCATCGAGGTGCGTGGCGCCATCACGAGGAAGGGCCCGCCTGGGACGGAGCTGGTACTCGAATCGCCGAATGTGGTTATGCTCAACAACGGGCGTTGCGAGCCGCCGCCCGACATGCGTTGAAGAAAACGCCACAACAATAAGAGAGGCGTCATGAGCGAACTTACCAAGACCTTCCTGATCGCAAACGCGCTGCGCTTCGTGCTGTTCCTGATCTACATCGTCGCCGTGGCACTGAGCGTCAAGCGTCGCAAGGAGCTGGGCGATGCGGCGCTCTTCAGCGGCCTGGGGTTCGCATCATTTGCAGTCGCCGCCGCAGTCTCGCTCGGCGCGCTCTACTGGCAAATGATGGCGATGAGCCGGGAAGCTCCCGCGCTCGAGATCGCGAAGATCGCGAGCGGGGCGTATTTCGTAGCGCAGCTGCTCGCGATCGGCGGCACCGTGCTGGTCCTCATCGCCGTGCTCAGCCCGCGACCCGCACGCAACGCGACGTAGTAGGCCCTTGGCAGGGAACCCGGTCGCGGCACGAGGTCCAACTGCCTCGAGTGCAAAGTTCCAGGAGACCCAAATGAAAAAGTCGGCTGCGACCGAGGGTGGATCGGCGTCCGAGCGGATCGACAAGCGAATCGCCGAGTTCGCGGATTGGCGCGGCGAAACCCTGGGCCGCATGCGCAAGCTCATCAAGGAAGCGGATCCGGACGTGGTCGAGGAGTGGAAGTGGGCGATACCGGTCTGGTCGCACGACGGCATCCTTTGCACGGGTGAGACCTACAAGAACCACGTGAAGCTGACGTTCGCGAAAGGCGCCTCGCTGAAAGATCCTGCCCGGCTCTTCAACTCGAGCCTCGAGGGGAACACGAGGCGCGCGATCGATATTCACGCGGGTGAGCAGGTCGACGCCGGCGCGTTCAAGACGCTGATCAAGGCGGCGGTCGCGGCCAACGCCTCCGCGGGGAAGGCAAAGCGCGCGAAGAAGTAGCTCCGACGCGCGACCTCGCGGGATGTCCGCAGCACCGCCTCACGGCGTGTCATCGCCTTCGAGGAAACACAGCGCCTCGCGATAGAGCTGGCGACGGCTCTCCTCGAGGTGCATGAGGTGCGTCGCGCGACTGATCTTCACATCGCGCCTGAGCGGTGACGCTTTCAATGCATCGAACAGCCAGCGCGCATCGGCATCCGTGGTGAGGCTGTCCCATTCGCCGCGCACGATCGCGAGTGGCGCGCGAATGAGACCCGGATCGTAAGCGAGCTCGCCCGCCCAGGCTGCGGCGACGTCCTGCCAGGGGCCGCTCGGCGTCTGGACGCTCGGCGGCGAGCGCGTGCGACTCTCCGGATCCGTGTCGAGATACCGCTCGCCCCAGACCGCGAAGTGATCCTCGGCGAGGACTGGCGCCGCGCCCGGCGGCACATCCTCGGTGAAGCGCGTCCATTGATCGGTGAGCGAGACGAGCCGCCACGCGGGATAGAGCGCTGGCGCCTCCGTCCTCGCGCGCCACGTGATGGGGCCGAAGAACACCAGCCGCTCGATGAGTTCGGGAGCGCGGCCCGCCAGCAGACCGGTCGGAATCGTGCCCCACGAATGCGCGATGATCGAGATCCGTTGCGTGCGCTGCCGCTCGCAGATGAATCGAACCGCGTGTTCGAGCTGGCGGCTCGCGTCTTCAGCGCGTCCGAGCGGGGCGTGGCGATCGGCGGCCTCGCGCATTTCCGGATAGCGGTCCGATGCGCCGAAGCCGAGGAAATCCACTCCCCACACGTGATAGCCCGCGTCGGCCAGTTCGTCACGCCACGAGCGTCCATCGAAGCGGTGGGCAATCGAGAGCGCGGAAGGAAATGTCGCGCCATGCACGTACAGCACGACCTTCGGCGCGCGCACGTGAGGTGCGACCGGCGGCAGGTGGCGGAGGAAGAGGGCGCATCGATCCCGGTGACTCGGGATGTGGAAAAGCTCTTCCCGGGGATCCAGCCGCGCAGGGCTGCGATCGACGGTCGCGCACGCCAGCGAGTTCATCGGGCGCCGCGATCGTGAACGCTCAGGGAGTCGTCCGGGGCCTCGGCGCGTTCGTGCAAACCGTAGTCGCGCAGCACCTGTGCCACGCGCAGGCGATAGTCGGCAAAGATCGTCTTGCGCCCGGCGCTTTGCGCGCGTCGATGTTCCTCGAGATTGCGCCACTGGCGCACCGCGTCCTCGTCGCGCCAGATGGAGAGCGACAGGATCTTCCCCGGCACCGTCAGGCTCTCGAACCGCTCGATCGAAATGAAGCCATCGATTTCCGCCAACAGCGGCCGCAGCCGCTCGGCCGTGTCGAGGTAGGCGCCCTTCAGGTTGGGATGCGGCTGCACCTCAAAGATCACTGCAATCACGTCGGCTCGGTCCTCCTTCAGCAGACATGCGCACCGTACTCCCTTGTCGCACCGTAATGGTTCGACTAAGATCGAACCATGAAAGAAGGGCCCAGCATCGCGCGTATCGCGGCGCTCATCGGCGATCACGCGCGCTCGGAAATCCTGACGGCGCTGATGACCGGCCAGGCGTTGACCGCGACCGAGCTCGCCGAGCTCGCCGGCGTCACCAAGCAGACCGTCAGCGCGCACCTGGCGAAGTTGCTGGATGCGCGGCTGCTCACCGTTGAGAACCAGGGACGGCATCGCTACTTCCGCCTCGCCAATCGCGACGTCGCGCAGCTTCTCGAAAGTCTCATGCAGGTCGCGTATCGCGCCGGCGCCGTGCGGCTGCGCTCCAGCCCGCGCGAGCCGGCGCTGCGCAAAGCGCGCGTTTGCTACGACCATCTCGCCGGCGAGCTCGGCGTGCTCGCCTTCGACAGCCTCGAGCAGCGGCGTTTCGTGCGATCAGGGGGTGCGGAACTCGGGGTTACGCCGCACGGGCGGCAGTTCTTCTCGGAGTTCGGGATCGACGTCGAAGCGCTCGCGGACCAGCGTCGCTCGCTGTGCCGCACGTGCCTGGACTGGAGCGTGCGACGCCATCATCTCGCCGGCGCATTGGGCCAGGCGGTGCTCAACCGTTGCTTTCAGCTCGGCTGGGCGCGGCGCGCGAGCGGGACGCGGGTCGTGACCTTTTCCGCGGCGGGCGAGCGGGCGTTTCGTGAGCGATTCAGCGTTCGGGAGAGCGGAAGAGCTGCAGCCTGACGCACCGGCTGCACTCCTCGGGAGGAATCAATTCATGCCGCTCGACTGGAAGTACTCCACGGACGGTGTCGACTGGGAAGAGCTCTCTGCGCTCTATCGCATGAAGACTGCGATGGCGATTTTTCAGAACCAGCAACAGCAGCTGGAGCGGGGCTACCTGAGTGAGCAATGAGCGCATCCATGGCCTGCATCGAGCGATCGTCGTCGAGTCGAACGACCCGCAAGGTCTCAATCGAGTGCGCGTCTCCGTGCCCTCACTGGGCCTCGCAGAGCAATGGGCCATGCCGTGCAGATCGCCGGGATCGCACGAGCTGCCTGCGCAGGGAGCTACCGTTTGGCTTGCCTTCGAGGCCGGTGACCCGCGGTTGCCGGTGTGGGTCGGAGTGCTGAAGTAACACCCGAGGATTGCAAATCATGGCCAAGGCATACTGGATTGCAGCCTACCGCTCGATACGAGACGAGCAGGCGCTCGCCGCGTACGCCAAGCTCGCGGGACCTGCACTGCAAGCGGCAGGCGGCCGCTTTCTCGCGCGCGGAATGCCGGCCCGCGTTTACGAAAGCGGCCTGCAGCAACGCACCGTCCTCATCGAGTTCGACAGCGTCGCTCAAGCTGTCGCCGCGCACGACAGTCCGGCGTATCAGCAAGCGCTCCGTGCGCTCGCGAACGCCGCCGACCGCGATCTGCGCATCATCGAAGCGGTCGAGTGAGGCCGTGCATGCGCGTGAAACACCTGGGCTCACAGCGCGTGGCGTTGACCGTCGTGTGCTGCCAGCTGCTGGACCCTCGCTGGAAACTCGAAGTGGAGGCGGTAGCAGCCCTATGAGCTTACGCGCGCAATGATCAGGATCGCACCGGAGCGATTGATTGCATTCTGCGATGCGGTGTTCGCCGTGCTCATCACGGTGCTGGTCCTCGACCTGCGGCCGCCCGAGTTGCCGACATTTCATGCGCTCATGATGCGCTGGCCGACGTGGCTCAGTTACGCGGTGAGCTACGTGTTCATCGCGATCGTGTGGGCCAATCACCATTACCTGATGCACTTCGCGACGGTGGTGACGCCGCGCCTGATGTGGTTCAACTTCGCGCACCTGTTCTCCGTCTCGCTCCTTCCCTTGGCCACAGCGTGGATGGCGGTCAGCGAGTTGGCGCCGCAGCCAGTGGCGTTCTACGCGGCGGTGTTCTTCCTGGTGAACCTCACGTATATCCTGCTGATCCGCGAGCTCATCGATCGCGCGACGGTCCGTCACGTTTCGCCCGAGATGCGCAGGAGCATGCGCATACGTTCGATCACGACGTTGTGTCTTTTCGGCGCGGCTGCGCTCATCGCGCTGAGATACCCCTTGGCGGGACTTGCAGTGTGTTGCTGCTGCCTGATCGCGTATCTCAGGCCGGATGCGCCGCGACTGGGCACGGAGACGTAGCTTGCGGGCAGCGAGGCCAAATGCTCAAACGAGCGGCAATGAACGATGGCGTAAATCACCCTGCGGACCGACTCCCATGAAAAACACCACTGCGATTCTGACTGCACTGGTCCCGTTGCTGCTGATGGCGATGGCTGCCGTCGGTGAAGTCACCCAGCAAGAGGCGATGAACATCGCCATCGTCGAGCAGGCGACCAAGAGCCTGAATCGCCACGAGCTGGACCGCTACGTGTCCTACTTCGCCGCCGGCGCAGAGCGCCTCGGCCAGTCCGCCGGCCATGAGGGCGTGCGGGAGCACATCACCGACATCTACGCGACCTTTCCGGACTACAGCCACGAGATACTCGATACCGTGGCGCAGGGCGAATGGGTCGTGGTCCGCTGTCGGGTCAGCGGCACGCATCGAGGCGTCGCGAAGTTGCCGCTCAACGGCGGCATGCTGGTGGGTGTTCCACCGACGCAGAAGCACTTCGACGTGCTGCAGAGCCATTGGTACAAGATCCAGGACGGCAAGATCGTCGAGCACACCTCGTATCGCGATGACCTCGGAATGATGCGGCAGCTGGGCCTGCTACCGCGGACGGGTTTGCCGAAATAGTGCAACCCCCGGTGGGTGCACGGCGGATTGACGACGTCGCATGGCGGAACCGAAGCGACTCCTCGCGGCGCGCGAGCACCTGTCACAGGCGGAGGCCCGACTCCGCTCGGAAGAGGGGCTGTTCCATCTCGAGGAAGGCCTGGCGTTGCTCGAGGAAGTGATGTCGGGCGAAGCCTCGGAGTTCCGGAGCGTTGCCAGGAATCTCGGCATCGCCTACTCGACGAAGATCTGTGGAACCGTGAAGGAGCTCGTCGAAACCGACAGCGCGCTGCCCGAGCCGGACCTCGAGCATTTCTTCAAGATGGTGCTGGCGTTCGACGAGCGCGGCTTCGAGCTGCCGGAGCACGCGCGCTCGACCAAGATCAACCTCGCCCGGCGCCTGGTCGACCGATACTATGAAGGCTACTCGGCTGAAGAGAAGCAGGCTGCCCTCGAGCAGCTTGCCGAAATCTCGAAACAACGGCCGCGACGCTAGCCGCGCATTCACGCGACGAGGATCCAATGTCTCGAACCGCTTCTTGTTTCTGCGGGCAACTGAGCATCGAAGTCGAAGGTGAGCCGCGCGTCGGCGTTTGTCACTGCCTTGCGTGCCAGCAACGGACGGGCAGCGTGTTCGCCACCCTCGCGAGCTTCAAGGCACCGTTCAAGGTCGTCGGAACCGCCACCGAGTTCGTCCGCGCCGGCGATCAGGGAGCGAGGTTTCGCTTCCGGTTCTGTCCGATCTGCGGGTCGACGGTCTTCCACACCGAGGAAGGTCACGAGGGTTCCGTGAGCGTGGCGGTCGGTGCATTCGCCGATCCGGGGTTTTCGCCGCCGAGAGTGTCCGTCTACGACAGCCGCCGGCACCCGTGGGTGCAGCTGCCGCCGGGAACGAAGACGTTCGAGAAGGATCCTTGAGGGCTGCGATGAAGCAGATCCTGCTGACCACTTTGCTGGTGGTGTCGTTGCCGGTGTTGGCGGGTGAGCCGGACGCCGTCGCTCAGAAGGAAATCGAACACCTGATGCACTACCTGGATTCGTCCGGCTGCCAGTTCAGAAACGGCCAATGAGCGAAGCGGTCGACGTATCGCGAGACCTGCTCGCCCAGTCGCGCTAACCTATCGGCCATACGCGCGCCGGTGCGCGATTTTCGGCGGAGCAGAATGAAAAAGTCCTCGCCACCTCCAGGGTTGCCTGCGTACCGGGTTCTCACCGGGCCGGATGACGCCGCATTCTGTCATCGAGTGAGCGAGGCGTTGGAGCTCGGCTATCAGCTTTACGGTTCGCCGGCTGTAACCTTCAACGGCGACCATGTGATCGTGGCGCAGGCGCTCATCTGGCCGACACGAAGAGGTAAACGTGCCTAAAGCGATCGGCTCGCTGGTCTCAGCGATCGTGCTGGCATCGATCGCCTGCGCGATGTCGGCGGCCCGAGCGCAGGACAGCGCGTGTCAGCGCACATTGGCGTCAACGCAGAAGCCTGCGGTCCCGGTTCACTCGTCCGACGACTGGTATGGAAGCGAGTCCCTGGCCGTAAGGCTGCCACCCGATGGGTCCTGGTGGGGTTCGGGTCCGAAAGACGGATATCGCGGCCACATGTACTGGTGGAGCCTGGGTTATGCGCGCGGTGATGAATCGAACCTGACCGTCAAGGGCCGACGGCTCGACGGAGATTCAGCCCCGGCACGTGTACTTCCGACGCGGATTGCCTGGGATCCGTCATTCGAAAGCCGGGCGATGGAAGTGGACATCTCGTTTCCAAGCGCCGGCTGCTGGGAGATTACTGGTCGCTACCTGGGGCAGACGCTGAGTGTCGTCGTTGATGTGCCCACCGAGGCGCCGGCCTGGGTCGTGAAAGTGCAGGCCGAGGGTCGGCAGGCGGAGGCGGCTGATATCGCGAAACGCCTGGAAGTATGGAACGCCCGCGGAATCGACTCGTACTCCCTGCAACTCTACTGGGCAGGTCCGAACGGACGCCGCGGCCCGGCGGAAATCGAGGTGCGAAAGGGAGAGATCAGGGTGGCCCGCTACCTGGCGCGGTCCAACCACGAGGGCGCGGAGGTCGAAGCCGATTCAGTGCTGCGCAAGACCGTCCCGCAGCTCTTTGCCACGGCGATCGAGGCTGTGAAAGCGGGAGGCAGCAGCAGCGTTGGCTACGACGCCGCGTACGAATTTCCGGCCGAGATCTTCAGCCGCCCGCCCGGCAAGGATCCGCAGGTCTACAAAGTCCTCGATTTCGTGGTACTGGAATGACACGTGCTGCCTGACCGACCGAGCTCGCCTGCGGGCAGCACCTCGAACTGGGAACATGAGATCCGCGTGCGCGAGGACGAGGCGCGCGTCGCTTTCCTGACTGCTGACATCCAGACCCTGGACGAGATCTTCGCTCATGATTTTGTCGTGAACTCGCCGTTGCAGCAGGTAGTTCTGAAAACACGGCTCCTCGAATTACTGCGCACCGGACGGATCCGTCACAGTTCCTACGAGGTGGAGATCGAGCACATCAGCCGCCAGGGCGACATCGTCGTGGTGATGGGCCGCGACGTCGTGGTCGATCCACCGGACAACACACGCTCGCGCCGGCGCTTCACGAACATCTGGCGGCTGGAGGAGGGCGTGTGGCGCATGAGCGCGCGGCACGCTCACGTCGTCTCACGCGAGATCGCGACGGGTTGAGGGAATCATCCGTGTCCGAACATGATCGACCGCTCTCCGTTGCGCTGCGCGGAACCTGGGAGCTCCTGTCGCGCATCGATGTCACCGATGCTGGCGAGCAGCGCATCGAGCCTTCTCTAGGTGCCGATCCAGTGGCGCTGCTCATCTACGACGGCGCCGGGCATTTCGCTGCGCAGTTCATGAAGCGCGATCGCTCGGCCGGAACGACGAGCGCAGCGCCGCAGGCCGTTGCCGGCGCCAATAACAGCCGCGCGCAGGGTGGCTACGATGCCTACTTCGGAACGTACGAAGTGGACGATCGGGCGGGAGCCGTGACCCAGCGGCTCACGGGCGCTCTTTCCGCAGAGAACGTCGGCATGGAGCTGACGCGTGAGATGCAGGTCGAAGGCGATCGCCTGATCATCCAGGTGCGGACCACTTCAGCGAAGGGCGAGCCTGTGACGCGAACACTGACGTGGAAACGCGTCGGTTGAGAGGCGCGTTCGCCGGCTGATGGCGCACTCCCACCAACGCGATTCACGCATGCGGCACGTGACGAAGTACGCGAAGAGTGGCGATGTACACATCGCTTACCAGGTCGTGGGCGATGGCCCGATCGATCTGGTGCTGGTGCACGGCTGGATTTCGCACATCGAGCATCAATGGGAAGACCCGGCGCAGGTGCGCTTCCTCGAGCGGCTCGCCTCCTTCAGTCGTCTCATCACCTTCGACAAGCGCGGCACCGGGCTCTCGGATCGCGTGCCCGAAAATGCACTGCCGACGATCGAGCAACGGATGGATGATGTCCGTGCAGTCATGGACGCGGCGGGTTGTTCGCGAGCGGCCGTGTTCGGCATTTCGGAAGGCGGCCCGATGTCCGCGGTGTTCGCGGCGACCTACCCGGAGCGCACGGCCGCGCTCGTCATGTACGGCACCTACGCGAAATGGGTTCGGGACGCGGATTACCCGTGGGCGCCGACGCGCGAAGAGCACGAGACCGCGATCGCGACCTACCAGAAAGGCTGGGGCACGGCGGTCGGGATCAAGATTTTCGCGCCGAGCGTCGCCGATGATGCGCAGTCCCGACAGTGGTGGGCGCGACACCAGCGACTCTCCGCGAGCCCGAGCGCGGGTGCGGCGCTCTACCGGATGAACATGGAGATCGACGTGCGAGACGTGTTGCCGACGATCCGCGTGCCCACGCTTCTCATTCACCGCGCCCAGGATCGCGTCACGCATGCCGGCGGCGCGCGCTACATCGCGAGCCAGGTTCCCGGAGCGAAGTACGTCGAGCAGCCCGGCGGGGATCACATCCCGTGGATCGGTGACGGTGATGCCGTCGTCGCGGAAGTGCAGGAGTTTCTCACCGGCGCGCGCCCCGCTGCGGACGTGGATCGCGTGCTCGCAACGGTGATGTTCGTTGACATCGTCGGTTCTACCGAACGTGCCGCGGCGCTGGGTGATGCACGCTGGAAAGATGTGCTCGGCCGGTTTCACGATTACGCGCACCGCGAGACCGAACGCTTCCGCGGACGCGTCATCGACACCGCGGGGGACGGCGTGTTCGCGAGTTTCGACGGCCCGGCGCGCGCGATTCGCTGTGCGAACGCGATTCGCGACGCCGTGGCGACTCTCGGCCTCAAGGTGCGCGCAGGACTGCACACGGGCGAGTGCGAGGTCGCCGGCGACAAGGTGACGGGCATCGCGGTGCACATCGGCGCGCGCGTGGCCTCGAGTGCCGAGCCCGGAGAGACACTCGTCACGGGGACAGTGAAGGATCTCGTGGCGGGATCGGGCCTGCGATTCGCCGATCGCGGCTTGCACGCGCTGAAGGGTGTGAGCGGTGACTGGCGCCTGTTCGCGGTTCAAACGACGGGAAGGCAGACATGACGAATAGCAAGATCGCGCCAGGACGCGCACGAGCATTGCGCTTCGCACTCGCCCTTGCGCTGTTGCTCGGTGGAGGCCAGATGGCGCTGGCACAAATGTGCAAGCCGGTCAGCGAGCGCAAGCAGGAGCTAGGCTGCTGGATCACCGCGACCGCGGCGCTCGGGGAGTTACCGCGCGAGCCGATCTACTGGCACCTGGACACCTTCGCGACGCGCGCCGCAGCGGAAGCGGTTCGAGGGCCGCGCGGCACCGTGGTCGAGTCGCTCGGCAAGGTGTGGCTCCTCACGATCGATGGGATCGCGTGGCGTCCAGGCGGCGGCACGCGCGTCAGCATGATCGGACCGCTGCCGGTGAAATCGGGCGTGAACTATTCCGTGCAGTACATGGAGGCGGTCTTCACGCCAGGGATGACGGCAGCGGCGCACCGCCATTCGGGTCCGGAGGCGTGGTACACCGTGTCGGGCGAGACCTGCCTCGAGACTCCCGATGGAGTGATGATCGGCCGCGCCGGCGGGCCACCCGTCATCGTGCCGGAGGGCCCGCCAATGCATCTCACGGCAACCGGCAAGGAAATGCGGCGCGCCGTGGTGCTCATCCTGCATGACTCGACGCAGCCCGCGACGATGCCGGCACACGACTGGACGCCGAAGGGCTTGTGCAAGGTCTGAGAGCGCGACGCCGCCGACGCTGGGAACCGCAAGCGGCCGCGGTGGCCGAAAAGAGAGACGTGCGTGCACTCGCAGGCGTCGGTCACACATTGGAGAAGCCAGCATGGATCGCGATGAACAGGAGATCCGCCAGCTCGTGGCGACCTGGATGACGGCAACGAAAGCGGGAGACCTCGAGACGGTCCTCGGGCTGATGGCCGAAGACGTCGTGTTCCTCGTGGGCGGGCAGGCGCCTATGATCGGCAAGGCGAGTTACGCGACGGCAGCCCGGGCGCAGGCGTCGGGCGGTGCGCCGCGGTTCGAGGGCACGAGCGAGATCCAGGAGATCAAGGTGGTGGGCGATTGGGCTTTCATGTGGGCCAGGCTCAGCGTCACGGTGACGCTGCCCGGCGGTGGCGCGAAGAGGCGTGCCGGCCACACGCTGTCCGTGCTTCGGAAAGAGAGGGGCCGCTGGCTGCTCGCGCGCGACGCGAACATGCTGGCCGCGACGTGAGGTCGGATGCCGGTCGGGCGCGAAATCCTGGGTGCGATCGGCAATACGCCACTGGTCGAGCTGAGGCGCGTGGTTCCCAAGGGTTCAAGTCGCGTGGTCGTCAAGCTCGAGTCCTCCAATCCCACCGGCAGCATGAAAGACCGGGTGGCGAAAGCCATGGTCGAAGCCGCGATCACGGACGGACGCCTGCCACCGGGCGGGACGGTGGTCGAATACACCGGCGGCTCGACCGGCATCTCGCTCGGGCTGATCTGCGCCGCGCTCGGCTACAAGGCGCACTTCGTCTCATCGGATGCCTTCAGCGATGAGAAGCTCGACACGATGCGAGCCTACGGCGCGGAGCTCACCCTCATTCCGAGCGAGGAGCGCAGGATCACCGCACAACTCATCAAGGCCATGATGGCGAAGGCCGAAGAGATCAGTCGCGAGCCCGGGCACTGGTTCTGCAACCAGATCAACAACGCCGACGGTGAGGCCGGCTATCACGCGATGGGCGATGAGCTGTGGACGCAGACGGCCGGCCGCATCGATGCGTTCGTGCAGTCGGTCGGTTCCGCGCATTCGATCCACGGCACGGCGGAGGCGCTGCGCCGTCACAACCCGCGCATGCACGTGGTCGCCGTCGAGCCCGCGGAGTCACCGGTTCTCGCGGGCAAGCCGGCCGGAGCGCACAAGATCGAAGGCATTGGCATCGGATTCGTCCCAGCCCTGTGGCGGCGCGAGGAAGTGAACGAGCTCGATGCCGTGAGCACGGACGAACCCAATGCGATGGCGCGACGGCTGGCGCGCGAAGAAGCGATCTTCGGCGGCACCTCGAGCGGCGCCAACGTCGTGACCGCCTTGCGCGTGGCGAAGCGCTTCGGCGCCGGGGCGACGGTTGGGACGATCATCGTCGACTCAGGGCTCCGTTACCTCAGCACCGATCTGCTCAAGGGCGCTCGCTGACCAGCATCGCGCGCCGGCGCCACGCGAAGTACGATAGCGCCAACAACACCAAGAGGGATG
>DATFRO010000093.1:0-67207 GCA_035263105.1 Steroidobacteraceae bacterium | reverse complement strand
GAGCGCGGCGGATTCTTCTTTACGGCGGACGATCACGAAGCGCTGATGCACCGCTCGAAGACCTTCAGTGACGAATCACTGCCGAACGGCAACGCCGTGGCGGCCCGCGTGTTCGGACGTGCCGGCCACCTGCTCGGCGAGACGCGCTACCTGCAGGCCGCCGAGCGCGTCCTGCACGCAGGTTGGGCGGCCATGGAACGCCATCCGCAGGGACACTCCTCGCTCCTCAACGCGCTCGAGGAATACCTGGAGCCAGTGGAGATCGTGATCGTGCGCGGCACACAAAGCGAGGTGCGGCGCTGGCGCGATGAACTCGCCATCGTGTATGCACCGCGTCGCCTCGTGTTCCCGATCCCGGACGATGCGGCGGACTTGCCTGCCGCCCTCGCGGACAAGAAAGCGTCGCAGGGCACGGTCGCGTATGTCTGCCGGGGCATGACCTGTAGTGCGCCCCTCACTACGCTGCCGGAACTTCTTCAACAACTGGGAAAGGCCGTTTGAATACCAACAACGGGGGCCCGGTGCGCTGGTGGATCCTGGTGTTCACCAGTATCGCCATGTTCGGCAACTACTACGTCTATGACTCGATCGCGCCGGTCGCCGACCTGCTGCAGCGTCAGCTCGGCTTCAGCTCGACGCAGATCGGCACGCTCAACGCGATCTACAGCGCACCCAACATCTTCATGGCCGTGGTGGGCGGCGTGCTCGTCGACCGCTTCGGCGCGGCGCGCGTCACGTTCTGGACCACGCTCCTGTGCCTCATCGGCGCAGTCGCGACGGCCGTGGGACATGATTTCTACGTCATGGCGGCGGGCCGCCTGGTGTTCGGCCTGGGCGCGGAGACGATGATCAACGCCACGCTCGCCGCGCTCGGCATCTGGTTCGGCGGCAAGGGCGTTGCCCTCGCGATGGCGCTCAATATCAGTTTCGCGCGCCTGGGTTCATATGCCGCTGACCTGTCGCCGACCTATGCCGCCGGGCTCTACGAGCGCGGCTGGCAGCCGCCACTGTGGTTTGGCGCGGCGATCATGGCGATCGGGCTCGCAGCAGCGGCGGCTTACTGGTGGATCGATGCGCGCGCCGGCAAAGGACAGCCCGCACACGGCGGCAGCGAGCGCTTCAACTGGTCGGACATCTGGCGTTTCAATCGGTCCTACTGGTATCTCGTCGCGCTCTGCGTGCTGTTCTACTCGGTGATCTTCCCGTTCCGCAGCACCTTCGCGATCGTGTACTTCCAGAACGCGCATGGGTTGCCGCTCGAAGCCGCGGGACGCATGAACAGCTACGTGTTCCTCGCCGCGATCTTCGTGACGCCGCTCTTCGGCTGGATCTCCGACCGCTTCGGACATCGCACGCGGCTGCTGATGCTCGGCTCGCTCCTGCTGCCGCTGAGCTTCGTGATCCTCGCCGCGACCTCCTGGAACCTGTGGATCACGACCGCGCTCATCGGCATCAGCTTTTCGCTGGTGCCGGCGGTCCTGTGGCCCTGCGTGTCACAACTCGTGGAGCCCAAGCGGCTGGGAACGGCGTTCGGCCTGATGGACGCGCTGCAGAACACCGGGCTCACCATCGCGAACGTCGCCGCCGGCGCGCTCAACGATGTGTCGCACGCAGGACCCGCGAACCCTGGCGGCTACGCTTCGATGCTGGCGTTCTTCGGCGTGCTGGGAGCGCTCGGCTTCGTGTTCGCGTGGCTCCTGCGCCGGCGTGAGCTCGGCCCGTCCGGGCACGGGCTCGAGCGACCCGCACCGAGCCTCTGAACTTACTTGCTGCGCTTCGCGCGCGCGGGTTTCTTGCGGGTGCGAGTGCGGGCGGCGGTCTTGCGCGGTCGCGGCACTTCTCGTGTTGCCAACGCCACAGCGCACGACTTGCGCGTCCATTGCACCAGCAACTCGGCGTCTTCGAGCACGTCCGCAGGCACCTGGTAGTACGTCATCGAGTAGAGCGGCTTGTCCTTGAACGGACGGAACGGCTCCATGCCGCGCGAGGTGTAGTCGGCGCGATTCGCGTCGTCGACTTTCAGGTACAGGACATCGTCGTCGATCAGGCCGAAGAACAGGCCCTCGCAATACAACCCGATCCCGCCGAACATGCGCCGCGAGCTCACGCCGCGCAGTTGCGCGAGCTGTTCCAGGACGAAGTGGTGAAAATCCGCCGACACTGACATGCGTGCGCGCCGTCAGTAGGCCATCAGCGCTGTCCCGGTCTGCGGCGTGACCGCTTTTCCACCGGGCCCGGCGAACTCGATCGGCAGCGATTCATGCCGCAGCCCCGCGTTGCGCTGCACGGCGAAGTGCAGGTGCGGCCCGGAACTGAAACCGGTGTTGCCCGAGTCGGCGATGTACTCGCCGCGCTTGATGACCTGGCCCGGGCGCACGCGGATCGAGTCCCAGTTGAGATGCGCGTAGATGCTCATCGTGCCGTCCGGGTGCAGCACGCGGATGAGGTTGGCGCGGGTCGCCTGGTCCGGATCCTGGGTCGCCTCGAAGAACTGGCTCGCCACTTCGATCACCGTGCCGCCGCGCGCCGCGTAGACCTGCGTGCCCACCGGCATCGCGATATCGACTGCATAGGCGCTGCCGGGATCGCGATGCGTGATGGCGTCCGGGTAGGCCTGCGTCACCATGAACTGGCGCGACAGGGCGAACGGTGCGCGATAGGGTTCGGTAGGCGCGTGCTTCACGCCCGGCTCCCCGAGGAGCGCGCGGTATTCGTAGCCGAAGGACATGACGCGATTGCGAACGCTGGGCTTGAGCGCGGCGATGATCGTCGGCTCGCGTGCCTCGATCACCGTGACCTTCACGTCGTCATCGAACCCGGCGACATTGACGGGCGCCAGCAGGCGCACGGCCACCTCGGCCGGGCAGAAGCACCCGTTGTCGGCCACGAGCTCGACGCGGTCCTCGACGGTCCGGCGCAGCACCTTGATCTCCGGCGGCGCGACAGCGGTTTCCGCAAGCGGACGCTCCTCGACGTCCTGGACGCTGTCGGGCTTGCGATCCGTGTATACCCAGTTGCCGTGCTCATCGCGGTAGCGATACAGGCTCTGCGCGAGTGCCGAGGTCACGGCCACGAGCGCGAGCATGAACACCCATCGGCTCGCCGGTTTCATGCGCCCTTCCCTGCCGCGCAGGCGCCTCAAGGGATCGCTCCGCGGTTCTTCAAGGCCACCCGGATGCGCTGGATCAGCGGCGTGTGCTCGGCCACATCGAACCGCGGTGCGCCAGCCCAGTCGTGGGCAAACGGCTGTTGCGTACGCAGCGCCTCGGGTTCGCTCGTTGAGCGCGGAAACAGATGCGCATGCAGTGCCGGATCGAGGTTGCCGAAGATTGCGTAGTTGATCCGCACCGCGCCGGTCACCTCGAGCAGCGCATCGCCGAGCGTCGCCAGGTCGGCGAGGAAGCGGCTGCGCAGCGCGCCCTCGAGCGCGTTCAGGTGCGGCGCGACCGGATCCGGCAGCAGGAGCGAGTAGCCTGCGATCACCTGGGTCGATGCCAGCACCGCCCAGCCCGACGGCAGGCGTGCAATCAGCGTCGGGTCCTGCCCGGCGCGCAGCGCCTCGACCTGGCGATGAATGGCAGTCGTCACGCGTCTCTCATGCGGGGGCGCGAAACATGAAATACACCGCGCCCAGCATGCAGAGCGATGCCCACAGGTAGTCGAGCTTCAGGGGCTGGCGCATGTAGAACCACACGAACGGCACGAACACGCTGAGCGTGATGATCTCCTGCAGGATCTTCAGTTGCGCGAGGTTCAGCTCCGTGTAGCCGATGCGGTTCGCCGGGACCTGCAGGAGGTATTCGAACAGTGCAATGCCCCAGCTCGCTATCGCCGCGAACCACCAGGGGCGCGTGCTCAGGTTCTTCAGGTGCGCATACCAGGCGAACGTCATGAAGACGTTCGACAGCGTGAGCAGGATGACGGTGCGCCAGAGCGCCGAAAGCCCCACGGGTTGCCTCCTAAGTCGTTACGCCGAGAGTACCCAACGCCCGCACGGTGAGCGCGTGGCTCTTGTGCTCGATGCCGTGCCAGCCGCGACCGCGCGCCGCGGCGACGTTATCGGGCAGGTCGTCGATGAAGACGGTCGTGGACGGGCTGAGACCGAAGCGACGCTCGGCCTCGGCGTAGATCGCCGGATTCGGTTTCATGTACCCCGCCAGGTACGAGGGCAACGTGCCGTGCCCGAGGCGATCCAGCCCGAACGAACGCGTGAGATGGTCCCAGTGCAGGTCCCCGACGTTACTCAGCAGGTGCACGCGATAGCGCTCCGCGAGAGCGCGCGCGAGCGCCAGCATCGCCTCCTGCGGCGCGAACATGTTCACCCAGCGCGCGCGCAGCTCGTCGCGATCCATGGGCCGGTCGCCGAGTCGCGCCAGGTTCTCGAGGAACTGCTCGCCCGCCAGCGCACCGGTTTCGTGTTTCTCCAGGCCAATCCTCGAGGTCACGTCGCGCATGCTGCCGATGAGGGCACCATGCTCCTGCAGGTAGGTCGTCAGCGGCGAATAATCGAGGGTGACCAGGACCCAGCCGACGTCGAAAACGATGGATTGAATGGGCGTACTCACCGTGACGGCGGATTGTACGGGCCCCGCATTGCGGTCTCACGCAGTCTTCGGGGCTCGCCAGGAGCGGGGGCCGCAGGGGAGAATCCGTCGGTCATAACGCCTGGGCCGGTGAGCACATGCCGCAGCGAAAGGATGCGATCCGTATCGGCCTCAGCCGGTTGCT
Source organism: Steroidobacteraceae bacterium (assembly GCA_035263105.1). Lineage (GTDB taxonomy): Bacteria > Pseudomonadota > Gammaproteobacteria > Steroidobacterales > Steroidobacteraceae > DATBVX01. The sequence goes on along the minus strand of DATFRO010000093.1, from coordinate 62,479 downwards.
GGCCCTCGTGGCTATCAGCTCCAGCCTGTCCACGACGGCGCAGGAGGCCCCGAGTGGCCCGGTCGGAGGCGCGCTGGAGAGCCTGCTGACCGAGGGTCAGCACCCCTACCTCACCTCCATCGATCTCGCGGCTGAGCGCGTGACGCTCGAAAACCTGTACGCGGCCGGCGGCGGCCAGTTCCTGTGGAGCCGCGATCACGCCGTGACGCCTTCGGCCCTCGCCGTCATGAGCGAGCTGCGCAGCGCCGAGAACGTCGGCCTGCGCGCGACCGACTACGACGCGAACCGCCTGTCATATGCGGCGATGGAGCTGGCCGCTGCGAAGCCGCCCGGCGATGACCAGTGGGCGCTGTTCGACATCGCAGTGAGCGGTGCCCTGCTCGCCTATGTCCACGACCTGCACCTTGGACGCATCGATCCGCACGCCGCGGGGCTGAATCTCGATGTAGAGCACTCGCGCCTCGATGCCGTTCCACTGATGCAGCAGATCAGTCACGGCCCGGACGTCGCCGGCATCCTGCACGGGATCGAGCCGCCGTTCCTCCACTACGAGTTGCTCAAGAAGGCTCTGCTGCACTATCGCGAGCTCGCACTCGAACCGGAGCTGACGCAGCTGCCGCCACTGCCCGACAAGTCGGTCAAGCCGGGGCAGCCCTACGCCGGCGCCGCGCAGCTGCGCCATCTGCTGGCAGCGCTGGGTGACATGCCGTCCGCTGCGTCACCCGCGGCCTCGGATGCGGTTCTCAGTGACGACCTGGTCGAGGCGCTGAAGAGGTTCCAGGAACTCAGCGGCCTCGACCCGGACGGTGCGCTCGGCGCCGGAACCTTCGCCGCCTTGACCACGCCGCTCACCAATCGCGTGCAACAGATCGAGCTCACGCTCGAGCGCTGGCGCTGGCTGCCGCCGAAGATCGACACCCCGCCGATCCTGGTGAACATCCCGCGCTATCGCCTGTACGCGTTCCGGACCGTCGACGATCGCGAGGGCGAGATGCTGCAGATGGGTGTCATCGTCGGCAAGAGCTACCCGGCCAACCGCACACCGGTATTCACCGCCGACATGAAGTACCTCGTCATGCGGCCGTACTGGGATGTGCCGTACAGCATCACCACTCGCGAGATGCTGCCGAAGATCCGCGACAACCCGGGCTACCTGCACGCGCAGCGCCTCGAGATCGTCGGTGGCTATGGGGACGACACGCCCGCCTTGCCGCCAACTCCCGACAACCTCGCCGCGCTCGCCCGCGGCACGCTGCGCCTGCGCCAGCAGCCGGGACCGGACAACGCCCTCGGCCTGGTGAAGTTCATGCTGCCGAACCCGTACAACGTGTACCTGCACAGCACGCCGGCGCAGTCGCTGTTCGAGCGCAGCGCGCGCGCGTTCAGCCACGGCTGCGTGCGAGTGTCCGACCCCGTCGCGCTTGCCGAGTACGTGCTGCGCGACGATCCGTCATGGACGCGGGAGCGCATCCTGCAGGCGATGAACGGGACGCGCCCGACACAGGTGAATCTCAAGCAGCCGATCCGCGTGTACATCCTCTATGGCACCGCGGTCGCCACCGAGCAGGGACAGGTGTATTTCCTGCCCGACATCTACGGGCACGATGCCCGGCTCGCGGAGCTGCTGCGCGCCAGCCGCAAGACGACCGTCGCCAACTGATTCAGGGGTGGTGTGGGATCAGCCGCGCCAGCTGCGGACGCGACCGGTATCGAGGTGCGTGAAATCCGACTTGGCGTAGTAGCCGCAGCCGCCGCGGCTGAGCGCGAGCCCCGCATCGAACAGGTGGCGCGTGTCGACGCCCGCCAGGCGCACGTCGATCGCCTTGCCGTCCATGTGCAGGCTGTGCGTCGCGACGCCGGCGCTCCTCTCGTGCAGCATGGCGTTGGTCTCGGGCGAGCGATAGCCCGAGATCACTTCGAAATGCGGATCGACGCCGAGCTTCCACGCGACGTCGTAGAGGATGTCGAAAAGCGGTGGATCGATCGACTTCACGGCCCCGGTGCGGTAGTCGCGCAGCAGGAAGTTGAAGCGCTCGAGGTTGTCGACATTGAAATCGGCGCCGCAGCGATAGGCGGCGCAGAGTGATTCACCGGTATGGGTGTTGAGGAGCGTGAGCGAGCGGTCGCGGTCACGCGCCGGAATCGCGCTCGCCACCGCGCGCAACGGCAAGGGCGCCAACGCGATCAGCGGCGCGGTCCGCGCGGCGTGCACAAGAAATTGACGGCGACCGAGGTCGCAGGACCCCGTATCCGTCAGTTCCGAGTGTCTGAGTGCCTTGCTGCTCAACGTCTGCTCCGGCTCTGCGCGCGCCCCGAATCATACCGGGGACCGCCCGGAAGCCAAACCGTTCAACGTCGCAGCGTGACGACAGTCCCGCTTTCGCCCGGGCGAGCGTTAACCACGACCACGGTCGGCTTGGGGAAGAAATTGAAGTCGCACGCGGTCGCCCACGTGTAGGCCCCCATGACCCCGGCGATCACCAGATCGCCGTTCTGCAGGCGCGGCAGCTCGATCTGATCGTCGATGACGTCAATGCTGTCGCAAGTGGGCCCCGCGAGCACTGCCGGTTCAGCCGGACCCGTGCGGGTCAGGCTCGAGATCGGATACGAGGCGTGCTCGTAGTGCTGGCCGCTGAAGAGGCCGTAGACGCCGTCGTCGAGGTAGTACCACCAGCGGCCCTGGCGCTCGGCGCGGCCCATGACAGTCGCGACGCCGAGACCCGCCGGCGCGACGATGAAGCGGCCCGGCTCAGCGATGACGCGGACCGTGCCCGGCACCGCCTCGAGCGCCTGGTTGATCGGACGGCAGAACGCCTCGATCTCGGGCACGGCGGTGCGGTAGGCAACGGGAAATCCGCCGCCGATATCGAGGATGTCGAAGGGTCCGTGGCCGAGCTTCTCGGCCTGCGCCATGAGGCGGGTGCACACGCGGATCGCCTCGACGTACTTGGCGGGGTCTGTGGCCTGCGAGCCCACATGGAACGAAAAGCCGCGGATCCGCACGCCGAGCTCACCCGCCTTGCGCAGCAGGGCGGGGACATCCTCGGCATCGCAGCCGAACTTGCGCGACAGGTCGACGACGGCGTCGGGGCTGCGGAAGGATACGCGCAGCAGGAGCGCCGCGCGCCGGCGGAATTTCTCGAACTTTGCGATCTCGTCGAGGTTGTCGGCGACGAACGTGTCGAGGCCGAAATCGAGCGCCGCGCGAATGTCGCCGTCGCGCTTCACCGGGTGCGTGTGGATGCAGCGCGCCGGGGCGATCTTGAGCGCCTTCATGAGCCCGATCTCGCCGGTGGTCGCAAGATCGAAGTACGCGCCGAGTTCCGCGAGCGTCTTCACGACCGACGGATGCGGCAGCGGCTTGAGCGCGTAGTGCAGGTCGACGCGCGGGAGCGCCGCCGCGAGCCGGCGGTACTGGGAGCGCACCCGTTCGAGGTCCAGGATCAGGAGCGGTGAGCCGAAGCTCGCCACCAGGCGCTCGATCTCGGCGGGCGCGAACGGATCGACCGGGACCGCGCTCGCCGCCCGCTCCACTCGCTCAGCTTTCTTCAGTGCGTTACGCATCGCTCCTTCGTCCTCAAAAGGCGAAAGGGCCAGACCCAGGAGGCCTGACCCTTCGAAGGAGCGGATTCTAGGTCAATTGCGCGCGCATTCAAGAGCGCAGCGCGAATTTTTTCAGCCGAAGCGCTGCAGGGAATACGGTGCGAGATCGATTTCGGGCCGCGCACCGAGCATCAGGTCGGCGAGCGCGCGACCTGAACCGACGCACATGGTCCAGCCGAGCGGCCCGTGCCCGGTGTTGAGAAAGAGGTTCTCCAACGCGGTCGCGCCGATGATCGGCACACCGTCGCACGACATCGGCCGCAGTCCCGCCCACGACGTGGTGCCCGCGCCCGACGCGGTCCGTGCGATCTGCGGATAGGTCTGACGCAGGAAGAAACGCAGATTCTCGAGCCGAGCCGGCGTCACCGTGCGATCGAAGCCGGCGAACTCAGCGGTGCCCGCGAGGCGCATGCGGTCGGCCAGAGGCACGGCGACCGCGTGCAGCGAATCGTCGAGCAGCGGCATCCTCGGCGCCGGCCGCACGCCATCGAGCGGCACCGTGATCGAGTAGCCCTTCACCGGCTGCACCGGCACGCGGATGCCGAGGTTCGCCACGAGCTGCGGGCTGTAGCTGCCGGCGGCAACCACCACTGCATCGGCCTCCCAGCTCTGCGACTCGCCGACCACGCGCGTAATGCGCCGCTCGCGCGCTTCCAGGCGCTCGACCCGCGTCGCGTAGTGAAAGCGCACACCCCGCTCTGTCGCGTGGCGTGCGAGGTCCTCGCAGAAGCGAAACGCGTCGCCATGCTCATCGTCGGGATAGTGAATGCCGCCTGCGAGCTGCCCGGCAATCGGCTCGAGTGCCGGCTCCATGCCGAGCGTGGCGTCGCGATCGAGCGTGCGCGAGTGCACGCCGTGCTGTGCGAGCCACTCCACCATTTCCAGGGCCGCATCCAGGTCGGCGCGTTCGCGAAACAGGCGCATCGTGCCGAGCGTGCCGCTCGCGTAGTCGAGGCGCACCTGCTGGCGCAGCTCCTGCAGCGCGCGCAGGGAATACACCGCGAGCTGCGCATTGAGGAGAGTGTTGTGCCGGTAATGTTGCCGGCTCGAGTAGCGGATGAACTGCAAGCCCCAGCGGGCCAGCGACGGCAACGCGCGGGGTCGCAGCAGCATCGGCGAATCCTCGCGCCCGACCCAGTGCAGCAGGCGCCAGAACACGCCCGGGGAATTCCAGGGATCCGCCATGCTCGGCGTGAGCAGGGCACCGTTGGCAAACGAGGTTTCGCGTGCGGGGCCTTCGGCCCGCTCGAGCACCGTGACCTCCGCTCCACGTTCTCGCAGGGCCCAGGCGGTGCTGATGCCGATGAGCCCGCTGCCGATCACGATGACGTTCATGGCGGCTACATTGCCAAACTAGGCAGCGCGCGGAAACAGGAAAGAATGCCGCCGGCCGGTTCGCGCATCGGGGGGAGTGCGCGGAACCGGTGGTGCCCGGCGGCGGGGGGATCGAATCAGGAGGCGCGGCGCAGCTCGCCCGGCGCCCGGTCGCGCGCGGCGGCGATGCGGCTCATGGCCATCGCATCGGCCACTTCGTTGCTCGGGCGCTGTTCGCGCAGCGACTGGATGAGGACCAGCCGCGTGGTTTCGTAGATGCCGTTGACGCGCGCCCAGACGTCCTTTTCTTCGTGACCGCCCTGGTACTCGAGCGCCGCACTGATGATGCCGCCGGCATTCACAACGTAGTCCGGGGCGTAGACGATGCCGCGACGCTGCAGATCGAGCCCGACCTCATCGGTCGCCAGCTGGTTGTTGGCCGCACCGACGATGAAGGGCGCATGGATCTGCGCCACGCTTTCGCGGGTCAGCACGGCACCGAGGGCGCACGGCGCAATGATGTCGACGGCTTCGAACAGGATGCTTTCAGGCGCGGCGACGCGCGCGCCGAATTCCGCCGCCGCACGCCGCACGTTCTCGCCGTTGACGTCGGCGATCACGAGCGAGGCGCCCGCGCTGTGCAGGAGCTTGCACAGGTGGTAGCCGACCTGCCCGACACCCTGCACGGCGACCGTGAGCCCCTTGAAGTCGCTGCGGCTGAGCTTGAGCTCGATCGCCGCACGCATGCCGAGGAATACGCCGTACGCAGTCTTCGGGGCGGGATTGCCGCCGGCGCCGGCGCCGCGCTGCTTGCGTCCGCTGATGTGACGCGTGTGGCGTGCAAAGATCTCGATGTCAGCTTCGGTGATGCCCACGTCTTCGGCGGTGATGTAACGGCCGCCGAGGCTCTCGACGGAGCGGGCAAACGCGCCGAGCAACTCCTCGCTCTTGTCGGCCTTCGAGTCCGCGATGATCACCGACTTGCCGCCGCCGAAGGGCAGTCCTGCGAGCGCATTCTTGAAGCTCATGCCGCGCGAGAGACGCAGGACGTCCTCGAGTGCCTGTTCTTCGCTGGCGTACGGCCACATGCGGCAGCCACCGAACGCGGGTCCGAGGGCGGTGCTGTGCAGGGCGATGATCGCCTTGAGCCCACTGCGGGGATCGTGGAAGAAGGAGACGTTCTCGTGGCTGCGGAAGCTCTGCGTGCCGAACACCATGTCGACCACCTGCCCGCGGGCTGGTTGGAATGTTGCGACACAATATTCCTTAGCTGGAGGCATTACCTATCAAAGTATCGTCGCATCTGGCCGTTTCGTGGAATAATCAACTACCAATCCACCAATATTGGTTTTTTGTTCCAAGATTCGCATGGACAGTACCGACTTCAAGATTCTCGATCTGCTTCAGACCGATGCCGCGCGCTCGACCAACGAGATCGCTGACCTCGTTGGCTTGTCGCCCTCCCCCTGCTGGCGACGCATCTCGCTCCTCGAGCAGCAGGGTGTCATCCGCCGGCGTGTGGCCCTGCTCGACCGCGACAAGATCGGCCTCGGAGTGACCGTCGTCGTGCAGGTGCGGCTCACCACGCACGGCCGCCAATCGCTCGCGGCGTTCGAGGAGCAGGTGCGCGAACTGCCGGAAGTCACACATTGCTTTACCGTCATGGGCGCGATCGACTTCGTGCTCATTGTTGTGACGACCGACATACGCGCCTACGAGCGCTTCATGCGAGAAGGTCTGTCGCAATTGCCCGGAGTCCAGGCCATCGAATCGAACATCGTGATGTCGGCGATCAAGGAGACCACGGCGCTGCCGCTCGAACTGGCGCAGCCGCGCGGCGCCGAACGCGAGCCGCGCCGCACCCCGGGGAGCGGCACGTGACTCCGGCCGACGCGCCGGCCCTGCAGACCAACGCGAGCCACGAGCTGGAGGTGCTGTTGCGCTCGCGGATTCCGCTGGTCGTGATCGAGAGTCGCGACGAGATTCGCGTCTTGCAGATGCTCGCAGCCTTGTCGGTGCGCCTCGCACGCAACGCGCATACGCCGATGTTCGAGTGGACCGTGACCGACGGCCTCAAGCGTCTCGACGTCGAGCTCGGCCCGCCGCAGAAGTTCAACACCGAGCCGGTCGAGATCCTCAAGCACATCCGCGCGACACCGACGGCGGGTGTGTACGTGCTGGTGGACTTCCATCCGTACCTGCAAGAGCCGATCCATGTCCGCCTGCTGAAGGACATCTGCCTCGGCTACGAACACGTGGCGCGCACCGTCGTGCTCTTGAGCGATGAGATCGACCTGCCGCACGAGCTCGAACCCTTCAGCGCCCGGTGCGAGCTGGCGGTCCCGGATCGCGAAGAGCGCCGCGCACTGGTCCAGGAGGTGGCGCAGGAGTGGATCAAGGCCAATCCCGGGCAGCGCGTGCAGACCGATCGCACCGCGCTCGGCCTGTTGGTCGAGAATCTCAACGGACTCACGACCAGCGACACGCGCCGTCTCGCGCGCAAGGCAATCTTCGACGACGGCGCGCTCACGCGGGTCGACTTGCCCGGCATCATGCAGGCCAAGTACGAGCTCCTGAACCGCAGCGGCGTCCTGAGCTACGAGCACGACACAGCGCGCTTCGCCGATGTCGGCGGACTGGAGCGACTGAAGGAATGGCTGCGCCAGCGCAAGCCCGCGTTCGAAGGCGGCATGCCCGGACTCGATTCGCCCAAGGGGCTGCTGCTGCTCGGCGTCCAGGGTTGCGGAAAGAGCCTGGCGGCACGCGCCGCGGCCGGAATCCTCGACGTGCCGCTGCTGCGCCTCGACTTCGGCGCCGTCTACAACAAGTGGCACGGCGAGTCGGAACGGAACCTGCGCGACACGCTGCGCACGGCGGAGCTGATGGCGCCCTGCGTGCTCTGGATCGACGAGATCGAGAAGGGCATCGCCACGGGCGACGGCGACAGCGGCACTTCACGGCGCGCGTTGGGCACCTTCCTCACGTGGCTGGCGGAGAAGAAGGCCGCGACGTTCGTGCTGGCGACTGCCAATGACATCCAGGCGCTGCCGCCGGAACTGATCCGCAAGGGCCGCTTCGACGAGATCTTCTTCGTCGACCTGCCCTCGCCCGCGGTGCGCCAGGAGATCCTGGCGATTCATGCGCGCCGCCGCGGCTTGAACCTCACACCGGTGGAATTGCAGCAGCTGGCTGCAGCGAGCGCAGAGTTTTCCGGCGCCGAGCTCGAACAGGCCGTCGTATCGGCGCTGTACAGCGCGCGCGCCAGCCAGCAGGAGCCTACGGCTGCACACGTGCTGCGCGAGATCCGCGCGACGCACCCGCTCTGCCACGTGATGGCCGAGCGGATCGAGGCACTGCGCGCGTGGGCGACGGAGCGTACGGTTCCGGCCGACTAGCCCGAGGCACTCGAGGCCGCGTCGGGCGCGACGCTGCGGGCGGCGGCCTTGCGTAGCCGATCGTTGACCGCGTCCCAGCGTTCATCCGTCGGCAGTTCCTGCACCAGGATCTTCACGCAGCCCGCCTTGTCGAGCGTGCGCAAGTGCGCGTACAGGTCGTGCGCGTACTGCTGCGGACGGCGTCCGGCGTTGATCCAGGTGGCGAGCTTGAGCGTCTTGAGCGGCAGGCGCAGCGCCATGACGGCGACCCGCTCACCCCGATCGTTGTATTCGCCCGCGAGCGTCTCCAGCACATCGCCCGGCACGATCTCGAGCGGCGTCATCGGCGCGTAGTGCGTGGCTGAACTCCCCGGTACGCGGGGTTCCTCGCTCGAGGCCTCGCCGAGCGCATCGCCCACGACGCTGCGCAGCTGGCTGAGCGTGACCGAACCCGGCCGCAACACGCGAACCTTGCCATCGAGGCAAGCCACGATGGTCGACTCGATGCCCACGGTGCACTCGCCGCCATCGAGCACGACGCGCACGGCATCGCCGAGCTCATCGCGGACGTGATCGGCACGGGTCGGGCTCACATGTCCGTAACGATTGGCCGAGGGCGCGGCGAGGCCCCCACCGAAGGCCGTGAGGAGCTGCTGCGCCATCGGGTGAGCGGGAACGCGGATCGCCACCGTGTCCTGCCCGCCCGTGACGACGTTGAGAACGCTGGCCGCCTTGGGCAGGACCAGCGTCAGCGCGCCCGGCCAGAAGCGCGCCGCGAGCTTCTCGGCGACCTCCGGAATATCGCGCACCCAGCGATGCAGGTAGCGGATGCTGTCGAGGTGCACGATCAGGGGGTGGTTCGCGGGCCGGCCCTTCGCCGCAAAAATCTTGCGCACCGCCGCCGGGTTGGACGCATTCGCGCCCAGCCCGTAAACGGTCTCGGTGGGGAAAGCGACCAGGTCGCCTGCCCGCAACGCCTCGACCGCCGCCTCGATCTCGCTCTGGCTTGCCCGCATGAGCGAAATGATAGCTTTACTGGTTGCCGGTCCGCTCGTCCGGCCTCTCAAGGACCGGTCGTTGCGAGGACGCGACGGATATCCGCCTCCGTGGCGGCCAGCATTGGGCCGAGCCGCACGTCCGTCAGGTCGGATTGGGCACGTAGAATTTCCGTGAGCGCCGTCGCCGGGTCGCCGCGCTCCAGCAGGACCTGCGCCAGGTTGTTGCGCGCTGCCGCGTTATGTTCTGCGAGGGTCAGGACATCCCGGTACGCGGCTTCGGCATCGGCCAATCGGCCCTGCGCGTAGCTGATGTTGCCGATGCCGAGGAGCGCAGTGGTATCGGCCGGCCAGCGCTCATGCGCCGTCCGGTACGCGAGCAGGGCCGCATCGTCGCGCTTGGCCGCTTCGAGCCCTGCGGCCGCTTCCAGGTAGTGCTCCGCGGAGGCCGTAACCGGAACAGTGTCGGGGCGAACCACGACGACCGCCCAATTACGTGCGAGCGACCATTGGTATCCGAATCGCCCTGACGCGATCGCCTTGCGAGCGTCCTGGCCCGATCTCAGGAGCACCGAATCGCGCTCCGCATCGAAGCCGACGACCACGGCGTAATGCCAGAACGGGACCGTCGCGACCCCGAGGTTCTGCAACACCAGCACCGGATTGCCCGCCGCGACTTCTTGCAGTACTGAGTCGAGGTTGCCGTCGAGCACCACGGCGAGCCGATCATAACCACGCGTTGCGGCGATCATCTCGGGCTGCAGGCTTCCCCGTTTCTCCGGCAGGTAGACCTTTTCGACCAGGTCATCGGGCGCGACGTCCACGCCCGAAGCTCCCAGCACCGTCGCCAACGCCGCGGGTCCGCACTGGTAGTCACGCTGCGCAAAGAATGGCGTCGCTTCGAGCTCGACACGGCGCGGTGCCGCGGTGTCGAGACTCGACGCGATGGTTGGCCCCCGGCTCGCGCAGCCATGGAGCAGGGCCAGCGCGAGCGCGGTGCCGACCGTTGCCAGTCGGCTGGCGGGGCGCAATCAGGTCTTCTTGAAGATATCGATGACGCCGACCAGCTCGAGGATGATCAGCACGACGAACACCACGCCGATCAGGGCCAGGATGTCGCCACCGGCCGGCAGCTGGTCGAACTGCGTCGACAGCTCGCGCAACTCCGAGTCGGTCAACGTCGAGAGTCGCGATTCCACTCGCGCCGGGTCCACGCCCATCGCCACCAGGCGCTCGCGCACATCGGCGCGATTCAGCGCGGTCGTGACGTTGGTGAGATCCGCATCGCGCTGGGCCGCTTCGACGTAAGTCGGAGTGGTGATGATCGCGGCGTGACCGATCGCCGGTGTGCCCATGTTGATGAGCGCCACGCTCAACACGAGGACGCCGACGCGTCTCAGGGTGCTATCGCGCATACGTGTGCCTCCCGGCAAACAGTACCGCGAGCATCTAAGCAGAGCGGTCTAGAACCCGCTGCCCGCCTCCGTCTGACGTCGCAGGTTGGCGACAAGCTGCGCGACAATCACTCGAGTTCGGTGCGCGTCCAGCCGGTGTCGCCGCGCCGCAACTCGTACGCGGGCCAATAGTGCTTGTCGAGCTTGAGCGTGATCACCTCGACGGCGTTGTTCCAGGTGATCGTATTGAGGCGCACCGAAGAGCGATCTTCGCGACCCGCCACTGCCTTCTCGAAACTGTCGAGATCCGGCGTCGGCTGACCATCCACCGCCACAATACGACGCCCGGCATAGAGCCCGTAGCGGGTCGCCGGCGAGCCGTAATAGAAGTACGCGACGAACACGCCTTGCGGCGCGATGCCACGCTGTGCGGCCATGGCCCGATGCGGCGCCTGCAGCGTCGCGCCGGCCCAGATCAGCACGCGGTCGAGATCGTGCCCGTCGAGAGCGACGGTATCGATCGGCACGACGCGCGCCTCGCCGTTGCGCCAGATCGTCGCGTTCACCTGGCTCTTCTGCACCGCGCGCTCGACTTCGCGGAACCGGTTCACGACCTGGCCGTCGATGGCGAGCAGCAGGTCTCCGGGTTGCAGCACTTTCGCGGCGGGCGACCCCGCCACGAGACGCGTGATCGCGAGCGCCTGGCGATGCGACGGGTCGTGCTTCTCGAGACTCTCGATCCATTGCGCCGGCAGGCCGAGCTTGCTCGCACCTGCGAGCGGCACGGGGAAGAACTCCGCTTCGAATGAATACAGCGGGTGTCCCTGCGTCAGCGCGGGGATCATCTCGGCCAGGAGGTCCGACGGGATACCCTTGTTTTCCTGTTGCAGCTCGCGCCCGCTCTCATAGGCGAAGCTCGACCACATCGCGGTGATCTCCCCTGCCTTGTTGACGAGCACGCCGTCGAAATCGGTCGGCGGATTGACGACGCTCACCGTCTCGAGGTTGCTGTCGCGGAACTGCAGCGTCCGGGACAATGGATAGGTGCTGGCATCGACCGACGCCACCTGGGTCTCCTGCGACATCACCTTGTTGTCGGGCCTGAGGCCGATCACCCAGACGTCATCGCCCGGCTTGAGCGCGTTGGTGTTGAGCTTCGCGCTCTTCACCGGTGTGGTACCGATCAACTTCGGGTCGTACTGCACGACCGCGAGATTGTGCAGCGGATGCACGAACACGACCTTGCCCGGCACTTCCACCGTGCCGGCGAACGTGAGCCGCACATCGCCGATCGACACCGGCACGGTGTTGCGATCGGTGACCACGAGGCCGCGCGCGGCATCGATGATGAGGCCCGTGCCGTGGTAGTTGCGCTCCGTGACGCCCGACACCGAGTACGGCATGTCGAAATTGACCAGCACCAGCGACGGCGCGATGCGATCCATGCGCGAATCGCCTTCCGGCGTGAAGAAGGTCGATGCCGGCTCGAGCGGGGCCGGCGCGGGGGGTGCCGCCAGATCGTCGCAGGGCCAGATGCCGAGCCGATCGTCGCGCCGGCACTTGCGCGCCGGGAACCAGTTGCGATCCATGCGGATCACGCGCCATTGCGTGCCGCGCGGATCATCGAGCGTGAAGTAGCGCACCGTGGCGCGCTCACCATCCGCAAGCGCGCTCACCACGCGTTCGAAATCCGTCAGCGTCTCCATCGGCTTGCCGTCCAGGCTCTGGATCACGGCGCCGCGCGGCACGGCGGCCGCGCCAAATACGTAGCCGGGGTTCGCGATGTAGACGCCGCGCACCGGCATGTTGAAATGCCGCGCCTGCTGGTAGGAGAGCTCGTGCACGACCGCCTCGCCGAATTCGAGGTAGGACGCCGGCGTGATGGTGTGCAGGTCCTGCACCTGCAGCTGCACCTTGATCGGATCGCCGCCGCGCTGCGCTTCGATCTCGACCTTGTTGCCGACGTTCTCGTCGAGCACCTGCTCGAGCGGGTCGAACTCCGCGACCGGCTTGCCGTTCAGCCGCACCACGACGTCGCCGGGTTGCAGCACACCTTCGGTGGGCGAACCGGGCTGCACTTCGGTCACGACCAGCATGCCGGTGAGCTTGGGGAAGGTTGCGCGCATCATGGCTTCGGTGTCGGCCTTGAGGCCGAGCCGGCGCACTTCATCGTACGGCGTGTACTGAAAGACGGTCTGGAGCGTCCCGCGCGTGACCGACTTGCCGTCCTGGATCAGTTTCAGCGCACGCTGCACGCGCGCGAGCGGCAGGTAGAAGCTCGACGCGGCGCCCGTGCTCCCGCCCGCGTTCAGCGCGACGACGCGGCCCTGCACATCGACCACCGGCGAGCCCGAAGAGCCGCCGGAAGTGCTCGAGGCGGCTTGCAGGTAGAAGGTGTTGAAGTCGTTGTACTTGCCGATGCCGTAATTGGGCGCATCGCGATCGAGGCGCGCGAGCGTGCCCGCCAGGATCGAGATCTGTTCGCCGGCATCGTTGCCGATGACGCGGATCTCGCGTCCGACCTGCGCACCCTCCGGATAGAGCGGCAGTTCCGTCGGCTTGATGAAGCGCAGTTTCTGCGGGTCGTAGTGATACAAGCCGAAATCGTGCACCGGGTCGCGGTAGACGGGATAGAGCTGCACTTCCTCGCGATTGAGGAAGGTCGCCTGCGAAGTCACGGGCCCCGGCGTGACCACGTGACGATTGGTCAGGATCAGGCCGCGCTTGGCGTCGACCACGAAGCCCGTCGCCTGCGCGGAGGTATTCCACTCGGTATCGAAGGCGCGCACCTCGTCCACCTGGATCGCGACCACGCCGCTCGCGATGCGCTCCAGCGTGCGCGTCCAGGCCGGGCTCTCCTCGCTCTCGATCGGCTGCAGCGGCACGACGTTTGGCGGCGCACCCTGCCCGGTTTGCTCGGGCGGGGCCTGCGTGGGCCCGGGTCCGGGCTGCGTCCCCGGCTGGCTCGGCGCCGGCTGACCCTCCGGAGGCATGGTTCCCTGCGGCGTCGCCGGAGGATTCGCCGGTGGATTGGCGGGTGGAGGCGTCTGCGCGACGGCCGCGCCGCCGAGTAACCCCAGAATGAGTGCGACCAGCGGTGACGTCCGTCTCATGAAAGGCCCTTACACGTAGCGATAGTTGAAGTGCTGCAGAAAACGCCCGACGAATTCTGCTCGCACGATCCCGTGCGTTTGCGTGCCCTGGTGCGCAATCTGGATCGCGCCCTGCAACGCGGCCACACGTCCGGTGGTTTCCGGCCGGGATGGAACAGGAACGGCACGCCCGCAGCCGCGGACTGCCCGCCGTGCTGCAGCGTACTGCAGGCTGAGACCGCCTTTTCGCAGTACCGTTCCCATGGCGAGTCCAACGCCTCCAGGGGCGAAAGGTCGCCAGCGCGGCCCCGGAAAACGCGGCGCATTCAGCGTGCTCACGTCAACCCGTGAAGACCAGCACCCAGACCGCGACCAGCAGCACGAAGGCGAGGAATACGGCGGCGGAGCCGATGTCCTTCGCCAGCCCCGACAGCTCGTGATGCTCCGGGCCGATACGGTCGATGGCCGCCTCCACGGCGCTGTTGAGCAGCTCCACGATGAGAACCAGCAGCATCGGACCGACCAGCAGCGCGCGTTCGATCCCGTTTCGCCCGAACCACAGACCCGCCGGGATGACGGCCACGGCGAGGGCGAGCTCCTGGCGGAACGCCGCCTCCTCGCGAAAGCAGCCGACGAACCCGCGGTAACTGTTGCCGAACGCTCGCAGCAGCCGCGTCAGGCCGCGCGGCTTGTTGCGCTCGGTCACGCTGCGGGCTTCCAGGCGAGATCGAGCTGCTTGGCGGCGCGCACGTCGTCGAGGCGGCGGACCGGCAGGTCGTGCGGCGCGTCGCGGACTGTCTGCGGCTGATCGTCGGCCTCGTGACGAATGGCGATCAAGGCATCGATGAAGGCATCCAGGTCCTCGAGCGCTTCGCTTTCGGTGGGCTCGATCAACAGGCACTCCGGGACCAGGAGCGGAAAGTACGTGGTCGGCGCGTGGAATCCATAGTCGAGCAGCCGCTTGGCGACGTCCATGGCACTGACGCCCTGCTCCCTGGCCAGGCGCTTCAGCGTCAGGATGAACTCGTGGCTGGCGCGCCGCTCGGGATACGCCGCTTCGAAACCGGCTTCTTTTAGACGTGCGAGCATGTAGTTGGCGTTCAAAGTAGCGAATTCCGCCACGCGTGTCATGCCCGTCCGCCCCAGCATGCGCATGTAGACGTACGCGCGCAGCAGCACGCCCGCATTGCCCATGAAGGCCGACAGGCGGCCGATCGACTGCGGCAGGTCCTGCTCCGTGAGCCAGCGGTAGCGCTCGCCTTCGCGTCCGACAGTCGGCACGGGCAGGAACGGCAGCAGTCGCTTGCCGACGCCCACGGCACCGGAGCCAGGTCCGCCACCGCCATGCGGCGTGGAGAAGGTCTTGTGCAGGTTCATGTGGATGACATCGAACCCCATGTCTCCGGGGCGCACCTTCCCCAGGATCGCGTTGAGATTCGCACCGTCGTAATAGAGCAGTCCGCCGGCCTCGTGCACCACGCGCGACACCTGCCCGATGCGCCGTTCGAACACCCCCAGTGTCGAGGGGTTCGTCAACATGATGCCCGCGGTTTTCGGCCCGACCGCGGCGCGCAGCGCCTCGAGATCCACATCCCCGTCGTCGAGACAGGGGATCTCGATCAGCTTGCAGCCGCACATGGTCGCGGTGGCCGGGTTGGTGCCGTGCGCCGCCTCGGGGACGATGATCTCGTCACGCTCCAGGTGCCCGCGCGCGCGGTGATAGGCCATGATCATCGCGACGCCCGCGAATTCGCCCTGCGCGCCCGCCATCGGCGTGAGCGACACGCCTTGCATGCCGGTGACCGCCTTGAGCATCTCCTGCAGTTCGTACATGCACGCGAGAAATCCCTGGCTCAGCGATTCCGGTGCCAGCGGATGATGGCCGAGGAACTCCGGCAGCATCGCGAGGCTGTTACAGGCCCGCGGGTTGTACTTCATCGTGCAGGAGCCGAGCGGGTAGAAATGCGTGTCGATGGAGAAGTTGAGCTGCGACAGACGCGTGAAATGGCGCACGGCCTGCAGTTCCGAGACCTCGGGCAGCCGCGGGCGGGTCGTGCGCGCGAGATGCGCGGGAATATCGGCCGGTGCTGTCGCGGCGGGCATCTGCGCAGTCGCCGTGCGTCCGGTGCGCGAATGCTCGAAGATCACTTTCTCGGGCGCCGCCATTTTCCTCGGGTGACTCACGCTCGAACTCCTCAGGCCGCACGCACGGACTTCATGACGTCCGAGAGTGCGCGCGCATAGGTTTCAATGTCGGCCTGGGTGCGAGTCTCTGTCGCACACACCAGGATGCAGTGGCTGAGCTCCGGATACTCGCTGCCAAGGTCAAGGCCGCCGAGAATCGAGCGTTCGGCGAGCGCCGCGAGCACCGGCCCAGCGGGACGGTCGAGCTCGATGACCGCCTCGTGAAAGTGCGCGCGGTCGAACCGACGGCGCACGCCAGGAACCCGCACCAGCGCCTGCAGCAGCTCTTCGGTCCGCGCGTAACTCGCCGCAGCGACGCGCTCGAGGCCCGCGGGACCGAGCAGCGTGAGATAAATGGTGGCCGCCGTGACCAGCAATCCCTGGTTGGTACAGATGTTGGAGGTCGCCTTGCCGCGGCGGATGTGCTGTTCGCGCGCCTGCAGAGTGAGCGTGAACCCCTGTCGTCCCTCGAGGTCCACGGTGCGTCCGACGATGCGCCCGGGCATCTGGCGCACGAACTCCTGGCGCGTGGTCATGAAACCGAAGTACGGACCGCCGGCCGAGAGCGGCACACCGAGCGGTTGTCCTTCGCCGCAGGCGATGTCGGCGCCGCGCTCGCCCCACTGCCCCGGCGGCTTGAGGAGCGCGAGAGAAGTCGGGTTGACGACACCGATCACGAGTGTGCCATTGCGATGCGCCCAGTCGGCGAGCTGGTCGACGTCCTCCAGCGCGCCGAAGAAATTCGGCTGCTGGATCACGAGCGCCGTGATGTCCTGCCCTTCATACGGACGCAGGCTCTCGAGCGTGGTGATGCCATGCACGCCGTCGTACGGCAGGTCCTCGAACACGAACTCCTGCAAGCCCGCGATGGAGCGCGCCACCCTGCGGTACGTCGGGTTGAGCGCGGCCGGCAGCAGGATGCGCGCTGACTTCGACCTGCGATGCGCGCGCACCGCCATGAGGCATGCCTCGGCGAGTGCCGACCCGCCGTCGTAGAGCGAGGCGTTCGAGACGTCGAGCCCGGTGAGGCTCGCCATCATCGTCTGGTATTCGTAGATGAGCTGCAGCGTCCCCTGGCTCGCCTCGGCCTGGTACGGCGTGTACGCGCTGTAGAACTCGCCGCGGGTGGTGATCGCCCAGACGACCGCCGGGATGTGGTGCTCGTAGGCACCGGCGCCGAGAAAGCACAGCGCCTTGCCATCCCGCGCTGCGAAGGTCTGCATGATGCGCGTGATTTCCATTTCGTTGGCGGCGTCCGGCACGCCTTCGAGCGCGCGCGCCTTGAGCTCGGCCGGAATCTCGTCGAACAGCTCATCGATGCTGCCCACGCCGATGGCTTCGAGCATGGTGCGAACATCAGAGGCGGTATGAGGAATAAATGGCATGTCGAATCACTCTCCGTTCCGTGCCTTTCGGCCCGAGGCCCGAGGCCAGGATTTCAGCTGGCTTCGCTTTCCAGATGCTTGGCGTACGCGTCCGCGCTCATCAAGCCGGCGGAGCCTGCGGCTTTCTGCGGACGCAATCGCAGCAACCAGCCGGCGCCATAGGGATCGGTGTTCACCAGTTCCGGAGTGTCCACGAGCGCCGCATTGCCCTCGGTGACGGCGCCGCTCACGGGCGCGTAGACATCCGAGGCGGCCTTTACGGACTCCACCACGGCGCAACCGTCACCCGCGTTGACTTCGCGGCCCGTCTCGGGGACTTCGACGAACACCAGGTCGCCGAGCGCGTGCTGCGCGTGATCGGTGATGCCGATCTCGAGCGTGCCGTTCGCCAGCGTGCGAACCCACTCGTGCGACTTCGTGTACTGCAGATCGCGGGGAATATTGCTCATGACACCAAGGGCCTCCCATTTCTGACGAACGGCGGCTTCACGACTCGCGCCGCGAGGAGCTTGCCGCGGATATCAACCTGGACCTGCGCGCCGGTGCCCGCGGGCACGCGCGCCAGGCCGATGGAGCGTTCGAGCGTTGGCGAGAACGTTCCGCTGGTCATCTCACCGTCGCCGCCCGCGGTGATGACTTTCTGGTGCGACCGCAATACGCCGCGGTCCTCGAGCAGCACGCCGACCAGCTTGCGTGCGCTGCCTTGTGCCTTGACCTTCGCGAGCGCCGCGCGGCCGACGAAGTCGCGCTCCGCGGGCTCCCACGCAATCGTCCAGGCGAGGCCGGATTCCAGTGGATGCGTCGCCTCGTTCATGTCGGAGCCGTAGAGGTTCATGCCCGCCTCGAGACGCAGTGTGTCCCGCGCACCGAGGCCGCAGGGCTTGATGCCGGCCTCACTCCAGGCGTTCCACATCGCGACTGCACGCTCGGCCGGCAGCATCACTTCCCAGCCGTCCTCGCCGGTGTACCCGGTGCGCGCGATGAAGAGATCGCCGCACTCGGCGCCCACAAAGGTGCCGAGCTCGAGTGCGGCCGCGCGGTGCGCCGCAGGGATGCGCGTCGCGGCCTTCTCACGTGCCTTCGGTCCCTGGACCGCGATCATCGCGAGGTCCTTGCGCTCGGTGACTGCAACTTCGAATGCGGCAGCGTGTTGGCGGATCCAGTCGAGATCCTTATCGCGGGTCCCGGCGTTCACCACCATCCGGAACCAGGACTCGCTGAGGAAGTAGACGATGAGGTCGTCGAGGATGCCCGCATCCGCGCGCAGCATGCAGCTGTAGAGCGCCTTGCCGGGAGATTGGAGCCGCGCGACGTCGTTCGCGAGGAGCTGGCGCAGGAACGCGCGCACGCGTGCGCCCCTGAGATCCGCGACGCACATGTGCGAGACGTCGAACATGCCCGCGTCGCGGCGCACCGCGTGGTGCTCCTCGATCTGCGAGCCGTAGTTGACCGGCATGTCCCAGCCGCCAAAGTCGACGATGCGGGCGCCCATCTCGACGTGGCGTGCATAGAGAGGAGTCTTCAGTCCCATCCAGTCCCCCGAACAAAAAAGGGCGGCAGGCCTACTACGGCCGGCCGCCCCTCTGTCCTGTGACCTGAGAGATCAGGCGCTGTGAGTTGCGCCGCACCCCTTCGGTGGGTTGCACCCCGTGGGATTCACGGGGAAAGACAACCGCTCTCCAGAGCTCGTCTTCGCGCCTGCCGTTCCTGGTGCCTGAGCGTTTCCGGGCGGGTTGCGCCTTCGGCGATCCGGCTCAAGGGCCGGATTCTCTCTGGACGGGCTGCGACGAGTGGCCGGCATGATAGCCAAATCACCTGCCCGCCGCACCTTGGCGTAACTCGTCCTGTCGCAACAGGAAATAGGCTCCCGAGCACAGGGCCGCGAGGAGCGCGACCAGGTATCCCACCAGGCCATCGAAGCGGCTCACGAGGAAGGACCACGGTCCATCGAACACCGGCGCGGTGAGCTCGCGGAATAGCGCGATCACCGCGACGAACCCCGCGTGCAGTCCGATGCAGCCGCCGATGTGTCCCGAAGCGCGGCGCACCAGGGCGAGCAGCACGCCGACGAAGAACAACGCCAGCGCCGCATCGAAGATGCGCGCGGGCTCGGCGAAGGCGCTGAAGTAACGCCCGAGAATCACCCAGCCACTCAGCCAGTTCACGCTCTCCGCGGGGATCCGCACCTTCTCGCCCACGAAATGCACCAGTGCATAGAGGAGAGAGGTGAGCACGATGGCGCTCACCCAGCGGCCCTGGCGCGCCAGCGCGCTCAGCATCGCGCCGCGAAAGAACGTTTCCTCGATCAGCCCGACTGCGAAGCCGGCGAGCAACGCTGAGGGAATGGCATGCAGGACTGCGGCGAGTGAGGCTGAATATTCCGGGCGAACCGTGCGCACCTGCAGCGCCATCAGCAGCACGCAGACGCCGAGCATCAGGGCAATGCCGGCGGCGAGGCCCGTCGCCATGCCGCCGACGAAGACACGCGGTTGCACCGCGTAGCCGAGCGCGGCGCGGTTCGCCAGCCCCTGCCGCCTGAACACGAGCCAGGTGCCGAGCAGGAAGACGAGCATGGCCACACGGTTGAAGACACGGTGCAGAGGAAATACTCGAAAATTGGCTATTCCTTGCTGAATCAACGGACTGAGTGCCGCTGCGAGCACCAGCGAGGCGCCGATCAGCAGCACGAAGAGGCTCAGCGCCGCGACCACCGACTGATTTCCACCGATGGCATCGTCTAAGCTTCGAATTGGAGGCTCGGACATACGGCGTGGCCAGGGGGGTTCCAATGGCGGCGAAGATTGAGAAGGACGAAGTGTACCGGGACGAACGCGCCGGGGTTGCCGACTTCAAATTCGACCAGAGCGTCGCCACCGTCTTCGATGACATGGTGTCGCGCTCGGTCCCGTTCTACGGCGAGATCCAGCGCATGATCGCCGAGATGGCGCGTGACTTCGCCACTCCCGACACCGCGGTCTATGACCTCGGCTGCTCTACCGGCACCACCTTCATCAACCTGCATCGCGATCTCGATCCGAGCATCCGCTTCGTGGGCGTCGACAACTCCGAGGAGATGCTCGAGCGCTGTCGCACCAAGCTCACTCAGCAGGGCATCGATCGGCCACTCGAGCTGCGCTGCCGCGATCTCAACGAAGGCGTCGACATGGAGAACGCGTCGCTCGCGATGCTGATCCTGACGCTGCAGTTCATCCGGCCGCTGCGCCGCCAGCGCCTGATGACCGATGTCTATCGCGGCCTCAACCCGCAGGGCTGCCTCATCCTCGTGGAGAAGGTTCTCGGCGAGGAATCGCTCATCAATCGCCTCTTCATCGATTACTACTACGATCTGAAGCGCCGCCAGGGTTACAGCGAGCTCGAGATCAGCCAGAAGCGCGAGGCGCTCGAGAACGTGCTGATCCCGTACAAGCTCCTCGAGAATCGCGAGTTGCTCATCGAAACGGGCTTTCGCAGCGTCGATGTGTTCTTCAAGTGGTACAACTTCTGCGGCATCGTGGCAGTGAAGTGATGGTCGCACTCGGCCAGTTCCTGTTCCGCTACCGCAACGCGATCTTTCCGTTCGCCTGCCTGCTGGTGCTGCTGCCGGGACCGGCACTGTTCGAGAACCCGGTGAGCGCCGCGTGGGTGGGAGCGGTGTGCGCATTGCTCGGCCAGCTGGTGCGCGCCGGAACCATCGGCTTGCGCTACATCGTGCGCGGCGGCCGCGGTGGTCGCGTGTACGCGGATGACCTGGTCACGGAAGGGATCTATTCCCACTGCCGCAACCCGATGTACATCGGCAATGTGCTGATCACTCTGGGCGTGTCGCTCGCTTCCAACTCGCTCACCACCCTGCTGGTCGCGTTGCCCCTGGTGCTGCTCGCCTACTCGGCAATCGTTGCCGCTGAAGAGCAGTTCCTGCGCGAGAAGTTCGGGCCGGCGTTCGAAGCCTATTGTCGCGATGTGCCGCGCTGGCTGCCGCGCCTGAAAGGCCTCGGCACGACGCTGTCGCAATCGCAATTCCACTGGCGCCGCCTGCTGGTGAAAGAGTACGGCACCCCCTTCGGCTGGATCGGCGTGCTGATTCTCGCGACCCTCTACAACCTGTCGCACAACGGCTGGCTGCCGGAAGAGCTCCACACCGCCTCGCGGCTCCTCGAGGTGCTGAGCGTCGCCGCCGCACTGTGGCTCATCGTGTGGCTCCTGAAGAAGACTCACGTCGTGGTGGCGGACTGATGCGCGCCGCGCGCAAGAGCGTCCGCGCGTCGGCACCGAACGCGGCGCCGCCCCTCCCCGCGGACGTCCCGGCTCGCATGGCGGAGCTGCGCCAATCACTCGACCAGATCAATCGCCAGCTGCTCGCCTTGCTCGAGGAGCGGGGCCGCCTGGTGCATGAAGTCATGCGGATCAAGCGCGAGCACTCGCTCCCGGTGCACGATCCGGAGCGCGAACGGCGCATGCTCGATGCCTTGCTGAGCGCATCCTCCGGCGTGTACCCGCGCGCCTCGCTCGAGCACGTGTTCGCCAGCATCTTCGAAGTCTCCCGGGCACTCGGACGCGACACCGACCGCAAATAGTGCGGCGCGTCAGGCCGTGCCGTGGAGTCCACGGCCGCTCATAGGGTATCTTTCCGCCCCTTTGCATCAGGCCGCGCGCCCGCGCGGTTGAGGGGACACCATGCGAGCGACCCGGATCCTTCTTCTTGTTGGCCTCGTGGCGCTGCCGGTGGCGAGCCGCATCGCCGAGGCGGCACCGGTTGACGACCTGCACGCGCTGTTCGATTCCGCCTGGCAACGAGACCTGGAGGAGAATCCGCTCGCCGCGACGGCGAACGGCGATCGCCGCTACAACGACCGGCTGCCGGATCTGTCCGCCGCGGCAATCGAGCGCCACCACGGACTGGACGAGAAGGTGCTCGAGGATCTCGCGCGCATTCCCCGCGCCGAGTTGTCGTCCGTCGAGCAGCTCAACTACGACCTGTTCCAGCGCGAGTACCAGGACCGGGTCGACAGCTACCGTTTCAAGCCGTGGCTCTACCGGTTCTCGCATCGCGAGAGCCTGCCGGCACTCAGTGAGACCGCCGAGCTGATCTCGTTCGACAGCGTCAAGGACTACGAGGACTGGATCGCGCGGCTGCGCCATGTGGGCACGTATGTCGATCAGCACATCGCGCTCCTCCAGCAAGGTCTCAAGGAGAAGCGCACGCAACCGAAGGTCATCATGGACCGCGTGCCGGCGCAAATCGCCAAGCAGCTGGTGGCGCAGCCGCAAGACAGCCCGTTCTATGCGCCGCTGCGCAAGTTCCCGGCGCAGATCAGCGCTGCCGATCAGCAGCGACTCGCCGGCGAGGCGCGTAGCGCCATCACCGAGGTAGTGATCCCGGCCTACCGGCGGCTCGATGAGTTCTTCGCCAGGCAGTACCTGCCGAAGCTGCGCGCCACCGATGGCATCTGGGATACGCGTGACGGCGCGGCGTACTACCAGAATCGCATCGCGCACCACACGACGACGAATCTGACAGCCGATGAGATCCACGCGATCGGCCTCAAGGAGGTCGCGCGCATCCACGCGCAGATGGAGGCGATCATCGCCAAGGTCGGTTTCAAGGGGACCTTCCAGGAATTCCTCACGTACCTCCGCACCGACCCGCAGTTCTATTACAAGACCCCCGAGGAGCTGCTCGAGGGTTATGCCGCCCTCGCGAAACGCATCGATCCGCAGCTGGTGAAGCTCTTCGGCAAGCTTCCGCGCATGCCGTACGGCGTGCGGCCGATCCCGATGACCAGCGCGCCCGACACCACGACCGCCTACTATCAGCCTGCGGCGCTCGACGGAAGCCGCGCCGGCTACTACTACGTGAATCTCTATCGGCCGGAAGTGCGTCCCAAGTACGAGATGGAAGTGCTCACCTCGCACGAAGCCGTTCCGGGCCATCACCTGCAGCTCGCCCTGCAGCAGGAGCTCGGCGACCTGCCGCTCTTCCGCCGTGACGCCGGTTTCACCGCGTACGTCGAGGGCTGGGCGCTCTACAGTGAGAGTCTCGGTGAGGAGCTCGGCCTGTACACCGATCCGTACTCGAAGTTCGGCCAGCTCACCTACGACATGTGGCGCGCCGTCCGGCTCGTGGTGGACACGGGGATTCACGCCAAGCACTGGACGCGCCAGCAGGCAATCGACTTCTTCAAGGCCAATGCCGCCAAGACCGATGCGGACATCGTCAACGAGATCGACCGCTACATTTCCTGGCCCGGCCAGGCGCTCGCCTACAAGATCGGCCAGTTGAAGATCCGCGCGCTGCGCGATGAGGCTCAGCAGAAGCTCGGTGCGCGCTTCGACATTCGCGAGTTTCACGATACCGTCTTGAGCACCGGCGCCGTGCCGCTCGATGTGCTCGAGAAGAACGTGCATGACTGGATGGCGAAGAAGCTCGCATCCGGTTGAAGTGAACCCGCACTCCGGGAGGACGATATGCGGAATTGGAAGCGGATCCTCGTTGCATTGTGCGTGCTGCCGGTGCTCGCGGCCTGCAAGGTCAGCGTCACCAAGGACGGCGAGGACGGTCTCAAGCAGGTGCAGCAGGTGGAGCGGCAACGCTTCGCCGCAATGACCAGCCAGGACTACGCAGCGCTCGAATCGCTGCTCGCCGATGAGCTGTACTACGGTCACTCGAGCGGCCTGGTGCAGACCAAGCCACAGTTCCTCGACGGGCTGCGCTCCGGGCAGTTCCGCTACGAAGCGATCGACCTGCGCGAGTTCCAGGTCCGCCAGTACGGCGAGGTGGCGATCGGTACCGGGCTTGCGAATGTGCGCGTCAGCCTGGCCGGTGCGCCCGCAACGACATTCGACCTGCGCTACGCGGACGCCTACGTGCAACGCGATGGCCGCTGGCAACTGACCACATGGCAGTCGACGCGGCTGCCCGCGCCCACGCGGTAGAATGCCCGCGCATGTCGGTGAATCGTCGTCGCTCCATCGCTGTTCACATCGGCCGCGTTCAGGTTGGCGGCGGTGCGCCGATCGTCGTGCAGTCGATGACCAACACGGACACTGCCGACGCTGAGGCGACCGCTCAACAGGTGAAATCGCTCGCGCGCGCCGGCTCCGAGCTGGTGCGCATCACGGTGAACACGGCCGAAGCCGCCGCGCAGGTGCCCGTGATCCGTGAGCGGCTGGAACAGGCCGGCGTCAGCGTGCCGTTGATCGGCGACTTTCACTTCAACGGGCACAAACTTCTCAAGGAACACCCGGCGTGCGCCCAGGCGCTGCACAAGTACCGCATCAATCCCGGCAATGTCGGGCGCGGCAGCAAGCGCGATCCGCAGTTCGCCGAAATGATCGAGATCGCCTGCCGCTACGAAAAACCGGTGCGCATCGGCGTCAACTGGGGAAGCCTCGACCAGGACCTGCTGACGCGCCTCATGGACGAGAACTCCAGGCGCGCCGAGCCGCTCGATGCGAATGACGTGACGCGTGAAGCGATCGTGCTCTCGGGTCTCGAGAGCGCACGGCGCGCGGAGGAACTCGGGCTCGCGCACGATCGCATCATCATCAGCGCGAAAGTGAGCGGCGTGCAGGACCTGATCGCGGTGTATCGCAACCTCGCCGCGCGCTGCGCTTACCCGCTGCACCTCGGCCTCACGGAGGCCGGCATGGGCTCGAAGGGCATCGTCGCATCGACCGCGGCGATGGGCGTGCTGCTGCAGGAGGGGATCGGCGACACGATCCGCGTGTCACTGACACCGGAACCCGGCGGCGATCGCACCACCGAAGTCATCGTCGCGCAGGAAATCCTGCAGACCATGGGCCTGCGCTCCTTCATGCCGATGGTCATCGCCTGTCCCGGCTGTGGACGCACGACGAGCACGTACTTCCAGGAACTTGCGCAGAAGATCCAGAGTCACATCCGGCATCGCATGCCCGAGTGGCGCAAGCGTCACCTGGGCGTCGAAGAGATGACGGTGGCCGTGATGGGCTGCGTCGTGAACGGCCCGGGCGAGAGCAAGCATGCCAACATCGGCATCAGCCTCCCGGGCACCGGCGAGCGCCCGGTGGCGCCGGTGTATGTCGACGGCGAGAAGACCGTGACGCTCAAGGGCGAGCGCATCGCCGAGGAATTCCAGCAGCTCGTCGAGGAGTACGTCGAGCGCAAGTACCCACAAGGACCCGTGTCATGAGCGAGCTCGTCGATCGAAAATGCGTGCCGTGCGAAGGCGGCGTTCCCCCGCTCACCGTGGCCGAGGCGCGCAAGTACCTAGCCAAGCTCGATGCGGGCTGGGTGCTCTCCGATGACGCGCACCAGATCCGGCGCGAATTCCGCTTCAAGGATTTCTTCCGCACCATGAGCTTCGTGAACGCGCTCGCGCACATCGCCAACATCGAGGACCATCACCCGGATCTCGAGGTCAGCTACAACTACTGCTTCGTGCGCTTCACGACGCACGCCATCAAGGGACTCTCGGAGAACGATTTCATCTGTGCGGCCAAGATCGACCGGCTGGCGCGCTGATCATGGCTCGGGCAGTGCGAACGCCATCAGGTAGTCGCCTGCCGGCACCATGCCGCTCAACGCGAAGTGTCCCCCAGCCGCCACCACCACGAACTGCCGACCGTTCTCGCCGAGGCGATAACTCATCGGCACCGAGTTGGCCGTCGTCGGCAACACCGCCTTCCAGAGCGCCTCGCCGGTCTTGAGGTCGTAGGCGCGAAACGCCGGATCGGTGCCTGCGCCGACGAAGATGAGACCGGTCGCGGTAATGAGCGGACCGCCGATCGAGAACGCTGAGCCGTGCATCAGCGACAGCGGCCAATGCGCGGCGGGGCCGAGCCTGCCGAGCGGATGACTCCACGCGATCTTGCCGCTGCCCAGGTCGATCGCATCGAGTGTCGCCCACGGTGGACGCGTGCACGGCGCACCCCACGGCGAGAGTACCGGAACGACCACGGCGCAATAGGCAGAACCGGTCTGCGGCAGGTCGGGGTTGAGCGGTGCGCATTGCGCTTGCGGCACCAGCTTGATCGAGAGCGCGATGTGCGTCGTCGTCACCACCATGCGCTTGCTGACGGGATCGATGGCGGGCGATCCCCAGTCGTTGCCGCCGAACGTCGAGGGGAAGATGACCGAGCCTTCGAGCGAGGGCGGTTGATAGATCTCGCCATTGTGCAACGCTGCGATCGTGTCGCGGCACGCGGCCCGGTCCCAGAACGTGAAACCCCACGCGTCCTCGGGCGTCAATCGCGTCTTGCCCGTCGGCGCCGGCAACGACGGCATCGGCTGTGTCGCGCTGAGGTGTTCCTCCGGCACGGCGCCATCCTGCGGCGCCGGCTTCTCCTCGACGGGAAAGAGCGGCTCGCCGGTCTCGCGATTGAGCACGAACGTGTAACCCATCTTGGTCACTTCGACGAGCGCGGGAACCGTCCTGCCGCCGACCTCGAGATCGATCAGCGTGGGTTGCGCCGGGACGTCGTAGTCCCAGACGTCGTGGTGCACGGCCTGGAAGTGCCAGATGACCTTGCCGCTGGTGCCGTCGAGCGCGACCACTGAAGTGGAGTAGTAGTCGAGGCCTTCACGATCGCCGCCGAAGTAGTCGTTGCCGGCGTTACCCGTCGGCAGGAAGACCAGGTTGCGTTCGGGATCGACCGAGATGATCGACCAGACGTTGGGCGTGCCCGCGCGATACGTGCCGTCAGGATTCTTGTCGGGTTTACCGGGCGGCACTGCGTTCCACGCCCACTTGAGCGCGCCCGTGCGTACATCGAACGCACGCACGACACCCGCGGGCGCGCCCTTGTGGAAACTGTCGGCCACCAGTGCGCCCACGATCACGGTATCGCCAAGAATCGCCGGCGGACTCGTCACGCTGTATTCCTTCGACCCGTGCGGTGTGAGCCCGACATTGAGATCGACGGTGCCGCCGTTCCCGAAATCGGCGCACACGGCGCCGCTCTCGGCGTCCAACGCGATCAGGCGCGCATCGAGCGTGCCGGTGAGGATGCGCTTGGCGCAATTGCCCGGCGCTCCAATGCCCACCCACAGCGATACGCCGCGGCACACCGGCACGTTCTCCTGGCTCATGTCGACGTGCGGATCGAACTTCCAGCGCTCCTGGCCAGTGGCCGCATCGAGGGCGAAGACACGGTTGTATGGGGTGCAGTAATAGAGCGTGTCACCGGAGACGATCGGCGTGACGCCGAAACCGGTCTGCTGCAGAGGACCGTTGATCGCGCCGACGCCCTCCTTGGGCGGGCCACGAAAATCGCCCGAACGATGAACCCAGGCGAGCTTGAGCGCGTGAACGTTCTGCGGGGTGATTTCATTCGCCGGCGAGTAGCGTCCACCGCCCGGGCTGCCGCCAAAGCTGGTCCACTCCGTGGCCGGTCCGGCCGGGTGATCGACCTTGCCGCCGCCGCTGCATGCCACCAGCACAGCGCACGTGAGCACGCACAACCACGACACCCGCCCGCCTGACGCCATCGCCCGCCTCCCCCATTTTTGTTGCGCAGCATAGCGGATGCCTGTCGGCGATGAGAGACAGCTCGCAATTCGACAATTTCGGGGTCGAAACTTGCCCTGAGACAACACTTGTCTCTTGTGCCGGCGCTAGCGTGTGCAGTGACCGATGGCAGGGCACTTGTAATGCGCAACCCGAACCTGGCTTTACAGAATCTGGCAGGTGAAAAGCTGCGTCCAGCTTCACCCGCGGGCGCGCGCTTCCGTGAAACTGAGCGGATGCTGTCCCCGTTCGAAGTGGATGCGTTGCTGACGAGTTCCGGATTGTTTGGTGGCCGCGAGCGCCGTTTGCTCCCGGACTTCCAGGACAATCACTCGGAAGCTCACCTGTTCCGGATTTACTGACCGGGCGTGAGCCCGGCGAGCGCCGCGCGCGAGTCCGCGGGCGGCGCCGAATCGATCGCTGGCAGCGGCACTGCAGCGAAGCGCCGTGCCAGGGCAATTCCGCTGTCATTTCTCTCCTGCTCCAATGACCACTGCGCCTGCTCGATGAGCAGCGCGAGCTCGAGCGCACGTCCCGCAACCAGGGCGAAGCGCCGCGCATCGGCCTGTGCCGCATCGCGTTGGCGAGCGAGCGAGGCCCAGCGCACAGCTCGCTCCAGCAGGTGCCTTGCCACCGCCGCAGGGTCCTCGAGCCGCGGATCGCGCGCACTCGCAAGCGCCTTCTCGACCCGCGCGGCGAGCGCGCGCAGCCCCTCCTGGAGCTCGGTGCGCAGCAGCGCATCCAGCGACAGTACATTCGTCGTGCCTTCCCAGATCGGCAGCACCTGGCTGTCGCGCAACAGCACCGGGAGTCCGGTGTCCTCGACGTAGCCGGCGCCCCCAAAGCATTCCAGCACCTCGCTGACGCAGGCGACCACCTGCTTGCCCGTGACCAGCTTGGTGATCGGGAGGAGCAACCTCAGAAGTTGGCGGCCCTCGTCGGGCAGCTCACGCGCTTCATCCGCGCCAAGCAACTCCACAAGCTCGAAGGTCAGGAGCAGCGCCCCGGCAAATTCCGCCTGCAGCCCGGCGAGCGTGTCGGCGTGCAGCGGCTGAGCGATGAGCGGCGCACCGAACGCCTCGCGCCGGCGCGCGTAGTCGATCGCCAGCGCGAGCCCACGACGCATGAACGCGCAGGCACAGACGCTGTTCCACACGCGCGTGATCCTGAGCATCGGCGCGATGTGGCGCGTGCCGTGCGTGGTGCCCGCCACCGCGAGCGCCGGCGTCGCATCGAGCGTCAACTCCGCGGTCGGGACCTTGCGTGTGCCGAGCTTGTCCTTCAGCCGCTCAATCCGGATCCCCTGCAGCCGGCCCGCGGCGTCTCGGGTCTCGACGTAGAAGAGCGCGAGTCCGCTGCCGCCGGGCGTATTCCCATCCGGACGCGCGAGTGTCAGCGCCATCTGCGAGGTGGCGGCCGAGGTGAACCATTTCTTGCCGTACAGGCGCCAGCCACCGTCCTTGTCCGCGCCGGCTGTCGTGAGTGACGCGCCAACATCCGATCCGCCAGTCGCCTCCGTCATCCATTGACCGCTGGTCCAGAACCGTTGCGGATCGCGGCTCGTCAGGCGCGGTACCGCGCGCTCGATCAGCGCCGCATTCCCGGATTCGATCAGCGTGCGCGCCGCGCCGTCCGTCATCGCGAGCGGACACGTGTACATGTCGGTCGAAGGATGGAACAGGTACACCAGCGCGAACTGGTGCGTGCGCGAGTGAGGTCCGTATCGCTGCTCGTACGGCAGCGCCGTAAGGCCGAGCTCCACCGCGAGCGCTTCAGCGCGCCGCCACAGCGGCGTGAGCTCAATGCGATCAATGCGTGTTCCCCAGGGATCCCAGTGCGTGAGGCGCGGCTCGTTGAGTCGATCGGCCAGCTGCAGCTCGTAGAGCTCATCGCCTGCAAGGGCGCCGACGCGCCCGAGCTCCGGCTCGATCGCGGCCAGCACCTGCGCCGGAAGGCGGCGTGCCAGCAGCGAGCGCAGAAGCCTGTCGTCGAGGAACTGGTTACCCAGCTGCGGAGCGCCCTGGACGAAGGTTTCCATCAGCGTACCTCGCGGTAACCTCCGGGCACACCGGTGGGTGAGAGCACCAGTTGCCAGAGCTGGTTGCGCCGGGAGCGAAACGCGGCTGCCGAGCTCAGCAGCCAGAACCGCCACATGCGATGGAAGCGTTCGCCGTAGCTCGACGCGATCTCCGACCAGCGGCGCTCGAAGTTCTCGTACCAGGCCATGAGCGTGCGATCGTAGTAGGTGCCGAAGCCATGCCAATCCTCCGTCACCCAGAGCCCCTCGCTGGCGGTGGCGATCTGCGCCATGGACGGCAGCATCGAGTTCGGAAAGATGTAGCGCTCGATCCACGGATCGTTGGACTCGGCCGAAGTGTTGCGGCCGATGGTGTGCAGCAGGAACAGGCCATCACTCGCCAGGAGCCGGCGCACGGTGGCGAAATATGTGCGGTAGTTGCGCAGCCCGACGTGCTCGAACATCCCGAGCGAGAAGATGCGGTCGAACTGCCCGGTGAGATTGCGATAGTCGTCGAGGATGATGTTGACCGGCAGGCCCCGGCAGCGCTCGGCGGCGATCTGCGCCTGGTGCTGCGAGACCGTGATGCCGCTGACGCTCACGCCGTAGCGCTCGGCAGCGAACTGCGCGGCCCCGCCCCAGCCGCAGCCGATGTCCAGCACCCGCATGCCACGCTCCAGGCCGAGCTTGCGACATACGAGGTCGAGCTTGGCCTCCTGGGCCTGGTCGAGTTCCGTGGCGTTACGCCAATACGCACAGCTGTAGATCATGCGCCGGTCCAGCATGCGCTGGTACAGGTCATCGCCGATGTCGTAATGGCGCTCGCCCACGGTGAAGGATCGCCGGCGCGACTGCACGTTGAATAATCGCGAGCGCAGCGCGGCGAGTACGTCGCGCCACGAGGGCAGCTTGGTGTCGAGGCCGGCCGCGAATACCCGGCGCAACATCTCATCGAGCCGCGCGCACTCCCACCAGCCCTCCATGTAGGACTCGCCCGCGCCCACCGAGCCGTCGCCGATGACGCGACGGAACATCCGCTGATCGCGCACGCGAATGTCCCACGGGCGATCGCCGTCGATCGTGATACCGGCGCGGGCCAGCAGATCCGTCAGAGCGCGCCTGTAGCTGTCCAAGAACCCTCGCTTCCGGCTCACGCATCGAGGAGGGCGACCTGCGGCAGATCGCCCGCCAGTCCCAGTGCGCGGCGCATGAAGAGGCTCTTGAGCGGCCGCACGCGATCGACGAGTGACAGGCCATTGCGCCGCAGGAAGCCGAGCACCGGGTTGTGATTCGAGAACAGCCCGTTCAGCCCGTCGAGCGCACTCAGCATCAGCAGGTTCTCGCCCTTGCGCCAACGCTCGTACTGGCGCAGCAACCGCAACTCACCCGGATCCGCATCCGCGTCACCCAGGGTCTGCGCGAGAGCCGCGCAGTCGAGAAAGCCGAGGTTGACGCCCTGACCGGCGAGCGGATGCACCGCATGGGCGGCGTCGCCAACGAGCGCGAAGCGCTCGAGCGCGTAGCATTCGGCATGCACGCTGCGCAGCGGAAAGTCGGCGCGTGTGCTCACAGCCTCGACGCGTCCCAGCACGCTGTCACTCGCGGCCTCGACCGCGCGACAGAACTCCCCATCCGATTGCGCCGTGAGTTCTCTCGCATGGTCGGGCGTGGTGGTCCAGACGATCGAGCAGCGGCCATCGTGCAGCGGCAGGAGCGCGATCGGCCCGGTGCTGAGAAAGCGTTGCCACGCCGTATGCCGATGCGGCTGCGCAGTGCGGATGTGACACACGACGGCGCGCTGGCGGACTTCGGCCTCGCGAACGTCAATTTGCATCATCTTGCGCGCGGGCGAGTCGGCACCATCCGCCGCGACCGCCAGTGCGGCGCCCAGGCGCTCGCCGTTTTCGAGCTCCACGGTCATCGACCCGCCCCCGGCGGACAGCCCGGAGACTCGCGCCTCGACGATACGCGCGCCCGCGGCCCGCGCCTGTTCGAGCAGTGCCCATTGCAGGCGGCGGTTCTCGACGATGTGCCCAAGGTTGGGCTGGCCGACCTCCGCGCAGTCGAACTCGATCGATCCTTGATCACCGGCACGTCCTGCCTCGTCCCAAACCACCATGCGTTCATATGAACAGATCGGCCCGGCGGCGATCAGTTCCCACGCCCCGCAGGCGGTGAGGATCCGCTGGGTCGCGCGGGAAATGGCCGAGACACGCAGGTCCACCGATTCCACGCTCGGCGCATGCGCCGGCAACCGCGCTTCGACCAGGGTGACAGTGCGTGACTGCCGCGCCAGCAGGGTCGCAGCGCAGGCGCCTGCCATGCCGCCGCCGAGGACGATGATGTCCGTGTCGGGTTTCATGTCAGCGCGATGCCGCGCGAAAGCTTGGGGAGCCGTCCCGCAACGCCCATGCTGAGCAGGGCGAGCGCACTCTTCGCCGGCGGCATGACATCGAACAGGAGCAGGCCCATGTCGCGCAACGCCTTGACTGGCGCGAGCGGATTACCGAACAGGCGCACCAGCCCATCCGTGAAGGCGATGATGCTGCGCCGGTCCGTACGCCGCCACTCATCGTAGCGCTCGAGCATCGCCGCACTACCGGGATCCTCGCGCGCATCGGCGATCGCTTCGGCGAGCGCCGCAACGTCGCGCAGGCCGAGATTGAACCCCTGCCCTGCGATCGGGTGCAGGCCCTGCGCGGCGTTGCCAATGATCACGAGTCGTTCGCCGATGCGCTCATCGGCCCGCGTCAGGACCAGCGGATACGCATGCCGCCGGCCCACGCGCGTGAACCGGCCCAGCCTGAAACCAAACCGGGCCTGGAGTGCCGCGAGGAAGGCCGGGTCGTCGAGATTCATCGTCGCCTCGGCCAGCTCCGGTGCGAGTGTCCAGACGACCGTGCAGGTGCCATCGGGCAGTGGCAGGACGGCGAGCGGACCTGTCGGTGTGAAGCGCTCGTAGGCGATGTGATCGTGAAAGCGCTGCGTTGCGACGTTGGTGATGATCGCGGTCTGCTCGTAGTCCCAGGAGATGACCTCGATGCCCGCATGCTGACGGACCACGGAATTCGCCCCATCGGCCGCGACCACCAGGCGCGCGCTGAGCTCATGCTCCGCATCCTGTGCCCGCACCCGCACCTGCATGTGCCCGGAGCCCATCTCGATGTGCTCGACCCGGGCGGGACACAGCACTTCCACGTCGGTGGATTGCAACTCTTTCCACAGTGCCGCCCCGATCGCGCGGTTGGCGGCGACGTAGCCGAGCGCCGCGACCCCTTCCTCGCGGGCATCGATGCGTGCAAAGCCGAAGCGACCCTGGTCCGA
Organism: Steroidobacteraceae bacterium; assembly: GCA_035263105.1. Taxonomy (GTDB): domain Bacteria; phylum Pseudomonadota; class Gammaproteobacteria; order Steroidobacterales; family Steroidobacteraceae; genus DATBVX01. Next base: position 29,310 of record DATFRO010000093.1, on the reverse strand, counting down.
GACGTGGATGCGGCGAATCGGCGCGGCTTCGTGCTCGAGCCCCGGCCAGATGCCCATGCTCGCGAGAATGCGCCGGCTACCGTTCGACAATGCGGTGGTGCGATCGTCGAAGCTCGGCTGCACGTCCGAGCGCAGCGGCACGGACTCGATGAGTGCAACCCGCAGGCCGAGGGGTCGCAGTGCGACCGCAAGGCTGGCACCGACCATGCCGCCGCCGACGATTGCGATATCGAAAGTACTGCTGCGCACTTGACTCAACTGTCTTCCAGCCTGACGCCCGAGTCCCTTCTTCACGCCCGACGCTTGAGGGCCGGCGTCTCGCTCGCATTCATCAGGCGTTCGATCTCATCGGGATCCTTCGGCAGCTGGCGCGTCAGCACCTCGCAACCGGTGCGCGTGATGGTGACGTCGTCCTCGATGCGCACACCGATGTTCCACCAGCGGCGCGCCGCACCCTTGCTGCCTGCGGGGACGTAGATCCCCGGCTCCACGGTCATCGCCATTCCCGGCTCGAACACGCGCCACTCGCCGCCGATCTTGTAGTCGCCGACATCGTGCACGTCCATGCCGAGCCAGTGCCCGGTGCGGTGCATGAAATATTGCCGATAGGCTTCGCTGCGAATGAGCGCGGGCACCTTGCCCTTCAGGATGCCGAGCTTGACCAGGCCCTGCGTGATGGCGCGCACCGCGGCGTCGTGCGGGTCGTTCCAGTGATTGCCGGGCCGGATCTTGGCGAGCGCGGCGCGCTGCGCATCGAGCACCACTTCGTAGATCGCACGCTGCTCCGGCGTGTAGCGGCCGTTCACCGGGAGTGTGCGCGTGATGTCCGATGCGTACGAATCCAGCTCGCAGCCGGCATCGATCAGCAGCAGGTCGCCGTCCTTCAGCTCGCAATTGTTGTCACGATAGTGCAACACGCAGGAGTTGCGGCCGGATCCGACGATCGGCAGGTACGAAGTGTCGGCGCGATTACGGCGAAACTCGTGGATGATCTCCGCTTCGACCTGGTATTCCATCAGGCCTGGCTTGCAGAAGCGCATCGCACGCAAGTGCGCGCGCGCCGCGATCTGCGCGGCACGGCGCATCGTGTCCACCTCCGCGCGGCTCTTGAACAACCGCATGTCGTGCAGCAGGTGATCGAGCGCGATGAACTCGTGCGGTGTCTGCGCGCTCTGGCGCACTTGCGCCCGCAGGCTGTTGACCCAGCCGACCACGCGTTGATCGAAGTCGTTATGCACGCCCATGGCGTAGTACACGCGGCTGCGATGCTCGAGCAGCCCGGGAAGGATCTCGTCGATGTCGGCGATCGGGAAGGAATCATCAGCGCCGTACTGACGCGTGGCGCCATCGGGGCCGGCGCGGCTGCCGTCCCACACCTCGCGCGTGGCATCGCGATCGCGCACGAACAGCACGTACTCCGCCTGCGCGCGACCGGGGATGAGCACCGCCACCGCCTCGGGTTCGGGAAAGCCGGTGAGGTAGTAGAAATCGCTGTCCTGGCGATAGGCGTACTCGACGTCGCTGTTGCGATGGCGCACCGCGGCCGCAGGCAGGATGGCGATCGCATCCTTGCCCATCATGCGCATCAACTGCCGGCGCCGGCGGCCGAACTCTTCGCGATTCATGTGGGTTCAGTGCACTCGAGGCGGATCAGGCAGGGGCGGCGAGCGGCGCTGCGCCAGCTCGTCATAAATCAGCTGCACGCCGACGCGCACGAACTCGACGAGCTCGGCGTAGGCCTGTTCATCGGTGTCGGTGGCCTGATCGTTGCCGAAACTTGCATGGCTGATTTCAGTGAGATCCTGGATGACCTCGGCCACATCGCCCGGCAGATCGTCGACGGAATGCAGCCCGCTCGTGCCGAGCCCGTACAGGAAGCCCTGGCACCACGCCGCGAGCGCCAGCGTGCGGCCCGTCAGCGGCTGATCGTCGTCGGGCAACAGCGGCTCGAACTGCATGCTCTCGCCGCCCAGTGCCTGGCGCGTGTCGCTGTAGACGCTTTCGAACACGCCACGCCAGCCGCTCACCTGCGCCGGATCCTGCAGCAACTCGTCCAGCCAGCTGTCCAGCGAAAAGCGCGGCTCCGCGCACAGTGCTCCACACAGGCTCCCGTGCGCCTCCGCGGCCTCGGCGAGCGAGCCGATCTCGGCGAGGGTGTCCTCGAGATCGGGAAAGCTGACGCTCGACATCAAAACGCGTTCCTCCGCTCGGGTCTTCAATGGTAGCACTCGCACGCAGCACCAGTTCACAGAATGCGGCGGTTACTCGATTGACCCGCGTGAACCGCCGGTTCTATATTGGCGTGCATGAATGATGCGTCTGCCAAGGTCTCCGTCGACTCCGAGCTGAAGCGGCTCGAGAAGCGCATCGACGACCTGGTCAGCGCCGTCGGTCAGCTCAAGGATGAAAACCGCGCGCTACGCCAGCGCCAGGACGCGCTCACTGCGGAGCGGGCCACGCTCCTGCAGAAGAACGAGCAGGTGCGCGCCCGCGTCGAGGCCATGATTGGTCGCCTCAAGGCGATGGAGCACGGTACATGAGTGAGCAGCCCGCGCGCGTCAGCGTACGGATACTGGAAAAGGAATACTTCGTTGCCTGCGGACACGAGGAACGCGCCGACCTGCTCGATTCGGCGGAGTACCTCAACGGCAAGATGCGCGAGATCCGCGACAGCGGCAAAGTCGTCGGACTGGACCGCATCGCGGTGATGGCGGCTCTCAACATGGCGAACGAGCTGCTCAAGCGAGGCCGCGAGCAGTCGGTCTCCGGTGAGCTGGGGGCGCGACTGCGCCGCCTGACGGAACGTGTCGATTCAGTGCTCGGCAAAGGAAAGCAGCTCGAGCTCTAGCCCGCGAAGGGCCCTTTTTAACAGTTTGGCGCCGCCTGCGGTGTTCGATGGGGACCGGGAATACCTCTCGACCCTAATTTTGAAACCCTTGGGGCCATGGCTTGCAGACAGCACTGTGCATGTCCGCCTTGTGCGGAAAGCCTTAAATGTCCGCAGTCGCCCCACTTGTTGCTCTGGTTCGAGAGCAACGGTCACTAACGGCACAGGTGGGTGGCGCCTCCCCTTGCACTGCAGAAAGCCAGGCTTTCCTTGAAGGATCCATTCCGCGAGCAGATCCGCCGCGCGACGCGTCAGCGGCGCCGTGCTCTCACCGCGGAGGAGCGCCATTCGGCTGCGTGGGCTGCGCGCAATATGCTCGCCGCTTCCGGGCTCCTGCGACGCGGAACCCGCATCGGAATCTACCTGAGCGTGCGCGGCGAGCTCGACACGGCGCCCGTCATCGAGCTTGCACGTCGGCGCGGTTGTAAATTGTTCGCTCCCGTGATCGATCGACACTGCCCGGGTGAGATGCGATTCGCATCGCTCGCGGGCGCACTGCGCGCGAATCGCATCGGCATCCCTGAACCCGAACACGCGCTGGTTTCAGGACGGACGCTGGATCTCGTGCTGGTGCCCATCGTCGCTTTCGGTCCGCGCGGCGAGCGGCTCGGCACCGGCGGGGGCTACTACGATCGCACTTTCGCGTATCTGCGGCGGCGAACCGTCTGGTTGAAACCGCGACTCGTCGGCTTTGCCTATGACTGGCAGCGTGTCGATGACCTCTCATCCCGGACCTGGGACGTGCCACTCGCGGCCGTCGTCACTGATCGGCGCGTCCTGCGCTTCCCGCGTCACGCTACGGGGATCCACACATGAATCACTGGCTGATCAAGTCCGAACCCGGCTCATTCAGCATCGCCGATCTCGCCAAGTCGCGCGATCAGACCACCGCGTGGACCGGCGTGCGCAACTACCAGGCCCGCAATTTCCTGCGCGAAATGCACAAGGGCGACCAGGCGTTCTTCTATCACTCGAGCTGCGAGGTTCCAGCGGTCGTCGGCATCGTCGAAGTGACGCGCGAGGCGTATCCGGACCCCACGGCGTTCGATCCCAAGGACGATCACTACGATCCCGACAGCGATCGCGCCAAGCCGCGCTGGTACATGGTCGATGTGCGCCTGGCGCGACGCCTGAACCGGATGATCACGCTCGAGGAACTGCGCACCCACGCGCGCGCGAAGCTCAGCGACTTCGAGTTGCTCAAGCGCGGCTCGCGTCTCTCGGTGATGCCGGTGAGCGAGCGCAGCTGGAGCTTCATTCTCTCGCTCGAATGAGTCGCGACACCAAGCAGTGCGCGCGTGCATCGATGAAGTGCAGCGTGCGAGCGAGAGACAAAGTTCACACGCGCTCTTGCTTGTCAATATTCATTTCGTGTATATACTCGACCCCGGACTAACCCGACACGGAGATCTACCATGGCAGCTAAAGCAAAGAAGGGTAAGAAGAAGGCCAAGAGAAAGGCCGCGAAGAAAAAGTAAGGCCCTTCGGATGCGGAACGGCGGTTGGAACTGAGAACACATTCAGCCAGCCGCCCGTTCTCGAATCCACGATACGATGACTGTGCCCGCGCAAGCGGGCACAGTCGTCTCTGCAGCTCGAAAACCACTGCAATTCCCGCTCGCCGTGCATCCTGACGACCGCAAGAAGCGCGCTGCGCACGCGGCGCTCGATTACCTCACCGACGGCGTGGTGGTCGGCGTCGGCACCGGCTCGACGGTGAATCACTTCATCGATGCCCTCGCCGGCATCCGTGGGCGCATTGCCGGCGCCGTCTCCAGCTCGGAGGCCTCCACCGCGCGCCTCGGGGCGACCGGCATCGAGGTGCTCGATCTCAACAGCGTCGGATCGCTCGAGTTGTATGTGGATGGGGCCGACGAGGCCACCGCGCACCGCCACCTCATCAAGGGCGGCGGCGGGGCGCTCACCCGCGAGAAGATCGTCGCCGCCGCATCGCGCCGTTTCGTGTGCATCGTGGACGACAGCAAGCTTGTCGACGTGCTGGGGCGCTTCCCGTTGCCGGTCGAGGTGATACCGATGGCGCGCAGCTTCGTCGCGCGGCAACTCTCAATGCGCGGCGGGCGTCCCGTGTGGCGCGAACGCTTCGTCACCGACAACGGCAATCACATCCTGGACGTGCACAACCTGACGATCCTCGACCCGCCGGCGCTCGAGTCCGAGATCAACCAGATCCCGGGCGTCGTCACTGTAGGACTGTTCGCACGCCGGCCCGCGGACGTGCTGCTGATCGGCGAGGCCGCCGGAGTGAAGCGGCTCTGAAGCAGGCCGGACCGCGACTCCCGTTGTCGCGGCCCGGCCCCCACGCAGATTCCCGCGTCGCGGCGAAGCTCCGCTCAGCCTTGCGGAGCGACCTTCTGCGCCACCCAGCCCATGGCCGCGCCACCCACCAGATACATGATCAGGCCGTCGACGCCCCACCACACCCAGATCGTCGCGGGCAGATTGAAGACGCCCGAGTAACCGAGGCTGAAGGCACAGCTCAGCAGGAACACCGCGAAGCCGTACTTGAGGCCACGCAGCCATCCTGCTCCGGCGAACGTCGAGCGCACCTGGCCGAAGATGCCGGCGATGATCAGCGAGCCGATCAGTCCCGTGGTGATCCAGTACGGGAGAAGCGCCGTCATGTTGGGCGGAGTCTCGTTGAGCTCCGGCCGCCAGAACTCCGGGTGAGCCATGTAGGTGGGCAGCAGCACGCCGTTGTGAATCAGCGGGCCGGTAGCGAAGGAGACGATCCACGTGGCGGCATAGAAAACGATCGCGCCGATGATGATGAGTTTCCAGTTCATGCAAAACCCCCGAAAGCGTTAGTTGTTGCGTTTGAGAACAGCGAACGGGATGAACGGGCGCGGCGAATCTAACTCAACCGGCTGAACTGTGCACGCGCCTGGCGAATCGCCGGCGTCTCTTCTGGTTCTCGGCCTGATGCCCGAGGCCTTCTTTTCATCCCGCAGCGCGTCGCGCGAGGGCGTCCGTCACATACAGCGACATCTGGTCCGCAAGCTCGCGCTCCGCCATCAGCACGGTGCCGAAGCCCGCTTCGTGCAGGAACTCGGCTTCCGCCTCGCTGTGCGTGCGCACCACGGAGTCCAGCTTCGCGTTGCGCTGGCCGGCGTGCTCGAGCATGCGTCGCGCCTGGAACGCATCCGGGGTGGCGACCACCAGCATGCGCGCCGCCTCCGGACGCGCGCGCTCGAGGATGGCCTGCACCGCGCCGTCGCCGCGCACCACCGGTATTCCCTGGCCGCGCAGCTCGTCGACGCGCTCGCGGCTCTGCTCGATCACGACGAAGGGCATGCCACGCTCCTTGAGGACGCGGCCGATCTCGCTGCCCACTCGGCCATAGCCGACCAGGATCACGTGATCGCGGATCTCGATGGGCGCATCCGTCTCCGGGGCGGCGGCGCGCGCCAGGCGATCGAGCGTGCGCGCGACCGGGCCGATGGACATCAAGGCGCGCCCGAGAGGTTCGATCAGCTTGAAGAACAGCGGATTCAGCGTGATCGAGAGCAGCGCGCCGGCGAGGATCAGGTTCTGCCCTTCGACCGGCAGGAGCTGGAGCGACACGCCTACCGCGGCAACGATGAAGGAGAACTCACCGATCTGCGCGAGACTCGCCGAGACGGTCAGCGCGGTCTTGAGCGGATAACGGAAGGTGAGGACGATCAGGAACGCGGCCAGCGACTTGCCGAGCACCACGATCGCGACTACGGAAGCGAGCTCCAGCGGCCGCTCGATGACGATCCTCGGATCGAACAACATGCCCACCGAGACGAAGAACAGCACCGAGAACGCGTTTTCGAGCGGCACGGCTTCGGCGGCAATGCGGCTCGTGAGCTTCGATTCGTTGATGAGCACTCCCGCGAAGAACGCTCCCAGGGCGAAAGACACGTGCAGGCCGACCGCCGATAGGTAGGCAATTCCCAGCGCGACCGTGATCACGAAGAGCGTGATCAACTCGCGCGAGCCGCCGTGCGCGACTTGCGCGAACAACCACGGGAAGACGCGCACGCCGACGAAATGTATGGCGGCGAAGAAGATGCCGATCTTGAGGAAGACGATCCCGAGCTCCTTGCCGAGCCCGAGCAGGTCGATCGGCAACGCTCCCTGCGTGTCGGCATGCAACGAGGTGGCGATCACCGGCAGCACGATCAACGTCACGACGGACGCGAGATCCTCGACCACCAGCCAGCCGACGGCGATGTGCCCGTTCATCGTATCGAGCTGGCCGCGCTGCTCGAGTGCCTTCAACAGCACGACCGTGCTCGCGACCGAAAGCGCGAGCCCGAACACGATGCCGCTCGCCAGCGGCCAGCCCCACGAAACGGCGACGAGCGCGCCGAGCACTGTTGCCACCAGGATCTGGGCAATCGCGCCGGGAAGCGCGATGCGGCGTACGGCGAGGAGGTCGGCAATCGAAAAGTGCATGCCGACGCCGAACATCAGCAGGATCACGCCGAGCTCCGCGAGCTGTGGCGCGAGGTTCATGTCGGCGACGAATCCCGGCGTGAACGGGCCGACCACGATGCCGGCGAGCAGATAACCGATGATCGGCGGCAACCGCAGGCGGCTCGCGAGAAAGCCGAGCAGGAACGCGACCGCGAGGCCGACGGCAATCGTTGCGATCAGTGGAACGTGGTGCGGCACGTAGTCGACTCGCTCGAGGGGAATGGCGGATACAGTAACACTCGCACCCGCGCCGACCGCAAAAACGCCGAGGCCCGCATGCGCGGGCCTCATGAAGATTGGCTGGGGGACTAGGATTCGAACCTAGGTTGGCGGAGTCAGAGTCCGCAGTCCTACCGCTAGACGATCCCCCAACAAATCGAACGTCGTGACTCCTCGCCCGGCCCTCTCCCTGCGAAATCAGGGAGAGGGTTACGCCCCGCCAGGGAGTGAGATCAACGCTTCGAGTACTGCGGACGGCGACGCGCCTTGCGACGGCCGACCTTCTTGCGCTCGACTTCGCGCGCATCGCGCGTCACGAACCCGGCCTGTCGCAGCGGCTTGCGCAGCGCCTCGTCGAATGCGATCAGCGCGCGCGTGATGCCGTGACGGATCGCGCCGGCCTGGCCGGTGATGCCGCCACCTTCCACCTGCACCGACACATCGAAACGGTTCGCGACCTGCGCGACCTCGAGCGGCTGGCGCACGATCATGCGGCCGGTTTCACGACCGAAGAACTCTTCGATGGTGCGGTCGTTGATCGAGATCTTGCCCGAACCCTGGGTGATGTAGACGCGGGCGGTGGAGGTCTTGCGTCGGCCCGTACCGTAGAAGCTGGTGGCAGTCATGCGCTGGTTGCTCTTTGAGATGTGGTAGGCGACTACAGGCTCAGGGCCTTGGGCTGCTGCGCGGTGTGCGGGTGTTCCTTGCCCGCGAACACGTGCAGCTTCTTGAACATTTTCCGCCCGAGCGGATTCTTCGGCAGCATGCCCTTCACGGCGAACTCGATGGCGCGTTCCGGGTGCTCCTTGAGGAGCTTGCCGAGCGCGATCGTCTTGAGGTTGCCGAGGTAGCCGGTGTGATGGTGATAGAACTTGTCCTCGAGCTTCGCGCCCGTCACGCGGATCTTCTCCGCATTGATGACGACCAGGTGATCGCCCATGTCGACGTGCGGCGAGTAGTCGGCCTTGTGCTTGCCCTTCAGGCGGTGGGCCAGCTGCGTGGCCAGGCGACCGAGCGTGCGGCCGGCGGCATCGACGACGTACCAGTCGCCGCGCACCTGACCCGGCTTGGCAAAAACCGTGTTCATGATGAGATTCGCGCTCCGTGAGCCGCGCCCACCGGCATCCGGGGGGCCGCGAAAAAGGCGGGAAGTTTACTGAAGGGTTGGCGGCTTTGCAAAGCAAAAGGCCGGGGCACCGGCGATTCGCCCCGGTTCCGGGCCGGCGCCATATATAATGAGTCTGTGCCGCGTAAGTCATTGTCAGGACTGGACCTGCTGCTCTCCGAGGCGGACCGCGCCTTAAAGACCCTCGCCGCCGCAACCACGGCCTCGCGTCCCAACCCGGCCGGCCGGCCGCTCGACTCGCCGCTCGCGGAATCGGAGCGCCGACACGCGGCCGGGCTCATGCGGGTGAACCACGCGGGCGAGATCGCGGCGCAGGCGCTCTACCAGGGTCAGGCGCTCACTGCACGTCACGGCGAAGTGCGCGAGAAACTGCAGCAGGCCGCGCAGGAAGAAGGCGATCATCTCGCCTGGTGCGAGGAGCGCCTGCGCGAGCTCGACAGCCGGCCGAGCATCCTCAACCCGCTGTGGTATGCGGGCTCTCTCGCCATCGGCGCGCTGGCCGGCGCACTGGGCGATCGCGTGAGCCTCGGCTTCGTGGCCGAGACCGAGCGCCAGGTCGAGGGCCATCTCGAGGAGCATTTGCAGCGCCTGCCGCGCAACGACCAGCGGAGCCGGCGCATCCTGGCGCAGATGAAAGTGGACGAGACGCGGCACGGGGAGAACGCGCGGGCCGCCGGGGCACGCGAGTTGCCGGCGCCCGTGAAGCTCCTGATGAAGCTGACCTCACGTGTCATGACACGCACGGCGTACTGGATCTGAAGTGGCTGTAACCAGCGCTTCGCTTGCGGTCCTGTACCGTCTGTAATACAAACGCGGGCTATGCAGCCCGTCCGCGGGGGAGAACGTATGGAAGAAGGGGCTAAACCGCTCAGCGACATTCCTGCCATCAATCGCTTCCTGAGCTATTGCCGCATCCGCACGGTGCCGTCGAAGACCGTGGTGATCCATGCGGGCGATCTGCCGGACATCCTGTACTACATCATCAGCGGCTCGGTCGAAGTGATGATCGAGGACGAGGATGGCAACGAGATGGTGCTCGCCTACCTGAACAAGGGACAGTTCTTCGGCGAGATGGGCCTGTTCTACGAGCAGCCGACGCGCAGCGCCTGGGTGCGCACGCGCCAGCAGTGCGAGCTCGCGGAAATGACCTACCCGCGCTTCCGCCAGATTGCCGCCGAAAGTCCCGGGCTCATCTTCGAATTGGCGACGCAGCTCGCCACGCGCCTCGATCGCACCAATCGCAAGCTGGGCGACCTGGCGTTCGTCGATGTCACGGGCCGCGTGGCGCACGCCATCATGGACCTGTGCGGTGAGCCCGATGCGATGACGCATCCGGAAGGCATGCAGATCAAGGTGAGCCGCCAGGAGCTGAGTCGCCTGGTCGGCTGCTCACGCGAAATGGCCGGCCGTGTGCTCAAGGTGCTCGAGGAGCAGGGCTTGCTCAAGGCGACGGGCAAGACGATCGTGGTCTACAACGCCAGACCGAAGGTGAAGACGCGACCGGTCATCGTGCCCACCAAGCCGATGATGCACGACAAGACCGCGGCCGTGAACGACGACGACGATGATGACGATGACGATTGGGATGATGATGACGAGGACGAAGACGAGGAAGAGAACAAGTAGGCGGTGAGCCCGCCGCCCGGGCCCTCACGCCCGGGCTTGCCAGCCTTGCCCTCAGCGGCTGCGCCGCCCCTTGGCAATCTCCGCTCGCATTTCACGGATCGTGGCCGCGTAGTCCGCGCTCTCGAAGATCGCGGAGCCCGCCACGAACGTGTCCGCGCCCGCGCGTGCGATGGCGCCGATGTTGTCGACCTTCACACCACCATCGATCTCCAGACGCACTTCGCGACCGCTCGCATCGATGCGCGAGCGCGCCTGCTCGAGCTTGGCGAGGACGGAAGGGATGAACTTCTGCCCGGCGAACCCGGGGTTCACCGACATCAGCAGCACCATGTCGATCTTGTCGAGCGTGTAGTCCAGCCAGTCGAGCGGCGTCGCCGGGTTGAAGACCAGGCCCGGTTGCGCGCCGCTCTCGCGGATCAGCGCGATGGTGCGATCGACGTGTTCGCTCGCCTCCGGATGGAACGTGATGTACGTGGCACCGGCGCGCGCGAAATCGGGAATGATGCGATCGACCGGCTTGACCATCAAGTGCACGTCGATCGGCGCCTTGATGCCGTGCTTGCGCAGCGCCGCGCACACCAGCGGGCCGATCGTGAGGTTCGGCACGTAGTGATTGTCCATCACGTCGTAGTGAACCACGTCGGCGCCGGCTGCCAGCACGCGCTCGACGTCTTCGCCCAGGCGGGCGAAGTTGGCGGAGAGGATGGAGGGGGCGATCAGGTCGGTACCGGGCATGGAGTGGCTACTTCATGTTGCGGTGAGCGCGAATCGTCTCATAGGCCTCGCGAATGCGCTGCGTTTTCTGCTTGGCGAGCTCCTGCATCGATTCAGGCAGGCCGTTCGCCACCAGCTTGTCGGGATGATTGCGGCTCATCTGGCGCCGGTACGCCTTGACCACTTCCGCATCGGTCGCGCTCGCCTTGATCTCGAGCACTTCGTACGCGTCGCCGACGTTGTCGCGCGAGCGCGCCGCAGCGGGCCGCTGGCCGCGCTGCAGGCGCAGCAGCGCCTCGAGGTGCGCGAGCTCGAAGCCCGAGATGCCGAGCCAGCCCGCGACCTTCTGCACGATCGGCCTGGCCGGACCCTGCAGGTCGCTCCCATCGAGCGCGGCACTCAGCTGAATCTCGATGAAGTAACGCAGGAGGTCGTGCCGGGGCCCGCACACGGCGCGGAACTCGCGCACGGTTCGCTCCAGGTCGAATTCGGGCGCCTTGCCCTCTGTAAAGAAGCGAATCGCCGCCTGGACCTGTTCCTCGGAGAGTCGCAGGTGCTGCATGACACCGCGGGCGGCGCTGATCTCGCGCTCCGAGACGCGCCCGTCCGACTTCGCGATGCAGCCCATGACCGCGAACGTCGAGCGGAAGAACACCGCGCTGACAATGCGCGGATCGCCCTCGCCCGCTCCAGCCTCGTCGTCCTGGACGCTGCGATCGTACTGATGGCCCAGCACCACGCCGAGGAGCGCGCCCAGCGGCCCGGCACCGAGCACCGCGCCGATGAGTCCGCCGATGACTTTTCCCTTCCACTGCATGCCGGGCAACGCTACGTTCTTGACCGTGACCTGAGGCGGGCGGCAACATGCGCCCTCGCCCTTTTCCGGGCGGCTATCCTACCAGTCAACGTTTACAGCGCCTCCTCGAGCACCGATGCCCGCCACCGTCTTCCAGTCGAACGTCAAAGAGCTTCCCCTCATTCACCGCGGCAAGGTGCGCGACATCTACGCGATCGACGATGGCCACATGCTGATAGTGACCACCGATCGGCTGTCGGCGTTCGACGTGGTGCTGCCCGATCCGATTCCCGACAAGGGCCGGGTGCTCACGCAGATCTCGAACTTCTGGTTCGCGCGCACGGCGCACATCGTGCCCAACCAGCTCGCGCAACGGCCCCTCAGCGACATCATCCGCGATCCTGCAACGCTCGAGCTGCTGCGCGACCGGAGCGTCGTCGTGCGCCGTCTGAAGCCGCTGCCTCTCGAAGCCGTGGTGCGCGGCTACCTGATCGGCTCGGGCTGGAAGGACTACCAGCGCGATGGCGCGGTCTGCGGCATTGCATTGCCCAGGGGTCTCAAGATGGCGGATCGCCTGCCCGAGCCCATTTTCACGCCGGCCACCAAGGCGCCGTCCGGGCAGCACGATGAGAACATCGGGTTCGAGGCCGTGACGGACCTCGTGGGACGCGAGCGGGCGGAGCAGGTGCGCAAGACCACCATTGCGCTCTATCGCTACGCAGCGGACTACGCAGCAACGCGCGGCATCATCATCGCGGATACGAAATTCGAGTTCGGCACCGACGCCGCCGGCAACCTGGTGCTGATCGACGAAGTGCTGACCCCAGATTCATCGCGCTTCTGGCCCGCCGACACCTGGAAGCCCGGCGCGAGCCCGCCGAGCTTCGACAAGCAGTTCGTACGCGACTATCTCGAGACGCTCGACTGGAACAAACGTGCGCCCGGGCCCACGCTGCCGCCCGAAATCATCCGCAAGACGAGCGAGAAGTATCGCGAGGCACTCGAGCGACTTACGGCCTGACGCGAGCGCAGACTTTGCCGGCCTTCGGCATGAACGGGCCGGGTAACCCTTTCGAGAACGCCGTAAATACGTCCATGTAGGCTCCGTGAAAAACGTCCTGTTTTTCACGGTCTCGAAAGGGTTACCCGACCAGTTCACGCCAACGACTGGCGAGTTCTGCGTTCGCACCAGGCAGTGACAATCGAGTGAAGCGCGTCCAGTCCGTCGGTCAGCGCGGCGGGCCCGGGCTGCAGGATGATCGATGACTTGACCTCGAAGAGGTCGCCGTTGCGGACGGCGGGAATCTCACTCCAGCCCGTTCGTGCGCGCACCGTCGCGGCTTGAAATTTTTTCCCGCACCACGAGCCGAGAATCAGGTCGGGTGCACGGCGCGGCACTTCTCCCAGGTCGGCGATGATCCGGTTGCGTGCCAGCGACTGCGTGCTCAGCTCTGGAAAGCAATCATCGCCCCCCGCGATGCCGATGAGCTCTGACACCCAGCGGATGCCGGAGATCTGCGGATCATCCCACTCCTCGAAGTAGATGCGCGGACGAACGGGTAGGCGCGCGGCCGATTCACGCACATCGGCGACATGTTTCTCGAGGCGCCTCACCAGTTCCCCGGTCTTCGCTTCGCAGCCGATCATGCCGCCGAGCGTACGGATCATGCCGAAGATGCCCGCGACGCTGCGATGGTTGAACACGTGCAGGTTGAGGCCGGCGCGAATCAGTTCGGCGGCGATGTCGGCCTGCAGGTCCGAGAAGCCGAGCACCAGGTCGGGCTCGAGCGCGAGGATGCGATCGATCTTCGCGCTCGTGAACGCCGAGACCTTCGGCTTTTCCTTGCGCGCGCGCGGCGGGCGCACGGTGAAGCCGGAAATGCCGACGATGCGCCAGTCCTCGCCGAGGAGGTAGAGCGTCTCGGTGGTCTCTTCCGTCAGGCAGACGATGCGTTGGGCGTACTCAGTGGACATGGCGGTGCGATCACTCTACTTTGAGAGCCGCCTGGCGTCTCATCAAGAACGTCCTGGAATCGAAGGGGTGGCTCGCCAGGCACCGTGATCATGAACCACCGCAAGGTCAGACAATCGGCCGCATTGCTGGTGCTCGCGGCCACTTTGGGCTACGGCGGGTGCGCGCACTACACGCCGAAGCCGCTCGAGCCCGAAGAGACGGCTGCGCGGTTCGAAGCGCGCACGCTCGACGACCCGGGCCTGCGCGCCTTCATTGAGAAAAATCTCGGGCATTCCCTGGAAGCGTGGCCGCCCGCGCGCTGGGACCTGGAGCTGCTCACGCTGTCCGCCTTCTACTATCGCCCCGCCCTGGACGAAGCGCGTGCGCGGTGGCAAGCGGCATCGGCGGCTGTGACGACTGCCGGCGCAAGACCGAACCCGACTCTCAACCTGATACCCGAGTACAGCCTCAATCCGCCCGCGGGCATTTCCCCATGGTCGCCTTCGCTCGGGATCGATCTGCCACTGGAAACTGCCGGCAAGCGCGGTCATCGCGTGACCGAGGCACAACAGCGAGCCGAAGCCGCGCGCCTCGACGTGCTGTCGACCGCGTGGCGCGTGCGCAGCGAGCTGCGCAGCGCGCTGCTCGACCTTGCCGCGGCTCACGAGCGCGAACGCTTGCTCGATGATCGGCTGCAGGCGCAGGAGCGCATCACCCGCTCGCTCGAGCAGCAGCTGGCGGTGGGTGCAGTCGCCGCGAGCGATGTCACACCGGCGCGCACGCAACTGGCGAAGACGCGCCTCGATCTCGAGACGCGGCGCGCGGACCTGGCGCAAGCGCGTGTCCGCGTGGCGGATGCGCTTGGCGTACCACTCAGCGCAGTGCGCGAGGTGCAGCTCGATCTCGATCTCGACCCCGCGAACGTGGGCGACCTGATGTCGGCCGAGCTGCGCTCACGCGCGCTGCTCAGCCGCACCGATGTCCTGAGCGCGCTGGCCGATTACGCCGCGGCGCAAGCCGCGTTGCAGCTCGAGATTGCGCGCCAGTATCCCGATGTCGTGCTCGGTCCCGGCTATCAATGGGACCAGGGCCAGGACAAGTGGCGCCTCGGGTTCGCGGTCGAGTTGCCGCTCTTTAACCGCAACCAGGGACCGATCGCCGCAGCGGAAGCACGGCGCGCGGAACTCGCGGCACATTTCCTGGAACTTCAGGGCAAGGCCATCAGCGAGGTCGACCACGCGAGCACCGCGCTCCAGCTCGCGCAGCAGGCGCTCACCAGCGGCGAAAGCTTGCTCGCTGAGCAGCGTCAGCAACTCGAATCGATGCGTTCGCAATTTGCCGCGGGCGCTGTGGCGCAACCCGATGTCGACGCTGCGCAGCTCGCTCTCTCCGATGTGCGGGAACTCAACCTGGAAGCCCGTATTCGCCGGCAGCAGGCCCTGGGAGACCTGGAGGATGCAATGCAGTGGCCGACCGCAGGCGCGGCGCAGGCGCAAGCTCTGCTCAGGCAGATCGAATCCACGCAGCAGCCGCCGGCGGCAAGCCCATGAGCGTGCAGCGCCCGATGCGCTCAGTTCTCGAAGCGGTCGCAACTGTCGCACTCCTCGCTGCCCTCAACGCCGCCTGCTCGCGCGCGCCTGACGATGAAACGGCGGCGACGCAACAGCAGTCCTCGACGCAACTCCCGCCGCGAACGGTCAGGCTCGATCCCGAAATGCAACGCCAGCTGCAATTCAAGACCGAGACGCTCATCGCCGTGACATCCACACCGGAGCTCAGGACGTACGGACGCGTGCTCGACCCGACGCCCCTGGCGCTGTCGGTCGCCGAGCTCTCGAGCGCCCAGGCGGCGCTCGCGGCCTCGGAGAAGGAATACGCGCGCGTGCAGGCGCTGCTGCAGCAACACAACGCGTCGGAGCGAGCCGTGCAGGCCGCCGAAGCGGAGGCGGCGCGCAACCGCTCGCTCGTGCAGTCCGCACGCGATCGCATCGCGCTCGCCTGGGGACCCGCCGTACTGCAGAGTCCCAATCTACCGGCGTTGATCCGCGATCTGACGGCGCAGAAATCCGAGCTCGTGAGGATCGACGTCGCAATGGACGAAGCGCTGACGGACGCGCCTCGCACCGCCCGCGTGGCGCGCGCGACCGATGTCGCGCAGTTCGCGTCCGCGGAACTGGTGGGCTATGCACCCATGGCAGACCCGCAGCTCCAGGGGCGCGGGTTGTTGTACCTCATCCGGAACAACTCACTGCGCCTCACTCCGGAAACAGCCGTGGTCGGCTTTCTCGAACGCGGTGGTGAGCCGTTGCAAGGTGTCCGTGTACCGGCCGCCGCGATTCTGCGGCATGACGCGGAGCCCTGTGTGTACGTGCAACGGGACGCAACGACCTTCGAACGGATCCCACTTCCTGCGATGCAGGCGATCGAAGGCGGTTGGCTCCTGACGTCGGGACTCAAGGCGGGCGACCGCGTGGTCACGGCCGGCGCGCAAATCCTCCTCGCCGAGGAGCTCAAATCCCAGGTGCGGCTGCAGGAATGAAGAGCGCGGCATGCGCCCGGTGAGCCGACCGCGATGCTGAGGCGAATCGTAGAGTTCTCGCTGCGCTTTCGCACCGTGGTGCTGGTGCTCGGCGTGCTGCTCGCCGGCTACGGCATCTTCAGCGCGCGGCAGGCGAAGCTCGATGTGTTCCCGGAATTCGCGCCGCCGCGCATCGTGATTCAGACCGAAGCGCCGGGGTTGTCCGCCGGCGAAGTCGAGACGCTGATCACGCGACCGATCGAGTACGGGCTGAACGGTGTGCCGCAGCTGCAGGCGCTCTACTCGCAATCCATCCAGGGTCTGTCCGTCGTCACCGTGGTCTTCAATGACAACGCCGAGATCTACCGGGTCCGACAGCTGACCGCGGAGCGGCTCGCCGATCTCGCCAGGGAGCTGCCCGCCGGCGTGCACGCTCCGCAGATGGGCGCGCTCACTTCCTCGACCAGCCGCATCCTGTCCTTCGGCCTCCTGTCCGCGGAACGCACGCCGATGGAGTTGCGCACGTTCGCCGACTGGGTGGTGCGCGTGCGCCTCCTCGGGACACCGGGCGTCGCGCGCGTCGAAACCTTCGGCGGTGAGGTGCGCCAGCTCCAGGTGCAGTTCAAGCCGGAGCGGCTCCTGGCCTATGGGCTGTCCGTGGAAGATGTCCTCGACGCCGCACGCAACAGCACCGGCGTGCGCGGCGCAGGTTTCATCGAGAACGACAACCAGCGCCTCACCCTGCGCACCAGCGGCCAGGCCATCACTCCGGAGCTGCTGGGCAACACGGTGCTCGTGCACCGCAACGGCGTCAGCGTTCGCCTCAAGGATGTCGCCGCCGTCGTCCTCGGCCCCGCACCCCGGCTTGGCGATGGCCTGGTCAATGGCAAACCGGGCGTGGTCATGTTGGTGGACAGTCAATACGGCGCCAATACCCTCGAGGTCACGGGCGCTGTCGAGCGCGCACTCGCGCAACTGCAACCCTCGCTGGCCGCGGCCAAAGTCACGCTCTATCCCGCACTCTTCCGTCCCGCGAACTTCATCGAGGCCTCGATCGCCAACATCACCCGTGCGCTCGCCATCGGCGGCGTGCTGGTGCTCGCGATGCTGTTCCTGTTCCTCGCCAACCTGCGCGGCGCGCTGATCGCCTTCATCACCATTCCCTTGTCGTTGCTCGCGGCGATCATCGTGCTCGAGGCCTCCGGCGCCTCGCTGAACACGATCACCCTCGGCGGGCTGGCGATCTCGATCGGCGTGGTGATCGACGACGCCATCATCGGATTGGAGAACGTGTGGCGGCGGTTGCGCGAGAACCGGGCGCTGGCGAACGCGCGATCGCCACTTGCAGTGGTTCTCGACGCGACACTCGAGGTGCGCAGCCCGGTCGTCTATGCGACGTTCATCGTGGCGACGGTGTTCTGGCCCGTGCTCATGATGTCGGGCATCAACGGCCGCTTGTTCGCGCCGCTCGCCATCGCGTTCCTGCTCGCGATCTTTGCCTCGCTCGTCATCGCGGTCACGCTCACGCCCGCGCTCTGTTGCACGCTCCTGCCGGCGGCGGACTTCACGGAACCGGCGTACATCACACGCCTGAAGGAGCGCCACCGCCAGTGGCTCGCCGCGCTCGCACACCGGCCGCGTGCCGTCATCGTCACTACCGCGTGCGTATGCGTAGTGGCGGCGGCGACGTTGCCGTTTTTCGGCGGCGAATTCCTGCCCGACTTCAAGGAAGGTCACTACGTCCTGCGCACGCTGATGGCGCCGGGCACGTCGCTCCAGACCTCGCGCAGGATCGGCAGCGCGATTGCGCAGGCGCTTCTCAAGATCGAGGACATTCGTTCGGTCTCACAGGCCATCGGACGCGCCGAGCAGGGCGAGGACACCAACGGCGCTGAGTTCAGCGAGTGGCACGTGGAGCTCAAACCCGAGCATCGGGACGAGGACGTGGTCAAGGAGCAGATCCGGGCCACCTTGCGCGGATTTCCCGGCGTTGCGTTCGCCGTCACACCGTTCCTCGGCGAGCGCATCGAGGAAGTACTGTCGGGCGCGCGCGGCGAAGTGGTCGTGAACCTGTTCGGCAGCGACCTCGGCGTACTCGATCGGAAGGCGCAGGAGGTGCGGCGCATCGTGGCGGGCACGCGTGGCGCGGTGGATGTGTTCCTGCAGTCCCAGTCCGGCTCGCCCGAGCTCGCGATTACGCTGCGCCCGGACCGACTGCGGCAATTCGGCTTTCAACCGGTGAACGTGCTCGAGGCCGTGCACACGGCCTACCAGGGCACGACCGTCGCACAGACGTACGAGAACGAGCGGGTCTTCGACGTCAGCGTGATTCTCGACCCGGCGAGCCGCAGTGATGCCGACGCGGTGGGCGCGCTACTGGCGCGCAACAGCGAAGGGCTGCAGCTGCCGCTGCGCGAGCTGGCGGACATCGACTTCACGAGCGGTCGCCACGTGATCGAGCACGAGGGGACGCTGCGCCTGCGCCAGGTCACCTGCGACGTCGAGGATCGTGATGTCGCCTCGTTCGTGAGCGAGCTCAAGCGCAGGATCGCCGCGCAGCTCACGCTGCCACCGGACGTCACGCTCGCCTACGCCGGCGCCGCCGAGGCCGAGCGACAGGCGCGGCTGGAATTGCTGCTGCATTCGCTGATCGTCGCCGTGGTGATCGCGGTGCTGCTGTCGCTCGTGTTCCACGACGCGCGCAGCGTGCTGCTGGTGCTCGCCAACCTGCCGTTTGCCCTGACCGGTGGTGTCGCCGCGGTGGTACTCAGCGGCGGATCGCTCTCGGTCGGCTCACTCGTCGGCTTCATCGCGCTGTTCGGCATCAGCATGCGCAACTCGATCCTGCTCATGTCGCACTACGAGAACCTGGTACTGCAGGAAGGCCAGGAGTGGAACCTGCAGACCGCGATCCGCGGTGCCGGTGAGCGCGTGGTCCCGATCCTCATGACGGCGTTGGTCGTCGCCCTCGGACTGCTGCCGATCGCCTTGCAGGCGGAGCAGGCGGGCAAGGAAATCGAGGGTCCGATGGCGATCGTCATCCTTGGCGGACTTACAACGTCCACCGTTCTCAACCTGATGGTGCTGCCGACGCTCGCCCTGCGTTACGCCCGGTTCAAGAAGTCCTGAAGCAGCCTGCCGAGTGCTTGCCAGCAGGCGCGCCACCATGCAAGGCTCGCGCAATGTTCCACCTCCAGGAACGCATCGAACGCCTGCTGTTCGAGCCGAGCGGCCTGCCCGTCGAGCATGCCTGGGCGCCGGTGCTGCGCGTTCTGCGCTACGTCTACGCGATCCTGCGCGATCTGTGGAAGGGCGATCTCAACCTGCGCGCGATGAGCCTGGTGTACACCATGCTGCTCGCCATCGTGCCGCTGCTCGCATTCGCGTTCTCGGTGCTCAAGGGCATGGGCATCCACCGCGATCTCGAGCCGCTGCTCTACGAATTCTTCCGGCCGGTGGGCGAGCAGGCGGGCGAGCTCACGCTGCGCGTCATGAGCTTCGTCGACAAGATCCAGAGCGGCGTGCTCGGCTCGCTCGGCCTCGCGTTCCTCATCTACACCGTCATCGCCACGATCCAGAAAGTCGAGGAGAGCCTGAACTTCGTCTGGCGCGTCGAGCGGCCGCGCAGCTGGGCGCGGCGTATCAGCGAGTACCTGAGTCTCATGATCGTCGGCCCGATCCTCATCGTCGCCGCCTTCGGTCTCACCGCGAGTCTCGGCAGCACCTCGATCGTGCGCTGGCTCCATTCCTACGAGCCGTTCGGCACCGTGATGTACATCGGCGGCAAGATCGCCCCGTACGTGCTGGTCACCGCACTCTTCGCCTTCATGTACTCGTTCATTCCCAACACGCGCGTGCGCACGGTGCCGGCGCTGATCGGCGGCCTCGCTGCGGGTGTGCTGTGGGTGCTGGCGGGAGCCGCATTCGCCGCGTTCGTGCGCTATGTCTCCAGGCTCACGGTGATATACGCCGGCTTCGCGATCATCCTCACCGCGCTCATCTGGATCTACCTCGCGTGGCTCATCGTCCTCATCGGCGCGCAGATCTCGTTCTACGTGCAGAACCCGCAGTACCTGCGCGTGGGCCAGGTGGAGCTACGCCTCACCAGCAGTCTCGCCGAGCGACTCGCGCTCAACGTGATGACACTGGTCGGCGAGGACTACCGCGCCGGCAAGAAACGCTGGACGACGAACGCGCTGGCGCTGCGCTTCGATATACCCGGCGCGACGCTCGCGATCGTGATCCATTCGCTCGAGAGCGCGGGCCTCCTGGTCGCGACCGAGGACGAGACCTGGATGCCCGGCCGCGACATCGGCGAGATCACGCTGGCCGACATCGCCGATGCGGCACGCCGCCACCACGGTGGCGAACCGCGCGTACACGTGCGTGGCACGCGCGTCGCGGATGACCTGGCGGCCGAGATCGACGCTGCAATCCACGAGCGCTTCAAGGACAAGACGCTGCGCGACCTCCTGCAGGGAGAGGTCTCCTAGGGAAGCAGAGCCTGCCTTGAGCCTTCTGGCGCTGCCTGGCGGGCTGGCATGAGGCGGCTCACGCCGGCCGCGCGGCGGTCAATTCGTGACGCCGCTCTCAGTTCCGGTGAATTCCACGTCAACGCTCGGTTGGCGTCCCGGCGACACGCCGACGCTGTGATTGCCGTCATTACGTTCAATCGCGACTCCGTCGATGCTACGGTTTCAATGGCCAGTACTGACCCCTTCTCGCAGCTGCGCGGGCCCGCCAAGGCCGCGTTTTTCGAGCCGTATGCGCGTCTCGTGCAGGTGCTCTATGCGCGCGCGCGTGGGGTCATCTTCTACGACGCCCGCGGCAAGATGATCTGGCAGAAGGATGCGGACGTCGAAGGCACGCTCTCGGGCCAGGTACGCGCCCTGGTGCAGGAAGCCGCCGATCCCGACAAGGGCCGACGCAACGGCTCCGAACGGCTGTTGAAGGATTCGACCCCCTCATATCTGCTGTGGCTGCGCGATGACCGCGAGGAGCCGCTCGGCATCCTGGGCGTGACCTGCAAGCCGCCGCCCGGCCGCACCCCGGCAGCGACGATCGCCGAGGTCGAGAAGAGCCTGCAGCCGCTCCTGCAGTGCATCGCCCGCGAGCTCGCGACCCTGCGCAAGGTGCCGGGCGAGACGCAACAGGACCAGTCCGCTTCCAGGCTCCAGGACTTCGAATGGCTCGCCGACAAGGCGCTGCCACTCATCAACAGCGCCAGCAGCGCAGAACCGCTGCGCGAGCTGCTGGCCGCGATCCTGTCACGCACCGACTCGGCTCTCGGCGCGGTGGTCGTGCCGGACAGCTCGATCCGCGTGATCGTGGAATCACCGGGCTGGAGCAGCGAGACCGCCAAGGATGCGCTGCGCCGTGCGCACCGGCAGGTTCTCTCGTGGGTACAGCTCGAGAGACGCACCTTCCTCAGCAGCCGCACGTTCAAGCAGGAGAGCGAGCGCGACTCCGACGACGATTCGTTCGCGGGTCTCATTGCCGAGCCCGAGCCGGAGCCGAAGCCCGCGAAGGATGCGGGCTCGCTCTCCTACCACGTGATCGCCACACCGATCCTGCAGCAGCCGGATCGCCCCATCGGCTATGTCGCGCTGCTGCGTTCGCCATTCGCCACCGAGTTCGGTGACAAAGAGCAACAGCTGCTCGAGCGCCTGAGCCCGCTGATGCCGGCGCTGATCGAACGCGACTACGACTCCCTCACCAACCTGCGCTCGGCCGCGGGGCTCGAGCGTGCGCTGCGCTCCTTTCCCACCACCGAGAGCAGCGGCGCGAGCGTGATCTTCTTCGACCTGGTCGGACTCGGCGCCTACAACCGTGACCGCGGCGCGGCGGAAGCGGATCGGCTGATCCGCGACGTCGCCAAGCTCCTGCGCCCGCCGCAGCTGCCCGAGGGCACGATCTGCGCGCGGCTCGGCGGCGGCCACTTCGCCTGCCTGTTGTCGCGCCAGCATGCCGAGAACGCCGAAGACATCGCGCGCCGCGTGCGCGAGGCGTCGGGCAAACAGAATCAGTCCAAGCGCTCCACCGATACGCGTCCGGAATTGTGCAGTGGCATCGCCGCGGTCGCTCCGACGGCGGCCGGATTGCGACACGCACTGATTACTGCGCGAGCGGCTGCGCAGCCCGCGCAACCGGCGCGAGCACCGGGCCGCGACAGCCCCAGGCTCCCGGAAGTCGACTTTGCCGAGATCGTGCCGGAGTCCTCGCGCATGCTGATCCCGGTGCGCCTGCGCGAGGCCCTGCGCGATAACCGCCTCAAGCTCTACGCGCAGCCGATGCGGCCGGTCCGCGACCCGAAGCGCGCCGTACGCCTGGAACTGCTGCCGCGCATCGTCGATGAAGGTGGCACGCTGATTCCGCCCGCGGAATTTCTTTCCACCGGCTCTGACCGCGATGCCCTGCTCGAGCTCGATCGGTGGGTGATGAGCACGGCGCTGAGCGCGCTGGCAGCACGCGGCCCGCAGGCGCGCGCACGGACCATCGAGCTCGCGCTCAACATCTCGGCTCGCTCGCTGGAAGTCGCGGATTTCCACGACTGGGTGGCCGAGCAGCTGCGCCGCGAGGTGCTGCCGGCCGAGCAGTGGCTGTTCGAGATCGCCGAGACCACGGCCGCGAATCATGGCCGTGACGTCGCACGCTTCGCCAAGCGCATGCTGCGCGCGGGCGCGCGCATCGTGATCGACAACGTGGGTGGCGCGGCCTGCGGACGCCTGCAGGCGCACGGCGCGAGCTCCATCAAGATGGACGGCGCGCTGCTGCGCGACGTGGTCAAGGACGTGCGCGCACAGCGGCTGGTGGAAGCCCTGGCGCAATGGGCGAGCGCGAGTCGCATGGACACGGTCGCGGCGCAGGTCGAGAGCGAACAAGTGCGCGACTGGCTCACGCAACTCGGAGTCGACTACATCCAGGGATACGCCGTGAGCAAGCCGCAGCCGCTCGAGGAAGTGCTCGACGAGCTGCTCGGCGCCAACGTCACCAGCAACGCACTGGTCGGCTAAAACAATCGCTCGACTGATCGCGCGCGTCTGGCGGGGCTTCGATCGGGTGAGCCCTTTCGAGAACGCCGTAAATACGTCCCTGTAGGCTCCGTGAAAAACGTCCTGTTTTTCACGGTCTCGAAAGGGCTCACCCGATCGAACCCCGGCTAAGAAGCTAGCGCGCGCTCAGTCGCCGGCGATGGTCATCTCGCCGAGCAGCACGGAGCCGGTGCGCACCGCGCCGCGCAGGTCGACATCACTGCCGATCGCGGCGACGCCGAGCAGCATCTCGCGCAGGTTCCCTGCGATCGTGATCTCGTGCACTGGGTACTGGATCCGGCCGCCTTCCACCCAGAAGCCCGACGCGCCGCGCGAATAGTCGCCGGTCACGGTGTTGACGCCCTGACCCATCAGCTCGGTCACCAGCAGTCCGCGATCCATGCGCCGCAGCAGCGCCTGCTGATCGTCGGTGCCATGCGAGATGATCAGGTTGTGCACGCCGCCGGCGTTGCCCGTGGTCTGCAGCCCGAGCTTGCGCGCCGAGTAGGCGCTCAGGATGTAGCCCTGCAGGACGCCGTCCTTGACGAGTTCGCGATCGCGCGTCGCCACGCCTTCGTTGTCGAAAGCGGAGCTCGCGATGCCCTTGAGGATGTGCGGACGCTCCGAGATCTGCAGCCAGGCCGGAAACACCGGCTGGCCGGCGGCGCCGAGCAGGAACGATGAGCGCCGATACTGGCTGCCGCCGCGGATGGCGGTGAGGAAATGGCCGAAGAAGCCGCGCGCCATCTCGGGCGTGAACATCACCGGAGCGCGTCGTGTGGTCAGCTTGCGCGAGCCGAGGCGCGCGATCGTGCGCTCGGCGCTCTCGCGCCCGACGTGCTCGGCGTTCTCCAGCTCGCGCCAGTCGCGCGAGGTCGTGTACCAGTAGTCACGCTGCATCTCGTCGCCTTCGCTCGCGACCACGGCGCAGCTCACGCTGTGCGAAGAGCTCGCATAGCCGCCGATGAAGCCGTGGCTGTTGCCGTAGACACGCATGCCCCGATGCGTGCCGAGTGAAGCGCCTTCGGAGTTGCGCACGCGCGAGTCCACGGCGAGCGCAGCCGCCTCGCAGGCGCGCGCGATCTCGATCGACGCTTCCGGCGCGATGTCCCACGGGTGTGACAGCGAGAGATCCTGCAGGTCGTGCGCCATCAGCCCGGCATCGGCAAGCCCCGCGCATTCATCCGCAGCGGTGAAGCGCGCGATGCTGCAGGCCTTGAGCACCGTGTCGCGAATCGCTTCGCGACGCAGGTCCGCGGTGCTCGCCGAGCCCTTGCGGTGATCGAAATACACGGTGATGCCGAGACCACGATCGCGCTGGTACTCGAGCGTATCCACTTCACCGAGACGCACGGTGACGTTCAGCCCGGTGTCGACGCTGACTCCGACTTCCGCCTGCGCGGCGCGCTCGGTGCGCGCCTCCTCGAGCGCGTAGGCGACGAGCGCTTCGAGATCGCTGCGCGTGAGGGAAACGACGGCCTGCTCTGCAGCTGGCATGTGGGAACCTGTGCGACCTGCGGGAGGCCCGGGATTCTATCCGCCGGATTGCCAATGCGCACCCCTCACCGGATACTCGGCGCAGTTTCCTCCCGCTGGAAGCCCGCGCCGCATGATTCGCAGGCGTCATGACGATCTCGAACCGGATGCCGAACGCCCCAGCAAGGGCGCCCGCAAGCGCGAGGCGCACGACCTGCAGGCGCTCGGCGAGGAGCTGATCGGCCTGCCGGACGAAGTGCTCGAGGAGCTGCAGCTCCCGGAGAACCTGCGCGATGCGGTGCTCGCGGCGCGGCGCTTTTCGAGCCACGGCGCGCAGCTGCGCCAGCGTCAGTACATCGGCAAGCTGATGCGCAAGGTCGACGCCGAATCGATCCGCGCCGCCGTGCAGGTGCGTCGCCAGCAGCAGGATGCCGCGGCCCGCCAGTTCAAGCGCATCGAGCAATGGCGCGAGCGGCTGTTGCGCGAACCCGAGACGGCACTCGCCGACCTGCTCGCCGAGCATCCCCAGGCGGACGCTGCGCGGCTGCGCGTGCTGATTGCGAATGCCACGGAAGAGGCGCGACAGGGCAGTGCGCCGCGCGCGGCACGCGAATTGTTTCACAGCTTGCGCGATCTGCTGGCAGCAGCAGCGGCTTGAAGTCATGGCGCCGCCGGTCGTCGCGGCGGCGCGTGCTACACTTCGCGCATGCAACCGCTGGTCGGCATCATCATGGGCTCCTCGTCCGATTGGGAGACGATGCGCCAGGCCGCGGAAATCCTCGAGCGTCTCGGCGTGCCACACGAAGTGCGCGTGATCTCCGCGCACCGCACACCTGACTTGCTGTTCGAGTACGCAGGCACGGCACAGCAGCGCGGGCTCGAAGTGATCATCGCCGGCGCTGGCGGCGCCGCACACTTGCCGGGCATGACCGCGGCAAAGACTTCAATCCCCGTGCTCGGTGTGCCGGTGCAGTCGAAGACGCTGAGCGGTCTGGACTCTCTCTTGTCCATCGTGCAGATGCCGGCCGGTATTCCGGTGGCCACGGTCGCGATCGGAGCGGCCGGCGCCACGAACGCAGGCCTGCTCGCCGCGGCCATCCTTGCCAACAAACATCCCCAGGTCGAACAGGCGCTCAAGGCGTACCGTCAGAAGCAGACCGAGGAAGTGCTGAAGGCCGGCGACCCGCGCCGGAGCACAGCGCCCACCGGATGAAGATCGGCATCATCGGTGCGGGCCAGCTCGGACGCATGCTGGCCCTGGCAGGTTTTCCGCTGGGTCTTTCGTTTCGCTTCATCGACCGTAGCCCCGACGCGCCCGGCGGCCAGGTCGCGCCGCTTCGTGTCGGCGCACTCGATGATGTAACGCTGCTCGGCGAGCTCGCGCGCGAAGTCGACGTCGTCACTTTCGACTGGGAGAACGTGTCGGCAGCCGGTCTCGCAGCGATCGAAGCGCAAACGACTGTGCTTCCGCCCGCCGCCGCGCTTGCGACTTCGCAAGATCGGCTGGCCGAGAAAGAGCTGTTCCGGCAGCTGCGCATTCCCACGCCCGAGTTCGCCGCTGTCGACTCCGAGCGCGATCTCGAGCGCGCCGTCGCGCGCGTCGGGTTGCCGGGCGTGCTCAAGACGCGCCGGCTCGGCTACGACGGGAAGGGCCAGAAGGTGTTGCGCAGCGCCGCCGACGTTGCGCCAGCCTGGCAGGAACTGGGCGCACAGGCGCTCATCTACGAATCATTCGTCGACTTCAGCCGTGAAGTCTCGATCATCGGCGCGCGCGGCCGCAGCGGCGAGACTCGCTTCTACCCTCTCGCGGCCAACGTGCATCGCGAGGGGATCCTGAGCCACTCGATCGCGCCCTACTCGAACCGCGGCTTACAGCGGCTCGCCGAGCGTTATCTGCGCGCGGTGTTTGCCCGGTTCAGTTATGCCGGCGTCCTTGCCATCGAGTTCTTCGTGGTGCGCGGCCGCCTGCTCGCGAACGAGATGGCGCCGCGGGTGCACAACTCCGGGCACTGGACCATCGAAGGGGCGGTGACCAGCCAGTTCGAGAACCACCTGCGCGCCATCGTGGGCTGGCCGCTGGGAAGCACCGCGCCCACCGGGCACTCGGCCATGCTGAATTTCATCGGTCGCATGCCGGAGCGCGCCCGCTGGCTGAAGGAACCCAACCTCTTCTATCACGACTACGGAAAGGAGCCGCGCGAGCGGCGCAAACTCGGCCATTGCACGGTGCTGGAAGCGAGTGCCGCGGCACGCGATCGTCGCCTGAAGGGACTGTTGCGGCTGCGGGAGCGCTCGATTTCTGTTGCCTGAGAGATTCCCTTACACTTGCGCAAAACCGGCACGCCTGACGTGCCCACTCGGGTCCCAGGATGTATCTCGAGCTGTTCAAACTCAACGAGCTGCCGTTCCGCCTCAGTCCGGATCCTGCCTTTCTTTACCTGAGCAAGCACCATGCGCGCGCCAAGGCGTACATGGAATCGACCATCTGGTTCACGGACGGCTTCGTGGTCATCACCGGGGAGATCGGCTCGGGCAAGACCACGCTGATCGAGACTTTCCTGCGCGAGCTGGAGAAGGACGTCGTGGTCGCTCAGGTCAACCAGACGCAGCTCTCGCCGACCGAGTTCCTGCAGGCCGTGCTGGTGCAGTTCGGCTTCTCGCCGTTCAAGATGAAGAAAGCCGAGGTGCTGAGCACGCTCAACAGTTTTCTCATCGAGCAATACGCCAACAACCGCAAGGTGCTGCTGATCGTCGATGAGGCACAGAACCTGAGCAACCGCGTGCTGGAGGAGATCCGGTTGCTGTCGGGCGTCGAAACCACCAAGGAAAAGGTCCTGCGCATCATTCTCGCCGGGCAGCCGGAGCTCAACGAGAAGCTCATGTCATCCGAGCTGGTGCAGCTCGCACAGCGCATCCGGCTGCGCTTTCACCTCACGCCGCTGTCGAGAACGGATACGCGTTCCTACGTGCAGCACCGCCTCGAGGTCTCGGGCTCGCAGGGCCGGCAGATCTTCAGCGAGGGCTGCTTCGCGATGATCTACCGCTACACCGGCGGCATCCCACGCCTCATCAACACGCTGTGCGACACCTCGATGATGGCGGCGTTTGCCCAGGATCGCGATCACGTCTCCGAGGAGGACATCGAGACGGCGATCAAGGAACTGCAGTGGGTGGAATTTGCGGCGCGCACCAACCGGCTGCTGGTGCCGACCGTGGAGCGCGTCGTGAGCAGCGACCCGACCGCGCAGGTCGCGCGCATCCTCGTCGGCTTCGAAGGACAGACGGTGCTCGAGCGCCTGCTCCGTCCCGGGCGCGTGATCATCGGCCGCACGCTCGACAACGACCTGCCGATCGACAGCAAGTTCATCAGCCGCCATCACTGTCAGATCATCACGACGCCGGAGAGCTGCGTGATCGAGGATCTGAACAGCACCAACGGCATTTACGTCAAGGGCAAGCGCGTCCGCAAGCACAACCTCAACGACGGCGACGTCGTGCAGATCGGCCAGCATGAGATCATGTACATCGACGAGCGCGCGCCCAAGCAGCAGCGTGCGGCCGAACCGGTGGAGCTGCCGACGACAGCGAGCGAGCAGGCCTGGGGCGAATAGTTGCGCGCCGCCCGGCGCGCGTCACTGCAGCGAATTCTCGTCGAGCGGCTTGCCGCGGTATTCACCGCGCTTGGCGCGGTAGTCGCGCCGCCTGAGCAGGATCACCAGCCCGCCGAGCACACAGAACACCGCGAGCACGAGCAGGATGTCCGACCAGGGGTGCCGTGCGAGGAAATAGGAGCCCACAGCCGCGCCGAGCCCGGCGATGACGTAGAAGTACGGCAGCGCCTCGTACAGCGGCTTGGAGAGCCTGACGGTGCGGTTTTCCATCCCCGCCATCGTAGTCAATTGAGCGACGACTGAGCAACGCGCACCGCGCGCGTCAGGCGGCAACGGGCGGGATCAGAAGTGAAGCGGGAGTGTTCCTAGCGGCTCAGGCAACTGCCGCGTGCGCCCCAGCACCGTGCCACGTAGCGAGGTGACGGACTCGGTACGTGCGCCGAGGGACGAGCGGGTGACGCCGTTGCGCTGGCGCGTCGGGTGGAGCTTCGGGGGGCCGAGGTGAGGCCTGCGGATTTGCGAGCCACGGGTCAGCCGCGACGCCGTGAGCCCGAGAAGAGGCTGAAAACGCGGTCCAGGAGCGAGGGCTTCAGGCCCCTCAGCTGCAGGTCCTTGCCCGGATCTTCGACGGGCGTCGTTTGCAGTGCCTTGAGCAGATCGTTCGGCAGCGTCATTTTGAACGAGCCGGTCATCGAGGGATTCGGCGTCATCGTCGTACCACCCAGGTGACAGATTCCGCCTCGAACCTTAGAGAGGATGGCGCCGGCGAGGTGTGCTGACGTTCACGCCGAAGGGAAAATCGTCAAACGGGCGCGCGCCGCTGCGAGAGCGATCACGCGCCCCTGACGATATGACAAATGACACTTTTGGTCAGATCTCGAGGAAGTA
>DATFRO010000092.1:0-26842 GCA_035263105.1 Steroidobacteraceae bacterium | reverse complement strand
GGTTCGGGCACCCGCAGCGCGTGAAGATCTATCCTGCGGTCGGCAGCACCGCCGCCGAGGGACACGATCTCGTGTACCGCGCTCCGGCAACATGGGAAGGCGATGTGTTCGCGTTCCTGGATGAGTACCTGCGACACTGACCAAGATCGGCAAACCTCGAGGACGGGCGCATGATCATTCGATCCTGGAAAGCGCGAGCGGCGGGTGGGAAGTTCGAAACTTATGCGCAGCACTTTCGTGATGCCGTCGTTCCGGAACTCGCGGCGGTGCCGGGCCACGCGGGAGCGTACCTGCTGCGCCGGACGGTGGGTGCGCACGTCGAGGTCGTCGTGCTGACACTCTGGGACTCGATGGAGGCGATCGCAAAGTTCGCGGGCCCGGTCCCGGAGCGCGCGGTCGTCGCGCCGGTTGCGGCGCAGATGCTGGAGGCGTTCGATACCACGGTCGAGCATTTCGAAGTCGCTTTCGATTCGACGCGGAGGTCGCCATGAAACCCTGTCGCGAATGCAAGCGTGAAATCTCCGAGCAGGCCCTGACCTGCCCGCAGTGCGGAGCGCCTTACCCGGCGCGCGCCGAATGGGACGGCTGGGGGTTCGAGTACAAGTCGCCGCTCAGCATCGGCGGCCTGCCGTTCCTGCACATCTCGTTCAAGTACCGCGCGAACCGCGTGCCGGTGGTGGCACGTGGCATCATCGCCATCGGCCAGTTCGCCTGTGGCGTGCTCTGCATCGCGCAGTTCGGCGTCGGGCTCGTATGCGTGAGCCAGTTCGCGGTGGCGGGATTCGCGCTGGCGCAATTCGCGGCCGCGTATTCCCTCATCGCGCAGTTCGGGCTGTACATCGCGGAGGGCCACGGGCAGAAGGTCATCCAGCTGGCCGCATTGCTGGGAACGTACTGACGCGGTGTAGCGCCGATGCCGAGCCCGGCGTCCCTTCGTTCGATCGTCGCGACGCTGCGCAGGCACTACGGCGCGCCCGCGCGGCCGATCAGCCGCGATCCTTTCAAGCTGATCGTGTGGGAGCAGGTCGCTTACCTCGCGACGGATGCGACGCGACGCCAAGCGTTCGCGGAGCTGCGTCGTGAAGTTGGCCTGACGCCGGCGGCGATTCTCGAGGCCTCGCCAGCCACACTGCGAAAGATCGCGCGCCTCGGGGGCGCGATCGCTCCGGACCTGCGCGCGAGGCGCTTGCGCGATTCCGCTCAACTGACGACGCGCGCGTGGAACGGCCACCTGGCGCGCGCGTTGGCAGCGATGCCAGTGGAAAAGGCGCGTCGTGCGCTCACGCGCTTTGCGATGATCGGCGAGCCCGGGGCCGACAAGATCCTGGCGCTCATGGGGCGCGCGCAGGTGCTGCCGCTCGATTCGAACGGGCTGCGCGTCCTCGATCGCCTCGGGCTCATCCGCGAACAGGCGGATTACCGCACAACCTATCAGCACGCGCAGGAAACGCTCGCGCCTCAGTTGCCGCGCAAGCCTGCCTGGCTCATCGAGGCGCACCAGCTGCTGCGCACGCACGGCCAGACGCTCTGCCGGCGCACGCGGCCGCTCTGTTCAGAGTGTCCGCTGCTGAAGTGCTGTGTTTATGGGATGAACGCGGTTGCCGCGCGTGGCCGCGTTGGAGCACAGTGAGGCACGGACGATAGCCGCGGAAGCCGCATGTTCAGGATCCGGCAAATAGATCACATCGTGCTGCGAGTAATCGACGTCAAAGCCATGATGGACTTCTACATCGACGTGCTCGGCTGCTCGCTGGAAAAGATCCAGGAAGACATCGGGCTCTACCAGGTGCGTGCGGGGAGCTCCCTGATCGACTTCGTGCCGGTCGGCGGAAAGCTCGGCCGCATGGGTGGCGCAGCGCCTGCGCGCGAGGGCCGCAATCTCGATCACCTGTGCCTGCGGCTGGAGGATTTCGATGCGGATGAAGTCATGGCGGCGCTGAAGCGCAAGAACATCGAAGCGGGTCCGGTCGAGTCGCGCTACGGCGCGGACGGTGAGGGGCCGTCGATCTACGTGCACGACCCCGAGGGCAACGTGGTCGAGCTGCGAGGCGCCGCGTGGCACGCAGCTTGAGTGCGCGGGCTTGGTCCGCGGCGCTGTTGCTCGCGTGTGCGTTCGCTGCGCCGGCCGCGCCCGCGCCGAAGAAAGTGACGTTCGAATCCGAGGGCATCAAGCGCTCCTACTATCTCTTCATCCCGGAGTCGCTCGCTGCCGATCAGCCGGCGCCGGTGATGCTGATGCTGCACGGCTCGTTCGGCAGCGGCATCGACCTGGTCGGCAAGTGGACCGACATCGCGAATCGCGAAGGCGTGATCCTCGTGGGGCCGAACTCGGTCGATGACACCGTCTGGCAAATGCGGCCCGATGGCCCGCAGTTCATCCGCGATGTCATCGACGCCGTGGCGAGGCAGCACCCGATCGATCGGCGCCGGATGTATCTCTTCGGACATTCGGGCGGGGCGGTCTATGCGCTGACGCTCGGCATGCTCGAATCCGAGTACTTCGCGGCGGTTGCGATCTATGCCGGCGCCTGGCGCGACAAGGCGAGCTACGAGGCCCTGATGGGGGCGCGCCGCAAGATCCCGGTGCTCCTGATGGTCGGCGACAAGGATGAGTTCTTCCCGATGAAGGCGGTGCAACGCACCGAGTCGGCGATTCGCGACGCCGGGCACCCGGTGACGCTCAACGTCTTCAAGCACCACGGCCACTCGTACGAGGACCTGGCCCCGCTCATCAATCGGACCACCTGGGACTTCCTGAAGGGCATCGAACTGGACGTCACTCCACACTTTCAGTCGTACAGCTAGAGCGGCGCGCCCGCGCTGTGTACATTTGCAGCTTTCAACTGCACGAGCTTTGTCATCGAAATGTGTACTTCGAAGCGGCGATCCCTGTTCTGGCTGACAACCCTTCTGTTGGTAGCTTGCGGCGGCGGTGGTGGTGGCGGCTCCGGGAGCGGCGGCGGAAACCCGACGCCACCGACCTGGACGATGGGTGTGTTCCAGCCCGCCTCGGCGTTCGCGGCCCGGTGCCCGGCGCCGCGCACCGGTACCGATCCGACCACCGGCCGTCCGTTCGCAGATGTGCGCGGCACCCAGATGGACGAAAAGATGTGGCTGCGCTCGTGGACCAACGACTTGTATCTCTGGTTCGACGAAGTCGCCGACGACGATCCGACGCCGTTCCTGGTCGCGGACTACTTCGATCGGCTCAAGACCATGCGCATCACGGCTTCGCAGGCGCCCAAGGACAAGTTTCACTTCACGTTCGCGACCGACGAGTGGATCGCGCTGTCGCAGTCGGGAGCCGAGGCCGGTTACGGTGCGCAGTGGGTGTTGCTGGCGACGACGCCACCGCGCAAAGCGGTGGTCGCGTATACCCAGCCTGATTCGCCCGCCGCGCCGACCGGCGCTCAGCCGAAGCTGCTCCGTGGCACCGAAATATTGACGATCGACGGCGTCGACCTGGTGAATGCCAACGACCAGGCCAGCATCGATCGGCTCAACGCCGCGTTGTTCCCGAGCGGCGCGGGCCAGACGCACAACTTCCAGGTGCGTGATGCGGGCTCGGCCGTCATCCGCCCGATCACGATGACCTCGGCGATCGTCACCTCGACGCCGGTGCAGAACGTCTCGATCATCCCGCAAACCGGCGGGCCGGTCGGCTACATGCTGTTCAACGATCACATCGCGACGGCCGAGCACGCGCTGATCGATGCGATCAACACGCTGCAGGCGGGCGCGGTCACCGACCTGGTGCTCGACATCCGCTACAACGGCGGCGGCTTTCTCGATATCGCGAGCGAGCTCGCGTTCATGATCGCGGGACCGGGACGCACCGCCAACAAGACGTTCGAGCTGCTCCAGT
This sequence comes from Steroidobacteraceae bacterium, assembly GCA_035263105.1. Classification (GTDB taxonomy): domain Bacteria; phylum Pseudomonadota; class Gammaproteobacteria; order Steroidobacterales; family Steroidobacteraceae; genus DATBVX01. Next base: position 22,977 of record DATFRO010000092.1, on the reverse strand, counting down.
TCAATGCCAAGCACCCGACGATCGACCCGGTGACCGGACGAGCGATTGCGCCAACGCCGTTCTTCAGCACCACCGTCGGCATCGGCTCGGACCCGGTCGGCACTGTATTGCCCTCACTCAACCTGTCGCGCGTCTTCGTGCTCACGAGCGCCAACACCTGCTCGGCGAGCGAATCGATCATCAACAGTCTGCGCGGTGTGGATGTGGAAGTGATCCAGATCGGATCGACCACCTGCGGCAAGCCCTACGGCTTCTACCCGCAGGACAACTGTGGCACGACCTACTTTTCGATCGAGTTCAAAGGCGTCAACAACAAGGGCTTCGGCGAGTACACCGATGGCTTCACTCCGTTGAACCAGCCGGGCATCGGGGGCGAGAAGATTCCAGGCTGCTCGGTGGCCGATGACTTCGATCACGCGCTCGGCGATCCCAACGAGGGCCGTCTCGCAGCGGCGCTGGCCTATCGTCAGAGTCCGAGCTGTCCGGCGGCGACGGGCTTTGGTGGACCGCGCGCACTCGCCGTGCAAGAGCCGATCAACGACGGTCAGCTCTTCAAGTCACCCTGGCTCGAGAATCGGATCCTGCGCCGGTGAGCCTCCGGGCGGGCTTCGCAGCTCTCTGCCTCTTCGCGCTGAGCGGCTGCGGCTCGATGCCGCCTGCGCAGGATCTGCCCGCCGTCATCGTGCAGCCCACGGCGCAAGGCCGTGAGGAGTTGCAGCAGACGGTGACGAGCGCGCTCCACGTCGCGCCGGTCACGCTGGCCGAAGATGCGCTGACGCATGCGAGCGTGCTGATCATCGAGCGCACCGCCGCGCGCGACGCGAACGGCGCGCCGCTGCAGGGACGCGAGCTCGGCCGGCCGGAGAAATTCCAGCTCGTGAAAAATGCCTCGCACTGTGTTCTCATCCACGAGAGCAGCGGCCAGCGCTACACCTTGGCGAAGATCCACTGCGCGCCGCTCTGAAACACGACTGATCAGGTTCCAAAGACGCGCTGAGCATGACCGACGCCGCCGGCATCATTGATTTGCGTTCGGACACCGTGACGCGTCCATCACCCGGCATGCGCGAGGCGATGGCCTCGGCCGCGGTCGGCGACGACCAGTTCGGCGAGGATCCGACCATCAACCTCCTGCAGGAGCGCATGGCGGCGCTTCTCGGCAAGGAGGCCGCGCTGTGGTTGCCGACCGGGACCATGGCGAACCAGGTGGCGCTGCGCGTGCTCACGCGGCCCGGCGATGATGTGATCGTGAGCCGCGGCAGCCACGCGGTGTGGCACGAGACCGGGGGCTCGGCGGCGAATGCCGGCGTGCAGTTCACCGACATCGGCGTCAACGGGATTTTCGATGCGGCGGAGTTCGTCGCGGCGTGCAAGCCGCGCGGTCACATCATCTATCCGCCAACCACGCTGATCGAAATCGAGAACACGCACAACCGTGCGGGCGGCGTGATCTTTCCGAAGGCACTGGCGGCGCAGATCTGCGCCGAGGCACGCGAGCGCCAGGTCGCGACGTACCTCGACGGCGCGCGACTGTGGAATGCAACTGCGGCGAGCGGCGACTCGATGGCGGAGCTCGCGGCGCCGTTCGACATGGTCGCGGTGGCGTTCTCCAAGGGTTTGGGTGCGCCCGGCGGATCGCTCCTCGCGGGCTCGAAACCGCTCATCGATCAGTGCGTACGCTACCGACGCATGTCGGGCGGCGCGATGCGGCAGGTCGGGATTTTCGCTGCCGCGGGTCTCTACGCGCTCGATCACAACCTCGCGCGGCTCAGTGAAGATCACGCCAATGCGCAACTCATCGGGCGACGGCTGAAGCTGAGCGCGCGCGTGGTGCTCGACCTCGCCACCGTGCAGACCAACATCATCGTGTTCGGCCTGACCGAGCACGGGCGCGACGCGCACGCGATCGTCGCCGAGGCGCGCCAGCGCGGCGTGCTGATCTACGCGTTCGGGCCGCGCACCATCCGCGCCGTCACGCATCTCGATGTCTCGCGCCAGCAATGTGAGCGTGCTGCTGACATACTGGTCGAGCTGATCGATCGATAGGCGCGACCGGCCCGCTGGCGGGCCAGGGATACGATCCATGCGTTTCATCCTGGAGTTCATCACGTATTACGCGTGCGCACTGTTCGCGGGCGCGGCGCTCTACGTATCGCTGGTCGAGCACCCGGCACGCATGCAATGCGACACGCGGACCGCCGCGACGCAGTGGGCGCCCAGTTACCGGCGCGGCACCGGCATGCAGGCGCCGCTCGCCTTCGTCGCGCTGGTCGCGGGCTTTCTCGCGTGGCTCTTCGGCGCGCCGTTCGCCTGGTTCGTTGCCGGCCTCCTGGTCGGCGCCGCGATACCGTACACGCTCGTCGTGATCCTGCCGACCAATCACCGCCTGCAGGAACCCGGCCGCGACCTCGACTCGGCCGAGACGCGAGCGCTGCTCGAGCGCTGGGGTGAGCTGCATTCGGTGCGCACGGTGCTGAGCCTCGCGGCGCTCATCCTTCTGACCGGCATCCTCGTCGCGCGGTGAGCCCACCGTTCGCAGGACAACGCGCGTGCGTGTCCTTCAGTGGCGGAAAGGACTCCTGTCTCGCGCTGTGGCGTGCGCGTCGCGGCGGCCTCGAGGTGCAAGCGCTCATCAACGTCCTCGAGGAAAGCGGCGTGCGCAATCGCTCGCATGGCGTGCCGAAGGCGCTCCTCGAGGCGCAGGCGAACGCACTCGGTTGCGAACTCATTGCGCCCGTTGCCTCGTGGCAGGACTACGAGCAGCAATTCACCGCGGCACTGCGTGAGTTGCAGCAGCGCGGATTTGAGGTCGCCGTGTTCGGTGACATCGACCTGCAGGCACACCGCGACTGGGAAGAGAAAGTCTGCGCGAACACAGGCCTGGTTCCGTACCTGCCGTTGTGGCAGGAGCCGCGCGAACGCATCGCGCGCGAAGTGATCAGCGAGGGATTCGAGGCGTACGTCGTGTGCACCGACAGCCGTTATCTCACGGATGAATTCTGCGGCCGCCGTTACGACGCGCGCTTTCTCGCGGATCTTCCGCGCGAGGTCGACGCGTGCGGGGAGAACGGCGAGTTCCACACCTTCGTGTTCAACGGGCCGATGTTCCGCGCGCCGGTTCCGTGCGCCGTGGTGGGGTTCGAGGATTACACCGCGCCGGCATCGCTCGGCGGCGTGCGTTACCGGTTCGCCACCCTCGCCTGATTTGCCTTCGGCGCGAACGCGTCGTCCGCGGACCGTCGATCGCTAGCTCTTCTTGGCTTCGGGCGCATTCATCGCCGCGGCGATGCGGTCCTTCGCCTGGTCGATCGAGAGCTCGCCGCGATTGACGTCGAGCACGGTATCCACGATGAGGTCCGCCTGCTCGGCCTGCAATTCGCCGAGATGGATCGTGACGATGCGGCCTTGACGGTCGATGAACACCGTGAACGGCAGACCCATCGAACCCAGCCCGAACGCCGTCGCGGCATCGAGCCCGTCCTGCTCGCCGATGAGCAGCGGGTAGTTGATGCCTTCCTTGCTGGCGTACGCGAGCACCTGGTCGCGAAAATCCACCGCGACGCCGATGACGACGACGTCCTGTGCGGCGCGCTGCGCGCTCAGCGCCTTCAACATCGGAATTTCGCGCCGGCATGGCGGGCACCAGGTCGCCCAGAAGTTGACGACCAGCGTCTTGCCGTCCCACTCCGTGATCGAGCGCTTCCTGCCCTCGCGATCTTCGAGTGCAAACACCGGACGCAGCTCTGGCACCGGCGCGGCCGGCGGCACCGCGGCCTGCTCAGGCGACGCCGCGGGCTGAGCGGCCGGCGGTGAGACGGGCACCGGCTGAGTCTTGATGGCGCGGTAGGCCCCGAAACCGATCGTGCCTGCAGCGAGGACGGAAACGACGAACAGGACCGCGGTGACGGTACGGCTCATGTCGCGGGACTCGCGACCGCCTGCGCGACGTGGTCGGTGAACTTCTCGGCGTTGACGTAACCGACCAGGCGGAAATTCTGGCGTTCGATGCCGTCCGGGCCGAAGAACGCGATCGTCGGTGGCCCGAAGATGCCAAAGCGCTTGAGCAGCGCCTGGTCGTCCGGCGTGTTGGCCGTGACATCCGCGCGCAGCAGCCAGAGCGGCGTCAGCACGGCCTTCACCTTCGGATTGGGGAACGTGTACTTCTCCATTTCCTTGCAGGAGACGCACCAGTCCGCGGAAAAATCCAGCACTGCAGGCCGACCCGCGGCCTTGGCCGCGGCGAGCTCACGGTCGAGGTCCGCCACCGAGCGCACCAGCTTGAACTCGAGCCCTGAGTCCGAAGCGACCGCGGTGCGGGCCCCGCCGATACCCTTCAGCGGCTGGAACGGATCGGAGTTCCCGCCCGCCGCACCGACCAACATCAGCACGCCCCAGAGTACCGCGGCAGCGCTGAGCCCGCGTCCGAGCCAGCGAACGCCCGAAACCGGCTGACTGCCCTTGAAGGCGCCGAGCACGAACACGGCCACGAGCAGCAGGACGCCCCATGCCGCCAACGCCGCGGGTCCCGGCAGGATCCGCTGAATCATGTAGAGCGCGACTCCGAGGAACAGCACCCCGAAGAACCGCTTGACGGTGTCCATCCAGGCGCCCGCCTTGGGCAGGAGCTTGCCGGCCGAAGCACCGACGATGAGGAGCGGAGTCCCCATGCCGATGCTCAGGGCAAAGAGCGCCAGCGCGCCGCGCACGATGTCGCCCGCCTGGCCGATGACCACGAACGTCGCGACCAGCGGCGGCGCGACGCAGGTCGTCACGATGAGCGCCGAGAGCGCGCCCATGATCGCGGTGCCGACGTAGCTGCCCGCTCTCTGCTGGTTGCTGAGTCCGGCGAGACGCGTCTGGATCGCGGCCGGCACCTGCAGTTCGTAAAGCCCGAACATCGCGAGCGCGAGTGCGACGAACAGCGCCGCGAACAGCACGATGATCCAGGTCTGCTGGAAGATCGCCTGCGCCTGCTGACCCGCGGCTGCGAAGGCGGCGCCCGCCACGGTGTAGGTCACTGCCATCCCCAGCACGTACGCCAGAGATAAAGAGAAGGCCTTGCGAGTGGTCACATTGTTGCCGTGTCCGGCAATAATACCCGAGAGGATTGGAACCATTGGCAGCACACAGGGCGTCAATGAGAGCAGCAATCCGAAGCCAAAGAAGGTTGCCAGCACGAGGAGCAGGTTGCCGCTCTGGATCAGCTTCGCGAGCCGATCCTGCTCGGAAATCACCCCGCCCGAGCCGGCACCGGTGGATGCTGACGATGCGCCGTTCGCGGCCGAGCCCTCGACCGCGGGCACCGAAAGATTGAGCGTCTTCGTGATCGGCGGGTAACACAGGCCCGCGTCCGCGCAGCCCTGGTAAGTCACCTTCGCATCGAAGTTCGCGGCGGCGGGCGAGGCGCGCGAGAAGGGAACATCGGCCTCGAGCTCGCGGTGATAGACCTGCTGAGTGCCGAAGTACTCGTCGGTCTTCTCATCGCCCTGCGGCAGATCGGGTGTGCCGAGCTGCACGACCTGGCTCTCGGTCGCGGTCTTGATCTTCCCTTTGTAGAGGTAGTAGCCGTTGGCGATTACCCAGCGCAGGTGCAGGGTGTTCGGGCCCGTCACTTCGCCCGAGAACGAAAACGCCTGGTCGGGCGGCAGGAATTCATCTGCGTTGGAAAAGCCGCTCACGAGCGGTGGTGTCGTGGCGCCGGCGACCCCGACGAGCGCCAGCAAGGCAGCCGCCAGCAGAGCTGAATGCATTCGCGTGCGTGGTGCGTTCACTCGGACTCCTTCAACGCGCGAGATTCTGACCGAGCCACTCGAGGTAGCGTTCCGAGCCGCCGGTGATGGGCAGCGTAATGATCTCGGGGAGTTCTGCCGGGTGCAGTTCCTCGATTCTCTTACTGAGCCGCGGCAGCAGCCGCTCGCTGGTCTTGATCATGAGTAGCGCCTCGGTGTCGGTCTCGAGCTTTCCCTTCCACCAGTAGGTCGAGACCACCCGGCTCAGCCGGTTCACGCAGCTCGCCAGGTGCTCCTCGACCAGCGTCGTTCCGATGCGGCTCGCCATCACGTCTTCCGGACACGTGCAGAGCACCAAAATGTACTTTTCAGTCATTGAGTTAGCGCTGGCGTCGCCCCTGCCAAGGTGGCACGGGAGGATACCGGCCGGCCTTGGCCGTGTCATGTACAAAGTCCACGCTACGCCTTGATTTCGAAGGTTCGGCCGCTATCATTAGCAGCCACTTCGGGGGAGTGCTAATACCGTCTCCTCCGATTCTGTCAAGTCAAACTCAATTAGAGGAGCTGGAGCCCATGAAGATCAGACCGCTTCATGATCGTGTGATCGTCAAGCGCCTGGACGAAGAGCGTACTTCGCCCGGTGGCATCGTGATTCCTGACACCGCGACCGAGAAGCCCATCCAGGGAAAGGTGATTGCCGTTGGTAAGGGCAAGATCCTCGAGGACGGCAACGTGCGTCCGCTCGACGTCAAGGTCGGCGACAAGATCCTGTTCGGCAAGTACAGCGGAACGGAAGTGAAGGTGGACGGCGAAGACCTCCTGGTCATGCGTGAAGAAGACGTCATGGCCATCATCGAAGGCAAATAGGCCTCGATCGAACCGCAACGAACTCAACTCAAGAACAGAGTTAATTCCAGAGGACCATTCAAATGGCTGCGAAAGAAGTCAGATTCAGCGATGACGCCCGGCAGAGAATGTTCAAGGGCGTGAACGTCCTGGCGAACGCCGTGAAGGTGACGCTCGGACCGAAGGGTCGCAACGCCGTGCTCGAGAAGAGCTTCGGCGCCCCGACCGTGACCAAGGACGGCGTGTCCGTCGCGAAGGAAGTCGAGCTCAAGGACAAGTTCGAGAACATGGGCGCGCAGATGGTGAAGGAAGTCGCGTCCAACACCTCGGACGAGGCCGGTGACGGCACGACGACCGCGACGGTGCTCGCGCAGGCGATCATTCGCGAGGGCCTGAAGGCCGTCGCCTCGGGCATCAACCCGATGGATCTCAAGCGCGGTATCGACAAGGCCGTCGGCGTGGCGGTGGAAGAGCTCAAGAAGCTCTCCAAGCCCTGCAAGGACCAGAAGGCGATCGCGCAGGTCGGCACCATCTCCGCGAACGCGGACGAGAGCATCGGCAAGACCATTGCGGATGCGATGGACAAGGTCGGCAAGGAAGGCGTGATCACGGTGGAAGAGGGCTCGGGCCTCGAGAACGAGCTCGACGTGGTCGAGGGCATGCAGTTCGATCGCGGCTACCTCTCGCCGTACTTCATCAACAACCAGCAGAACCAGACCGCCGAGCTCGAGAATCCGTACATCCTTCTGTACGACAAGAAGATCTCGAACATCCGCGAGATGCTGCCGCTCCTCGAGGGCGTTGCGAAGGCGGGTCGCCCGCTCCTCGTGATCGCCGAAGACGTGGAAGGCGAGGCGCTCGCGACGCTCGTGGTCAACACGATTCGCGGCATCATCAAGGTCGCGGCCGTCAAGGCCCCGGGCTTCGGCGATCGTCGCAAGGCGATGCTCCAGGACATCGCGATCCTCACGGGCGGCCAGGTGATCTCGGATGAGGTCGGCCTGTCACTCGAGAAGGCGTCGCTCAATGACCTCGGCGAGGCCAAGAAGATCGTGGTCGAGAAGGAGAACAGCACGATCATCGACGGCGCCGGCAAGAGCGCGGACATCAAGGCCCGCGTCGGCCAGATCCGTCAGCAGATCGAGGAAGCGACCTCCGACTACGACAAGGAAAAGCTCCAGGAGCGTGTCGCCAAGCTCTCCGGCGGTGTGGCCGTGATCAAGGTCGGCGCCGCGACGGAGATTGAGATGAAGGAAAAGAAGGCCCGCGTCGAGGACGCGCTGCACGCGACGCGTGCCGCCGTCGAGGAAGGCGTGGTCCCGGGTGGCGGCGTCGCGCTGCTCCGTGCGCAGAAGTCGGTCGAGAAGCTCGAGGGTGCGAATGCGGACCAGCAGGTCGGCATCAAGATCCTCTCGCGCGCGATCGAGGAGCCGTTGCGCCAGATCGTCGACAACGCGGGCGAGGACGCCGCGGTCGTGGTCAACAAGGTCAAGGAAGGCAAGGGTAACTTCGGCTACAACGCCGCGACCGGCGAGTATGGCGACCTCATCGAGGCCGGCATTCTCGACCCGACCAAGGTCACGCGTCTGGCGCTGCAGAACGCCTCTTCGGTGGCGGGCCTGCTGCTCACGACGGAAGTGATGGTGGCGGAAGCTCCGAAGGACGAGGAGCACAGCCACGCTGGTCCTCCGGGCGGCATGGGCGGGATGGACATGTAATGGACCACCCAAGGAAGTTTCGCGAAGACGCGAATACTTCCTTGGGGCCCGGTCAAGAACGCCACCCCAGAAAGTTTGCCGAAGACGGCAATACTTTCTGGGGGCCCGGCGAAGAGAAAGCCGCCTGGAAAAGAGGCGGGACATGGACGAAGAAGGCCCCGGCTGGCTGCCGGGGCTTTTTTTTTACCCCGAGAGAAGACCTTCCATAGAATCGGCGTCCATGGGTGAACTCGAGTCGAGCGTCGAACGTTTGCCGCCCGCGTTGCGGCCGTCTGCACAGCGCGTACTCGAGAAGCTGAGGGAAGATCCGGCCACGCTATGCGCGCTGCGCGCGGCGCCCGATGACGTTCAGTCGAGCGTCGCTCGCGTGTTTTCCGTGAGCGACTTTGTCGCGTCGGCCTGCAAGCAGGACGACAAGCTCATTCCGTGGTTGCTCGAAGCGCCGGGTCTGCAGGCATCGCGTGCTGCCGGAAGCGCAGCGCGGACGCAGGCGGGTGCGACCGCAGAGGCCAAATCCGAAGAAGACATGATGCGTGTGCTGCGCGCCTGGCGGCGGCGCGAGCTCGTCCGGATCGCGTGGCGCGATCTCGCGGGATGGGCGAGCGTCGAGGAGACGCTGCGGGACCTGAGTGAAGTCGGTGATGCGGCCGTCGCCTGTGCCTGCACGTTCGCGACGCAGGCCCAGTCGCACATCTACGGCAAGCCGCGCTCCGAGTCCGGCGAGGTTCAGTCGCTCGTCGTCCTCGGCATGGGCAAGCTCGGCGGTGGCGAGCTCAACTTTTCCTCCGATATCGATCTCGTGCTGCTGTTCCCGGAAGGCGGCGACACCGATGGGCGCCGCTCGATCAGCAACGAGGAATTCTTCACGCGGGTCGCGCGCGTGCTCATTCGTCTGCTCGATGCCGTGACGGCGGACGGCTTCGTGTTTCGCGTCGACACGCGGCTGCGGCCGTTCGGTGACTCCGGGCCGTTGGTCGCGAGCTTCGGCGCCTTCGAAAACTACCTGCAGGAGCACGGCCGTGACTGGGAGCGTTACGCGTACGTCAAAGCGCGCGAGCTCACCGGTGTCAGGGAATACGCGGAGTTGTTTCAGGAGGCGGTACGTCCCTTCGTGTACCGGCGCTACCTCGATTTCGGCGTGTTCGAATCGCTGCGCGAGATGAAGGAGCTGATTGCCCGCGAAGTCGCGCGGCGCGAGCTGCGTGACAACATCAAGCTCGGCCCCGGCGGGATCCGCGAGATCGAGTTCATCGTGCAGGCGCTGCAGCTGTTGCGCGGCGGCAGCGATCGGCGGCTGCAGTCGCAGTCGCTCCTGACCGTGCTGCCGCTGCTCACCGGGCAGAAGCTCCTGTCTGCGAAGGCCACGAGCGAACTCAAGGATGCGTACCTCTTTCTGCGGCGCCTGGAAAACCGCCTGCAGATGCTCAACGACGAGCAGGTTCATACCCTGCCCGACGATGCCGTGTCGCGGGAGCGCTTGCAGATCGCGATGGGCGCGCGCAGTTGGGAAGCACTGCGCGCCGAGCTCGATCAGCATCGCGCGGCGGTGACGCACCAGTTTCAACTGCTGCTGTCGACTTCGGCGCAGCCCGCGTCGAGTCCGACGACCTCCCACGAACTGGACGCGCTGCTCGAGGGCACTGTGACGCGCGAGGCATTGCAGGCGAGTGTCGAAAGACTCGGCCTGTCCGATGCCGCAGCGGTCGCGACGCAGCTCGATGAATGGCGCAACGCGAGTACCGTGCAACGCCTGGGAGAGACCTCGCGCCGTCGCCTGCAAGTGCTGATGCCGCGACTCCTCGCGGTGCTCAAGAACGTGCCTGATCCCTCCACGACGTTGCGACGCACGCTGCGCATCCTGGAGGCGGTCGGCAGCCGCAGCGCCTATGTCGCGCTCCTCAACGAAAACGCGGCCGCGCTGCGGCGCCTGGTCGAGATCTGTGCGCGCAGTGAATTTCTCGGCCAGCAGATCGTCGCGTTCCCCCTGCTGCTCGATGAGCTCGTGGACGAGCGGGTTCTCGAGGAGCTGCCGAGTCGCGAGCAATTTGCCGCCGAGATCCGCGCGCGCCTCGAGCATGTTCCGGAGGCGGATCCCGAGCGTCAGGTCGAGGCGCTGCGGCAGTTTCAGCGCGCGGCCATGTTTCGCGTGGCGCTGGCCGATCTCACGCAGCGGCTGCCGTTGATGCAGGTGAGCGATCGTCTCACCGATATCGCGGAGCTGATCATCGGCGAAGCGATGACGCTCGCGTGGCAGCAGGTCACCGAGCAGCACGGCATACCGATGTGTGGCACGGCGAGCGAGCTGCGGCCGGCGAGCGTTGCAGCGGTTGGTTACGGCAAGTTGGGCGCGCTCGAGCTCGGCTATGCCTCGGACCTCGATCTCGTGTTCCTGCACGACTCGGCGGGTGAGGTGCAACGGACCAATGGTGCGCGAGCGCTCGAGAACGGCGTGTTCTTCCTGCGTCTCGGGCAACGGATCATCCACTTGCTGACGCTGCATTCCGCTGCGGGCCGGCTGTACGAGGTGGATATGCGACTGCGGCCGAGCGGCAAGGGCGGCCTCATGGTCACGCAGATCGAGGCGTTTCGTGATTATCAGAAGTCCGAGGCGTGGACCTGGGAGCACCAGGCGCTGCTGCGTGCCCGGGCTGTTGCCGGTGATGCCGCATTACGCCGTCGCTTCGAAGACATCCGCGTGGATGTGCTGTGCCACGAAGTGAAGCGCGAGTCGCTGCGCGATGAGGTTCGCAAGATGCGCGGACGGATGCGAGCTGAACTGAGCCGCGCACGCGCGGGACAATTCGACGTCAAGCAGGATCCGGGCGGGATCGCCGACATCGAATTCCTGGCGCAGTACTGGGCGCTCAACTGGTCCGACCGCTACCCGCCGCTGGTGATGTTCTCGGACACGATCCGGCAGCTCGAATCGGTGGCGTCGGCGAATCTCGTGCCGCAGGCAACGGTCGACGTCCTGACCCGCACCTACCGCACTTACCGGGCGGCGCTTCACCATCGTTCGCTCGAGGACCTGGCGGCGGTCGTGGATGAGAGCGAGTTCGCGGTCGAACGCCGTGAGGTGATCGCGATCTGGAATGCGACGATGCTGGAAGCGTGATCCGCTATACTTCGCAGCCACCGATCAGACGAGGACTCGAGCGTGGCCGCCACCCAACCCGCCCAGCGCACGCTGATTCAACCCAACGCCCAGAATCAGTACCAGGTGACGCGCGAGGACCTGCCGCTCTCCTGTCCGATGCCACAGATGTACCTGTGGAACTCGCACCCGCGCGTCTACCTGCCGATCGAGCAGACCGGCTGGGCCAAGTGCCCGTACTGCAGCGCTGAGTACACGCTGGTGAAGTAGAAGGCCTCGGGCCTCGGGCCCCGGACTAGAAAGGAGAGGGCTCGCGCCTCAGCGTCGGGTGGCGCGAAAAGTCACTTGCGGTAGTCCTTATAGGACTTTTCCTCGACGATCTTCGAGCCGAGCCTGCTGTTGATGCGCTTCTTGATTGCGGCGCGCTCGTCGTTGTTGATGTAGACCGCACGCGCGAGCTCGATGAAGCGCGCATCGAAGGCGTGACGTGCTTCGTGATCGCGGATGTCATCCTCGATATCCCACAAGCGCGCGTTGACAGCCTCGAGCGCCTGCACCTCAGCGCTCAGATCGATGCTGACGTGCGCCGACTCGCCCCAGGTGGCGTCGAGCAGTGCGAGCTCGTGGCGCACGTTGGCGAGCTTGGCCGGATCGCTCATGCGCTGCAGCTTGATGCGCAGGATCGTGATCTTGTCGAGGAGCTCTCCCGGCGAGATCGGCACCAGGATCGTGCTCATGCCCACTTCCTCGGCTGCTTGCCGCGTTGGCTCATCAGTTTGTCGAGCTTGCGAAACACATCTGCCGGCGTGATCAGGTCCATCACGCCCGGCTTTTCGATCTTGGTGGTCCAGGGAATCTCGTTCGCCGGGCGCCCCAGGTACTTGCGCGCGGCTTCGTCGTACTTGTTCACGCACCACGAGCGGCTGAGATACGGGCCACTGCGCTCGGGATTGGTCGCCGCGTAGAGGCCGATCACGGGAATGCCCACCGCCGTGGCCATGTGCACCGGGCCCGAATCCGGGCTCAGCAGGGCATCCGCGCGCTGGAGCAGCGCGAGCAGCTGCAGAAGCGTATCGCGACCCACCGTGTTGATGACCGGGTGTTGCACGCGTCGTTCGATCTCCTCGCCCATCCTGCGTTCGAGCTTGCCCGGACCGCCGGTGACGACGACGCGCATGCCGTGAGCACTCGCGGCGTAGTCGGCGACTTCGGCGTAGTACTCGGCGCGCCAGTTGCGGCGCGCATGACTGGAGCAGGGACTGATGACAAGAGTCGGCTGCTCGTCGTGGACGATCTGGGCGGCGTAATGGCGCGCATCGCCGGGCAGCGGGATGTCCCAGCGCAGCACGCGATCGTGCACGCCGAGCGCCTCGGCGAAGCCGAAGAAACTGTCCATGACGTGTTCGCGATCACGCGGCGCAATTCGGTGCGTGGTGAAGAGCCACTGCAGTTCGCGGGCCCGGCGCCGGTCGAAGCCCAGCTTGATCGGCGAGCGTACGTAGCTGCTCAGGAAGCTGGCGCGCAGCGCGAGCTGCATATGCAGCAGCAGATCGAAGCTCTGCTCGCGGATCACCGTGCGGAATTGCCCGAGATCGCGCAGGCTGTGACGCTTGTCGAAGGTGATAAACTCGACCTCCGGAATCAGACCAACAAGCTTCGCTTCCACCTTGCCGATCACCCAGGTGAAGCGCGTCTTCGGCCAGGCCTGCTGCAACGTGCGCAGGACCGGCAGGACATGGCAGACATCGCCGATGGCCGAGAGCCTCAGGATGCAGACTTCACGCGGGGGCTTGGAGAGAATCACTGGAATCGAATGACCGCGAGTTGCGCTTCGCCCGCTTCGGTGGTGGCTGACGTGCGTCGCGCGCCGACGCAAGAGGGCGCCATGCTATATGACGCCTCCCGGGTGGGCAACGCGAGCGCGGAACTGTTCGACGCCGCCGCCTGGCGCGCCCGCGGCGCGCTCGCGGCGACGAGCACAGGACGCGGCGGCGCTTATTTCATCGATGCCGGCGAGCGACAGTGGGTGCTGCGGCACTATCGGCGCGGCGGCTGGGCGGCGCGGCTCTCGACCGATGCGTATCTCTGGACCGGCGAAAACCGCACTCGGCCCTTCCGTGAATGGCGCCTGCTGCACGAGATGCATGCTGCGGGCTTGCCGGTGCCGATCCCGGTCGCGGCGCGTTATTCGCGCAGTGGCTTCACCTATCGCGGCGATCTCATCACCGAGCAGATTCGCGGCGCGACGCCGCTCTCGGCCTTGCTGCAAGTGGGGCCGTTGCCGCCGAACACCTGGCGCGCCGTGGGCCATTGCATCCGCCGGTTTCACGATGCGGGCATCTGGCACGCGGATTTGAACGCCCACAACATCCTGCTCGATGAGGCCGGACGCGTGTACCTGGTCGACTTCGATCGCGGTGCCCGCCGCGCTCCGGGTTCCTGGCGTGCCGCAAATCTCTCGCGCCTGCAACGATCGCTGCGCAAGATCTGCGCGCTGCTGCCTGCCGATCGCCTCGAGACGGCGATGTGGAGCATGCTCGCCGAGGGCTACGGGGATGCGGCAGTGACGCGCCGGGCGTGGCGCCGATGATGCGCTTCGTCTACACCACGCTCGCTTACCTGCTGGTTCCCTTCGCGTTCGGCATCGTGCTGTGGCGCGGGTTTCGCGATCGCAGCTACTGGCAGAACCTCGGCGAGCGCTTCGGCTTCGGGCGCCACGAGAACGCCACCACGATCTGGGTGCACGCGGTATCGATGGGAGAGGTGCAGGCTGCTGCGCCGCTGGTGCGCGCCCTGCGCACGCGCTACCCCGACACGCCGCTGGTGCTGAGCACGGTGACGCCGACCGGAGCGCTGCGCGGCCGGAGCCTCTTTGGCGATGACGTGCACGTGCGCTTCGTGCCCTACGACATTCCCGGGTGTGTGCGCCGGTTCTTCGACCGTGCGCGCCCGCGGCTCGCCGTAGTGCTGGAGACCGAGCTGTGGCCGAACCTGTATCGCGAGTGCGGACGGCGCGGTGTGCCGCTGGTGCTGGCGAGCGCGCGCATTTCGCCGCGCTCGGTGGGACGCTATCGCCTGCTGGTGAGCCTGTTCCGCCAAACGCTGTCGCACGGGATCATGATCGCGGCTCAGAGCAAGAGCGATGCGGAACGCTTCAAGTCGATCGGCGCCAACCCGCAGCGCACGCACGTGATCGGCAACATCAAGTTCGACTTCGAGCTGCCCGATGGCGCGGCGCTCGCGGGCCGGACACTGCGTGACACGCAGGCGCCGGATCGCCCGATCTGGATTGCGGGCAGCACACACGAGGGCGAAGAAGAGGTGGTGCTCGATGCGCACCGGGCGCTGCGCGAGCGGATCGGCAACGCGCTGCTGGTATTGGTGCCGCGACATCCGAATCGCTTCGAGTCGGTGGCGAATGCGTTGCGCAAACGCGCGGTGCGGTTCGTGACTCGCAGCAGCGGTGCAAGAGTTCGCACGGACACCGAGGTGTGGCTGGTCGACTCGCTGGGGGAGCTCCTGACGTTCTACGCCGCGTCGGATGTCGCGTTCGTCGCGGGGAGCCTGGTGCCGATCGGCGGCCACAACCTGCTCGAGCCCGCGGCGCTCGGTCTGCCGATGCTGACCGGCCCCTACAACTTCAACAGCGAAGACGTAGCGCGGCTGTTACTGGAAGTCGGGGCGGTGCGTGTGGTGCATGATGCCGCCGAACTCGCGGCGCAGGTGGCGACGCTTCTCGGCAATCCGGCGGAACGTCAGCAGATGGGCAGCGCCGGGCGCCGGACGCTCGATGGCAACCGCGGCGCTTCGCAGCGCCTGCTCGACCTGATCGATCCTCTGCTGAATCGGCGCCAGTCGCTGAACTAGCCGCTCAGGTGTGAGGGGGCGGCGTCGGCTGCGCGGGCGGCGTCGGCGTCTGCAGCTGCGGATCGCCGTTCGAAGACGGTCCGCTTTGGGGCTGCGGCTGTGGCGGCACCGCGGTGGCGGTCAGCCACTGATTGACGTCGTTGATTTCCTGCGCCTGCAAAGTGCCGGCGGCGCGCTTGAGCCGCACGACGTTCAACACGTAATCGTAACGGCTGCGCGCGTAATCGGTTTCCGCCTGTGCGAGGCGGCGCCGTGCATCGAGGACATCGACCGCCGTGCGCGTGCCGACTTCGTAGCCTGCCTCGGTAGCTTGCAACGCCGTACGGCTCGACTCGAGCGCCTGGCGCAGGGCCTGCACGCGCGACAGCTCCGAGAGGACGCCGAGATACGCATCGCGTGTCTCACGCTCGGTCGAGCGAGCGGTCGCTTCGAGGCGCTCACGCGCGGCGCGATGCAGGTACACCGCTTCGCGCACCGAGGAGGAGACCGCGCCGCCGCTGTAGATCGGGAAGACGAGTTGCAGCGAGATCGTGTCGTCGGTCTGGTTCGAATCCGTCGGACCCTTGATCGAAGTAGTGCCCTGACGGGTTGTTGTGGTCTGGTCGGAATCGAAGTCGGAGTGGCTCGCCACGAGGTCGAGTGTCGGGAAATGTCCGCCGCGGCGAATCGAAATCGTATCGCGGGCGATTTCGGCGGCGAGACGGCTGGAGATCAGTGCGGAATTCTGATCCATCGCGGTCTTGACCCACTGCTCCTCGTCTTGCGGGTCGGGGGTCTTGAGCGGCATGGACTGCGAGAGCTTCGAGAGCTGCTCGAACGGGTCTCCGGTCAATTCACGCAATTGCTCGTGCGCGGTGGCGAGCGCGCGCTTGGAATCGATGACCACGGCGTTCGCGTTGTCGAACGCAGCCTTCGCTTCCTGCACGTCCGTGATCGCGATGAGTCCCACTTCGAAACGCTTGTTGGCCTGTTCGAGCTGGCGCGAGATCGCATCACGCGCGGTCGTTGCCGATTGCAGCGTGTCCTCAGCCGCGAGGACATCGAAGTAGCGCTCGCACGTGCGGACCAGGAGGTCCTGCTCAGCGACGATGTAGTTTGCTTCTGCCTGGGCAACCTGCGAGTCCGACTGCTTGAGCGTCATCCACTGGTCCCAACGGAATACCGACTGGGTGAGACGGAACTCGTACTGCGTCCTGTCCGTGTCTGACTCAAAGGTGGTCGGCACATTCACGATGGTCCTGGTGGCCGGGTCGTCGGGGTTGATGACCTGCGGAAACGTATTTCCGCCATCCTGATGACCCGTGCTCATGGAGCCGAGGCCGACGATCTGGGGCAGAAGGGCGCTCAACGCTCTGGGTTTGGCCTCGCGTGCCGCCAGCCGATTGGCTTCGGCTTCGCGGATGAGCGGGTCGTTCTGCGCGGCTCTCTGATAAACCTCAAGTAAATCAGCGCTGTATGCGCTCGAAACGGTGAGGGTGGCTGCCAGCAAGCTCACTGCGACGCGAATTCTTCCGTTCATCCGGTTCCCCTTCTTGAACCCAGGCCGTTCAATGTCCCGAGGACAACTAGTGTTGTATAAGACTATATCACCTAGCAGTGGCCGACAAGGCGTCGTCCGACCTGCGCGGTGGTCGATCGTTCAGTATTCGGGGATCGAGGGGTCCAACTCACGCGACCAGGCGAGGATGCCCCCGGTGAGATTGGCGACCGATCGAAATCCCTGTTGCTCGAGGAAGCGTGCCACTTCGAGGCTGCGTCGCCCGGAGCGGCAGATGACCACGGTTTCCCGTTGCGGGTCGAGCTCGCCGAGCCGCTCACGAATCTGGCCCATCGGGATGTGCACGACATCGGGCACGCTTGCCGTCTTGAGCTCCCAGTCCTCGCGTACGTCGAGGAGCAGCGCGCCGGCGGCGCGGCGCGCCTGGAATTGCGTGGGTGTGACTTCCTGCACCATGAGTCAGAACAGAAAACGTGGCGGTTGCGGCGCATTCACCAGCGGCGCGATCACCGTTTCGAACAGGCTCTCCTGCACCCACTGGGTCTCCGAGGCGCGGCGCACGAGCCGCGCTTCCATCACCGGCGGCTCCCCGACCACGACCACCAGTCGCCCGCCGACTTCGAGCGCGCGCTCGAAGCGAGCGTCGTATACGGGGAGCGAGGCGGTGACCGCGATCGCCCCGTAACGGTGTGAATCGTCGAGCGTCAGCGCATCGCGCGTTTCGACCTGCACGCCACTCACGCCGGAAGCGCGCAGGTTTTCCCGCGCAAAGTCGCTGAGCTCGGCAAAGATTTCCACGCTGCGCACGCTGCCCGCGAGCCGCGACAGGCAGGCCGCGAAAAAGCCGCTGCCGGTGCCGATCTCGAGCACCTGGTCCGCCGGCGTGAGCTCCAGCGCCTGCAGAAATCTGCCTTCCACCTTCGGTGCGAGCATGCACTGACCCTGTCCGAGCGGGATCTGCGTGTCCGCAAACGCGAGCTCGCGATAGCCCTGCGGCACGAAAATTTCACGCCGCACTTGGGCAAGTGCTCCCAAAACTCGATCATCGAGCACCTCCCAGGCACGCACCTGCTGCTCGATCATCTGTCTGCGCGCGATCTCGATGTTCATGCTTTTGACTTGAACCGGAGGCGCAGGGTTGGAACCTCTGCCCGGCCTCGAAGAAGGTGGCACAGGTTACGGAGTTTCAAAGAGTCAAACAAGCCAAGTGCCCCGCCGAAAGCCGTTAATTATGGTGAAAAGTAGACAGGGTGATCGGGCCCTTCGGCTATCCTTGCGCTATACAAGAGCGCGCCAGAACAAGACGTAGCGACGCGCCCCCGACTCACCTCACACGCAGAGGTCCGCCCATCGACCTCGGGACCTGGAAGGCACCACAACCGCAATGCCGACGCTCGAAATTCTGACGCTGGCCCTGGGACTCGTGGCCGCCGGCGCGTTGGCACTGTATCTGCGCAAGCGCCGGGAGTCCCGTGCGCTCGATGCATTGAACGCGGACCTGGAGCGGATCGCGAAAGAGGGCCGCGTCGATGAGCGCGTGGTCGCCGATTCCGATCAGCCGCGCGTAGCGAGCGCGGCACAATCGGTCAACCAGCTGCTCACGCGTCTCGAGACACGCTCGAAAAAAAACCAGGACCAGGACCTGTTGTACAACCGCCTGGTGGAAGCGGTGCACGAGGCCGTCGTGCTCCATCGCGACACCATCGTGCACGCCAACACACGCTTCGCCGCACTCACCGGTCTCAGCGCGCAGGAGCTGAAGGGACGCAAGCTCGATGAGCTCGTACCTTCGGACTACGCAGACCTGGTGCGCGAGAACCTTCGCCGCATGCTGGCGGGCGAGCCCGCCGCGCAGCGCTACGAGATCGAACTCGTCGGGGCGCAAGGGCAGGTGAGTCGCCTGGAGCTCGCGGGGTCGCTGATCGACTCGCAGGGCGATCCGATGCTGCTCATCACCGCGGTCGAAATGACGCCGCGCCATGGCTCCGGCGCGCCGGAGCAGGAACGCTCGCGCGCGCTCGCGACCTTGCAGGCGATCGGCGAAGGCGTCATCACCACCGACAAGCGAGGGCGCATTGACTACATGAATGAAGCCGCGGAACGCTTCACCGGTACGACCGCGATGCAGGCGATCGGCCACGGCCTCGACGACATCGTGAGCCTGTTGAACGAGAGCGATCGCCAGTCGCTCGCCGACCCCGTGCGCCAGTGCCTCACCAGCGGCGCACGCGCGGGACTCGGCCGCAAGGCGCTGCTCCTCGCCCGGGGCACCGGCGAGGAGCATTACATCGAGCTCAACGTGTCGCCGTTGCGCGGACCGCAGAACGATGTCAACGGCGCGGTCGTCGTGATGCACGACGTCTCGGAGCAGCGCGGTCTCGCGCGCCAGATGTCCTACCAGGCGAGTCACGATGCGCTCACCGGTCTGGTCAATCGACGCGAGTTCGAGCGCCGGCTCCAGGAAGCGCTGGACGCGGCGCGCGCCGGCGAATCCTCGCACGTGCTGTGCTACCTCGATCTCGACCGCTTCAAAGCGGTGAACGACAGCTGCGGGCACCTGGCGGGCGACAACATGCTGCGCGAAGTGGCTGCCCTCCTGAAGGACGCGGTGCGCGACTCGGACACCGTGGCGCGAATCGGCGGCGACGAGTTCGCGATGCTGCTGATCGGCTGCCCGCTGGAGAAGGCGCGCCAGATCGCCGACGACGTGTGCCGCGCGATTGCCGATTACCGTTTCGTGTGGAAGGACAAGATCTTCAACATCGACGTCAGCATCGGCCTGGTCGAGATCGGGCGCGAGAGCGGCTCGCCCGACGAGGTGCTGGGCGCGGCCGACTCGGCCTGCTACGTCGCCAAGCAGCAGGGCACGCGCGTCAACGTATATTCGGCGCGTGATGAAGCCGTCGCGCGTCACCGCGGCGAGATTCACTGGCTGCAGAAGCTGCAGACCGCGCTCAAGGAAAATCGCTTCGAGCTCTACGCGCAGCCGATCGTGCCGGCGACGGCGCAGGTGATGAACGGCCCCGCCCTCGAAGTGCTGGTGCGGCTCAAGGACGAGAACGGCCAGGAAATCAGCCCGGGCGAGTTCCTGCGCGCCGCGGAGCGCTATCGGCTCATGTCACTCGTGGACCGGTGGGTGGTGCAGACCACGCTGGCCGCGCTCGGCCGCGGAGCCCTGCGTCTCGCGGAGGATCACAGCATCGCGATCAACATCTCGGGCCAGACGCTCGGCGACACGCAGTTCCTCGAGTTCGTGGTCGACTGCCTGGACCGGACCGGCGTCACGCCGATGCAGGTGTGCTTCGAAGTGACCGAGAACTCCGTGATCACCAACATCGAGCACGCGCGGCGCTTCATCGGCGTGCTGCATGGCATGGGGTGCAAGTTCGCGCTCGATGACTTCGGCCGCGGCATGGGGAGCTTCTCGAACCTGAAGAACCTCACCATGGATTTCCTCAAGATCGACGGCTCGTTCATCCGCAACCTGGCGCGCGACTCGGTGAACCAGGCGATGGTGACCGCGATGATCAAGCTCGCGCGCACGCTCAACTTCAAAGTGGTCGCGGAGCAGGTGGAGGACGAGGCGGCGCTCGAGGCCGCTCGCAAGATGGGCGTCGACTACGTGCAGGGCTATCTCATCGCACGCCCGCAACCGCTGCTCGCGAGCTAGCGAACAGCGCTGGACTCAGAGGACGAATGGGCGGCCCTCTGATAGAAGCCCGCCGTCCAGCGATTTTGACCGCGCTGTTCTCGGTCTAGAGCAGCGGCACCAGGAGCAGCGCCACGATGTTGATGATCTTGATGAGCGGGTTGATCGCGGGGCCTGCGGTGTCCTTGTAAGGATCGCCGACTGTATCGCCCGTCACCGCGGCCTTGTGCGTGTCGGAGCCCTTGCCGCCGAAGTGACCTTCCTCGATGTACTTCTTGGCGTTGTCCCACGCGCCACCGCCGGTGCACATCGAGATCGCGACGAAGAGTCCGGTCACGATCGTACCGATGAGCAAGCCGCCGAGCGCACGCACGCCGGCACCGGGGCCCATGAGCCAGTTCATCACCCACGCCAGCACGATCGGCACCAGGATCGGCAGGAGCGAGGGGACGATCATTTCCTTGATTGCCGCGCGCGTCAGCAGGTCCACCGCCTTCGAGTAATCCGGCTTGGCCTTGCCTTCCATGATGCCGACGATCTCGCGGAACTGGCGGCGCACTTCATTCACCACTGAGCCCGCCGCGCGACCGACCGCTTCCATTGCCATTGCGCCGAAGAGGTAGGGCACGAGGCCGCCGATGAAGAGGCCGATGATCACTGCGGGATCCGACAGGTCGAACGCTTGCAACTTGCCGAGTGCCGAGAGGTTGTGCGTGTAGTCTGCGAACAGCACGAGTGCCGCGAGACCGGCCGAGCCGATCGCATAACCCTTGGTCACCGCCTTGGTGGTGTTGCCGACCGCATCCAGCGCATCGGTGATCGTGCGCACGTTCTTCGGCAGGCCCGACATCTCGGCGATGCCGCCGCCGTTATCGGTGATCGGTCCGTAGGCGTCGAGCGCGACGATCATGCCGGTCATCGAGAGCATCGCAGTGGCCGCGATGGCGATGCCGTAGAGATCACCGATCTTGTAGGCGCCCCAGATCGCGAGCACCACGGCGAGCACCGGGAGCGCGGTCGATTTCATCGAGACCGCGAGGCCCGCGATGATATTCGTGGCGTGGCCGGTCTGCGACGCAGCGGCGACCTTGCGCACCGGGCTGTACTCGGTCGCGGTGTAGTACTCGGTGATGATGATCATCGCCGCCGTCAACGCGAGACCGATGAGCGCGCACCAGTAGAGGTGCATGTTCGACTCGCCCATGATCTTCTGCGTCACCGGGTAGAACGCGATCGCCGCGATCACGCCGGACACCGTCACGCCGCGATACAGCGCCGGCATGATCTTGCCGCTCTTGCCCGCGCTCACGAAGAACGAGCCGACGATCGAGGCGATGATCGACACCGCGCCGAGCACCAGCGGATAGATCACGGCATTGATGCCGGCCGACTGCATCACGAGTCCGCCGAGCAGCATCGTCGCCACGACGGTGACCGCGTACGTTTCAAAGAGGTCGGCCGCCATGCCGGCGCAGTCGCCGACGTTGTCACCCACGTTGTCGGCAATCACGGCCGGGTTGCGCGGGTCATCTTCCGGAATCCCGGCTTCCACCTTGCCGACGAGGTCGGCGCCGACATCCGCGCCCTTGGTGAAGATGCCGCCGCCGAGGCGCGCGAAGATCGAGATCAGCGAGCCGCCGAAGGCGAGCCCCACGAGGGCGTGCAGCGCGCCCTCGGCCCCGACCGACGGGAACTGGCGCAGCAGCAGGTAGTAGCCGGCGACGCCGATCAGCCCCAGTCCCACCACCAGCATGCCGGTGATGGCGCCGCCGCGGAAGGCCACCTGCAGGGCGGCGTTGAGGCCGGAAGTAGCGGCCTGCGCGGTGCGTACGTTGGCGCGCACGGAGATGTTCATGCCGATGTAGCCGGTCAGGCCCGAGAACACCGCACCCACGGCGAAACCGCCGGCGGTCGGCCAGTTGAGTGCCAGGCCGATGGCCACGAACAGCACGGCGCCGACGATGCAGATGGTGGTGTACTGGCGGTTGAGGTACGCCTTGGCGCCGGCCTGGACCGCGGCGGCGATTTCCTGCATGCGCTGGTTGCCTGCCGGCAGGCCCAGGATCGCGGTCATGGAGAACACGCCGTAGAGCACGGCCAGAACGCCGGCCGCGATCGCGGCCCACAGCCACATGGTGGCATCCATCGCTCAAACCTCCCCCAAAAAAGGCCGCGCACTATAGCACGCCACCCCCTCGCCCCCGGCCGCGGGCGGGGGTTGGTCATATTGTCCGGCGCGCACCCGGCGGCCGCGCCGCGGCCGGGGCGCCGCGCCGCAGCAGGGTCAGACCTTGAAGTCGGTCTTGAGCTTGCGCCGCACGCTCACGCCCTTGATGTGGACGTAGTCAGGCAGGCCGTCGCGGTAGGGCGGGTAGGCCTCGCCGGCAATCAGCGGCTCGAGGTAGCGACGGCAAGCCGCCGTGATGCCGAAGCCGTCCGCGCGGATGTACGCCGGCGGCAGCTTCTTCTCCTTGTTGGCGACCTCGCTGAGCGGCACGTGGCCGATGACCCATTTGTAGGGGCGGGCCGACTTGCGCACGATGGTGGGCATCACGGCGTTCACGCCGCGCACCGCC
>DATFRO010000091.1:0-25895 GCA_035263105.1 Steroidobacteraceae bacterium | reverse complement strand
AGAGCCGTCGCGGCGTGGCCATTGGGTGACAAACCTGTCGCCGGCGCCGGGGTCACGCTCACTACCGCAGAACTTGAAGCGTCGCACCCGCAAACACTGGTACGGCGCCGTCGAGCAGGTGTCACCCAATGTCCATCCGCTCCGGCCTGCATCGATAGAGTGAGTTATGCGGCGGACGCCTGAAGAGTTAGCGGGCGCGCTAACGCGAAAGCAAAGAGGCTAGCTAGCGCTGCGCGCGCACAAGTCACTGTTTGATGCAGGACGGTTGGGGAGTTGGCTGGGTGTGCCGGATGACCTCGGTGTCCCGTTCGGATTTGATTGCATTGATGGCAAGACGAGGGCCAGCGCGATCGCTCGGATGTCGGTGCCACGGCGTTTCATTCGTGTCGGGACGCCGAGGTCATCCGTGCACACCCAGCCAACGACACAACCGGACTGCTCTTACTCCGGTGACTCCGCAACGGCCGCAACCAACGCGATATCGCCCATCGAGACCGCCTTCGCGTTGAACTTCTTGGCGGCCGCGGTCATGCGCGTCAACGCAGCGGCGATCGGCATCGGTGGCCGGGTGTCGCCCTTCTTGATCTTGTGAAAGCGCACGGGGTTGATGCGCGCGACCACGTAGCTGCGCAAGTACGGTGACTTGAAGCCGCGCGCCTGCAGTGCCGCGATGATGCGTTTGACCTCGCCGTCGATCTCGAGGAGACGTGCGGCGTAGCCTTCGCGCTCGCGCAGGCTCGCCGCGAGCGGCCGCTCGCTGAAGCGATCGACCTTCTTCAGGAACGCGCTGTAAGCGCCGCCCGCGAAGCGCGAGTTCGTCTCGTACACGATGCCGAGCGTGAGGAGCTCGGCGGCTTCGAACTCCGCCGCGAATTTCGCTTCGCTGGTGTCGCGGTCACGTTTCGCGATGTTGCGCGCCATGCGGATCACTTCCAGGCTCCGATCCTTGAGGTTGTGCGCCTTCTCGGTGTTGAGCGCGAGGATCCGGTACGCGAGCGATTCCTCCGGGGAAATCAGTGCGGTGACGAGGCGCAGGCCGAGGAACTTCGCAGCCGCGAGCCGATGCCGCCCGTTCGGCGTCCAGAGCTTGCCGTCCTCGCCGCGCACCACGATCAGCGGATCGAGGAATACTCCCGTCTCGTCGATGCGCTGCGCCAGGCGGCGCGCGTGCGTCGGCGAAAGGTCGCGCTGAAAAGGCGTCGGCTGGACTGCGGCCAGTGGGAGCGAGGCGATCAGCAGTGAGCGGCCGCTCAAGGGTTCGCGATACGCGCCGATCGGTGCACCGCCAGCTTCGTTCACGAGCACGACCAGCGGCGCGATATCCTCTTTCGTGAGATCGAGGAGCGTCTCCGCGGCAGTGACGCCGCGCGCCTCCTTGCCCGGCGCGAGACGGCCGCGCGTGGTCTTGCGGGCACTGCGCTTCGCAGGCGACTTCTTCGCGGACTTGCGTGCTGGCATGAACGAAGACTGCCGTGCTGGTCTTATGATGTAAACATCGACGCGGATCGCAATTGCGCGGCCGACGGCCGCCGGAGTTCGAGATGCCAGTTCCGTGGTTGCAAATCGTTCAATGGGTACCCTCGATCCTCGAGCTGTCGCGCGAGCTCCTCAACCGCTCGCGGCGCCAGAGCGCGGCGCCGCCCGCGGATCCGAGCGCGCGCCTGGCGGCACTCGAGGAGAATGAGCGGCGGCAGGCCGAACTCATGAGCCGGATGGCGGAACAGACCGCGCAGCTCACGGCAGCCGTCACCGTCCTGCATCGACAGACGCGGTGGCTGATCATGGGGCAGTGTCTGGCCGCGGCCATCGCGCTGCTCGCGGTGGTGATCGCCGTGAGTCGCGGCTCACCCTAGGCCCGCGGAGGACTACGTATCGGCCGTTCCCTGCGGCTGAGGATCGCTGAGGAAGCCGAGCACCGTCGCCGTGAATTCCGGCGCGCACTCCACGTTCGTGAGGTGCGCGGCATCGAGCACCGTCAGCCGCGCGCCCGCGATCCGTTGTTGAATCTGCTCAGCCTGCTCGGGTGGTGTCGCAGGGTCGCGCGCCCCGGCGATCACGAGCGTGGGCACCCGAATCGCACTCAGCGCCTCGCGCTGGTCCATGTCGCGAATCGCCGTGCAGCACGCGGCATAACCCGCCGGGCTCGTCGCCAGCAGCATGGCGCGAATCGGTCCGATCGCCTCGGGCTGCCGATCGCGAAACTCTTCCGTGAACCAGCGACCGAGGATGGTGTCGACCAGCGCGCCCATTCCGCTCGTGAGCGCGGTGTGGATGCGCGCATCCCAGTTCTCCCGCGGCGGAAGATAAGCGGACGTGTTGCTGAGCACGAGGGTCGCGACGCGCTCGGCGTGATGCACCGCCGCCCGCATGGCCGTCATGCCGCCCAGTGACAGTCCGCACCAATGCGCACGCTCGACGCCCGCGGCATCGAGCACCGCGACCGCATCGCGCGCCAGGTCTTCGATCTCAAGTTCGGTGTGGTTCCCGAGGCTCGACTGCCCGTGTCCGCGCGCGTCGTAGCGGATGACTCGAAAACGTGCGGAGAGGTCCGTCAGCTGCGGATCCCACATCTCGAGCGCGCAGCCGAGCGAGTTGATGAGCAGCAGTGCAGGGGCATCGCCGGACCCGGCGACTTCGTAGCGCAATCGCGCGCCATCACTCTCGGCAATCGGCATGGCTCGATCCGCACCCCGCGTGGGAGCGAGAGTCTACGGCGAGTCGCCCGGGTGTTGCAGCCAGACGATCCCGACAGCGCTGCGGTGCGCTCAGTGGGCGAGGTCTGCCAACTCCTCGTGGCAGGCGCGCGGTTCCTGCGCAACCAGGCCGGGGAGCTCCACTTCGGTCCAACGCACCGGCTGGGTGCTCTGCAGCCGCGCGAGCGCCGCAAGGGTGAGGCTTTCGTACCCCGGTGCGGTTGGACTGCCGAGGTAAACCATGCGACAGCCACTCGCCGCGGTGCGGATCGTGCCCGCATGCCAGCCGGCCTCGATCTGCGCGCTTTGAATGCGAACGATCGCGCCCTCGGTCAGCCGCGCCTCGCTGGCGGGTACGGCCAGGGCTGGCATCCAGATCGCGGCTGAGAGCAGCAGGGCACTGACACGCATGATTCAACCTCGGGCGGTTCTCTCGAGGGCCTCGCGCTCGCGCCCGGCGTAGTCCACCCAGCGGACGAACACGAGCGCGAACAGGGCCAGCAGGATTCGGTGTAGTTGCATGGTGGTCATTGTCCCGACCCGGGAGCGGTGACTCATCGCCCGGAGGAGCCACAGCGGGCCGGGCGTGGAGCCATGGCGGTCAGTCGCGCGACAGGACCGACCAGGTCTCGATGGAGGTTTCCTTCGCGACCTTGCCCTCGAGGAGTTCGAGGATGCGCACTCGTTTCAACTCGACGAGGTCGCCGACTGCGACCGGGACGCCATCGATGCCCTCGCGGCCGCAGGTAAAGCGCACGGCGTACTCATCTATACACTGCGCGTCGCCGTTGCTGCAGCGCAGCCGGGTGAAGGTGGGATCCTGCATGGCCGCCGCTTCGCCGAGCAGCTGCGCGATCAGGCTCTCGCGACCCTGGCGTAGGAGGCCACGCGCTGGAGCTGACCACTGAACGTCTTCCCGATAGTGCTCGCGGGCCGCGGCCTGGAACTCCTCGGGAGCGCCTTGCAGCTGTGTGTACAGAAGGGCGGGATCGGCTTTCATCGGGAGTCCTGGGTGCTCGTTGCCTGACGGAACGAGAGTCTCCGGGAGGCGGGCGCGAGGGTCGATCGGCCGAAGGAGCCACGACGTCCCGGCCGCGGGAGCCACAGGGCGGAGGCGTCTAGGCTGTGCTCTGCCGGAAGAGGTCCGCGGCCCGGCCGCGCGAGTCGCAATCGAGCTTGTCGAGGATGTTGGCGATGTGACGCTTCACCGTATGCAGGCTCAGCGACAGGGCGCGTGCGATGTGCTTGTTGCTTGCGCCGCGCGCCACCTGCTCGAGCACCTCGCGTTCGCGGTCTGTCAACAGGGCAAGCGGACCCGCCGCAGCCTCGGACACGACATCGCGTTCGTGCCATTGGTTGACGCGCTCGATGAGCTGAAGGGTCCCGGGCTCGCGGCGCATGGCCGGGGTGAGCGAGTCGAAGAGCGCATCGACCACCCGCGGCGCTTCCAGCACCAGCATGCCGACGGCCTGGTCGGCAATGAGTTCCTGCAACACCGGAGCGAAGGTCTCGCGCGCTGCCGCCTTCTTTCCCTGCATGACTTGCGCGTAGGCGAGGCTCATCCGCGGGTCCGCGTAGACCATCGGCACACGAAAGCGCGAGTACTGCCCGGACGCGCGACTCAATGCGGCCTCGGCGCGCGCCCAGTCCTCGTCGAAGAGCGCGCCCTGGCCGCGAGCGAACTCCGCCGCCACATCGGTGAACGGCCACTCGGCGTTGGTGCGCGGCGCGATGAGATACGGGAGCACCGAGCGATAGCCGTCCTGGTCGCCGGCGACCCAATACATGCGTGCGAGGGCGTGGCGGTACGAGCGCAGCCACGTCGCCGCGTGGCCGCGCACCTCGGGCGCGTGCAGGCCCTGGATGTGCGCGTGCGCGACCGACACCGCCTGGGCGATGTTGCCCGTGGCGGTGTGATACACCGCAGTGAATTGCGAGATGCGCTCGGCGACCAGCCGCACGCCACCGAACTGGTGGAAGAGCGCCGCGCCTTGCTCGATCGCGGTCTGTGTCTGTACACGTCTGCCGCGCCAGAGCGATGCCCAGCCGCCGAGCACGACCATCGCCAGGTGCCATTGCGCGGCGGATTGGCTGCGAATGCTTTCGCTCGCCGCATGGAAGCGCTCGAAGATGTCCGCCATCCCGGCTTGGCCGATCAACATGCAGTGAATGCGCTCGGCGGTCGCGGGGCAGATGCGCTCGGGATCGCGCTCGACGTGCGTGATGAATTCCTGCATGTAGCGCGCGACGCTGTCCACATCTCCGGTCGGCATCGCGCACCAGGCGCGTTGCAGCGCGAGCTGCGCAGCGCCGAGCTCATCGAGCGGCATCTTCGCCACCTGCTCGAGTCGTTCCCAGGCGGCCTCGCGCTCGCCGGAGGAATTGAGCACATCCACCAGGCTGAAGAGCGCGCGCATGCGCAGCGGCGCCTGTCGCGCTTCCACCAGCCGATCGACCGTACCCGTGAATTCGCGCTTGGCGCGCGGCCAGTCCCAGCGCAACCACGCGCACGTGCCGCGCAGCGCGCCGAGCTCGGGATTTGCGGCGCGCACTGCTTCCGGGATCTCGTCGATCCAGCGTTCGAGTAACGCGACGCCGCCCTCGAGCAGCAGGGGCTCGGCGACCTGCATCATCAGCGCGGCGGCCTCGTTCCAGCAGTGCGCCTTCAGGAAGTGCGCGATCGCGCGCGGCGCATAGTGTTCCGCGCGTGCGGCACGCTCGTGCAGCTGCGCCAGTTGCTGTGGGCGTGTGTGCTCGAGCTCCGCCTGCAGGAAGTCGCGAAACAGGTCATGAAAGCGCAGGACCGGCACGGCGTCGTCGAGGGCGGTGAGAAACAGGTTGCGACGGTAGAGCTCAGCCAGGATCGCGCTGGAATCGCTCCGGGCGCAGACGGCATCGCACAGAGCGGGGCTCAACTCCGCGAGAATGGAACACTGCAGGACGAACTCGCGCAGATCCTCGGGCAGCTCATCGAGAACTTCATGCGCGAGATAACTGAACAGGCGCCGATCGCGCGACTGCGAGCTGATGCCGCGCAGTGACGGATGTGTGGCGGCCCCGCCGTGCAGGTCGAGCACCATCGAGAGGCCCACCGCCCAGCCTCCCGTGCGGCGCAGGGCGTCGCGCACAGTCTTGACATCCGCCAGGTTCCCGGTGCGCAACTGCGCAAGCGTGAGCGCTTCCTCTTCCGAAAACTCGAGGTCCGCGGGCAGGAAGGCGCCGAGCTCGCCGTGTGCGCGCCAGCGGGTGAGCGGCAAGGGCGGCTCGACGCGCGAGCCCAGCACGAGTGTCACGTGATCGGGCAGTCGCTCGATTAACGACTCGAGCAGCTCGAAGATCTCGTGGCGATCGAGCCGGTGCAGGTCATCGAGGATGATCACGATGCGGCTCGCCGTCGTGGTGCAAAGGGCGTTGACGAGCGCAGCCAGCGCCGCGCGCGTCTGGCGCCCGCCGCCCGCCACATTGGCGAGCAGTGCGCGTGGATCGGTCTCCCAGGCGAGGCCGAGCGGCTCGACTGCCTTCATCAACGTGGCGAAGAAGCGATTCGTGTCATTGTCATCCGCGTCGAGCGCGACCCACAGGACAGTGAGTGAGCGTGCGGCTTGATCGGCGAGTTGCGTGAGCAGGGTCGTCTTGCCGGAGCCCCCGGGCGCGCAGACCAGCGTGAGCGGATTGCTTTCAACCGAGCGCAGCAGGCGCGCGAGCAGCTCCGAACGCGGCACGCTGTCGCGGCGGCTGCGCGGGGTGCGAAACTTGGTTAGCGGCGCGGCGCTCCATGCCGATGCCTGCTCAATCTCGGCCGACATTCACTTCTTGTTGTGGTTTGCCTTGGAGCAGTGGCCGGTGGATTGTAAACCGCCGGCGCGAAACCCCGCGAATCCGGCCGTGTGCCCACGTGTAAAATGCCCCGATGAATGAACAAGCCGAACTGGGGCGCGTCGTGGGGCTCCTGCGTGAAGGCAAGCTGCCACAAGCCGAGGCTGCCTGCCGCGAAATCCTGACCCGCACGCCACGCAACGCGCCGGCGCTGCACTTGCTGGGCCTCATCCGCAAGGACTCCGGCGATCCGGCGACGGGTGAGCAGCTCATGCGTGAGAGCATCGCGCTCGATCCGCGCGCCGCAGACTTCCACGGCAATCTCGCGAACCTGTTGCGCGGCGTCGGTCGCCAGGCCGAGGCTGAGCGCTCTTACCGGGAGGCGCTGGCAATCGATCCCCGCCACCCTGCCGCACGCATTGGCCTGATCCGAACGCTGAACGACCTGCGCCAGTACGGCGCCGCGGAAGCGGAATGTCGCACCCTGATCGCACAGCGCGCTTCCGATCCGCAGGCCTGGATCGCGCTCGCCATGGTCCTGCGCGATCAGAACCGCCTGGGTGAGGCGGAAGCGGCCTATCGGCAGGCGTTGACCGTGAGTCCCGACTATGCGACGGCGCATCACAATCTCGGGTCGATGCTCGTCGGCATGGAGCGATCGGAGGAAGCGCTTGCAGCGCTGCAACGCGCCGGGCAGCTCGGTCTGAAAGGCTTCGAGATCACCTTCAATACCGGACGCGCGCTGTCGCAGCTCTATCGCATGGAGGAGGCCGAACGCGCCTTTGCCGAGGCGGTGGCGCTCAATCCGCGACACCCGGAGGCGCAGCTCAACCTGGCGCGATTGCGCTTCATGCGCTCCGACCCGCAGTTCACGCGCGACATTGCAGCGGCGGCGGCGGCGAACCCGGACGACATGCCGCTGCAGATGCTGCTCGGCATCGTGTTGTGGCGCGCGGGTGACTATGCCGGCGCGGAGCGCCACTTTCGCGAGTTGCTCGCGCGTCGCGGGCCGGACCCCGATGTGCGCACCGTGCTCGCGCAGGTGCTGCACGAGACCGGGCGGCTGAAGGAAGCGGAGGCTGAGGCCGCGGAAGCGGCGATTGCCAGACCGCAGGAACCGAAGGTGATCGATGCACTCGTGAGCGTGTTGCTTGCGCGCGGGCGTCCCGACGAAGCGCTGCCGTTCATCGAAGCGCAGCGCCAGCGCACGCCCAACGATCAAGGCTGGATCGCATATGAGGCGACTGCCGCCCGGTTGATGGATCGGCCGTTGTATCGCGAGCTCTACGACTATTCGCGCATGGTGCGTACGTACGATCTCGAGGCGCCGCCGGGGTGGTCTTCCATCGACGAATTGAATGCGGCGCTGCTCGAGGTCCTCGGCAGGCGGCATCCGTTCGCCGCGCATCCGCTCGACCAGAGCCTGCGCAACGGCAGCCAGACCGCGCGCAACCTGGCGACGGATCCCGATCCCGTCATCGGTGCGGTGCTGCGCGCCTTCGCAGACCCCATCGAGGACTACCGGCGCTCGATCGGCGCGCAGGCGGGTCATCCGCTCACTGCGCGCAATCGCGGGCCGGCGCGTTACCAGGGCGCCTGGTCAGTTCAATTGCGCCGCGAGGGCTATCACGTGAATCACATCCATCCGCAGGGATGGATCAGCTCGGCGTACTACGTTTCGGTGCCCGAGGAGATCAACGATGTGAGCCGGATGTCAGGCTGGATCAAGTTCGGCGAGACGCGCTACCCCGTGCCGGGGGCGCAGCCGGAGACCTTCATCAAGCCGCGCGCCGGGCGTCTGGTGCTCTTCCCGTCATACATGTGGCACGGCACGAACCCGATTCACGGCACCGAGCCGCGCACCACGATTGCATTCGACGCGGTCGCCGACGACTGAGGGCGGCGTCGCGAGCTAATGAACGCGGGAGACGCGAGTCGTCTGGCCTCTCAACACCATCAGGTAGGAGCCGATGAAGGTGCTCTTGATGGTGACGGTGTCGCCGACGTTGACGACAAAGGATTCGGGATAGCGCTGCGCCCACACCTGTTTGTTGTCCAGGGTAACGACGAGCTCACCCTGCGGACGCTTGGATAGAGCGGTAACCGTCCCGTTGAGGTGATCCACCTTGTCGGGTTCCGGCTGATTCTCTTTCTTGCGTTGCTGTTCATCTGAAAGGCCGAACCGTTCCTCGGCCGACAACGTCGTATCGCTTGCGGCTGCGGTCGCTGCCGGCGCCTTCGCGGCTGGTGCTGCCGCGGCGGCTGCAGCTGCCGTCGCCGTGGCGGCCGCGGGTGCCGTTGCGCTCGGTGCTGGGGGAGCGGCTTTCGGTGCCGCAGGACTCGCCGCTGGCGCTGCTGCAGTTGTGGCCGCCGGAGGCGGTGCCGCCTTCGCCGTCGCGCCCGCACCAGACATAAGACTGGTCATCTCCCGGTCGAAGCAGGCGAGTCGCTTCGCATCGTTCGATTCAGCCGTGCACTTGCGCAGGCCGTCCGGCACGTTTTGCGCCCACGCCACGGTGAGCGGCGCGAGCGTGGTCAGCAGGAGAATCGAAGCGCGGATGTGCCGCATGGGGTGTCCCTCTGGATTTCTTTGCAGTGGATTTTCAACCCGCGTGGAGCGTCGGTGCAAATCGTCCCTGACACGCTAGCCGCTGCATTGTCCAGGACCTGTCAACGCGCCGGCGCTGGCGCCGGTTCAGGCGTGTGTTGCTCGTCGCGCCGCGCGGGAAACCGGTAGACTTCGCTGCGTTGGAATCTTAGAACGACAAGCCAATGGCACTCGCTCCCGCCGATGAAGCTGAAGTCCGCAGGCTGATCGAGGCTGCGGAGCGCGCCCGCGCCAGCGGAAATCCCGCGGAAGCGAGGCGTTTCCTATCGCAGGCGCAGGGCCGGGCCCCGGACCATCCGCTGGTGCTCAATGAAAGCGGCGTCGAGAAGTTGCACACCGGAGACGCGGCCGCTGCGCGCATGCTGCTCGAGCGCGCGATTGCCCAGGACGCGAAGAACCCGGCGTTCTGGCTCAATCTCGCGAGCGCGTTTCGCGGACTGGACCTCCCGGACCAAGAGAGCCGGGCGCTCGACCGTGTGCTCGCCCTGGAGCCGCGCCACCTGCTGGGCCTGCTTCAGCGAGGCACGCTCCTCGAGCGACAGGGCCAGCCGAAGGCTGCAGCAAAGGTCTATCACAACGCTCTGTTGACGATCCCGCGCGGGGCGAAGCTGCCTGAGAGCCTGCGCCCGGCAATTCAGCGTGCGCTCGATGCGGTTCGCAACAACTACGCCGCGCTCGACAGCTTCCTCGCGGAGCAGCTGTGCAGCGTGCGTGGACAACACACGGGTGCTTCGCAGGACCGGTTCGATCACTGCATCGACAGTTTTCTCGGGCGGCGACGAATCTTTACGCCAGAACCCAGTTTCCTGAATTTCCCCAAGCTGCCGCCGTGGGAGTTCTACCGACGCGAGGATTACCCGTGGCTGAGCGAGATCGAGGCCGCGACCCCCGCGATCCGCGAGGAGTTCGAGCGCGTATTCACCGAGGATTCGCAGCGCCTGGAGCCCTACATCGCCTACCCGGAGGGGGTCCCGCTCGATCAATGGGCCGAGCTCAATCACTCGCGCCGCTGGAGCGTTTTCTACCTGTGGCGCGACGGCGAACCGGTCCCGGAGCACCAGCAGCGCTGCCCGAAGACCACGCAGCTGCTGCGTTCGACGCCGATGTCCGATGTGCCGGGCTACGCGCCGACCGCTTTCTTCTCGATCCTCGACGCCAGGTCGCACATCCCGGCACACACGGGCGTCACCAACACGCGGCTGATCGTGCATCTGCCTTTAGTGATACCGCCGGGCTGCCGGTTTCGTGTCGGCTCGGAGACTCGCGAATGGCAGGCGGGCAAAGCATGGGTGTTCGATGACACGATCGAGCACGAGGCCTGGAACGACAGCGATGTGCCGCGCGCGATCCTCATCTTCGACATCTGGAACAACTTCCTGAGTGCTGCCGAACGCGACCTGGTGCGCACCGCCGTGCAGGGAATTCGCGAGTACTACCGCGACGAAGTGCCGATCAAGGCCTCATGAGACTCCTGAGCGGCGGCGTCGCGATTTGTCTGGTCCTGGCAGGGGCGCCAGCCCGCGCCGACTTCGCGCAGGCGGTGAAGCAATACGCGAAGGGCGACTACCTGCCGGCGCGCAATGAGTTTCTCGGCCTCGCCAGCCTGGGTGACGCGGCTTCGCAGTACAACCTCGCGGCCATGGCGCAGCAGGGTCAAGCTGGGCCGCAGAATCTGGGCGCGAGCATCGGCTGGCTCCTGGCAGCGGCGGAGAACGGCTACCAGCGCGTCCCCAGCGAGCGCCTCGCCGCCGCGCGCGCCAGGCTCACAGCCGACCAGCAACGCGAGGCACAGCAGGTTCTCGATCGCTACGGCCGTGAGGCTCTGCTCAAGACCGCGCTGCCTCATCCGGACGACCCATGGTCGTGTCCTGCTGCGTCTGCCGCGGCCGTGAAGGCCGTCCCGGGGCTGGTCGATGGCTTCATCGATGTGGATCGTGCCGAGAAACCGCTGCCGCGTCCCGGAATCGTCGTCATCGAAGCGACGGTAGACGCACAGGGGCGCGCGCGCGACCCTGAGATCCTGTTGAGTCTTCCTGCGCGAGATGCAGAACCCGCTGCGATCGCAGCCCTGCTGAAATCGGAGTTCACACCGGCCTCGGTCAATGGCGCTCCGGTGGAGTCGCGGTTGACGATTGTTTTCAGGTATCGGAAATCGCCGCAGAGCGCCTCTTGGGCGGACGGCGGGTACCTCGAGAAGCTGCGAACGAATGAAAAGAACGGTGACCCGGGAGCTCAGTACGCGATCGGAGTTGCCGGCGGCCTGGATCCCACGATCGGAGTCAGCGCGCAGGAGGCCGACCAGGTGCTCATCAAGGCAGCCCAAGGAGGTCACGGGCTCGCGCAATACCGCGTGGGACGCCGTTTCGAGCTCCTTGGCGCCTGCGGCCAGGACACGAAGAAAATGCCCTGGTTCAACCAGGCGGTCGCCGAAGGCGACGAGGCCGCACAGCTCGCCCTCGCCGAACAGATATTGCGCGAACATCCCTCCGTCGAGCGGATCGGCAGAGCGCGGAACCTCGTCGAATCTGCGGCGCTGTCGGATCAGTTCTATGTTCGCAAGCATGCGGCTGCGCTGCTCGCCACCTCATCGACGGATGCGCTGCGTGATCCGCGCGCGGCGCTCACCGCGGCGGACAAGCTTCTCAAGAATCCGATCCAGTCGGATCCCCAGATGTTCGAGGTCGCAGCCGCTGCACACGCCGCCAACGGTCAGTTCGACCGTGCCGCGACACTGCAACAAGCGGCGCTCGACAAGGCGCACGCTTTGCAGTGGAAGACGGGCCTCATGGAAGAGAGGCTCGGAGCCTATCGGACGGGCAAGAACTGGCTGGGCGATCTCTTCGCCCAGCCAGCAGACTAAGGCTGATTACGCGGCTGCCGACCCAGGTCAGCCAGCGGGATTCGGAATACCCTTCGGACGCGTCTGCATCTGTTCCTTGATCTGGCCGGTGCTGCGCACCTGGTCCGCGAGCTCGCCCTCGGTGAGGCACTGCGTGACGGGCAAGCGACTGCCCATCGGATACTCTTTCTTGCAGTACATCGTCCTGCCCTTCTGCTCCACCTTGGTGTAGCTCTTCGCCGCGCGCTGGAATTCCGCATCCTCGGCGAGCGGCGAGCCTTCCTTGGCTGCAGGTGCCGCGGCCGCTGCAGGGGCAGCCGGCTTTGCCGCGTCCGTCTTTGTTTCGATCTTGGTCGCCGCGCTCTCAGCAGCCGCAGCGGCTGGAGCCGGTGCGGCAGCCTCGGTCTGCGTAGCAGCGGGCGTCGCTGCTGATGCCGAATCGGCAGGAGCCGGTGGCTCGGCCGCAAGCACTCCACCGGACACGATCAATAACGCGATACCCCAGCGACTTCCTGTAGTTTTCATGGCTGCAACCACCCAGTAAGACCTTCGTAGATAGTGCCACACGCTCGTCCCGGAATCATCCGCCTTTATCCCACTTTCCGGCCCGCTCGGCACCAAACTGTGGAAAAAAAACGGCGGGCCGAAGCCCGCCGTTTGGTTAGCGCAATCGCGCGAAGGTTTAGAAGTCTACCGTCAGAGACATGAACCACTGACGTCCGAGCGTATCGTACACCTGCGAGAAGGTGTTGCCGTTGCAGAATCCAGCCGGGCAGTTGGCCTGGCCAACCAGCGGAGGATCCTCATCCAGCAGATTGTTCGCACCGATTCGCAGCGTGTAGTTGTCGGCGAAGGTCATCGCCGCCGTCAGGTCGATATAGCTCTTGGCATCGAACTTCGCATCGGTCGCCGGCACCGGGGCAGCGAGCTGTGGGTCGCTGCTGCTGTGGTCCAGCTTCACGCTGTCGAAGTAACGCCAGGCCAGCGACATGTTCAGACCGGCCCACGGGGTGTGCCAATCCGTGCGGAACGTATGACGCCATTCGGGTGACGGGACTCCGCAGATGCTGCCGTACAGACCGGCGCAGTCATAGAAGTTGACCGTCGACAACGTCTGGGTCTTGTTCTCGAGCAGGTAGCTGCCAACCAGGCTGAAGCCGAGGCGATGGCCGCCGCCGACATCCCAGTTGTAGTTGCTCTGCAGGTCGATGCCCTTCACACGCAGGCCGCCCAGGTTGAGGCTGGTGTCCTGGATGAAGCCAGTTTGCTGCAGCCACAGCGATCCGAACTGATCGCGGTGAATCAAGCTGCAGAACTCCTGCGCACCCGTCGCGAGACACTGGTTCAGGTACGTATCGGCGTTGCCGCCGTTTACGCTGCTGATCACGTCGGCGACCTTGATGTCGAAGTAGTCGACCGCGACTGTCAGGTTGGCGAAGCTCGGACGGAACACAAAGCCATACGACCAGGTGTCCGACGTCTCAGGCTTGAGCTCGGGATTGCCACCGAGCAGGCCGTTGTACTGTGCGGCCGGGTTCTGTGTAACAGTCCCGTACTGCGCAGCCGTCATGCCGGTGAGCTGGCACTGCGCCAACGTTGCCGTTGGGCCGTTGTCCAGACCATCACCCGCTACGCCGTCGCAAGGATCGTTGACGCCGTCGAGCGCCACCGACTGCGTTGAGAACAACTCGCCGACGTTCGGTGCACGCACCGCACGCTGGTAGCTGCCACGCAGACGCAACCATTCGACCGGCGCCCAATCCATACCGAACTTGTAGGTATCGGTGTTGAAGCCGGTGCTGTAGTCCGAATACCGATAGCCGGTTTCGAACGACAACTGCTGCGCTCCGGTCTTGCCTTCAACCAACGGCAGACGCGCTTCGACGAAGGCTTCCGTCACGTTGAACCGACCATGGGTCGGGGTCGTGGCGCCGCCTTGGCCGGCGAGGTCACCCGTCACGAACTCGACGTCCGGGGCGAAGTCGGTCTTCTCGTCGCGGTACTCCGCGCCGATGTTGACCTGCAGACCCGTTTCGGCGGTCGGCAGCTTGACCAGGTTGGTCATGTCACCCGTGAAGTCCAGGTGGGCGATCTGCTCCTGCGCTTCCGCGCGGATGAAGCCCGGCGTCTGGAGGTAGTCCAGAGCGCCCTGCGTCACGCCACCGGCCTGGAAGATGTTCCACGGCACGCAGTTCGGATCCGTTCCATCGAGGAACGATACGCACTGCGGTACGCCGTTGGCGTCATTGCGCACCTGCAACGAACGCGCTTCACGCACCAACGACATGTCGTTGTTGTAGGTGCTGTTGCGCTTGGTGCGGCCGTGCTGGAAGTAGCCGTCATAGCTCCAGGTCGGGGTGATGTCGCCGCGGAAACCTGCCACGAAGCGATAGGCTTCGTGACCGATGTCGTCCTGGCGTCCGCCACCTTCGACGTTACGACGACCGATGAGGACGTCCGTAATGTCGGTCGGGCCGAGGCCGAACTGCGTGCACCACGTCTGCACCATCGACGGTGACAAGAGCGGGTTGTCGCAATTGACCCTCTGGTCGGCAAGGAACGAGCCGCTGGGCGCGATCTGCGAGATCGAGCGATCGTCCATGAACATCAACTCGCCGTAGGCCTGCACGTGATCCGCGACGTCGTAGTGCGCGAACGCACCGGCCGAGTAGCGCGTATCCGGACGCTGGTAATAATTCAGCGGTCCGAAGTTGTACTGGTCTGCAGCGGTGAACGGTACGAGCGCATTGCCCGCGCCGATCGTGTTGCTGTTCGGGGTCGCGAACGTCACCGGGTTCACCGAGAGGAAACGTCCGGGGAAAGCCGTGGACGAACCACCGCAGGTGAACTGGGCCCCTGAGCCGAGTGCGCACGAGCTGTAGTCATAGTTCGACTGCAGCACCGAGTCGATGTCGCGATAGCCGACATAGAACGTCGCATGACCCTTGTCGCCCGGGCCACCGATGCCCAGCGACAGCGTGAAGTCACGGCCATAGCCCGTGTTGACGTTGTCGTCCGGCAGCGGGAAGTTGCGCGCGGCAACCGGCGCGGCCGCGACGGAGTTGTCGTTGTGATGCTGGTTGAAGTTGTAGTTCGCGTCGAAGCGCAGGCCTTCGAAATCGCTGTCCATGATGAAGTTCACGACACCGGCCACGGCGTCGGCGCCATACACCGAGGATGCGCCGCCCGTCAGCACGTCGACCCGCTTCACCAACGACATCGGCACGAAGTTCAGGTCGGCAGCGCTGCCGCCGTCCGGATCACCAGGCATGAGGCGACGGCCGTTCACCAGCACCAAGGTGCGGTTCACGCCGAGGCCGCGCAGGTTCACGCTCGCGGTGCCGTCAGAGCCGTTCGAAATCGTCGAGCCCTGGGCCGCGAATGCCTGCGGCAACTGGTTGATGATGTCTTCGATGCGGACTTTGCCCGTCAGCCCCATGTCTTCCTGGGTGATGGCGGTGATCGGGCTGATCGACTGGAGATTCGGCGACGCGAGGCGCGTGCCTGTTACGACAATCGTTCCGACTTCCGCAGCTGCGTCTTGCGCTTCTTGTGCAACGGCGGCGACTCCATACATCGCCGATGTCGCTGCACTACTGGCCAGCGCGAGACGAACCGCAGTACGGATCGTACTGTTACTCGTCATTGATGCGTCCTCCTGCAAGAGAGACTTGATTTTCTGCACTACTGCGACGGCCTGGATGCAAGTGCGGCCGCCGGTACCCCTGGGTAGCCTGCTCCGTCGGGTCGGAAGTCCCCGGCAGAACCGTGTCCGGATAATAGCAACAAGCGAACTTTGAAGTGAAGCGGTTTCGCGTGAAAGCAACAGCATCGTACGAATCGTTTCGGATCGCGGAATGGGGTGCAAACCGCGTTTCACGCGGGACAAACGGGATGTTTTACGGGTTTAGCGCGAAGCGCCAAGTTATTCGTTGCAAGTACGCATCAGGGACGAACAGCAGTTGTATCACTGATACAACAGCTGGTTTTTGAGCGTTTGCCTGAACAGGCGCGGCGCTGTGCCGCAAGACCGGATTCGGTCAAGTGGAGGGCGGCGAATCGAAGACGACGTAGAGTGGCAACTCGTCGACCTGCTGCGGCGCGGCATCGCCGGCGTGGAAAATGCGGTAGTGGTAGATGCCTTCGCTCGTGATGGGTAACACGTTGATGTTGAACGCTGAGCGTATACGGCGGCCCTGCTCGAGGTTGACCTCGGTGCGCGATACGCCGAGCTCGATGCCCTTGGCGTCGAACAGGCGGCACTCGAGATTCCCTTTCTCTGGTACGTCCATGTCGGAGCGCTCCGTCTGTACCAGCAGCACTGACTGAATCTGCACAGCAGTCGGGCGGCCGGAGGCCATCGCCTCCGCTACCGCGGCCTTCGGCATGTGGATCTCATCGATGATCCCGAACAGGGTGACGTTGTTCGAGCGCTGGTCGATCGAGAATCTCTCGCACAGGATGGCCCAACGATGCTTCAAGGAAGTCTCCGGGTCCCGGGCTCGGCCGGTGGGCTCTCACGCCCACCGGTCCGCCCTGGTTGATCTATTGCTGATCCGTTCGGCGCAACACGACGCGCCGGTTCTGCGCGCGGCCTTCGGCGGTCGCGTTGTCGGCGACCGGCTGCGATTCACCAAACCCGCGCGCTTCGAGCCGTGACGGGTCGATGCCCATGCTCACCATGTAGTCGCGCACCGCTTTCGCGCGCGCTTCGGAGAGGCGCTGGTTGTGCGCGTCCGGGCCGTTCGAATCGGTGTGACCCTCGATGACAGCCGTGGCGGTTGGCACGCGCTTCAGGAGCTCGACGGCGAGGTTCATATCGTCGTAGGACTCGGGCTTGAGCTTGCTCGAATCATTGTCGAAGAACACCTCGAGCCTGCGCGTCAGGCTGCAGCCGTCCGCATCGACGCGATCGCCTTTCGGCGTGTTCGGGCACTTGTCGCGGTGATCGGGCACGCCATCGCCATCCGTGTCGAGCTCACAACCGGTCGCATCGACTGGCACACCCGCGGCAGTGCCCGGGCAGCGATCCGCCGTGTCGGGCACGCCATCGCCATCGCTGTCCGCAGGCGCCGCGGGAGGGGGCGGCGGTGGCGGCGGGAGCGGCTTTTCCTCCGCAACCAGGCAGCTCTTGCCACCCCAGTAGAACAGCAGCTTCAGGCCGGCCATGTAGTCGACGAGCCGATCGTTCTGCCCGCCGACGAAGTCATTGCGTCCGCGCACCTCGCCGCGCAGCGCCAGCCCGCGGCTGCAGTCCTGGGATTGCGCGAGCGTGATGAGCACGCCGGCGCCGAGATCGATGTAGGGGTTGGTCTGGCTCCCGGTCACATCGAAATCGTCTTTCTGCGCGCCGCCTCCGATGAGGATGAACGGCGCGATGCGCGATTCGCGATAGAACACCGCGAGCGCGTTGACGCCGAGTGAGGTGAGCTCCAGGTCGTTGCCACCGGCGCCATCGAACTTGCCGTACCAGGCATCGAGTTCGATGTCCCAGTACTTGTTGATGGCTTTGCCAACGGCGAGTTGCGCGGCCCAGTCATCATCCACGTGGCGCTCATCGTCCATCCACATCGCATGCACGCCTGGCGCGATGTACCAGCTGTCCTCCGGTTGCCCGGCGCGCGCAGCCGATGCCGCGACGAGAGCGAGGCCCGCGAAGACCAGGCTCCGTCCAAGGTAAGCGTTCATGTGCTCGACTCCCTGTTGAACCCGGATGCGCAGGCCTGGGTGTTGTTGTACCTGCGGAGGGCAGGATCTTAGCCGAACTATCCCGGGGCGGCAGCCCGCAGACTATCGACCCTGGCCAAAGGCGGGATGGATGACGCGGTCGCCGGTGTGAATGCCGAGACGCCTGGCCTCGCCTCCGGCCAGCTCGATCACGCCGGTCACGAGGCCCATGGAACTGATGGTCGCAAGCGACTCGGGCTTTGCGTCGGCCGCAATATGGATCACCTGCCCATTGGCCGCCACGAACAGCATGTCGAGCGATATCAGGGTGTTCTTCATCCACATGCTGACGCCCTGCGGCTCTGCGAACACGAACAGCATCCCGGTCCCCTGCGCGAGCGACTTGACGAACATGAGGCCCTGCGCGCGTCGCGACGGCGTGTCGGCGACCCAGACAGTGAACTCGTGCCGCGCGTCGTCGCTTTGAATGCTGAGCGGCGAGCGCGGGAATGCGCTGAGCGGCTCGTGGGCACTCTCTTGGGCGAGTGCAAGTCCGGCGGCACAGACCAGGGTTGCCGCGATACTGCCGATGCGTGCGGCGAAGGCGAGGTTCTTCATGTCGTGTGGGTGATGGCTTGCGGCGAGGTGTCGGTTCCCGTGTAGATGACCTGGCCGACAAAGTCAAAGGTGCTCATCAGTACCGTGGCATCGCCGCCCACGGCGCGCGCGGGTTGGATGCAGAAGCCGCGACCGCTGACCCGGTAGGTGCGCGATTCCTTGCGCCACGGCGTGATCAACTGCTGCTTCACGTCATCGAGCGTGCACTTGTCGTCGCCCTGCGTGCTGTAGATGCGCGCCAGACCCTCCTCGATGATGGTGACGTTTGCAGGCAGCCCGTGCCCCGAACTGCTCTCGCTCAGGCCCGCGATGCCAAAGACGATCACCAGCCGACGTTGACCGGCGTCGATTTCGCGGCTGAACGTGACGCGCACGCCGTTGTTGTCGGGGCGCGGCATGCCTTCACACTGTGTCCCGTCGTTTTTCCAGTCGAGCTTGAGGTCGAGCGCGCCATCGAGTCGGGCGCGCAGAAAGCCATCGCCGGTGGGCAGGCATCCGGCCATGGGCGTGGCCGCGCGGCTCTGCTCGGGATGGGCCGGCTCGAGTAGTGATTCCTTCGCTGGCCAATGGCGCGCGGCGAAGAAGGCGAGGGCGACCGCGCCACCCGCGGCCGCACAAATCGCGAGTGCACGCTTCATCGCGGAAATCCCTGTGCACGCAGGCCGCATCGATCGTCC
This sequence comes from Steroidobacteraceae bacterium, assembly GCA_035263105.1. Lineage (GTDB taxonomy): Bacteria > Pseudomonadota > Gammaproteobacteria > Steroidobacterales > Steroidobacteraceae > DATBVX01. The sequence continues at coordinate 6,977 of DATFRO010000091.1, read as the reverse complement.
GAGCGGAGCCATCAATTCACGGGACGCACCAGCAGCGCCTTGGCGAGATGGCCGTGCATGCGGCCGACGCCTTTTGCCAGGTGCAGCATCAGCGTGAGAACGCAGATGCCGATGATCATCACGAACGGAATGGCCCATGGCTCCAGGCCATCCATCCGCACATCGCCGCTCACCGTGACCCAGCCTGCGAGATAAAGGGCCCACAGAAGCGGCCCGACCGTGAGCCCAAGGCCAATCGCCAGCCCGGCGCTGGCGATCGTGAAGTAGACGATGCCGATCGGCAGCTTCAGAACCATGTAGAGCAGCGCAGTCCAGGTGTGGCGGTCCTTGAGTATGTCCATGATGCGCTGGTACCAGGGCGCCGTCGTCGACGCGTGCGCCGGCCGGCGTGGCATGCGTGTCCCGGTCAGTCCTTCGACGATGCGCCCTTCAGCGAGCGCCAGGGCGCGCACCAGCCCGAGGAACAGCAGGAAGAACGGAAAGCCGATGATCAGGACCATCGTGCCCGCGGAAATGGCGAGTCCCGTGACCGCGACGGTGAAGTAGATGATCCCGGTGACGAGCGACAGGAACATGAAGAAGAGCGAGGCGTAGGAGCGCCAGTCCGAGTACACGCCGAAGAACTTCCCGAGCGCGCCGCGCGGGGCGCGGCGCGGCGGGGTCGCGAGCGCGGCGCGCACGGTGGCCTCCGTCGTGCGATAGGCGTCCGCGACCTCGTCCGGCGCACCGTACGTGCTGGCGATGAGTTCGAGTACATCGGCCTCGGACTTGCCGGGATGCTGGCCGATCTCTGCACGCAGGTACTCTTCCGCGTCGTAGAGCGCGTCCTGTTGCAGCGCCGGGTCCTCGCCCGCGAGCGCGGCCTTGAGTTGTTCGAGATATTGTTCGACGGAGCGCGGTGCGGAGCGGGACATCGGAAATCTCCTGGATCAGTCGTTGCGGACCGGCTGGGTGAAGAGGTCGACGAAGTCGCGTGTCTGCTCCCAGATGCCGAGCCATTGCTTGAGAACCACGCGACCCTGGTCGGTGATGCGGTAATAGCGGCGCGGGGGACCGGCGTAAGAAGGAACCACGCGACTCGCGAGCAAGCCACCGGCGCTCATGTTGCGGAGGACCGGGTAGAGCGCCCCTTGCTTGAACACACTGAGCCCGGGGGCGACGGCCTGGAGTTGCTTCGCGATCTGGTAGCCGTACAGGTCTTCATCGGCGCGATCGAGAACCGAAAGCAGGACGAGAGCGATCAGACCGGCGTTCAGCTCGCGCTGAAACTTTTTCTCGGCGGACTCCAGCCCTTCAGCACCTTCGGCTTCGGGATCCTCTACGGCCATCTACACCACACGAGTGTTGATTGGATTACAGTGCGCGGTAGTTAATACTATCTACTGAATACTAGTCAAGAAAAATTTAGCCGTTCAAGGCCTTAATCGGCAGGCGATCGCGGGTTACAGGAAAAGCGATGCTAGACTCCGCCGCTCTCCTCATTTGGCTCTCGACCAGCTCCTGAATGAACTCGACGCGTTTTCTCTTCGAGGTCAATCCGGCCCTTCCTCCTGCTTTGTCGCGACTCGCTGAGCTCGCGACCAACCTGCGTTTTTCCTGGCATCGGCCTACCCGCACGCTCTTCTCCTCGCTGGATCCGGGGCTCTGGCGCGAAGTCGGCGGCAACCCGCGCGTATTCCTGCGCTGCGTCGAGCAGTCGTTGCTCGATCGAGCCGCGAGCGATGCGGCGTACCTCGAGCGCTACAAGAAGGTCCTTGCCGGCTACGACACCTACCTGAGCGAGTCACCGCTCCCGGATAGCCAGGCGGACGCGGACACGGGGCTGGTCGCGTATTTCTGCGCCGAATACGGCTTCCACGAGAGCTTCCAGATCTACTCCGGCGGCCTCGGGGTTCTGGCCGGTGACTACTGCAAGACAGCCAGCGATCTTGCCTTGCCGTTCGTCGCGGTGGGCTTGCTCTACACCGAGGGCTACTTCACCCAGACGATCGACCGGGAGGGCAACCAGGTCGCGCACTACCGCGAGCACGGACGCGACGACTTGCCGGTCGAGCCGGCACTGGATCGCAGCGGCCAGGAAGTGCGGATCATCTGTCGGCTCGCGGGCCGCGACGTGCACGCACGCGTGTGGCAGGCGAAGGTCGGACGCGTCTCCGTGTACCTCCTCGATACCAACCTCGGCGAAAACTCGCCCGGGGATCGCGAGATCACCCACAAGCTCTATGGCGGCGACGTCAACATCCGCATCCAGCAGGAGATCCTCCTCGGTATCGGCGGAGCGAAGGCGCTGCGCGCCCTGGGGCTCGAGCCGTCGGTGTGGCACATCAACGAGGGCCATGCCGCATTCCTGATCATCGAGCTGATTCGCGAACAGGTGGCGCGCGGGCTGGACTTCGCGAGCGCGCGCGAGGCGGTGGCGGCGAGCTGCGTCTTCACGACGCATACGCCGGTCGCGGCCGGTCACGATGTCTTCAGCCCCGACCTGGTGCTCGGCCATCTCGGCGAGCTGGTCACCGAGCTCAAGATCGACGCGGACACCTTCCTGCGCGCCGGCCGTGCGCCGCGCGGCGGCGACCAGTTCAACATGACGCGGCTCGCGCTCAACGGCTCGCGCCATCACAACGGCGTGAGCCGCATTCACGGCGGCATTTCCGCGCGCATCGTGGCGGACAACTGGCCGGAGGTGCCGCCGGAAGACAATCCGATCGGCTACATCACCAACGGCGTGCACCTGCCGACGTTCCTGTTCCAGCCGTGGGCGGAGTTCTTCGATCGCTCGCTGGGACAGACCTGGCGCGCGCGCCTCAACGAGGAAGCGTTCTGGCAGCGGCTCTACGAAACCGCGGATGAGTCCTTCTGGGAAGTGAAGCAGGCGGTGAAGGTCGAGGTGCTGCAGGGGCTGCGGGCGCGCCTGCAGGTGCAGTGCGCTCACAACAACGTGAGCGATGCGCACTACCAGCGACTCACGCGCTTCCTCAATCCGGCGAATCCGAACGTGCTGACCGTCGGCTTCGCACGCCGCTTTGCCACCTACAAGCGCGCGACACTGCTCTTCAACGACATCGCGCGTCTCGCCTCGATCGTCGGCAACCCGGAGCGGCCGGTGATCTTCGTGTTCGCCGGCAAGTCGCACCCGGCGGACGAGCCGGCGCGCAAGCTCCTGCGCGACGTCAACACCATCAGCATGAGCGCGGACTTCTTCGGGCGGGTGATCTTCGTCGAGGATTACGACATGGCGCTCGCGCGGCTCCTGGTGGCGGGCGTCGACGTGTGGCTCAACAACCCGATCTCACCGCTGGAGGCGAGCGGCACCTCGGGCATCAAGGCGGCGATCAACGGCACCCTCAATCTCAGCGTGCTCGACGGCTGGTGGGCGGAAGGCTTCGACGGCGAGAACGGCTGGTCGATCGTCCCGGCCGACGCCGGCAACGAACAGGAGCGCGACCGCGAGGACGCGCAAACGCTCTATGAGCTGCTCGAAGATGAAGTGATCCCGCTCTACTACTCCCGCAATGAACAGGGCTTCTCTCCAGGCTGGGTCGCGCGGTCCAAGCGCTCGATGGCCACGATCATTCCGCATTTCAACATGCGCCCGGTGCTCGAGAACTATGTGACGGGACTGTATCGGCCGGCCGCGCGCTGCGCCCGCGCGCTTGCACAGGACGCATTCGCCGGCGCGAAGACGCTGGCCGCGTGGAAGGAGAAGGTGCGGCGAGGCTGGGGGCGCGTGGCGTTGCGGCGTCTCGATACGGTCCCGCAGCGCATCGACTTCGGCGGGCGGCTCAGAACGCGGGTCGCGGCGTTCCTCGATGGTCTCGATCCCGCGGACGTGCGCGTCGAGCTGGTGCTGCGGCGCGAGCTCCCGGACGGCAGCGGACAATCGCCGCGTTACACCTCCTTCGGCGCGGGTGATGGCAGCCGCGGCGTTCCCGGTACCGTTTGCGAGCCGTTCGCCTTCACCGGCGAGCGCGATAGCGAGGGCTCACACGTTTTCGGCATCGACAGCGCGCCGCCGTGGTGCGGGAAGATCAGCGCACAGGTGCGCATCGTTCCGCATCATGCGCTGCTCTCGCACCCGTACGAGATGGGGCTGATGAAGTGGATGTGAGCGCCTCAAGCTGCCTCAGCGCTCGAGCCTGAGGACGACGCCGCCCAGCGGCGGCACGGTGAGCTCGATCGAGAACGGCAACTGATGTTCCGGCCGGGGCTTCGCCTCGAGAGGCAGGGGATTGCCGAGATTGCTGCCGCCGTAGAACTGCGAATCCGAGTTGAAGATTTCCCGATAGCGCCCGGCGCCCGGCACCCCGATGCGGTGTGACTGTCGCGGCACTGGCGTGAAGTTGAGCACCACCGCCAGCGTTTCCTCGTCCGCGAACCGCAAATAGCTGAGCAACGAGCGGCTGCGGTCGTCGGGATCGATCCAGCGAAAGCCACGCTGCTCGAATTCAAAACGCGACAGCGCCGCGTGCTCGCGATAGATCCGGTTGAGATCGCCGATCAGCTGTCGCATCCCGGCGCGGGCCGGCTCCCGGTCGAGGTACCAGGGCAGTGCCACGCGAAAGTTCCACTCGGTCGGCTGCGCGAATTCCTGCCCCATGAAGAGCAGTTTTTTCCCGGGATACGTCCACTGGCAGGCGTAGAGCAGCCGCAGGTTCGCGAAGCGCTGCCAGTCATCACCTGGCATGCGCCCGAAAAGCGAATGCTTCAGGTGCACCACTTCGTCGTGCGAGAACGGCAGCACGAAGTTCTCGCTGTATGCGTACATCATGCCGAACGTGAGTTGCTCGTGATGGTGCGAGCGGTAAAGCGGGTCGCGGGAGATGTACTGGAGCGTGTCGTGCATCCAGCCCATGTTCCATTTCATGCTGAAGCCGAGGCCGCCGCTCGAAGCGGGCCGGCTCACCATCGGCCAATCGGTCGACTCCTCGGCGAGCGTGACGGTGCCGGGGAATTCCAGGTGCGTGACGCCGTTCAGCTCGCGCAGAAAAGAGATCGCTTCCAGGTTCTGGTTGCCGCCTTCGCGGTTCGGCACCCAGTCGGCGCCCTTGCGGCTGTAGTCGAGGTAGAGCATCGAGGCGACCGCGTCGACTCGCAGCCCATCGATGTGGAAGTCCTCGAGCCAGGAGCACGCGCTCGAGATGAGAAACGCACGCACCTCGTGGCGTTCGTAGTTGAAGACCAGGGTGCCCCAGTCGCGATGCTCCGCCTTGCGCGGATCCGAGTACTCGTACAAGGGGCTGCCGTCGAAGTGGGCGAGGGCGTGCGCATCGCGCGGAAAGTGCGCGGGCACCCAGTCGAGGATCACACCGATGCCCGCCTGGTGGCAGCGATCCACGAGGATCCGTAATCCATCCGGATCACCGTGCCGGCTGGTCGGCGCGAAGTAGCCGGTCGCCTGGTAGCCCCAGGAATCATCGAGCGGGTGCTCGCTGATCGGCAGGAGCTCGATGTGCGTGAACCCGAGCCCCTGCACATACGGAATCAGCCGCTCGGCGATCTCCGCGTAGCTCAGGAACTCCCCGTCGTCGCGGCGTTGCCAGGAGCCGAGATGTACTTCGTAGATCGACATCGGCGCGTGCAGCCAGTCGTGGCGCGCCCGCGCCGCCATCCAGCGCTGGTCGCCCCACGTGTGACCCGGCGGCGCTGCGACGATCGCGGCGGTGTTGGGACGGCGTTCGAATTGCCGGCCGTAGGGATCGGTTTTCAGGTGAACGGTGCCGTTGTCGCGATTGCGGATCTCGAACTTGTAAAGAGTTCCAGCGCCGATGCCGGGCACGAAGAGCTCCCAGACTCCACTCGAGCCGCGCACGCGCATCGGGTGACGGCGGCCATCCCAGAGATTGAAGGGCCCGACCACGCTGACGCGTTCCGCGTTCGGCGCCCAGACCGCGAATTGCACGCCGGCCATACCATGCACTTCGCGCTGCTGCGCGCCGAGAAAGCGGTGCGCACGCCGATGCTGTCCGTTGTTGAAGGCCTGCAGTTCTCCTTCATCGATGAGCGGAGCGAACGCGTAGGGGTCGGCGGCCTCGAACATCGCGCCGGCATCGTCCTGCCACGAAATCGTGTAATGCGCGGGCAATGTTCCGGGCGTTCCATGCCAGTAGAAGACGTCGCTGGACCCGTGGCGCGCGAGGTCGAGGCTGCGATTGGCGCGCACATGGCGTGTAGCCGGCAGGTAGACGATCAGGACTTCCTGGCCCGCCCACTCGTGTCGCCCGAGCACCGCATGCGGATCGTGATGCCGGGCCTCGCGGATGCGCTCGAAGTCGCGCTCCAGGCTCGCGAGCAGCTCGCGCATCTCGCGCTGGCGGGTTGCAGTCATCAAGTTGAAAGGTAACATAGCTCCTGAATGTGTCAGATCCCGGGCGGGTAAGTACTTTCGAGACCGTGAAAAACAGGGACGTTTTTCACGGAGCCTACAGGGATGTATTTACGGCGTTCTCGAAAGTACTTACCCGCCCGGGGTCTGACACTTCATTAGGAGTGTCACTCACCTCATGCCGAAGCAACCCGCACGCGCGTCCTCGGGCCGTTACGTCAGCCGGCTGACGAGCGGCACGCTTGCCGTGATCATGGCGGGCGGCCGGGGCGAGCGGCTGAAGGCGCTCACGGATCATCGCTGCAAGCCGGCGACGCCGTTCGGCGGCAAGTTCCGCATCATCGACTTCGTGCTGTCGAACTGCGTCAACTCGGGCATCCGCCGCGTTTCCATCATGACCCAGTACAAGGCGCACTCGCTGGTCCAGCACATCCAGCGCGGCTGGGGCTACCTGCGCGGGGAGTTCGACGAGTTCGTCGAGGTGATCCCGGCGCAGCAGCAGATGGGGAATTTCTGGTATCGCGGCACCGCCGATTCGCTCTACCAGAACCTGCAGATCATCCGCCTGCATCATCCGCGGCACGTGCTGGTGCTGGCCGGCGACCACATCTACAAGATGGACTACGGCCCGATGCTTGCCTCGCACGTCGAGAAG
>DATFRO010000090.1:0-6780 GCA_035263105.1 Steroidobacteraceae bacterium | reverse complement strand
CCTGCTCGCGCGTCCAGCCCTTCCAGTGCATGCCGGTATCGACCACGAGCCGGCACGCACGCCACATCTCGTAAGTCAGCCGCCCGAATTCATCGTAGGGCGTCTTGTACATGCCCATCTCTTTGCCAAGTTTCTCCGAATACAGGCCCCACCCTTCTCCGAACGCATGCGGATAGAGATCCAGGCGAAACGGCGGCACCTTCTCCAGCTCGCGCGCGAGGGCCCCCTGCAGGTGATGGCCGGGCACTGCTTCGTGCAGCGTGAGCGCAGTCAGCGCATAGAGCGGACGCTTCTCGAGCGCGTAGGTGTTGACCCAGTATTCGCCGCCCTTGGTGCCGCCGAGTGGCGCCGGCGAATAGCGTCCGGCGGTGTAGTTCGGCGCGAGCTCCGCGGGCACGGGCTGCACGCTGTACGGCTGTCGCGGCAGCTTGCCGAAGTATCCCGGCAGGAGCCCGTCGATCTGCTTGGCAATATAAGAGGCGTCCTTGAGCAACTCGTCCGGCGTCTTCGCATAGAAGCGCGGATCGGTGCGCAGGAACTTGAGGAACGCCGCGAAGTCGCCCTTGAAGCCCGTTTGCCTGATGACCGCATCCATCTCCGCGTGGATGCGCGCGACCTCGCTCAGCCCGATCTCGTGCACCTGGTCCGGTGTGACATCGAGGTTGGTGAAGTAGCGCACCAGTTCTTCGTAATAGGGCTTCCCGTCGGGCAGGTCGCTCGCCCCGATCGTCTTGCGTGCCGCGGGCAGATACTCCTTGCTGAAGAACGCCAGCAGCTTGTTGAACGCAGGAATCGTGTCGCTCTCAATGGCACTGCGTCCCGCAGCGCTGAGGCGTTCGCGGTCAGCCGCGCTCACGGAATCCGGGAAGTGCGTGAACGGCTCCCAGAACGGGCTCTTCTCGGCCGATGGATACTGCTGCCCTTCGGCGACCTTGATGATGCCCGGCATGATCACAGCCGGCAGCGTGAAGCCATCCGCCATGCCCTGGCGCATGTTCGCCATCTGCTGATCGAAATACGCCGGCACCGCATGCAGGCGCGCGATGTAGTTCTCGTAGTCGTGCGTGTTGTTCATGCGCAGGCCCGAGGCCATGCGCATGACGTTCACGTGAAAGCCCTCGTCGCTCGTGAGCGGGATGCGCCATTCCTTGAACGACGCGAGCGCGACGCGATGCTTGAGGACGAACTCGAACAGGTCGTAGTTGACCTGGTCCTCGTGGCTCAGGGCGTCGCGCGAGATCGCGGTGAGGCGCTCCTGGTAGCCCTTGTCCTGCTGCGCTTCGCGCGCGAGATCCGTGGGATTGACCGCCGGTAACTTATCGTCGTAGTCGTGGACGTCCGATTGCGTGGCGAACAGCGGATCATCGCGCATCCGCGTGCTCCACTCGTCCGCGAACAGCTGGTGCAGGGCCTCCCCGGCCTTGTTGTCAGGCTTCTCGGCGGGCTTCGGTGCCGGCGCGCAGCCAGCCAGGATCAGGAACAGCGACAACCACACTAAGCGCATCGACGCACCCTCCCCTCGAGGTGGCAAGACGCGCACTTTACGGTGTTGCGCGCAGATTCGCAGCCAGGAACTTGTCGATTTCCTTGAGCACCTGGGTCCGCGTGGCGCTCTGCGAGAGCCAGTGGTCCTCTCCGGTGAGCTTCACGAGCGTTACCGGCTTGTTGAACTTCTTCATCGCGCGCGCCATCGATTCCGATTGTGCGTAAGGCACCACGGTGTCATCGGTCGCGTGCATCAGCAGGACCGGGGCACCGACGTCCATCGCCGAACGCACCGGGGACTTGGCGATCACCAGCGGATCGAGCGGCGAGCCGATGTGGTCGCGCCAGTAGGCCGCGGTGTTCGACTCCACCCCTGAATGTCCGGCCGCGTAACTGATGAGCTGCGGCAGGTCGGAGATTCCGTTCACGCTCACCGCGCAGCTGTACAGGTCCGGCGTGAAGGTCGCCCCGGCGAGCGCGACGTATCCGCCGTAACTCGCGCCCACGATGCAGACGCGTTTCGGGTCGGCGACGCCGTCCGCGACCAGCGCTTTCACCCCGTCGCTCACATCGTCCTGCATCAGCTTGCCCCACTGCCGATAGCCCGCCGTGCGCCACGCCTCGCCGAAGCCGGTCGAGCCGCGAAACTGCGGCTGCAGGACCGCGTAACCGCGCACGGCGAGGAATTGCGCCCACCAGTCGAAGCCGAAGTCATCGCGTGATTCCGGGCCGCCGTGCGGCAGCACGACCAGGGACAGGTTCTTGCCGTCACTGCCCGGAGGCAGTGTCAGGTACGCCGGGACGCTCGCGCCATCGCGCGCCTTGTAACTCGTCGCGCGGACTTCGCCGAGCTTTACGTTGGCGAGGCCCGGATAGGCTTCACCCACGAGATCGGCCTTCCCGGTGCGAAAATCGACGAGGTAGTACACCGGCGGATTCGACGGGCCCTCGACTTCGGCGAGCACCCGCTGTCCGTCCTCCGAGCGGCTGTAGACGTAGATCCGCTTGCCGGGGAACGCTTTCGCCACCGACTGGAAACGGCGCTCCGCGTCCTTGTCGAGCCAGCGTACCTGCGGGTCCATGCCGCCGAGCAACGCGCTCACCGGAGCACGGGTGAGGCGATCGTAATCGACCGCGATGACGTCGGCGTTCTCATCGGCGAGCACCGTCGTCACTGCCCCGCCCTCCAGGGCAATCCCCGCGAGAATCCTGCGCCCCGCGTCGCTCAACCCGCTCACGATCAGCGTGCGGCCGTCGGAGGCGAGGCCGTACATCACGCGTGTGCCAACGTGTTGCTCACGCAGCACCTCAGTCCAGTTCCCGCCGCGCCGTGCGAGGATGGTGAAGAGCTCGGTGTCCGGGTTCCACTCGCTGCGCGCCACGATGTGGCCGTCGCGATCGACGACCCAGTCGATCGTGAACGGCGTGCCCTGCTCGATCATCGTGCCCTTGCCGCTGCGCGTGTCGACCTCGAAGACACCTTCCACCCAACCGGAATCGCCGCGATGTCCGGCGAGCCGCGTGCCGATCTCGCCGCGCGCCGCGACCGCCGAGTAATCGAGCGTGGACATGATGACGGTCTTCGGCTTCACAGCGCGGTACGCCAGGATGTCGGCGCTGGTGACCGACGCGCGCGCACCCTCCATCAGGAGCATCCGAGCGTTGTGGCTCACTACGTCGATCGCGATGGTGCGCAGCATCTCGTAGTGATCGATCGCGCGCCTGGTGCCCGAGTCCTCGAACTTGCCGACCTCGGCCAGCACCGTCTCGTTGTCGGACCACGCGAGTGAGCGGAGCTTCAGGCCCTTGCTGACCGGAACCGCGAACTTGAAGGCGCGCGCGGCGATGTCGAACACCACGACGCGCGAGGTTGCCTCCGAAGTATCGTGCCACGCGAGCAGCGTCCCATCGGGACTCAGCGTGACCATGCTGGTCTGCGGAATGGTGCCGAAGGCTTCCGCCGGCGGTGCGTCCGCGGCACGAGCCGCGGTGAGAGACAGGAGGACGAGAAGCGAAAGCAACGCAGAGGTGGAAAGGCGCATCAGCTCCCTGGCACCGGTAGTTCTTGTGGCGCCGAATGCTAGCACTCCGCATGTGAAAAACCTGTCGCGGCGACGGCGCGACCGGTGCTTCCCTTATGTGATATCGCGCTCGGTGCGTGCGCGTCTATGCGACGTTCTTCGTACTTGTGACTCGCCAATACACGGCGTAGCGCTCATCGAAGATGCGATTGAGTGGCACCAGCGTGAGTTCGCTCGCCTGGCCGACGGTCTTGAATTCGAGCGGCCGGCCGGCGACCGGCTGCAGCCAGCCGACGGGATCGTTCTCGCGCGCCACGATCGTCGGCGCGGCGATCGGTTCTCCCTTGTACTCCGGCACCGTCCGCGGCTTGGTCGGCTCGGCGCGCAGGATGTCCTTGCTGAGTCCGGCAGCGCCGAGCTTGCCTGCGAGCACCAGCGGTCCGTACATCACGGCCTGCACTGACGCGTCATCCGGCATCGCGGCGATGTGCAGGCGCATTGGCAGTTTGACGGACAGCCGGTCGCCGTCTTTCCACATGCGGTCGACGACCAGGTAGCTTTGCGGAGCGGCGAACGCCTCGAGTGCGCGACCGTTGAGTGATGCCGAACCGTCGTGCGCCCAGTACGGCACGCGCACCCGGAGCGCCATCCGGGTCGGTTGCGGCGCCCGGACACTAATAATAAGAGTGTCCTCCTCGGGGAACCGGGTCTCCTGGACGAGCGTTACGCCCTTTTCGCGCCACGTCACCTCGGACGGCACGAACAGGTTCACGTACACGCCGTCGTCGTCGTGAAAGTAGATGCTGTCTCCGAGCTTGGCGAAGGCCTCGGCCATGCTCCCGGTGCAGCACCAGAAATCCTTGAGCGGCGTGCCGAAGAGCTTCCAGAAGCCGCCCTGCAGCGGCACGTAATAGAGCTTCTCGCCATCGCTCGGATGCTGCACGCCGAGGATGCCGTTGTAGTAGGCACGCTCGTAGTAATCGGCCGCACGCGGGTCCGCGCTCCAGCTGAAGATGTGCCGCGTCAGCTTCTGCATGTTGTACGTGACACAGCATTCCTGCGTGTAACCGGAGAGCTCCTTCGCGAGCTCGCCCGGTGGCGTGCTCCAGGATTCGCCGTTGCTGGTGCCGCCGGTGCAGTAGCAACGCCGCTCCGTCACGGTGTGCCAGAAGTAATCGGCGACATCGTGCAACTGGCGATCGCCGGTGAGCTCGCTCCCGCGCGCCGCGCCGATGATCTGCGGGATGGTCGTGTTGACATGCAGCCCCTGCAGCTCATCGCGACCGGCGGCGAGCGGACCATAAATGCGCTCGCGGTCGAAGCGATGCGCGAGCTCGCGCCAACGCTGCTCGCCCGTGACGGCGGACAGGTTGTACAGGAGCTCATTCATGCCCCCGTACTCGCGTTCGAGCACGCGCGCCATGTGATCGTCGTTGAGCGGCTGCACCCACGCCGCGGTCCAGCGCGCCATCCCGTTGAGGACTTCGAGCGCCCGGCTGTCGCCACTCAACGTATAGGTGTCGAGCAGGCCGGCCATGATCTTGTGAATCGTGTAGAACGGCGCCCATGCGGGCTTGCCCGCACGCAAGCGATCGAAAAGCTCCTCAGGGAACGCGCTGAGATAGCCATTGCCGATGGCCGCCTGGCACTTGGCGAGCTCCGCGACGAGCAACTCGCCGCGCGCCTTCACCGCCGTGTCGCCGGTCTGCGCCGCCATCAGCGCGCACGCCGACAGGTAGTGACCCGTGAAGTGACCGCGCAGCTCGTTGTTCGGCGCCTCCCAGCCGCCGAGCGGCTCTGCATTCGTCGGCAAGCCGGCGGTGATGCGGAAGGTGTGCAGCAGCCGGTCGGGCTCGAGGCCCATCAGGTAGCGACGATTAACCTCGAGCGCATCGAGCACCGGCCCGGCCTTCAGGCGGACTTGAGAAAGATCGAACGGGAGAGCCACGGTGCGCGCGACATCTCTTGCGGCAGGCGTGAGATCGGCGACCGCGCGATGCGACCAGAACGGCAAAGAAACAGCACCCAGCGCGGCGCTGGAAACGAACGTGCGGCGGGAGACTGTCATACAGCGAATGTTATACCGCCGGCGCAAACCATCACCATCAAGGCGTCGCGAACAGGGCACCCCTCGCTCACGTGACCTTGGGAGCCCGAGTCGTCAGAAGCGCCAGCTCGCAGTCAGGCCGACAGTGCGCGGCCTGAACGTCGTGGCGAAGTACAAGCTGTCCGTGCCGGACCGGTTCCTGAGTGACAATGTCGGCTGTGAGTCCAGCGTGTTGTCGACGAACAAAGCCAGGTCGAAGCTCGGCCACTTCAGATCGGCCCGCAGGTTGAGCAGGTTCGTCGTTGGATCGGGCTCGCGGCCCGGCGCCCACGCCAGATTCTCCGGATCCTTGTTGGTGAACGGCCCCGGATTGCGGCTGTGAAAGATATCCTCCGCACGGACGCTGATTCGCGGTCCGTCCGTGGTGTTGAAGTCATAGCCGATCGACGCCGTGACATTCCAGGGCGATGGCACGAGCGGCAGCGAGCCGAGGGCATCGCCCTTGCGGATGATCACGACGGGATACGGCCAGGTGTTGGCTTGCACGGTGACCGTACGGGTGTAGTGCGCATCGGTATAGGCCATCAGCAGGCCGAGCTTGAGATGATCGGTCGCGAGGGCCTGCAAGCTCAGGTCGAAGCCGTCACTGGTCGCCGCTCCCGCATTGGCGGTGTATCCGCAGATGGTGTTGGCGGGGTCGAAGACGAAAAGCACCTGCGCATTGCGCCAGCTCGCGTGGAACACGCTGGTGTTGAGCTGCACGCGCCCGTCGAGGAACCCGTTCTTCGCCCCGACTTCGACGCTCCAGACATCGTCGGGCGCATAGGAGTCCGGGAGCTTGCTGCAATCGATGCCACCCCAATTGACGGGGGCATTGATGCCGCCCATCCGGTATCCCTTCGCGACGGTGAGGTAATAGAGATCGTGCTCATCGTGCTGGTACGACAGGTCGAATCTCGGCGCGCTCGTCGTGTCACCGGCATCGACGCGGTGCTGTTCCGAGCCGAAGGTCTCGATGAACTGCGGATACTGCGGATCGCCGAATACGGATGCATATTTGGCTCGTGTGACGCGCCATGCTGCACTGGCCGTCAGGCGCTTGGAAATTCTGAACCCCACCTGGCCATATCCGGCCAGTTGGGTCTGATCGGCATCCATCTTGGCCGCGGCGTGCAGCGCTCCGAATTCCTCGATGCCGCTCGGCAGCAGGTCGCCGGTGCCGGTCTG
>DATFRO010000089.1:0-37646 GCA_035263105.1 Steroidobacteraceae bacterium | reverse complement strand
TATCGAACGCGCTCGCCATCCGCAATCGTCGGCGTGGCGCCCGCGCGGTAGCGAAAGAAGGTCTGCTGCGGCGAAGTCTTGAAGGAGGGCAGGAACGGCTGCGTCGCAGTGCCGGTCGTGTCCGAGCGCCCGGCTGCGATGCCGAAGCCCAGGCCGCGCAGCGCAAAGTGATCGGAGAGCGCGAACGGCTGCGTGAAGAGCCGCACGGTCAGCTCCTTGTCGTCGTCGATGTCCGTGTCCGTGAGCGTCTCGCTGCTGCCGCCGTCGATGACGCCGTTCGAATAGCCGAACGCGTAGCTGAAACGTCCGCCGGCCACATCGCCTTCGAATGCCAGCCCGAGGTCGCGGTTGGGAACCAGGCTGGTCGGGAAAGCGCGCGCGACGAACCGGATGTCGGTCGCCGATTGCAGGCGCTCGAGACCGAACGGCGACTTGAACTTGCCGGCGGTGATGCGCAGCACCGGAGAGAGCCGTGCCGTGATGAACGCGTCCTGGATCACGGTACGCCCCTGTCCGAAATCAGGCGTGAAGCGAAAGTCGATGAAGTTCGCGAGCGTCCCTTCGATGATCGGCCGCGCGCGCGTGATGCTCCAGGTGTCGACGGCGCCGAGGCCGGCGTCATCCTGCATGAACCGCCCATCCACCTGCAGCACGCCGCGCAGCCGGATCTGGTTCGCGCCGTCGGGCGAGCGGAACGAGAAGCCCCTGGTGCCGGCCGCAACGATCGGCGTCGAACTGACGTTGCTCTGCTGCGTCTCGTCCTGGATTTCGAGCCGTCGCTCGAGAACCTTGAGGCGTTGTTCCTGTTCGTCCTGGGCCGTGCCTTGTGCCGCGCTCGCTGTACTGCCGGCCTGGCCCTGCGCCTCGAGTCGCTGTTCGAGACTCCTGATGCGCTCCTCCTGCTGCTCGAGTCGCTTCAGCAACTGCGCTTCCGTCTTGTCGTCCGCGAGCGCCGCTCCGCTCCAGAGCAGTGCCACGGTCAGAGTCACCCAGCCGAAAAGTCGTTTCATCAAGGCCGTCTCCCGGGGATATGCACACAGCACGCTACGTGCGAGTCGCAGGGCGGTGTGGGACACCGCTCGAATCTGGCGAGCGGCAATCCTAGGAGACGACGAGTAGGAAAATCAGTCGCGTGCCGGTAACAGAGAGGTCACAGCGGCGCCGGTGGTTTCACAGTGGTTACAAGGCGCGGTTACAACTCGCGACGCGCGAGATCGAGCCATTCGCGCTGCGCCTTGCGATAGTGCGCAGGCGCCAGTTGTGCGCTCTCCAGCAGCTCGTTGAAGACGCGCCGTGCGCCTTCCGCGTCGCCACGGCGCTTCAGCAGCTGCCCGTAGCGCACGCGTGCTTCGGCCCCCGGGTAGTAGCCGGCGAGCACGCGATATTCCGCCAGCGCCTTGTCCAGGTTTCCCTCGCCCTCGAGCGCGCGCGCATAGAGAAGGTGCCCATCGGCTGATTTGTAGTCCGGGTTCTGCTCGATCAGGCGATCGAGCGTGGCACGCGCGGCGCTGAAGTCCGACTTGCCAAACTGCGCGCGCGCGAGGCCCTGGAGCAGCTGCGGATCGTGTTCGTACAGGCCGCTCAAGGCACCCTGGTACGCCTCGATCGCCGCGTCGTACTGGCCGTGAGCGGTGAGCTCCTCAGCGTAGCGCCGGCGGCTGTCGAGGTTTCCCGAGACCTTCACTTCGCTCGAGTAGCGGCGCAAATCGCGGTGCGGATCGAGCGAGCGGCGGACGGCGGCGCCCGCGCGCTGCGCCGTGCGACTGCGAAGCAGATCCGGCAGCAGCTCGGCCAGGATGTAGGCGATCGGGCCGGCGAAAGGAATCAGCGCGATCGCCCAGATCCAGAGCGAATTGCGCCCGGTCCGGATCACGTGGATCACGAGCGCTACCTGGATGGCGACCGAGATGATCAGGTAGAGCATGACTGGTCCTGCTTCATTCCTTGCGCGTCGGCAGCGCGAACGCGATCACGTAGTCGCCTTGCTTGGTGCCAAGACTCCCATGACCGCCGGCGGCAATGACCACGAGCTGGCGGTGGTTCGCGCTGTCGAGATACGTCATCGGAGTGGCCTGGCCGCCCGCGGGGAGCCGCCCCTTCCACAATTCCTTGCCCGTTTCCACGTCGAAGGCGCGCAGGTAATTGTCCATCGCGGCGCCGATGAAGACGAGCCCGCCCGCGGTCACGATCGGACCGCCGGCGTTCGGCGTGCCGAGCGTGCGGTTGGGGACGAAGAAGGGCAGCAGGTCGCGCGTCGAGCCGAGTGGAACCTGCCACTTGATTTCCCCGCTCCGTAAGTCGACCGCGGCCAGCGTGCCCCACGGCGGCGCCGTACACGGCAACCCCCAGGGCGACAGCAGCGCCTCGCGACGCATTCCATACGGCGTGCCGGCCTGCAGTGCGAACTCCGAATCCGGGTAGTCACCGGAATGGGCCATCGCCCGCACCTTGTCCGCTGGGATCAACGTCACGACCATCGGCAAGTGGTTGAGCGGCACGATCGCCCATTGCCGTTCGCTGTCGAGGGCGAGCCCGCCCCAGTTGCTGCCGCCCGCGTAGCTCGGATAAAGGAGCGTGCCTTCGAGGCTCGGTGGCGTGTAGATGCCTTCCGAATCGAGCGCCGCGATGCGATCGCGGCACTTGCCGCGGTCCCAGAACGTGAGACCCCACGCGTCCTCGGGCCGTACGCGCGCATGTGAGACCAGCGGCGGCGGCAGAACCGGCAACGGCTGCGTGGGCCACGCCTGCTCGCCGGGAACCTTGGAGCGCGGCACCGGCCGCTCGCGCACGTCGAACAGCGGCGCGCCGTTCTCGCGATCGAACACGAACAGCACGCCCATCTTGGTCGCCTGCACCACGGCCGCGACGGTCTTGCCGTCGCGCACCAGCTCGGCAAGTACGGGTTGCGCCGGGACGTCGTAGTCCCACAGGTCGTGATGCACGAGCTGCTGATGCCAGACAACCTTGCCCGTCGCGGCGTTGAGCGCCACCAGGGAATTGGCGTAGCGATCCGAGCCCAGGCGCTCGCCGCCGTAGAAGTCCGGACTCGCGGAGCCTGTCGGCACGAACAGCAATCCGCGCGCCGGGTCCACCGACATGACTCCCCACGCGTTCGCCGCGCCGGTCTTCGCCGCACTGCGTGCGTTCCACTCCTTGCTCGCCGGGTCGCTGGCGTCGGTCGGAATCGGGTCCCAGCTCCAGCGCAACACACCGGTGCGCGCGTCGAACGCGCGCACGATCCCACGTTCGACGTCGACTGCACGGTTGTCGCCGATCGCCGCGCCGACGATCACCAGGTCCCGGTAGATCGCGGGCGGCGAGGTGACGAGGTAGTCCTGCGGACTCTGCAGGCGCACGCCGCTGGTGAGATCGACTTCCCCGCCCGGGCCAAAATCCACGCAGGGCTTGCCGCTGCGCCCATCGACCGCGATCAGGCGCGCGTCGAGTGTGCCCATGAAGATGCGCAGAGCGCAGGCGCTGCCTTCCTTGGCGCGGGAATCCCGCCAGGCGCTGACGCCGCGCGAGGTCGCTTCCGAATAGCGACGCTTGCGCTCGATCTTCGGGTTGTAGCGCCAGCGTTCCTGCCCGGTCGCGGCATCGAGCGCAATGACGATGTTGGTCGGCGTGCTGAGATACAGCGTGCTGTCGATCAGGATCGGCGTCGCTTCGAAGGCCAGCTTGTCGAGCCGCGCGAAGCCTTCGCCGAGCTCCCCGCTCCGGTAGGTCCATGCCGGCTGGAGCTGGCTGACGTTGTCGCGATCGATCTCGGTGAGCGTCGAGTAGCGCTGCCCGAAGTCATCGCCGCCGTAATGCTCCCACTCGCTCGCCTCCTGGGCGAACGCCGTTCCCAGGAATGGCAGCAGAGATAAGAAGAGGAGAGTGCGCGCGACGGGCATGCAGGGCTTTGCAGTTGCGGCGCAGTGTAACGACTCGGACGTGCGGCACCAAGTGAGCGCAAGCGGGTGGCGGGGGGATGGACGCGCGCGAGGTTCGCTGCTAAATCTGGCGCCGTGAGCACCGAAGCCTTGTTCCAGCAGGATGCGTACCTCAAGTCGTGCGCCGCGCAGGTGCTCGAGTGCGCCGATGCGGGCATCGTGCTGGATCGCACGGTGTTCTACCCGCTGGGCGGCGGCCAGCCGGGCGACACTGGCTGGTTGCGGGCGAGCGACGGGCGCGCGGTGCGCATCGTCGACACCCGCAAGGGCGAACAGGGGCGCATTCTGCACATCCCGGAGACGCCGGCGAGCGCGCTGCGGGCGGGTGATGCCGTGACCGCCGAAATCGACTGGCAACGCCGCTACGCGCACATGCGCATGCACACCGCCCTGCACCTGCTGGGCTCGGTGCTGCGCTTCGGCGTCACGGGCGGCCAGATCGCCGCGGACAAGAGCCGCCTGGATTTCGACACGCAGGACGAGATCGACCGGGACAGGGTCGGCGCATTGCTCAACGAGCTGATCCGTGCCGACACGCCGGTCGAATCCCAGTGGATCACCGATGAGGAACTCGCGCGCCAGCCGGAGCTGATCCGCACGATGTCGGTGCGCCCACCGGTGGGCGCCGGGCGCGTGCGCCTGCTGCACATTCCGGGGGTGGACCTGCAACCTTGCGGCGGAACGCACGTGGCGCACACCGGCGAGATCGGCGCCATGCAGGTTGCCAAGGTCGAGAACAAGGGCAAGCACAACCGGCGTGTCTACATCAGCTGGGGCGCGGCTCCGACTTGAAGCGATCTGCCAGTTCAAACGGGCTGACCAGCCGATGCCAATGCATCGCCGGGTCGTTCACCCTGCTGTTGATTTCAACCGGCGTGCTCGCGCAGGACGCGCCGGTGGCGGATTCGTCGGTCGCGACCCGTCCGAATGACCGGCCGCGGATCGGTCTCGTCCTGAGTGGTGGCGGCGCGCGCGGTGCCGCGCACGTCGGCGTGCTCAAGGCACTCGAGCAGATGCGCGTGCCGGTGGACGCGATCGTCGGTACCAGCATGGGGGCGGTGGTCGGCGGCCTCTACGCCTCGGGCATGTCGGCGGACGAGATCGAGAAACTCATGAGCTCGATCGACTGGCAGGACGCTTTTCGCGACCGCCCCTCGCGCAAGGACCTGGCTTTCCGCCGCAAGCAGGACGACCGCGATTTCCCGGTGCGCCTGCCTCTCGGCCTGAAGGGCGGCAAGCTCCTGTACCCGCGCGGCCTGATCCAGGGCCAGAAGCTCAACCAGATGCTGCGGCTCAACACGCTCCCGGTGTCCACGATCCAGCGCTTCGACGATCTGCCGATTCCATTCCGGGCGGTGGCGGCGGATATCGAGACCGGCGACACGGTGATTCTCGACCACGGCGACCTGGCAGCCGCGATGCGCGCCAGCATGTCGGCTCCCGGCGTGTTCGAGCCGGTGGAGATCGACAGGCGTGTTCTCGTCGACGGCGGCCTGGCGGAAAACCTGCCGGCCGAGATCGCGCGTGACCTGCACGTCGACGTGCTCATCGTGTCGGATGTGAGCACGACGCTCATGAAGCGCGATGCGCTGGTCTCGCCGTTCGATGTTTCGAACCAGATGCTCGCGATCCTGATCCGGCGCGAGACCGCGCGCCAGCGCGCGACGCTCACCGACCGCGACGTGATCATCGAGCCGCTGCTCGGCGGCATGACCTCGTTCGACTTCAACGACGTGCGCCAGGCGATCGAGCGTGGCGAGACGGCTGCCGAGGGTGCGCGCACGCGGCTGAGCGCGCTGAGCCTGCCGGATGACAAGTATGCCGGGTACCTGGCGTTGCGGCAGATCCGCCATCGCCAGGGACCCGAGATCGAATTCGTGCGCACCGACGAGCGTTCGCAGCGCTATTCCAAGATCATCGAAGCCGCGATGAAGCCGCTGGTGGGCAAGCCCCTCGATACCAGCGAGCTCGAAAAGCGCATCACCGAGCTCTACGGCCTCGACCTGTTCGAGACCGTCGACTACCGGCTGGTGCATGAGGACGACGGCCCGGACGGACTCGAGGTGCGGGCGCGACGCAAGTCGTGGGGCCCGAACTACGTGCGCTTCAGCCTCAACCTGCAGGACGACTTCGAGGGCAACGCGAGTTACAACGCGGCTTCGCGCTTCATCATCACCGAGGTGAACCGGCTGGGCGCGGAGTGGGTCACCGACCTGCAGATCGGCGAGAACCCGCTGTTCCGCACCGAGTTCTACCAGCCGATCAGCTACGCGCCGCGCTATTTCATCGCGCCGCAGCTCCTGCTCGAAGTGCGCAACGTGCAGCTGCTCAACGGCCAGGTGCCGCTCGCCGAGTTCCGCGTGCGCAGCCAGGAGGCCGAGCTGGCTTTCGGCCGCGAATTTGGCAGCTGGGGCGAGTTGCGCGTCGGCGTGCGCCGCGGCCAGGGCCAGTCACGCGTTCACATCGGCGATCCGACGCTGCCGGAGCAGGACTTCGACACGGGCGAGGCGATCGCGCGCTTCGCCTATGACGGTCTCGACAACCTGAATTTTCCGCGCAACGGGCAGTCGTTCGAGATGCAGTGGACTGCGGGTCGCACGGGTCTCGGGGATGATGCGTCGTCGGACATCCTGAGCCTCGACGGGCTCATCGCACGCAGCTGGGGACGGCACACGATGGTGCTCTGGGCGTCCGGCGGCTCGACTGTGCACGACGATTCGCCGACGCCTTCGGTGCAGGACTTCTTCACCCTCGGCGGCTTCCTGAATCTCTCCGGCCTCACCGCCAATTCCATCGCGGGACCGCACTACGGCATTGCGCGCCTCATGTACTACCGGCAGATCGGGCGCGGCGATCGCCCCGGCCTGCTGAGCGTGCCCGTGTACGCCGGCTTGTCGTTCGAGATGGGCAACGCCTGGGCCGAGCGCTCGCAGGCGAGCGTTCGCGACACGCGCAAGGACGGAAGCCTGTTCCTCGGCCTCGACACGTTCCTCGGCCCGATCTATATCGCGGCCGGCTACGACAGCGAGGGGGAGACGGCCTTCTACCTGTTCGTCGGGCGGCCGTTCTAGCGAAGGCCTGGCAGGCTTTCGCTGGCGCGACTCAGAGGCTGCGGCTCTCGGCGAGCTTTTCCACTTTCACGTAAACCAGCGCCGGCCGGTCGCCGCTGCGCGAATACTCGTGCTTGCGACTCATCTCCTCGAGCGCCTGGTCGCGCTCGGTGGCCGTCGCATACCAGTGATACCTCTGCCACTCGGGACCCACGATGGCCCGAAACGGATCGTTCTCCTTGAGGCTCACGCGAATGCCGTAGGGACGCTGCTGTTGAACGATGGGCCGGTTCAAGTTGTGGGTGTGCGCGATAGCCATATCCAGATCCAGATCCGATCTCGACCGGTGGTCCCGTGGGCGGCGCAGATTAGTCGGACTGCCGCAGCCTCGCAAGTGCGCGCGTCACTTCGCGCGGCTCATGCACCCGCCCGATCATTGCCACTTGCGGTCACCGGCCCCCTCGCGATCCGCCCAGCCGAGGACGCGGCGTGTGATGAAGGTGTAGACCTTCTTGCCGCTGCCCATCCAGGCGCGGTTGATGAGTGATGGCGTCGCGAGCACCTGCAGCTCGCGTCGCGTCAGACGTCCGGGGCAATAGGTGCGCTTGTGCTTGAGGAGGTGGCGGATGTCATCGCGACCCAGCGTGCGAAACAGCCGGCTGCGACGTAGCGAGACGACTGCCAGCTGGAAATCGACCAGGCCGGCGGATCCATCCGGCCGCACCAGCCAGTTCGTCTCCTTGGCGAGATCGTTGTGCGCGACCCCGGCGCGGTGCAGGCGGCGGAGCAGTGTGAGAGCGTCGCGAAAGTAACGCGGGTCGCGCGGCCGCGCGCGCTGCATCGGTTCACCTTCGAGCCACGAGCGCGTGAGCACTCCACCTTCGAAGCCGCGCAGCTGCGGCACGCCGGCAACGGCGCGCAGCGCGTCGAGCGCGCGCGCCTCGCGACGCGACAGCGCATGCGCCAGCGGCCGCAGCCACCAGCGCGCCGCCCGTACATCGCGTTGCACGAGCAGCGTGACTTCAGCTCCCGTCCGCCGTTCGACCCGCGTCACGGTACCGAACAGGTCGGACTTGAGCTGCATCAGTCGGTGCGCTGCGCGACGCGTTTCGAGCCGGAGCGCAGGTAGTCGGTCGCGACGTACAGCATCGACTTCAGGCCGACCGGCAGACCACTCTCGTCGATGTAGAAGAGCGGCGAGTGATTCACCGGGACCGTGTGCGGATCCTTGTCGGGCGGCGTGATGCCGACGTAGAAATAGAAGCTCGGCACCTTCTGCGCAAAATGCGCGAAGTCTTCCGCGCCGGTCTCGAGCGGCAAAGCCTGCACGTGATCCGCGCCGGCCGCGCGCTTGAGGCTCGGCACGACGCGCTCCGTGAGCGCCACATTGTTGAACGTGACCGGGTTGCTGTCCTCGCCGAACGACAGCGTGGCGCTCGCGTCGTTCGCCGCGCCGAGGCTCTGCACGATGGTCTGCATGTGCTGCATGATGTCGGCGCGCTGCTGGGTGTCGAAGGTGCGCAGCGTCCCGAGCATTTCGGCGGACTCGGGCACGATGTTGAAGCGCGAGCCGGCGCTGATCACGCCCACCGTGAGCACGGCGGGATTTGCCGTCAGGTCGACGCGCCGGCTCACCACGGTCTGCAGCGCCGTGATGATCTCGGCCGAAGTCACCACCGGATCGATGCCCTGCCAGGGCCGCGCGCCGTGCGTCTGCCGCCCGTTCACCACGATGCGAAAGCGGTCCGAAGCGGCCATGAACGGGCCGGCGCGATACCCGACATCGCCCGCCCGCACGGTCGTGTTGACGTGCAGCCCGAACGCCACTTCCGGCTTGTAGGTGTCGAAGAGACCTTCCTTGAGCATCAGGCGTGCGCCGCCTTCCTCACCCTCGGGCGCGCCTTCCTCCGCCGGCTGGAAGATGAAGAGCACGCTTCCCGGGAGATCCGCGCGCAACTGGGTGAGGATTTGCGCCGCGGCCATCAGGATCGCGACGTGTGCGTCGTGGCCGCAGGCGTGCATCACGCCGACCGTCTGCCCGCGATACTCCGCCGTCACCGTGGACTTGAAGGGCAGGTCGACCTGCTCGACCACGGGCAACGCATCCATGTCGGCGCGCAGCGCGATCATCGGCCCGGGCTTGCCGCCGCGCAGGACCGCGACCACACCCGTGTGCGCGATCTCCGTCTTGACCTCGAGCCCGAGACTGCGCAGATGCTCGGCGACTTTCTTCGAGGTGTTGAACTCGCGGTTGCTCAGCTCCGGGTGCTGGTGAATGTCGCGCCGCCACTCGATCAGTTGCGGCTGGATCTTCTGTACCAGCGCGTCGATGCGCTGATCGGTGATCGCGGCCTGGAGGCTGAGCGGCACCAGTAACCCAGGCACGGCAAAGCGCCACCGCATGCGGAATCGAGTCATTCGCAGGCTCCTTCTTGGTGAGGATTGTGAGACTTGGGGACGCAGAGCGTCGTTATGCTCCGACCGCTTTGCGCCGCTGCTCTTCGTGCACGCGCTTGCGTTCCAGCACGATCTGCTTGGTCTTCTTGAGTGTGCCCGATTGCGGTGACAGCTGCAGGCCGGCCTGCACGTCGCTGAGCGCCGCTTCCAGCATGCCCTTGCCGAGGTACGCCGCCGCGCGATTGTTCCAGGTGCGCCAGTTGGCTGCGTTGAGCTCGAGTGATTCGCTGCACTTGGCGAGCGCGGTCTCGAACTGGCGCATCGCCACGTAACCGGCGCACAGGTTCGCGAGCCCCGCGGCGCGGTCCTCGGGTGAATTCGGACGCTCGAGACCCTGCTGGGTGAGGGCGACGCCCTGCTGGTAGTTACCGCGTTGCAGTTCATCCGCGCCGGCGCTCAACAGTTCGTTGGCGCCGATGACGGTCATGCTGGTGGTCGAGAGGTGGGACGCGGGTGGCGGATCCGCGCTCGCCGGTGCGACGAGCGCAACGAACAGGATCGTCCAGCACCTCGAGTTCTTCATGGCCCGCGGACGGTGGTTGGCAAGGCGCAATGTAGCACCGCCGCCCATCGGCCTGCAGTAACCGGTCATCGGTCCGCCGGCCTGCGACGTACTGACGGTGAGATTTTCGTCACAACCCAATAGCGCTTACTTTTCATAAGATTGCGCCCGATTTCGATGGCTCGTGACGGCGGGTCCGCCGTGCGCGAGCTCATCCCAAGCGGGTGGAACGATCATGGCTCCTACAAACCGGTATGGCTGGCTCAACGCCGCCTCTCTTGCTTTCACGCTTCTGCTCAGCGCGGGCTGCACACAGAAGGCTCGCGCGCTGACGACGGTGGAATTGATGGAAGATCCCGCGGCGCTGCAGACCGCCCTGCAACGCTGCAACGACCTGCCGACGCTCTCGCTCCAGGACAAGGAGTGCCGCAACGCACGCGAAGCGGCGCGTCGCATGGAGGAGCTTGCGCCGGCGGCCAAGCCGGGTACGGACGTGCAGTTCGAGAAAGCGCGCGAGGCCCGTCGTGCGCGCGATGAGCTCGAGCGCCAGCGCCGCGAAGCGCTCGAAAAGGTCGACCCCTACACGATGCCGCTCGCGCCCGACACCAGCACGCCGCCGCCGGCTGCACAGTCGACGACAGCGATGGCGGGATCGCAGCCGAACGGCTGAACTCTCCTCGGCGCCGCAGCGGCGCTGCCCTTCACCAGAGCACGAACGCGGTGGGCCAGTGCCAGGCCCGCTGCAGCACTGCGCTCGTGACGATCGCGGCGTAGAGCAGGAACAAGCTTCCCGCATCGAGGAACGACTTCCAGAACACGGTCACGTTGATGTTGGCGGTGGTCGAGGTCGAAGGGGCGCGCCAGTGGCGCGGCACGAAGCGCGGCACGCGGGCGCAATAGCTGCGAAACGCTGCGCCGTGCCGGGCGAGCAGCGTGCGTTCCTCACTCCTCACTGCGCGGGCATGCAGCACTGCAAGCACGGTTACGGTGCTCGCGAGCAGGATCACGCTGGCGGACGCGAGCCCAACACCCACGCCGGCAAGCATTGAAAATCCATAGAGCGGATTGCGACACAGCGAATAGGGCCCGCTGGTCACGAGCTCTGCATCCTTGTAGCCCGCAATGAACGCCGAGCACCAGATCCGGCCGAGCGCTGCCGCAGCGATCAGCAGCAGGCCCGCGATCGCCGCCAGCTGCCCGCTCCAGTGCCGGCTCCAGGGCCGCTCGCTCAGCACCACCACGATGATCACGATGAGGTACCAGAGCAGGATGAGTCGCAGGCGGGGAGTGCTGGCCGAGCGGGTCATTTGTTGGTGTTCGTTGCCCGCCAATCCTGGCGTTCGTTCCGCTATCGGTGGCGGTGCCTGCTTGCCGATCCGCCGCGTTTGAATGCGCTCTTGGTATGGCCAAACTCATCCGTGCAGTGCGCGGAGAATTTGGCGATATCGTGATTCCATTTTACGAATTCGCGATCGAAGGAAGCCATGGCTGCCTTGAACACCGCCGCGGTTTGTCCGACCTCACCGCGAAAGCGCGGGAACTTGGCAATCGTCCACTGGATGGTGACTCCAGGGCTGGCCTCCGGAAGCGTGTATGGCGTGCAGCTCCCCGTGGTTGCCAGTTCGTCACTCTTGCTGATGTAGGCCATGTAGTCGTTGCGGTGGCAGGACTCGTGGAAACCCAGCGTTACATTTCCCGTCTTCAGATCGTCGCCGGTTCCACGCCCGTAGGCCGAGGTGTCGGTGGGTTTCAGGTTGGCGGGAAAAGTCGTCTGAATCGTGATTGTGCCTTTCCATACGAAGGAATAACTCTTGACCTTGCCGTGCTCCAGGTGCACGGCGCTGATCCTGTAAGCGGGCAAGCCGGATTCAGTGGTTTCGGCTCTCGGGCGCGTTTCAGACACGAAACTGTCAGGCAGGACTTCGATGTTGATTGCGACGTCCCGCATGTCGGACTTCTCCACCAGGAACGGTGGATAGGACACCGCGTCCGTGACCGGCGGCGGCTTCGGGGGCGGCGCCGGCAGGGACAGCCCGACGGTCTGCCCCAACTGCGCCACCACCTTGCGACCTTCAAGATGGTCCAACCCCACCACTCCGGGTCGGCGCGGGGCTCGAAAGTAGCCGCGCCCCGCGGGAAACGCTGGAGAATACGGATCAGTCAGGTTCGTACGGTCCGCAGCCGGCGACCGCTCCTGTGCCTTGGCACTTACTCCCATCGCCGGAGGATTCCACGCTCGCTCGGCAAGCGTCAACGATCGGCCAGCCCTTCGATCGATGAACGCCGGCGAAGTGACGCCGTCGATTTGCCAAGCGAATCCGACTAAGCTCAAGCGTGCGGCGCCTGCCACGCCTCCGGCAGGCCGGATGAGGAGGAACTGCCCATGAACCCGCCGCAACTCTTGCGCGCATCCCTGACGATCTGCGGCCTCGCATTGAGCGCAGCCGTGTTGACGAGCGGCTGCGCGTCGAGCCCGCCCGAGCCGCACACGATGCGCGACCCGCAGGCGAACTTCAGTGCCTTCAAGACATTCGGTTGGGCGGAAGAGCAGAACTCGCAGGCGACCGGTCAGCCGGTCACCATCGTCGATAGCACGATTCGTGCAGCCATCACGGACGAGTTGCAGCGCAAGGGCTACGAGGAAGCGGCGTCCGGCACGAAGCCTGACCTGGTCCTCAATTACGAGACCGGCAAAGCCGAAAAGCTCAAGAGCAGTCCCTTCCGCATCGGCGTTGGTGTCGGAGGCTATGGCAGCAGCGGAGGCGCCGGCGTGGGAGCCAGCAGCTCCGGCGTCAAGAACGTGATTGAAGGCGCGTTGACGCTGCGAGTCATCGATCCGGCACGCAATGCCGAGGTGTGGAACGGGAACGTGTCGCGCGAACTGGGCAAGGGAAATGTCGACCCGGCGCTGGTCAACAGCGCGGTCGCCGAGCTGTTGCGCGATTTCCCGGCACGTGCCGGCGCGCCGCCGCAGTAGCTAGTCCTTGTATTCGACGCCCGCGAGTGCTTCGCAGCTCTTTACCGCCTCGCTCTTCGAAGCATGGAGCGCCGCGATCCAGCACTGGTCGAAGACCGAGCAATAGCAGGCGCGGATATCGAGCTTCTCGCGCTCCTGGTCGAAGCGGGCGAACGTCTGCGCTCCATCGTCGGTCCTGCGCATGACGAGGAAATCCAGGTCCTTCTGCGAGCCGATCATGCGATGCGAGAGCATGGAAGTGATGATCGACGGCCGCTGCTCTCCGGAGACTTCGCAACAGGCGTGTAGCAGCTCGAAGGCATCGCGGATCGGCTTGCCCTGGTACGTGACGACGACCTTGTCGATGCGCGCCGGGCCGACACCGGCGTTGAGCGCCGTCAGGCTGATGATCCCGGTATTGCCCTGCGCGTCGGTGTTGCTGGTGTCGATCTGCACGTAGGGGAGCGAGCTCGCGGTCACCATTTTCTCCATCGTGCGCCCGTGGAGAATCGCGACGAACAGCGAGCTGATCGAGATGACGATGGCGCAGAGCGCGATGGACAGGTCCACCCACGAGTGCCCGGTCCTGTGATGATGGACCTGTCCCTCGCTCAAGCTCGCGCTCTCAGGTTCCGGAATCTCGGCATTCACGCTGTCGGCTTCACGTTGGCGTTGAGACGGAACAGGTTGGTCGGGTCGTACTGGTTCTTGAGTTTCACCAGCCGGTCGTAATTCGCGCCGTAGTTCTGGCGGATGCGCCGCTCGGGATCGTCGTTGGCGAGCTCGTTGACGTAGAAACCGTCGGTCATCGTTTCGACCGCACCCCAGGTGGTTCGCGCCCATTGCATCATGCGCTCGGCATCGGCGCGGTCCTGCCAGGTCGCGATGATGATCACGCTGTGCTGCGCATCGCGATGCAGGAACGCGGTCGCATCGGGCTTGACGCGCGAGATCGCTCCACCGTGGTGCGCGAAGGCGATCACCGCGCCTTGCGGGGCGGTCTCGTAGCGCCCGACGACTTCCTCGATCATCGCCGGCTCGATGCCGTGAATGAATCCTGACTTGAGGTAGTAGCTGCGACCGATCGCGAAGTTGTCGTCTCCCGACTTCTGCAGCGCGACGTAGGTCGTGGGGCGCAGCCCGTCCATGATGGGTTTGCGAATTTCGCGCAGGGGTTTCAGCACGCGTTCCGCGTCCTGCAGCGGGCCGCTGTAGCAGACATCGAAGATCAGAGCCTTGTGCCCATCGGGCGTGCCGGCGAGGAAGACGTCCGTGTACAGCTCATCGGGTGCGCTGCCGATGTATCCGGAGAAAAACTTCAGGACGTCGCGCGCCACCTCGAGCGGAAAGATCAGCGGGCCGCCATACATGTTGGGATCGACCGCATGGAGCTTGTATTCGAAGGAGGTGACGATGCCGAAATTGCCGCCCCCGCCTCGCAGCCCCCACAGCAGGTCGGGATTGTCCTTCACGCCGGTGCGCACCAGCTTGCCGCCCGCGCTGATCACGTCGGCCGCGACCACGTTGTCACAGGCCAGGCCGTAGCGGCGCGCGATGCGACCGAAGCCGCCGCCGAGCGTGAGCCCCGCGGCACCGGTATGCGATACCGTGCCGGCCGGCGTCGCGAGTCCGAACGCCTGTGCTTCATGATCGAGCTTGCCGAGGAGCACACCCGGCTCGACGCGCGCGATCTTGCCCACCGGGTCGACGTGCACGCTCTGCATCGGCGCGAGGTCGATCATCATGCCGCCGTCGCACACCGATTGGCCTGAAAGACTGTGACCGCCACCGCGCACCGCGACCAGCAGGTCGTGTGCACGCGCAAAATTCACCGCCAGGACCACGTCCGCAGCGCCGGTGCAGCGCGCGATCACCGCGGGCTTGCGATCGAAGGCGCCGTTCCAGACGCGACGCGCGGTGTCGTAGCCGTCCTGGCCCGCGGTCAGCACGTCGCCGCGCATCGCCGCGCGCAGATCATCGATGTCCGAAGCCTTGAGGATGACCTGCTTGCGGTCGGGCCCGAGCGCCGGGACGTCCGCAGCCGCTTCGGCGGCGAACAGGCGCTTCATGGGTAGTGTCGTGACCGCGATGGCACCCGCCGCAGCGGCGCAGAACGTACGTCTTCGCATTGATCTTCCCCCTGGTCGTTGGGCGTCCGCCCATGGCGGCGCCAATTTCGTATGGTTGAGTGAACCTCTAATGCAACTCGCCCGGCAAGTCGAATACCAGGACCTCCGCATCGCGCCCGTCCTGTAATGTCAGGGACCGGATGCCGGTCGCCTTCATTGCATCACCCGCCTGGAGGGCAGCTTCGTTGGCTTTCACGGATCCGCGTGCGACATGCACATAGACCCGGCGGCCCGCCGCGATCGACAACGTCGCGCTCTCGGTGCCGTCGAACAGGCCCGCATACACGCGCGCGTCCTGGTGGATCAGCACCGAGCCGTCCGCGCGATCAGGCGAGGCGATGAGGCGCAGGCGTCCGCGTTTCTCGGCCGCCGCAAACTGCTTTTCCTCGTAACCCGGAGCGATGCCGCGCTGCTCGGGCTGGATCCAGATCTGCAGGAAGTGCACGCCCTCGGTGCGCGAGGGATTGAATTCGCTGTGCGTCACTCCGGTGCCCGCGCTCATGCGCTGCACATCGCCGGGGCGGATCACGGAGCCGTTGCCCATCGAGTCCTGGTGCGCGAGCGCGCCGTCCAGCACATAGCTGATGATCTCCATGTCGCGGTGCGCATGCGTGCCGAATCCGGCGCCCGCCGCCACGCGATCCTCGTTGATGACGCGCAGCGGACCGAACTCGACATGCTGGGGATCGAAGTACTGCGCGAAGGAAAAACTGTGAAACGACTTGAGCCAGCCGTGATCGGCAAAGCCGCGCTCGCCACTGCGTCTGATCTCGATCATCGGCACTCCATGGGATTAAGCTTCCTTTAACAATTGCGCCGCCCGTTGCGTCCGCTGCTAGAGTGCGCGGCTGCGTGGGATGGCTGGAGAACGAATCATGCAGCGCACTTTCGGCACCCTTCTCATTCTGAGTGTCGCACTCGCCAGCGGTTGCGGCGGCGGCGGCAGGCCACCGACCGCCGCTGCGAATTCTTCACCACCCGCAGCCGCGGGGCAATCCATGCCGGACGACCACGCGGCGATGCCCAGCCTCCCGCTGTCGATGGGCGACTGGGCGCGCGGTGCTGCATTGTACGAGGGTCTCGGGACCTTTCATCGCAAGATCACCACTTCCTCACCCGAGGCGCAGCAATACTTCGACCAGGGGATGCGCTTTCTCTGGGCCTTCAACCACGATGAGTCGACGCGCTCGTTCGCGCGCGCGACCGAGCTCGATCCCGCGTGTGCCTCGTGTTACTGGGGTGTGGCGCTCACGGTCGGCCCCAACTACAACCTGCCGATCATGGTGGAACCGCGCGCCAACGTGGCGTTCTCGGCGGTGCAGCTCGCAGAGCAGAATGCCTCGCACGCGACGCCGGTCGAACAGGCGCTGATCAAGGCCCTGGCCTTGCGCTACCCGAACTCGCGTCCGCTCGATCCCTCCAATTCCGCGCCCGTGCTCGGCGCTTATGCCGATGCGATGAAAGGCGTCGCGCAACAGTTTCCCGACGACCTCGACGTGCGGACGTTGTACGCGGAAGCACTCATGAACATCACGCCGTGGAAGCTCTGGAGTCCCGACGGCAAGCCCTCGGCCGGGACCGCCGAGATCCAGAAGGCGCTCGAGTTCGTGCTGGCGCACGACCCGCAACATCCCGGCGCCAATCACTACTACGTGCACACGCTGGAAGCGTCGCCGCATCCGGATCGTGCCGTGGCCGCCGCGGAGCGTCTGCGCGGCATGATGCCCTCCGCCGGACACCTCGAGCACATGCCGGCGCACATCCTGCAGCGCGTCGGTCGCTACGAGGAGGCGGCCGAGGCCAACCGCCTCGGCGCAGCGGCGGATGAAAAGTACTTCAAGCAGACGCATCCGCCCGATTACTACGTGATGTACACGGGGCACAACTACCAGTTCCTCGCGTTCTCCACCGCGATGGAGGGCCGCAAGGCAGAGACGCTCGAGGCGGTGCGCAACTCGCGGCGCACCATCTCCGACGAGATGCTGCTAGCGATGCCCGGGTTCGACTGGCTGCTCGCCGAGGAATACGCGGCGGCGGTGCGCTTTGGCCTGTGGGACGAGATGCTGGCCAAGCCCGCACCCAACCCGAAGCTGCAGGCGCTCACCGGCGGCTATCTCTACGGCAAGGGCGTGGCGCACGCGGCCAAGGGCCAGCTCGCGGAAGCGAAGGCGACGCTCGCTGATCTCGAGAAGCTCAACGCGAGCATTCCCGCCGATGCCGTCGCCGGCTTCAACACGACGCAGGATGTTCTCGGCGTCGCGATCGCCATCGTGCACGCGCGCATCGCCATGGCCGAACAGCGCTCAGACGAGGCGATCAAGCAGTTGCAAGATGCCGTAGCACGCGAGGACAAGCTGTCGTACGACGAACCGCGCGACTGGTTTTTCCCGGTGCGGCACATCTTGGGTGCGCAGCTGCTCGCGGCCAATCGCCCCGGCGAGGCGGAGGCGGTGTATCGCGAAGACCTGCTGCGCAATCCGGCGAATGGCTGGGCGCTCTATGGGCTGAGCGCGGCGCTCAAGGCGCAGAACAAGACTGCCGAAAGCGCGAAGGCCGCTGCCGAGCAGCGCGAAGCCTGGAAGCACGCCGACATCGAGCTCACCGCATCGGCGTTCTGAGCTCAGTGCGCGGCGCCGGCGCTCGCCGGCGCCGCCGTTGCCGGCTTCACCGGCATGAACACTTCGGTCTGGCGCTTCTCCGGCGGCGTGGTCACGGGATCGCTCGCGTATTCCTCCCACGACGAGCCGTTCGAATCGAGACCCTTCGCGACCATGTAATCCTCGAGTGCGCGATAGGCATCCGGCAACGTGGAGTTGTCGCCGATGTGCACACCCTTGAGTGCATGGCCCGCGTACGTGTGCCCGAGCTTCACGATCCCCGTCGTGCCGGCGCCGCGGCTCTTGTCGGTGAGGCCCGCGATCGGAATGCCGGCCTGGAAGCCCCAGCCGCTCTCGTCGTAGAAGCGATTGATGGCGAGCGGCGCGCCCTTCTGCGTCAGCGCATTCACATGCATGAAGGCATCGATCTGCGCGTAGGCCGCGGCCAGCGCGTTGGCGATGGCCGCGGGATCGAGACTGCTGGTGCCTTCGACATAGGCGATGTCACGCGGCTGCAGATCGACTTCGGTGATGTCGAAGGCCTCGGCAGCGGGTGGCGGTAGCGCCGCCTCGGCCAGCGCCTTGAGCTTGCCGAGCCCCTGCTCGTAGTCGGGGCCAACCATCGAATCCATCGCCAGCCCGAAGTAGCGGCCGATGAGATTGCGACCGAACTTCGTATCGAGCGCCCATGTCACACGGCTGCCGGCGCCGTCCGGCGCAATCAACACCTCGGCCTGCGCATCGCCGCTGCCGCCGAAGTCGAGCTTGGTGCGCACGCGCTGGTTGGGCACCGACTCGACGATCTCCTGTGAACCGGTGCCGACGGACGACACGGTGCTGCTCCATTCGACCTTCGAGCCCACACCGTTCTCCGGTCCGCCGTACGTGTACCTCGCCCGCGGATCCTTCTCGAACCAGGGCGACCAGTCGTTGAAGCGATGCAGGTCGTTGACGATTTCGTACACCTGCGCGGGCGGAGCCGTGATGCTCACGCTGCGCTCGACGTGCGCGGAGGAGGGCAGGAACAGGCCGAGGAGAACCAGAAGCAGGACGACTGCCGCGACGGCGACGAGGACCAGCTTCAGGACCTTCATGGCCGCACTATAAATCCTGCGCGCGGGTGCCGCCAGAAACCGCGGGCCGTTTTGAATCCAGTCGGGGGAGCCGGGCGAACAGACGGCGTGACAGGGTTCATGTCGAGCCCGAGGGAAAGACCATGAGAGATCACGCCCGCTGGATCGCCGCGCTGGCTGCCGCCGCGATACCGCTGCTTGCGACCGCCTCCAGCCACCGCGAAGCGCCGAACATCACGCGCTTCCCGACCATCGATTCCACCGACTTCTACATGTTCATGAGCTACGAGCCGGGCCGCGAGGGCTACGTCACGCTCCTGGCCGACTACATTCCGCTCGAGGATCCGTACGGCGGGCCGAACTACTTCGCGCTCGATCCTTCCGCGCTCTACGAGATCCACGTCGACAACGACGGCGATGCGCGCGAGGACCTCACCTTCCAGTTCCGTTTCAGCAACACCCTCGCGAACAACAACCAGGGAATCAAGCTCAACATCGGTCCGAACGGCAGCCAGCAGGCGGTCGCGGTGCCGCTCAAGAATGTCGGGCAGGTGAGCGCGACGAACAATGGCGCGCTCAACTTCCGCGAGTCGTACACGCTCACGCTGGTGCGCGGCGACCGCCACCACGGCCAGGGCGTCGCGGTGACCAACGTGGCCAACGGCAGCGCGACGTTCGGCAAGCCGTTCGACTACGTCGGCACCAAGACTTTTGGTGACTCGACGGCCTACGAATCCTATGCGCGCAGCTTCCTGTACGACGTCTCGATTCCCGGTTGCTCAGGCCAGGGACGCGTATTCGTTGGGCAGCGCGATGAGCCGTTCGCCGTCAACCTCGGCAAGGTGTTCGATCTCGTCAACCTGGTGCCGGTCGAGGGCGACAGCGCTCCGGGCGCAGGTGACGGGAAGGGCTTTCCGGGTGGCATCACCCAGGATCGCGCCAACGACACGATCCGCGGCGCGAACATCACCACGCTCGCGCTCGAAGTCCCGGCCGCGTGCCTCAAGGGCACCGGCAACGGGGTGATCGGCGCGTGGACCAGCGCGAGCCTGCGCCAGGCGCGCATTCTCAATCCGAAGCCGACCTTCAGCCGCCCGGAAATCAACGGCGGGTCGTTCACGCAGCAGTCGCGCCTGTCGATGCCACTCGTCAACGAGCTGGTGATCGGCATTCCCGACAAGGACCGCTTCAACGCCAGCGAACCGAAGGACGATGGTCAGTTCGCGACGTATGTGACGAACCCGACGCTGCCGGCGCTCCTCGACGTGCTGTTCCGCGACGCGGTCAACCAGACATTGGGCGCCAACATCCCGAACCTCGCGCCCTCGAACTTCCCGCGCAACGACCTGGTGACGGCATTCCTCACCGGCTTCAAGGGAGTCAATCAGCTGGCGAAGGTCACGCCTTCGGAGATGCAGCGCCTCAACACGGGGATTCCTGCGACAGCCGCCGCGCAACAGAGCACCTTCGGCGTTGCGGGCGGAGACCTGGCTGGATTCCCGAACGGCCGCCGTCCGGGCGATGACGTGGTCGACGTCGCACTGCGGGTCGTGATGGGCGCGCTCTGCTACCCGATCCCGGTCAACGGTCAACCGACGGATCTCGGCCTCTGCAAGCCCGCTGACGCACCGGTCGGCAACGTGCCGTTCACCGACGGCGCACCGGTGAGCGCCGCCGACTTCGACACGCGCTTCCCGTACCTGCGCGTGCCGTTCGCCGGCTCGGCCAACTGAGCTGGCAAGCAGAGGGTAACGACCATGAACAACTCACTTCGCATCGCACTTCTGCTGATGGCCAGTGTCGTGGCCGGCTGCGGCGGGAACAGCGGGCGCACGTCCATGCCCGCACCGGTCGATGGACCGCCGGCACTGACAGTGATCGCAGATCAGTCGCTCGATCAGGACACATCGACTGCGCCACTGCCGTTCGGCATCAGCGACCGGGAAACCCCCGCGGCCGGCCTCGGCGTCACGGTGACTTCCTCGGACACGAGCATCATCGCGCCCGAGGGGCTGGTGCTCGATGGCTCGGGCGGCTCGCGCACCCTGACCATCACGCCGATGGAAGCGGCGATCGGCGACGCGACCATCAGCGTCAGTGCCAGGGACGGCGCGGGACAATCCGTCACGCGCAGTTTCCTCGTGAGCGTGAAACCGGTTTTCCGGTCCTTCACGCAGTTCACGAACGACACCTACGCGGCGGCCGAGGATTCGGACGTGCGCACGCTCAAGGGCTTCACGCTCGACGGCGACGCGAACGACAACCCGACGGCCTTCGACAGCTTGTTCTGACGCACTGTGCAGAGGGCCGGATGACCGGCCCTCTGCTTTTCTTCCACGGGGATTTCATGCGACGCATCCGGGCAACTTCGCTGGCGCTCATCGCCTTTGCCGCCCTGCAGGGCGCGGCCCACGCGCAACCCTTCGTGCCCACAGACGCCTCGCTCGTCGTCCTGCACGTGCCGAGTGATCCGCTCTTGAAGCGCGCTTCGCAACTCGAGGCTGCCGTGCAATCGCAAGGCGAAGAGCCGTCGCGGCTCTACGACCTCGTCGAGAGTTACATCGAGCTCGGCCGCCGCACCGCCGAGCCGCGTTACTTCGGCCGCGCCGAGACGCTGCTCGCGCAGCCGCTCAAAGCGTCCACCGCGCCCGCGGAACTCCGCTTGCAGCTCGCCGACATCCTGCAATACCGGC
Source organism: Steroidobacteraceae bacterium (assembly GCA_035263105.1). Lineage (GTDB taxonomy): Bacteria > Pseudomonadota > Gammaproteobacteria > Steroidobacterales > Steroidobacteraceae > DATBVX01. The sequence goes on along the minus strand of DATFRO010000089.1, from coordinate 16,254 downwards.
ACGAATACACGCCGGCACTCGCGCAGATCGAGCAGGCACTCCTCTTCGAACCGCGCAACGCCCGCGCGCACCTGATGCGCGCCGCCATTCGCCAGGCCGCGGGAGACTTCACCGCAGCGCGCCGCGACTGTGTCGAGGTGCTGAGCGGCGGTGACAGCCTCGCGGGCAGCGTCTGCGTGGCGCAGGTGCTCGGGATGACGGGCCAGATCGAGCGCGCGCGCACGTTGCTGACCGGACTGATGGCGCGACTGCCGTCGCTCCCGCCGCGCTATTCCGGCTGGCTGCTCACGACGCTCGCCGATCTCGAGGAGCGCACTGGAGACATGACGGCGGCGGAGGGGAGCCTGCGACGCGCGGTCAGCGAGAATCCGTACGACCATTTTGCACGGCTGGCGCTGGCCGACCTCCTGCTCGCGCAGCGTCGCGCCACGGAAGTCCCCGCGCTCCTCGGCGGCATGCCCCAGAGTGAGAGCGCGCTGCTCCGCCTGGCGGAAGCGCATGCGGCGACCGGCAACCGCGTGCCGAACGCCGACGTCGCAGTGCTGATCGAGCGCTTTGCGGGCGCACGGGCGCGCGGCGAGCGCATCCACGCGCGCGATCTGGCGCGCTTCAACCTGAGAGTGCGGGCGAATCCGGCCGCCGCATTGCAAGCCGCACGCGAGAACTGGACTCAGCAACGCGAACCCGCCGATGCGCGCCTGCTGGTCGAGTGCGCGATCGCGGCGGGCGATACCGCCTCCATCGGTGAGGTGGCTGACTGGCAGCAGCGCACGCGCTACCAGGACGTGAAGCTCACCGCCCTGCTGGCGCGCCCGTCGAGCGCGTTCTGAGCCATGCGTACCTGGATGCTGTCTCTCGCGCTGTTATTCGTGCCGGGCATCGTGCTTGGTCACTCGCTGGGCGCGAGCTATCTCACGATCGACGCGGATCCAAAGGGCCGCCATCTTGCCGGAAGCTGGGAAGTACGCATCGCGGAGCTCAACGACGTGGTGAGTCTCGACCTCGATGGCGATGGCGTGGTGACCTGGCGTGAAGTCGCGCGAGCGTCCTCGAGTACGGCGGGTTACGTCCTGCCGCGGCTCGAGATCGCCGTGGGTCAGGAACGGTGCACGCTGGCCGCAGGAACCGACCTGCTCAACGAACGGAGCGATGGCTACTACCTCGTGCTCCGGTTCACGGGGCAATGTCCGGCAGCCGCGGCGCCTTTCAGCGTCGCGTCGCGACTCTTTTTCGAGCGTGACGCCACGCATCGGGTGCTGCTGAAGTTTGCCCTGGGTTCGACGGTGAGCTCGACCGTACTGACACCCACAGTGCCGCACGCGGAGATTTCCCGCGAGGCCGCCGCTCCGCTGCACACGCTGTTGAAATTCCTGCGCGAGGGGGTGCGTCACATCTGGATCGGCTACGACCACATCGCATTCCTGCTCCTGCTGCTGTTGCCGGCCGTGCTGATTCCCCGCGACGGGGACGACGGATGGCAACCCGCCCGGCAGTGGCGATCGGTGGCCGGCACAGTCCTGCGCATCGTGACCGCATTCACCGTCGCGCATTCGATCACGCTGTCGCTCGCGACCCTCGGGGTTCTCGTGCCCCCGGAACGGCCGATCGAGGCGGGCATCGCCGCATCGGTGATCGTCGCCGGTCTCATCAACTTGCTTCCACGCCTCGCCAGCCGCGGCACGTTCCTCGCCTTCGGATTCGGCCTGTTGCACGGGTTCGGCTTCGCCAACGTGCTGCGCGAGCTCGACCTGTCCGCGGCGTCGCTCGCGTGGCCGCTGGCCGGATTCAACCTCGGCGTGGAGATGGGTCAGCTCGCGATCGTGTTGCTGACGCTGCCGATCCTCTATGCTGCCCGTCAGTCCCCTCTGTATCCGCGCCGGATCGTGCCCGCCATGTCGATCGCGGTCGCGGTGCTCGCGGGGGCGTGGCTGATGCAGCGCCTCGGCTGAACGGCCGAATCCGAATACGCCCGGCTCACGAACCGGCCGCTGTCACGAATCAGAAACAGGATGCCGGGAGAATCCCGCGGCTCGGCGAAAGAGGTTGCGGATGCGTCAGTTGATGGTAGGGATGCTGCTGCTCGCGGCCGGCCAGGCGATCGCCGGAGGCGTACCAGGCGCGCGCATCGGCGAAATCGAAGTGACGGGCACCCGTCTGGAAGGCCAGCCCGAGTCGGCGAGCGATGGCGTGGTGCTGCGCGAGCAGCTCGAGCATCGACCGATCCTGCGCACCGGCGAGCTGCTCGAGGTCGTGCCGGGTCTCATCGTCACGCAGCACAGCGGCAGCGGCAAAGCCAACCAGTATTTCCTGCGCGGCTTCAACCTTGATCACGGCACCGACCTCGCGACGCGCGTGGAAGACATGCCGGTCAACATGCCGACGCACGCGCACGGCCAGGGCTACAGCGACATCAACTTCGTCATCCCGGAGCTGATCGGCAGCATCGAGTATCGCAAGGGCACGCACCATCTCGAAGAGGGCAACTTCTCCGCGGCGGGCTCCATGGACCTGCACTACGCGGAGTCGCTCCCGGACAACCTGATTTCGGTCTCGGGCGGCGAAGATAACTACCGGCGTGCGGTCATCGCCGGATCGCCGACGCTCGGCGGTGGCTCATTGCTCTACGGGCTCGAGTACGCCACCGCGGATGGCCCGTGGGATCTGCCCGAGGATCTCAAGCGCCGCAACGCGGTGCTGCGCTATTCACGCGGCGACAGCGACAACGGCTGGGCGGTCGAGGGCATGGCCTACGAAGGCGACTGGCGTTCGACCGACCAGGTGCCGCAGCGCGCGATCGACTCCGGGCTCATCGATCGCTTCGGCTTCATCGATCCGACCGATGGCGGCAACTCCAGCCGCTACAGCCTGTCGGCGAGCTGGCAGCACGCGGGAGACGCGAGTCGCTGGCGCGCTTCTGTTTACGGTCTCAAGTACGACCTCGACCTGTTCTCGAACTTCACCTACTTCACCGATCCGGTGAATGGCGACCAGTTCGAGCAGTTCGACGACCGCCGCGCTTTTGGCGGCCGCCTCACTTACGGTCGCGATCTGCCGCTCGGTCCATTCGCCGGAGAACTGGCGGCCGGCGTCGAGGTGCGTCGCGATGACATCGACACCGTCGGGCTGTATCGCACCGTGCAGCGCGAACGCATCGGCACCATCCGCCAGGACAACGTGCGCCAGACGAGCTACTCCGCTTTCGTCGGTGAGGATGTGCGCTGGTCGGAGCGACTGCGCACCAATCTCGGCGTGCGTTTCGATGCGTTCGACTTCGATGTCGACAGCGACCTCGCGGCCAATTCCGGCCAGGCGAACGACAGCATCGTCAGTCCCAAGTTCTCGAGTGTGTACTCGCTGTCGCCGCGCGCGGAGCTGTTCTTCGACTACGGTTGGGGTTTTCACAGTAATGACGCGCGCGGCACGACGATCACGGTCGACCCGAGCGACGGCGTCACGCCTGCGCAACGCGTCGATCCACTGGTGCGCGCCAAGGGCACCGAGCTCGGCACGCGCGTGGTGGTGCATCCGGGATGGCAAGTGTCCGCGGCGCTATGGGACCTGGACCTGGACTCCGAGCTCCTGTTCGTCGGCGACGGCGGAACCACTGAGGCGAGTCGTGCGAGCCGCCGCTATGGCGTGGAGCTCGGCTTGTACGCGCAGCCGATCCAGTGGCTGATCCTCGACGTCGACTTCGCGTGGTCGCACGCGCGCTTCACCGATGAAGATCCGGCGGGCGATCGCATTCCCGGCGCGGTGCAAGGCGTCGCGTCCGCGGGCCTCGCGATCGATCATCCGTCCGGCTGGTTTGGCGGCGCGCGCCTGCGCTATCTCGGCAGTGCGCCGCTGATCGAGGACAACAGCGTGCGCTCAGACAGCACGACCGTGCTCAACCTCGACGCGGGGTATCGAATCACGAAATGGCTGAGCGCCGCCGTCAGCCTGCTGAATGTGTTCGACGCGAAGGACAACGACATCAGCTACTACTACGAGAGCCAGCTGCAGGGCGAGCCGGCGCCGGTCGCCGACATTCACCTGCACCCGGTCGAACCGCGCACGCTGCGCGTGGAACTACGCGCGCACTTCTAGTGCGGTGGCTCCTGGCCCGGATTGGGATCTTCCATCGGGTAGGTCTTGGTCTCCGAAGCGGCGGGCGGAGTTTCCGGTGTCTTCGGTGCTGACGGTGCCGACGGTTGCGCCGCTGAAGTGCTGGCCGGTGCGCTTCCCTCGGCCGGCGCCGTAGCGTTCGACACCCGGCGTGAGCCGTTATCCAGGATCTCGATGAAGCGACGTGCCGCGGGCGGCGGCGGCGCAGTGCTCGCCAGGATGTCATCCGTCTTGATGTCCGGCGTGCCGTAGAAGGCAGCGTTCGCTTTCTTGTCGATGGCCATCGCCGAACCGTCGATCGCGATGCCGGCGAACAGGCCCTTGGCGCGCGAATAGGAGTAGACCTCGGACAAGTTCACGTCCGTGGCCGCGGAGGTCTGTCGGCCGACCGGTCCGGCGGCGACCGAAGCGTCCGCACCCAGTGTGAACTTGCCACCGGTGATGCCTTCGACGCTGCGCTCGGTGGTGAGCACCAGCAGGATGTCCGCTTCCTGGACGCCGGCCTGCCAGCCGAAGCTGCCGCCACCCAGGGTGATGAAGACGGGGTTGCTCCAACCGCCCTCCTTGTTGCGCACGACGAGCACACCCTTGCCGCCGCGACCGCCGATCCCGAGTCCGACCTTGACGACGTTCGGGATCACGGCGATGCCGTGCGCGCGTGCCAACAGCCAGTCCGGTGCGCGCTGGTCGGGCATCGCGCTGAGGTCTTCGACGACCTGCGTGGCCAGCAGCAATCGCGCTTCTTCGCGCGTCTGCGCACTCGCCAGCATCGGAAGCAGCATCAGGACCAGGAGAGAGAAGGAAAAACGATAGCTCGGCATTGATTCCCCCGCGTTATGCGTGACGCCGTGGCAGTCGCAGTGTGCGACCGCTGGACGGCGGATCGGTTCCCGCCGCGGATCTTACCGTAGGACGGAGCCCGCGCCAGGAAGGTCTGCGGAGCGTCCCTAGTTGTTGGCGAGCACTCGGTCCGCTTCCGCGGCGCGCCCCTGGGCGGTCAGGAACTTCAGCACGCGCTTGCGCGCCAGCTGCGTGCGCTCGTCGTCGTTCCCGAGCTGAGCGCGCAGCGTGCGATAGCCCACGACGAGCAACGGCTCCGCTTCCGCGGCGTTGTCGGTCGCTGCCAGCGCGGCGCCGAGCGCGCTCTGGGCACGAGCCGTGCGCCAGCTCTCGGCGCCGTAGGTGCGAGTGCACACATCGAGCGAATGCCGCAGTGGCACGATGGCGGCCCGCGCATCGCCGGAAGCGAGATGAATTTCGCCCAGCAGCTGCTCGGAGGAGGCGACGTAGGGGTGGTCCGTGGGGAGCTTCTCTGCGTAGATGCTGAGCGCCGCGAGGACATTACCGCGTGCCTCCTCGGGCATGCCGGCCTTCCACTGCAGGCGCGCCAGTGAGTCGAAGAAGACGCCGGTCTCGACCGCGCGCTCGCCGGCGCTGTGCTGGCTGATGGTCAGCGCCTCGCTCTCGAGCGCCATGGCTTCTTTCAGCTCCCCGCGCTGGTCGTGCAGGTCGGCGAGCGACTGCAGCACGCCCGAGAGCTGCGCCGACCCGTTGCCGAACACCTGGCGCTTGAGGTCGAGCGCTTCGTTCAGCATGCGTTCGGCCTCGGTGAGACTGCCGCGACGCATCAGCTCGTAGCCGAGTGAACCGAGCGTCTGCGCATAGTCGGGGTGCGTGCGCGGCACCGTTGCCTGGTAGATGCGCAGCGCCTGGCGGTGATACTGCTCGGCGCTCGCCAGGTCGTCCTTCCACAGCATCAGGTTGCCGAGGTCGGAGAGCGTCGACGCCACTTCGCTGTCCTGGGGACCGAGCTTGTCGCGGTAGATCGCCAGTGCGTTCTCGAGCAGCTGCTCGGCCTCTCCGATGTGCGCCGGGTTTGGATAGAGGAGGCGCCCGAGTCCGACCATGACGTCGGCGACGCGCGGGTCGCGCTCACCGAACAGCTCCTGGCTCATGGCCAGCGCCTGCCGGTAGTAGCCTTCGGCCGAGGCCGCCTTTCCGGCCATGCGCAGCGCATCCGCGAGGTTGCGCAGGCTCGTGACCAGCAACGGCGTCGGACCCGTGGCCGCCTGCCGGCGGATCTGCAGCGATTGCTCGAGGAGCGGGATGGCTTTGTCCTGGTTGCCCTGGCGCTGATACGCATAGCCGATGCTGTCGAGCATCTGCGCGCGCACCTCGGGCTGCTGGTTCAGGTCCGCAAGAATCTTCGCCGCGCCCCGATCGAGGAGCTCCGAGGCAGTGAACTCACGGCCCTGCGCCTTGAACGGGTCCGCCGCGGAAAAGATGTCGACCATGAAGGACGACACCTGCGTCGCCCGATCGCGCTCCTGGTCGGCGAGATCGCGTTGCGCCTTGAGCTGCTGCTGTTGCGACCACATGAGGCCCGCGAAACCGGCGAGCGCCACGATCACGGTCGACACCAGCGCCACCGCCGCCGCATTGCGTCGCACGAACGTGTAGGCCCGGTAACGGCCGCTCCCCTGGCGAGCGGTCACGAGCTCGCCTTCGAGATGACGCCTCAGGTCCGCGGCGAGGAGTGCCGCCGTGCCATAGCGCGCCTCGGGCTCCTTGCGCATCGCCTTGAGAACGATCTCGTCGAGATCTCCCGCCAGCGCGCGGCGCAGCCGCTCCACCGAGGTGCCACGCTCGTTCGCCGCCGATTGCGGATCGAATCCGCCAGCCTCGAGGAGCGCGCGGGCGCGCCCCGAGCGGAACAGGTTGCTGGGGCGCGGAGGATCTTCGTTGCAGATCGCCCGCTCGAGTCCCTGGAGCGTCGAGCTGTGCAACGCGTACGGCGAGCGATCGCAGAGCAGCTGGTAGAGCAGCACGCCGAGCGCGTAGACGTCCGTGGCGATGGTGATGGGCCGGCCGAGTACCTGTTCGGGGGCGGCGTGCTCGGGCGTCAGCAGGCGATCCTGCAGCCGCGTCACCGCGAGCGTGTAGGCGGCGGGCTCCGGGGCGAGGAGCTTGGCGATGCCGAAGTCGAGCAGCTTCGGCGTGCCGTCCGCCGTCACGAGAATGTTCTGCGGCTTCAAGTCGCGATGCACGATCAGGTTGCGATGCGCGTAGTCGACCGCTGCGCAGACCTTCTCGAACAGTTGCAGGCGCGCGCGGATGCCCAGCTTGCGCGTTCGGCAGTACTCGTCGATGGGCTGGCCATCGATGTACTCGATCACGAGGTAGGGGATGCCGGCCTCGTTCTCCCCGCCGTCGATCAGGTGTGCGATGTACGGATGCTCGAGGTTGGCGAGGATCTGCCGCTCGGCCCGCAGGCGCGTGCGCAGCTGCGGATGCACCGCCATCTGTTCCACCAGTTTGATCGCCACGCGCTGCTGGAACTGCCGGTCGGCGCGCTCCGCGAGATAGACCGTGCCCATGCCGCCGTGACCGAGCACACCGGTCACGCGATAACCGCCGAGGAGGGTCCCGATGAGGCTGGTGCGCTGGTGCTCGACCACATGCGCCACCGCGCCGCCGATGGCGGCTCGCAGGTGACGATCGCTGTCCGCATCGGAGGCGAGCATCGCCTCGACCTCGCGGCGCAGCTCCGCGTCGGCGCCGCAGAGTGTTTTCAGCACGGCGTCGCGCTCGGCGGGCGGGCTCTCCACCACGCGGTGGAAAGCGTCGCGGATCTCTTGCCAGCGCTCAGGTGTCATGCAGGGCGGCGCGGATCGTCTTGGTGAGCCACGCCTTGGCGGTGCGCAATTCGCGGTGGAAGGTCGTCAACGAGATCCCGAGCGTGGCGGCCGTTTCCTCGGGGCTGAGCCCGGCGAAGTAGTGGACCTCGACGATATCCGCGAGTCGGCGGTCGACCGCGGCCAGCTGGTTGAGCGCCTGGTCGATCTCGACGATGCCGAAGCCGATGTCCGCGATCTCGGTGTCGTGATCCTGGAGCTCGAAGACCGTGACGTTGCCCGCGCGCTTGTTGGTGGCACGCTGCTTGGCGTGATCCACGAGGATGCGGCGCATGAGACGCGCGGCGATAGAGAAGAAATGCTGGCGGTCCGCCCACGGGATATCCATGTCCGTGAGGCGCTCGTACGCCTCGTGCACGATGGCGGTCGCCTGCAAGGTGTGACCCGGCCGCTCGCGTTTCATGAAGCGATCGGCGAGGCGGCGCAATTCGTCGTAAACCAGCGGGGTGAGACGGTCGAGCGCGTCGGACTGCCCCTCGCGCCAATCGCGCAGCAGCTGCGTCACTGAGCTGGGTCGCGTCATACGGGCGCCTGTCGGCGCCTTCTCCCTCGGCGATCGCTTGACGATTGCCCCGAACATTACAGCAAGTGCCTGAAAAGTCTAGGGACAAGTCGGCCTTTCCGGCGCTCGCCGGGCGTCGCTGTCGCGTCGCACAATCGACTGACACTAAAATTCAAGAAAACTAGGCGAAAAGATTTTTGCCAAACATGAGAAACCGTCCGATCTTTTCTCGCTATTCCCTTTAGAGGAGGCCTCGGGCCTCGACCATCGATGATCAACCAACCATCCCAACCCCTACTTGGGAGTCATTCCATGCGCAAGCTCATTGCGGCCACCGTACTGGTGGCCCTTGGAATGGGAGTCGCCGGCAGCGTATCCGCCGACAACATCCCATTCCCGATTCCGCCGAAGTTCACTGACAACGTGCCGTTTCCGATTCCACCCAAGCTCGCTGACAACGTGCCTTTCCCCATTCCACCCAAGTAAACCGGAGAAATCGCCGTGAACCGCAAGACCAAGGGAACGATTCGACACGTAGTGCTCGCCACCGCCACCGGCCTCGTGCTCGCCGCAAGCCTGGTGGTGGCCGCGCAGACTTCCGGCCAGTCCGAGCTTTCCAGCCGGCCGACGACGCTCGAGCGCCAGCCCCTGTGGGTGCCCGGGAGCGATGTGCCGATGGCCACCTACCTGCAGTCGCGTCGCGACGCGCTGCCTGTTCCCCCGCGCTGAGGATCCTTTGTAGGGTAGGGTCCTGCGCAATCCGCGGTGTGCGTTCCAACGCACACCGCGGTTTCTTTTTCTGCCGCAGGCGGCCCTGGATCGACAATAATCCGCCGTCGTTCCTCGCAGGCGAAGTGACGTGCAGCTGCAGTTGACCCGGCTTTCTCTCATCCTTTCCTCTTTCCTTGCCCTGAATCTCATCGCGTCCACCACCGCGCGCGCCGAATGGGTGTCGCGTGAAGAAGCCATCATGGGCACGCGGATCGCGGTCGAGGTGTGGGCCGCCGATCACGCGCAGGGCGATGCGCTCATCACGCGCGTCATGGACGAGATGCGCCGCATCGACGAGTTGATGAGCACCTACAAGCCGACCAGCCAGGTCTCGAAGGTCAATGCCGAAGCGGCCAACCATCCGGTCGTCGTCGAAGAGGACCTGTTCGGGCTATTGCAGACGGCGCTCGAGTTCTCGCGCATCACGGAAGGGGCTTTCGATATCACGTACGCGAGCGTCGGCTACATGTACGACTACCGCCGTCACATCAAGCCGACCGATGAGCAGATCGCCAAGGCGCTGCCCGCCGTCAGCTACAAGCACGTGATCTTGGATCCCGCGACGCACAGCGTGCGCTTCACCCAGCCCGGCGTGCGCATCGATCTCGGCGGCATCGCGAAGGGCTGGGCGGTGGATCGCGGCATCGAGATTCTGAGCAAAGCGGGTGTCGATCATGCATTCGTCACCGCGGGCGGCGATACGCGCATCATCGGCGACCGCTTCGGCAAGCCGTGGATGGTCGGCATTCGCGATCCGCGCCAGGAAGGCAAGGTGATCGCGCGCATTCCGCTGGTCGATGCGGCGCTCTCGACTTCAGGCGACTACGAGCGCTTCTTCGAAGCCGACGGCGTGCGCTACCACCACATTCTCTCGCCGGCGACGGGCAAGCCTGCGAGCGCCGTGCGCAGCGTCACGGTCATCGGCCCGAACGCGACGCGCACCGACGGCCTCTCCAAGACGATCTTCGTGCTTGGCATCAAAGAAGGCATGCGCGTGCTCGACTCGCTCGGCGACGTCGACGTGATCGCGGTCGACAAGGACGAGAAGATCTACTACTCGAAAGGCCTCGCGCACCCCGACTCGAACTAGTTCTTATGCAGGTTCAGGTCGTTTGAGTGGGGGTTGGACATTCGTCCCCTGAGCCAATCCTCCGGCCCGCTTCACCGAAGGGTCAGCTAACGCACCCCGTGAACGCTAAGAGCAGGTTCTCTCCTTGGTTTCGGCGCGTTCTTGGCTGAGGGGACGAATGTCCGACCCGCGCTCAAACGGCGTTGAGCGCAGCTAGAACCAGATCGAGGCGAAGAGCTGCAGGACGTTCGCTTCGAAGCTGTAGAGCGGCTCCGTCCCCGGTGGCGCGCTCACGCGGATGTCGCGAAAGTCTTTGTAGTCGAACCAGATGTGGTCGAACTTGAAGTTGAGCGTGCCCTTCTGCACGAAGCGCGGGCGCCCGCCCGGGAACTCGTAGGTCGCGCCGAGACCGAGCGCGTAGCTGTCGAATGTCGCCAGTTCCTTGTCGCGGCCCTCGAAGTTCTGCGCGTTGGAGCGCGGGAACAGGTCGCTGAAGAAGTCGGCATGGTCCTGGGTGTAGAAACGCACGTCGGCATCGAAGGTCCATTTCTTCTGCCACGGCATCGTGTAGCCGAAGTCGGCGGTGTGCGCGACGATGCCCCAGGTGTCCGAGTAGAAGCGGTACTCGCCGCTCAGCGCGGCACGGAACGGCAGGTAGTACTTGGCGTTGACCGCGATCGCGTTGCTGGTATGTGTGCGCGGGTAGATCTCGGGCTCGAAGCTGTAACCCGTGCCGCTGGTCGGATCGACGTAGCGCACCGAGCGGTACGGATTGTTGAGGAAGCCCTCATCCGTGATGGTCTCGAAGGCCGCGCCCATGATCAGGTTCTTGGTGACGATCTGCGACACGCCGACGCTGTAGGAGCGCATGTCCATCGGCTGCTCGAACGTGGGATCGTTGCGCCGGCGCACCTTGTTCCAGCCGCGCGAGAAGCCGAGCGTCACGGTGGTGAGATCGCCGAACATGTCCTGGCTCAGGCTGAAGGAGGCGGTGTCCGCGTCGTAGTCGTTCTCGCGGCTGTTGATGTAGTTGACGCTGTAGGTGGTCTTGCCGCGCAGGTAATCGGCGCCGAGGCTCCATTGCTTGCGTTTTTCCTTGTAGGGGCTCGCGGTGGTGACAACGTCGATCGAGGCGCTCGATACCATGTCCATGTAGTAATTGCCGACCACCGAGACCTTCTCGAGGAAGCTCTTGCGCACCAGGAGCGAGGGGCCGTCGATCTGCACGCCACCTCCGTCGTAGACGTGGTAGAGCAGGTCGGCGCGGTCTTCAGGCAGGACGCCCGCAGCGGCGCGCCCGGCGATGCCGGCGAGTGCAACCAGGGCCGCGAGCCAGTGGAGTCGGTTGCGCATCACCGGCGAGTGTCGGCGGCCTAATTGCAGCCGCAACCGCCGCCGGCGCTGCCGATCGCGCCGCGCGCGCCTTCGCGCGATTCGAAGACGTGCGCGATGTACGCGGCGGACACGGGGTCACGACTCAACGACATGATCGGGTCGGCGAGGTGGTCGCGCTCGTAGGGTTTCACCCACGGCTCGACGCCACTGCAACCGGCGAGCATCAGGAGCGCGAGAGCGAGGAAGCTGAAGGCGAGTCGTCTCATGATGGCTCCGTTGGCGGCGCGGCTCCTTACTCCCGGATCAGCGCGCGCACCTGGTCGAGGTAGCCGTTCTCGTCACCGGCCTTGTAGCCGCGATGCAGGGAACGGATGTTGCCCTTGCGATCGATGAACACCGAGCTCGGCATGCCGCTCACATTGTAGAGCTTGCTCACTTCGTTTTGGCGATCGAAGAGGATCGGGAAGCTGACCGGCGTTTCCTTCAGCCAGTTCGCGGCGCCGCTCGAATCGGGCTCGACGTTCACACCGAGGAGCGTGAAGCCCATCGGCTTGTACTTGCGGTACATCTGTTCGAGCAACGGCATCTCCGTGCGGCACGGGCCGCACCAGGTCGCCCAGAAGTTGATCATCACGACCTGGCCCTTCAACTGATTCAGCGCGACGGGCTTGCCCGCCATGCTGTCGAGCGTGAAGTTGGGCGCGGGGCCGGAACCGTCGCCAGCGAGCGACAAAGATGTTGCCAGGATGCCGCAGAGCAGGGCGCTCCGCGCGATGCGACCGATGCGATTCACCATGTGCCCATCCTCCTCAAGTTCGAACCCGGAAAGCGCGTAGTTTCCTTCAGAAGAAAACCGTGATTCCGATATGGGCTTCAAGGTTATTGGTCGCCTTGTTACTTCCCAGCAGATCCGTCGCAAAAATGTGATCCCGGAAGTCCAGGTGCAGGGCCAGCCAGTCGGTGGCGAGCACCCGGGCGCCGACGCCGAAATTGACCGTGAACTTGTCCTCTTTCGCGAAGCGCGTGCCGCCGATGCCGCCGATCAGGTACAGGGCGGAGTTCATCGCGGTCTTCCTGCCGAGGAAGATCTCGCCTGGCAGGAAGTTGTAGCCGAAGGAGATGTTGTAGTAGGTGAAGTCGCGGTCCTCGGTTACCCGCACGTTGGCGAGCTCTTCGATGCTGGAGAGCTCCGCTTCGGTGCGTCCGACCGCGGCCTCGACGAACAGGTCTTCCGCGATGTGATAGGCGAGCTGCACGCCATACAGCGGGTTGGTGCCGAAGTCCTCGATGCTCATGATGCCGGCGAAGGCGCCGATCTCGAAGTTCGAGCTCTTGATCTTCGGCGGGTTGATCTCGCGTCGCTCCACCTGCGGCACGATGATGCCGCCGGCTTCCTTCTCCGTCTGCGGGATGGAGATCTCCTCGGGGCCGCGATGCGCACAGCCCGCCAGCGCGACACACGCTAGAAGAAAAACGCGAACCCGGCTTTCCATTCGTCGATTTCCTCGTTGTCGTTGCGGCTGGTGAACACTACGTAAGCGCGATACTCGGCGCGGAACATGAAGCGGCGCGTGATGTAGGCGCGCACGCCGAGGCCGACGTAGCCGACCTGGTCGGTGCGATCCTCTTCCTGCCCGAGCGTGACGTTGGGCTCGGTGTGAATGATCCCGGTGCCGAGCGTGAATATGGGCGAGGCGCGCCACTCCGGCACGAAGGTGTGCGTGAGCCCGAGCGTGCCGAGGTAACTGTTGGAGAACTCGCCCAGCACGTGTTCGGCGCCGAGCTCGAGCGAGAGCTGGGAATTGAAGGCGAGCGCGCCATAGATCGAGATGACGCTGGCGCCGCCGAAATCGCCTGCGAGCACGCCGGCCTCCCAGCGATGCGAGGTGAACTGTTCGCGCGAGCCGTCGTTGAAGGTGGTCTGTTCGCCACCCGGCTGGAGCGTGCGCAGCATCTGCTCGCGGCTGACCCAGCCTTCGCGCCGGTCCTCGGTGCGCACCTTGAACCAGTCGGTGCGGCGCTTGAGGACCTCGACCGCCGCGCCGCGCTCCACGACGTGGAACACGGGGTAGCCACGCCCGGGACCCGTGTGCAGTTCGATGTACGGATCGGCGACGACGACCTGTGCGTACTTCTCTTCAGCAGCACGGGCCGGTCCGGCGAGTAGACAAGTGACGAGCAGTGCGAGGAGCGGAAGCCACCGCATTCCATCAATTGAGCGGCGCGGCGAACGGGTTGTTGTAGTACTGGGCACCAATGTCCAGCCATTCCGCGATCAGTCGCTTCTCCGCGTCGGTCAGGAAAGTCCGATGGTCCACCGTGCCCACGTTGCCATCGAAGCGGCTGAAGAACCGCGTCGAGTTACGCGCGCTGCCAGCCACCATCGACGGGTTCACCGGCACCGTTACCTGTGTCGGGAGCCCCGTCGCCGGGTCGATCGGACCCGGGACCAGGCAGTCCTGCAGCGCGCCCATGATAAGGCACTGTTCGTTATCGCCAAACAGCAATTCGCGATACGAGTTGAAATGGTCCGCCTGCTCGTTCGAGACGCCATCGCTCAGGTCGAGCTGGCCGGCGGGAATCTGCGCTGCGCCCATCGCATCCTTCGGGCCGTGGCAAGTATTGCACTTGTGATTGATCACCACGCCGTTGGCGTCCACGTCCGGCATGCCGTCGTTGTTGGCATCCTCGGTGCGGTCGATGCCCCACAGCGGGTGAATGATCTTCTCGTAATTGATCACGATGCGGCAGTCCGCCGACCACTTGGTCATGCACGCGGACGTGGTCGGTGAGGTGGTCTTCAGCGCCCCGTAGCGGTAGCTGAAGCTCGGGTCCTTGGCGCGCACCATCGGATCGGTCCAGACGTCATCGAAGATCACGTCGACGCTCGGGGAGAGCGCGTTGCAGCTGTCATTGGCGCAGCTCCAGCGATCGAGCGTCTGCGCCATCGTGTCGCCCATATCGGCGAACAGCGCCGGGTCGGTGTTCGGGAACGGCTGGCCGGTGGTCGGCGCGCCGGGGTTCACCGACGCAAACAGGTTCGAGCGCCCGTGCGAACGGTTGCCGGTGGTCGCATGGCAGCCGTTGCATTCGACGACCTCGCCGGGGCGCACCTGCAGCCAGTTGTTGTGGCGCGGGCTGATGCGCCGGCCGTTCTTGTCCAGGATGGAAATGTCGAGCGCGACGTTGGCGGGTACCTTCACGCGCACCGAACCGTCGGGTTGCACCGGGGCGTAACCGATGATCTCGCGCATGAAGTTCACGGTGCCGAACGCCGTGTTGCGGAAGTCGAGCGTGTCGCGGTCGGGCATCGAGACCGCCTTCTCGATGCGGATGAAGCGCGCCGGCCGCTGATCCGCGGTGGTCGTGCCCGGGTTGCGCACTGCCGTGATGCCACCCGGCGCGGTATCGGCGCCGTCGATGTCGTAGACGCTGTGGATGTGCAGGACGCCGACGCCGTCGCTCACCAGTGTGGAATCGAGGTCGACGCCCGACACCTTGTCGAGGATCACAGGCGGGAGCGTACGCGGCTGCATGGTGACGACATCGCTGATGATGACGCCTTCCGTCGGCGGCACGACCGGGACCTGCGTGTTGCGATCCTGGTCGTAGATCCAGATGCCATAGAGCGGCGGCGCCGGCTGCGTCGCCGGGTTAGCCAGCCGATCGTCGGTGCAGGGAACGATGACATTGTTCTCCAGCACGCGGCACAGGCTCCAGCTCACCAGCATGCGGTGGGTGCCGTCCTGCAGCGGGTACACGCTGCTGAAGAGGCCGCCGCGCGAGGGGCGCGTCGGGTCGGTCTGGACTTCGTTCACGGTGGCCGGGACCTGTGCCGGTCCCGCCAGCACCCCGACGTTCGGCAGCGTCGGCTGGGTGTTCTCGACGTAGTTCGAGGTATCGATGTTGACCAGGTCGCCGCCGAAGAGCGTCCCGGCGAACGGCCGGATCAGGGACATCACCTGGCCGTTCAGCAGCTGGTGCGCCTGCAGGAACTGGATGTCCGGAGCGCCTGCGGTCGCGCTCTCGTGGCTGTGCTTGCCGTACAGGAGCTGCAGGTCCGTGCCGTCCGGATTCACCTGGTACAGGCTCATCTCGTCGTTACCCGGCGCGTGATCCCAGCGCGTGTACACCACGCGGCCGTTGGCGAGCACCTCGGGATCGAGGTCGTTGCTCTGATTAAAGGAGATCTGGTGGATGTCGCTGCCGTCGGCATTCATGACGTGCAGCACGAAGGCGTCCTCGTTGCGATCCTCATCCTGAGCCGCGAACTGCGGCTTGCCTTCGTCGAGCAGGATGGCACGCGACTGCCGTTGGCGGGTCGAGGAGAAGACAATGCGTCCATCCGGCAGGTAATGCGGCGCCACATCGTGGCCCTCGCTGGCCACCGTGTCCGAGGGGATCACGCGGCGCAGCGTGTCAGTGGGATGGTCGTACTCCCAGATCGCCCACTTCGGCAGGTCCTCTTCATCCGCATCCGGGTCGAAGGGGCCGCGCATGGCGAAGATCAGCTTGGTGCCGTCGTAGGAAGCCTCGACGTCGCGCACATCCCATTGTTCGGTGTCGCCGGTGATGCGCTCGGTGATGTTGTGCTCCGGGGCGCTCGGGGCCGCGCGGTCACGGAGGAAGAGGTCGGCGTCAACGTTGAAAGTGCGCATGACCTTGGCGTTGTCTTCGAGCTGCATCGCCATCGGGTCGGTCGGGAGCGTGCGCTTCACGTAGGCGAGCGGGAAATCGACGGTGCCGGGGTCGGGCCCCTGGCCGCTGCCCAGGCTCGG
>DATFRO010000088.1:0-4626 GCA_035263105.1 Steroidobacteraceae bacterium | reverse complement strand
GAATACTGGGACTACGCGGCAGCCGGTGCGCTGCCGATGGAAGTCACCGACACGATTCCCCGTCTCCTCGGCCGACCGGCCCGCACCCTCGGCGATTTCCTGCACGATGCCTTGCCGGAGTTTCGGCAGGCCTCCGGGCAGTAAGAGCAGTCCGGTTGGGTCGTCGGCCGGGTGTGCCCGGATGACCTCGGCGTCCCGACACGAATGAAACGCCGTGGCACCGACATCGCATCGATCGCGCTGTCCCTCGTCTTGCCATCAATGCAATCAAATCCGAACGGGACACCGAGGTCATCCGGCACACCCAGCCAACGCCCAACCGTCCTGCTTTAAACAGTGACTTGTGCGCGCACAGCGCTAGCTAGCCTATTTGCTTTCGCGTTAGCGCGCCCGCTAACTCTTCAGGCGTCCGCCGCATAACTCACTCGCTCAGTCAGGTGTGAGTCGCAGCGTGCGCGTGTCGCCGCGCGGCTTGCGCGTCGGCAGTGAGCCACTGATTCGTTGCACGACTTGCTCCGCAGTGGCTCGATATCCGGTGAGCTTGCCGCCGTAGATGCCGAGCACACGTGGGTGATCATCGCGATCGCAAATCAACAACGTCTCGCGTGAACGATGAAAGGCGTGGCCTCTTCCGGCGGGCAGCACGCGGACGCCGGCAAATGAGTCGAGCAGATCCCCGACCGTGAGCTGAGCGTGGCGCGGAAAGTAATGCCGCAGCACGTTCACGAGGTAATGCTTCTCCGCCGCGAGCGGCTGCACGCCATCCGGATCGCCGCGAAAGCGCGTCTCGGTCGTGCCGACGAGCATGTTGCTGCGCCAGGGCATCACGAAGATCGCGCGACCGTCGCGCGGGCTTTCGACGTAGTAGATCCCTTGGCGAACCGTATCGCGCACCAGGATGTGCGATCCCTGAACCAGCTCGATCGACGGTGACTCGATGCGCGGCGTGATGCGATCCATCACGCGCTTCACCCAAGGGCCCGCGGCGTTGACCAGCACCTGCGCTTCGCACTCTTGCGGTGCGCCGTCGTGGGTGTACTGGGCGATCACTGAATCAGCGCGCACCTCGGCGGCGAAGAGCTCGGCGGGAGAGGCGCGCTCGGCGCCGAGATATTCGGCGGAGCGCATGACCGCGCGCGTGAGCGCGAGATCGTCAGTCTGCGCGTCGAAGTAACGCAGCACGGTGCGAAGGCCGCGTGTCTGCAAGCCGTCGAGCGAGTCCCATTCGCTCTTCGGCACGCTTGCGAAGCGCGACTCCGGGCCGAGACCGCCGAGCAACGCATAGATCGAAAGCCCGAGTCGCAGCTGCCACGGTTGCCGGCGCGTGGTCCGGTACAGCGGCAGGAAGAACGGCTTGAGTTCGACGAGCTCGGGCGCGATGGAAAGCAGGATGCGCCGTTCGCGCAGGCTCTCGCGCACCAGGTGAAACTGCCCGCTCTCCAGGTAGCGCAGGCCGCCGTGAATCAGCTTGCTCGAGCGGCTCGAAGTCCCGGCGGCGAGCTTTTTCTTCTCCAGCAGCAGGACCGAATGCCCCGCTCCAGCGACTGCCTGCGCCACGCCGACGCCGTGAATGCCGCCGCCCACGACGACGACATCGACGCGCTTCATCCCGTGCCTTGGTTGCGGACCGCGAGGTTGCGAAAGGCCTGGATCATGGGTGCCACGGCCATGGTCTCGATGAAGTCCGCGCCGCGTTCGGCGAGTGCCAGCGCAAGGTCGACGGTCTCCACCTCGTAGATCGCCCAGCGCCACGGTCCGCGCCACAGCCGCTCGGCGCCGGGCGGCAGTTTCTCGTGGTCGCAGAACAGGAACTCGGGCTTGAGTGCTTCGAACTTGAGACGTGAGTGCCCGTCGTAGTCGCTCAACACCCAGCCGATCGCGAACTGACCGTGCTGGCGCGCCATGTGGACTGCCGGCAGATCGAACGAAATTACAACGCAGCGCGAACGCACCGGCTTGAGGATGTCGAGCACGCGCGCCACGACCTGCTCATGCCCGAAGTGGCGCAGGCTCGCGCGCTTGATCTCGACGAACGCCGTGATCTCGTGACGCTCCTTGAGGAACTCGACCACATCGGCCAGCGTCGGAATGAGTATGCCGTGGAAGCGTCCGCCGAGCCGCCCGGGTTCGTTGACCTCGACCTGCTTGAGTTCTGCGATCGGGTAGTCGAAAACGCTGCCGGGCAGGCCCGCAGTGCGTGTGAGCTCGTGATCGTGGATCACGATCGGGACTCCGTCGGCCGAGAGGTGAACATCGAACTCGAGAAAGCGCACACCGAGCTCGACCGCGGAACGCAGTGCGGGCAGCGTGTTCTCAGGGAAATCGCGAGCGTTGCCCCGATGTGCAATAAGGTGAATCAGTCGATGGGTGAGCGGTCCGGGCATCGGTTCAGGGCGGGGCAGCGCAGGTCTGTCGCACAATTCCGACAGCCACTCGCGTTCTCATCACTCCGGTCCTGTGCAAGGATGAGTTTGCGCGGACATTACACGAGGATCGTCCGATGACCAACCTGCAACGCGGGGGCCGCATCGCTGCGCTCGGCGGCGCGCTGGCGCTCAGTGCCTGTGGCGGCGGTGGCGGCGGATCGTTCAACGGCGGTGGACCGGCCCCGCCCATCCCGCTGCCCCCCAACGGCCCCACCGTCGGCGTCGAGCAGGTGTTCTCCGGCGTGAGTTTCTCGAACCCGGTGGCGATGCTGCAGGCGCCGGGGGACAGCACGCGCTGGTTCGTGCTCGAGCAGGCGGGGCGCGTGCGCGTCTTCAACAACGATCCCATGGTCACGACGGCGTCGACGTTCATCGATATCTCCACGAACGTGACCTTCATCAGCGAGACGGGACTCCTGGGCATGGCATTCCATCCCAATTTCCCGGCCGACCCGCGCGTCTATCTCTTCTACTCGCACACCGATGCGGGCGGGACGCTGGCGTCGCGCCTTTCGGAATTCACGAGCGCGAACGGCGGGCAAACACTCAACCCCGCGTCCGAGCGCATCCTGCTCAGCATCGTCAAGCCGGAAGAGAATCACAACGGCGGCAACATCGCCTTCGGTCCGGATGGCTTTCTGTACATCGGCACCGGCGACGGCGGCGGCGGGAACGACCAGCACGGCACGATCGGCAACGCGCAGAACCTGCTGACGCTGCTCGGCAAGATGCTGCGCATCGACGTCGCGGGCACGCAGGGCACCTTCAACTATCGCATTCCGCCCAGCAACCCGTTCTCCGCCAACGTCCCCTGCGGGCTGAATGGCAGCGGCACGGCGAACTGTCCCGAGATCTTTGCATTCGGTTTCCGCAATCCGTGGCGCTGGAGCTTTGACCGGCAGACCGGCGACTTGTGGGTGAGCGACGTCGGCCAGAACGCGCGCGAAGAAGTCGATCGCGTGGTCCTCGGCGGCAACTACGGGTGGCGTTGCTTCGAGGGAACGCGCGATACCGGCCTCGGCTGCGGCTCGGCGACCAACTTCCTGCCGCCGGTCGCCGACTACGGCCGCTCGGTCGGTACGACGGTGATCGGTGGATTTGTATACCGCGGCTCGCAGTTCTCGAGCCTGGTGGGGCGTTACATCTTCGGCGATTTCGGCTCCAGCTCGATCTTCAACATCGCGAATACCACTGCCCCGACGGTCGACATCACCGGCGGCTTCAATTCGGGCTTGAGCATGTCGTCCTTCGCGCAGGGCACCGATGGCGAGCTCTACGTCGTCAGCTACGACGGCCGCTTGTTCCACCTGACCGACTAGTGTTCCTTGCGGCGCTCCTCGAAGCGCGTGATCGGGGCGCCGCTCGTCACCGTGATGTCGCCGTCGACTTTCGCGCCCTTCGCGATGGCGATGGTGCGCGCGCTGACGCTGCCGCGGATCACGGCGGTGTGACCGATCTCGAGCTTCTCGTCCACGTTGAGCTCGCCGGTGATGCGGCCCGCGATCACCGCCTGCGTGGTGTGCACCGAG
The DNA here is from genome assembly GCA_035263105.1 of Steroidobacteraceae bacterium. GTDB lineage: Bacteria > Pseudomonadota > Gammaproteobacteria > Steroidobacterales > Steroidobacteraceae > DATBVX01. Next base: position 671 of record DATFRO010000088.1, on the reverse strand, counting down.
CCTTCCCAGTGACCCGAGATCGCCAGGTTCAGCGTGCCTTCGACGAGGCCGTCGCCCTTGATGTGGCCGCACAGGACGAACGCGCCCGAGGTCTTGATATTGCCGACGAACTCGGTGTGCTCGCCGAGGAAAGTCGGTGAACCGCTGACGTCGTCGAGCAATCGGCGCTTGGGTAGTTCGGGCATGAGGTCCTCGCTGGAGTATGAGCGGCCGCGCAAGACTAACGCCTCGTCGCCGCCCGCTCCAGCCTGCAGCGCGCGGCATCGGCAAGGCGCGCCGTCGCGGGTACAATCACCGACCTCGACCAATCCCTTCTCAAGTGGAGGCACCGTGAAGCGCGCGACCCTCGTGACCATGACGGTGTTGGCGATGGCATTGCTCGCCATGGCCTGCAGCAGCCGGCAGCAGCAATGGGAAACAGCGCGGCAAACGGACACCCTGGAGGCCTACCAGCAGTTCCTGCGCACCTTCCCTGAAGGTGAGTTCGTCTCCCAGGCGCAGGCGCGCATGCGCGAGCTCCAGGAGGCTGCGGATTGGCAGAAGGCGACGCAGGCGGATACCGCCGATGCGTATCAGCAATTCCTCAACCAGCACCCGCAGGGACGGATGGCGGACGAGGCGCGAATTCGTCTCGGTAACTTTGCGCTCGCGCAGACGCCGTCCAACACGCC
>DATFRO010000087.1:0-51007 GCA_035263105.1 Steroidobacteraceae bacterium | reverse complement strand
TCTCGACGAGCATCGCATGCACCCTGAGCGCGTGCACGTGAGCGCGCAGGCCTGCAAGGCCATCAATGAGACGCGCGCACGAGGCGGCCGCATCGTCGCTGTCGGTACGACCGTCGTTCGGGCGCTCGAAACCGCCGCGAGCGGCGGCAAGCTGGCGCCGTACAGCGGCGAGACGGAATTGTTCATTCGTCCCGGCTACCGGTTTCGCGTGATCGATCGCCTGCTCACCAACTTCCACTTGCCGGAGTCGACGCTCCTGATGCTGGTGAGCGCTTTCGGCGGGTTTGCTCACGTTCGGGCCGCGTATGCGCATGCGGTGGCGGCGCGCTACCGCTTCTTCAGCTATGGCGACGCGATGTTTCTCACGCCGTGCGCTGACGCGGTGAGGAACGCATGAAGTTCGCAGTGCTGGCGACGGACGCAGGCGCGCGGCGCGGAAGGCTCGAGTTCTCACGCGGCGTGGTGGAGACCCCCGCGTTCATGCCGGTCGGCACGTACGGCACAGTCAAGGCGATGACGCCCGAAGAGCTGGAATCGATCGGCGCACAGATCATCCTGGGCAACACCTTCCATCTCATGCTGCGGCCCGGCGCGCCCGTGATCCGCGCGCACGGCGGACTGCACGGTTTCATGAATTGGCGCGGCCCGATTCTCACCGACTCGGGCGGATTCCAGGTCTTCAGTCTCGCCAGTCGTCGCAAGCTGACGGAGGAGGGCGTGCACTTTCGCTCGCCGGTGGACGGAAGCGAGGTATTCCTCAGCCCCGAGCTCTCCATGCAGGTGCAGCGCGACCTCGGCTCGGACATTGCGATGGTGTTCGATGAGTGCACGCCGTATCCGGCGACCGAACGCGAAGCGCGCGCTTCGATGGAACTGTCACTGCGCTGGGCTGCGCGCAGCCGGTCGGCGTATTACGCGGACGCTCCGCCCGGGACGCTGTTCGGCATCGTGCAGGGCGGCGTGCACGACCCGTTGCGCAGCGCCTCGGTGGAGGGATTGCGTGCGATCGGGTTCGACGGTTACGCGGTGGGCGGCCTCGCGGTGGGCGAATCGGCGGAGGAACGGATCGCGGTGCTCGAGCACACGACCGGGTTGCTGCCCGCCGATCGCCCGCGCTACCTGATGGGGGTCGGCCGGCCCGAGGACATCGTCGCGGCGGTCGAGCGCGGGATCGACCTTTTCGATTGCGTGATGCCGACGCGCCATGCGCGTAACGGTCACCTGTTTACGTCGCATGGCGTGGTCAACATTCGTAACAGCGCGTATCGCGAGGACACCCGACCGCTGGATGAGGCCTGTACTTGTTACTCCTGCCGTCACTACAGCCGTGCCTACCTGCGCCATCTCGACCAGGCGGGCGAGATCCTCGCCTCGCGCCTCAATACGATCCACAACCTCTTCTTCTACCTGCGGCTGATGGCGGACCTGCGTACGGCCATCGAACAGGGCCGGCTGAGGGAATTTGCACGGGGTTTTCGCGCCGGGCAGCAGCTTGAGGACGCTTCTGTATAATATCGCGCTCTTTTTGCCAGACCGTCGCCAACAAGACGGGCCAACGAGTCGAAGGTGTCACCATGAGTTTCCTGATCGAGAACGCGTGGGCGCAGGGCGCGGCGCCCGGGCAGCCCGGGGGGATGATCAATTTCGTCATCCTGATGGGGCTGTTCTTCGCCATCTTCTACTTCATGCTGATCCGGCCGCAGAGCAAGCGCGCCAAGGAGCACCGCGCGATGCTGTCGGCGCTCGCCACCGGCGACGAGGTCGTGACCAGCGGCGGCATCCTCGGCCGCATCACCGAGATCGGTGACAACTTCATCACGGTGGAAGTCGCGGACGGCGTGCGGCTCAAGATCCAGAAGGGCCAGGTGTCCGGGCTGATGCCGAAGGGCACTTTCAAGAGCGCCTGAGCGGTAAGGGAACGCCAAGCCGATGACGCAATTCCCGCGCTGGAAGTCGATCACGGTCGTCCTGGCCCTGATCCTCGGGATCCTGTTCGCGATCCCGAACCTCTTCGGTACCGACCCGGCGGTGCAACTCGCCGCGCGCAACTACGACGCGATCACGCCGACCCAACAACGCGCAGTCGAAGAGTTCCTGCGCGGCAAGCAAGTGGCGTTCGCCGACAGCTATCTCGAGGACGGCAAGCTCGCGATCCGCTTCAATCGCGTCCCGGAGCAGCTGCAGGCACGCGACCTGATCTCCGAGTCGCTGTCCGATACCTACATCGTGGCGCTCACGAGCGCACCGCGCACTCCCAAGGCGCTGCGCGCCATCGGCATGCGGCCGATGAATCTCGGTCTCGACCTGCGCGGCGGCCTGTACCTGCTGTACCAGGTCGATGTCGAGGGCGCCGTCAAGCAGGTGCTGGATCGGCTCGAGCAGGATTTCCGCCGCACGCTGCGCGATGAGCGCATCCCGTACCAGAGCGTCGAGGCCGGCAAGGGCGGTCAGCCGACCGCGCAGGACCGCGATCCGAACGCCGTGCGCATCGTGCTGCGCGATCCGGCGAACCTCGAAGCCGCGCGTGCCGCGCTCAGCAAGGCCAATCGCGACATGGCGTTCAACATCGATGACAGCACGGGAGCGCCCACGCTGATCACGCGACTCTCGCCGCAGCAGATCAAGGAGCGCCAGGACTACGCGATCCAGCAGAACATCACCACGCTGCGCAATCGCGTGAACGAACTCGGCGTGAGCGAGCCGATCGTGCAGCGCCAGGGCCTCGATCGCATCGCCGTGCAGCTGCCCGGCGTGCAGAACTCCGCCGAGGTCAAGGACATCCTCGGCAAGACCGCGACCCTCGAGTTCCGGCTCGCCGACACTTCGAACGATCCGTACGAAGCGGCGCGACGCGGCAGTGCGCCGCTCGGCACCAAGCTCTACTACACGCAGGACAAGCGGCCAGTGCTGCTCAAGCGCGACGTCATCGTGACCGGCGATCAGCTCACCGACGCCAAGTCGCACATCGATCCGCAGGAAGGCCCGGTGGTGGCGGTACGCCTCGACGCGCGCGGCGCCGCCGAGATGCTCAAGACCACCCAGGCGAACCTCAATCGGCCGATGGCGGTCGTGTTCATCGAAAAGGTGCGCAAGTACGTCACGCGTGATGGCCAGAGCGTGCCGGTCGACAGCACCGAAGAGCACGTAATCAACACCGCGACCATTCGTGGCGTGTTCTCCAACAGCTTCCAGATCAGCGGCCTCAAGATGGCGGAAGCCCGCTCGCTGGCGTTACTGCTGCGCGCCGGCTCCCTGGCCGCGCCTCTCTACGCGGTCGAGGAGCGCGCGATCGGTCCGAGCCTCGGCCAGGACAACATCACGCGCGGTGTCCACGCGCTGCTGGTCGGGAGCCTGCTGCTCTTCGCGTTCATGGCGATCTACTACAAGGCCTTCGGCTGGATTGCGAACCTCGTGCTCACGTTCAACGTGGTGTTGCTGGTCGCGTTGCTCACGTTGCTGCAGGCGGCGCTCACGCTGCCGGGTATCGCGGGCATCGTGCTCACGGTCGCGATGGCGGTGGACGCCAACATCCTCATCTACGAGCGTATCCGCGAGGAGTTGCGCAACGGCAATTCGCCGCTCGCGGCTATCCAGGCCGGGTTCGACAAGGCGTTCTCGGCCATCGCGGACTCGAACATCACCTCGCTGATCGCCGGAGTGGTGCTGTTCGTGCTCGGTACCGGCCCGATCAAGGGTTTCGCGGTCGCCTTGTGCCTCGGCATCCTGACGACGCTGTTCACGGCATTGCTCGGCAGCCGCGCGCTGATCAACGCGATCTACGGCGGCCGGGCGCGCGTCGAGCGCCTGTCGATCTGAGGAGCGGATAAAGCGATGGAATTTTTCCACAAGGTCACACGCATCCGCTTCATGGCGTCGCGGAAGTTCTGCTACGCGATTTCCGCCTCGCTGATCGTCGCCTCGATCATGGCGCTGGTTCACCCCGGGCTGAACTACGGCATCGACTTCACCGGCGGTGTCGCCGTGGAAGTGAACTTCCCCAAGGCCGCGGACCTCGACAAGTCACGCCACGCGCTCTCGCAGGCCGGGTTTCCGGAAGCCCAGACGCAGAATTTCGGCACCTCGCGCGACGTGGTGATCCGGCTCGAGCCGCACGAAGGCATGAGCGGCAACGTGATCGGCACGCGCATCATCGAGGCGCTGAAGACGGTGGATCCCGGCGTCGAGTTGCGCCGCGTCGACGTGGTCGGCCCTCAGGTGGGCGAGGAACTGCGCCAGAAGGGCTATCTCGCGATGCTCTTCACCTTCATCTTCATCATGGCGTACCTGTGGTTCCGCTTCGAATTCAAGCTGAGCTGCGGCGCGATCCTGGCGGCGCTGCACACGCCCGTCATCATCCTGGGATTTTTCGCGGTCACCCGGATGACCTTCGACCTCACCGTGCTCGCCGCGGTGCTGGCGGTGGTCGGATACCAGATCAACGACACGGTCGTCGTGTTCGACCGTGCGCGCGAACGCTTTCCGCTGATGCGCGGCGCACCACCGGCGGAAGTGCTCGATGCGGCCATCAACCAAACGCTGTCGCGTACCGTAATCACGCACGGTGCGACCTCGATCGTCGTCACGACGCTGCTCGTGCTCGGCGGCGAGACGCTGCGCGGTTTCGCCACCGCGTTCCTGGTCGGCATCATCGTCGGCACCTACTCCTCGATCTATATCGCCAGTGCGTCCGCGCTCGACCTGGGCCTCTCCGCGCTCGACCTCCTGTCCACGCGCAAGAGCAAGGGCCCGGTCGACGACCTTCCGTGACGGCTGACGCGCGGCGGCCGCGCCGGGCGTGCCGCGTCCCGCGCGGGGCGTTGGCTCATGTCGGGGAGAAGTCGCGTTGAACCTCGTCGTCTGGTGCTCTTTCCTCGCGATCTTCTTCGCCCTGCTGTGGCTCGACCTCGGTGTCCTGCATCGCGAGGCCGACGAGCTCAGCGTCCGCCAGGCGCTCAAGGCGACGTTCGGCTGGATCGTCGTCGCCCTCGGCTTCGCACTGCTCGTGTACGGGCTGTACGAGAACCGCTGGTTCGACTGGAACCCGGGGGAGGGCGGTCAGTCGTACGGTCGCGACGCGGTGGTCGCGTTCGTGACCGGATACGTCCTCGAGTGGTCGCTCTCGGTCGACAACATCTTCGTCATCGCGCTGATCTTCTCGTACCTGCGCGTGCCGCCGAAATTCCAGTACCGCGTGCTCTTCTGGGGCATCGTCGGCGCGATCGTGCTGCGCGGCGCGATGATCGCCACCGGCACGGCGCTCATCCATGCCTTCGACTGGATGTTCTACGTGTTCGGCGGAATCCTGCTGCTCTCGGCGCTACGCATGCTGAAGAGCGACGAAGGCCAGTACGACCCGAGCAGGAGCTACGTGGTGCGCGCGGTGCGCGCCGTCTTTCCGGTGAGTGAGCACCTCGATGGGCAGCGCTTTTTCACGCGACTTGATGGCAGGCTGGCGGCCACGCCACTCTTCGTCGCGCTGCTCCTCGTCGATTTCGCCGACGTGGTGTTCGCGGTGGACTCGATCCCGGCGATCCTCGCGGTCACGCAGGATTCCTTCATCGTCTTCACCTCGAATGCGTTCGCGATCCTGGGCCTGCGCGCGCTGTACTTCGCGATCGCGGGCCTCATGGAGCAGTTCCGCTTCGTGAAGTACTCGCTGGTGCTGATCCTGGCGTTCGTCGGCGTGAAGATGACACTCGCGCTTCACTACCACATCCCGAACCTGATCTCGCTCGGGGTCATCCTCAGTGTGCTGGCCGCGGGAGTGCTGGCCTCGATGCTGATCAAGCCGCGCAGCGACGCGCCTGCGGACGCGCCGCCGAAGAAGCACGACTGAAACCGCGGGTTACTCGGCCTGGCGCGCGAGGACGCTCGAGCGCATCGAGTACAGGAAGTACACGATGAGACCGAAGGTCATCCAGATCGCAAAGTAGGTCCAGGTGTTCTTGCCCAGGTGGCTCATCAGCCACAGGCACCCGAGCACGCCGAGGATCGGGACCACCGGCATGAAGGGCGTCTTGAACGGTCGATGCAGGTCCGGCCGCTTCTTGCGCAACACCACCACGCCGATGCACACCGCGACGAACGCGGCGAGCGTGCCGATGTTCGCCATCTCCGCGACGGTTCCGATCGGCGCAAATCCGGCGATGATCGCGAGGATCGTGCCGGTGCCGATGATCACCGGGACCGGTGTCTTGCTGCGCGGATGGATGTAGGAAAACATCTTCGGCAGCAGGCCGTCGCGCGACATCGCCAGCAGGATGCGCGTCTGCCCGTAGAACACCACCAGCATGACGGTGGTGAGTCCCGCGATGGCGCCGAAGGCGATCACGCCGGCAAACGAAGTGAACCCGAGGCTCAGCATCGCCTGCGCCACCGGCGACGGATTGTTGAGCGTCGTGTAGTGCGCGATGCCGGTCAGCAGGCCCGCCACCAGGATGTACAGGACCGTGCAGATGCAGAGCGAGGCGATGATGCCGATCGGCAGGTCACGCTGCGGATTGCGCGCTTCCTCCGCGGCGGTCGACACCGCATCGAAGCCGATGTACGCGAAGAAGATCAATGAAGCGCCGTTCATCACGCCGTCGAACTGGAAGGGCATGAACGGATGCCAGTTCTCGGTCTTGACGTGCCCGACCGCGACGAAGATGAAGAGGATCACCACCGCGAGCTTGATCAACACGGCCGCGGTGTTCACCCACTTGCTGGCCGTGACGCCGGCGCACAGCAGGACCGTCAACGCAGCGATGATGCCCATCGCCGGAAGATTCACGAGGCCACCCTGGCCGACGTGCGGCGCGGTGGCGATGACCGCAGGTACCGGAATGCCGAGCGCCTGCATGGCGTTGCCGAAGTAGCCGGACCAGCCGATCGCCACGGCAGAGACGGCGATGCCGTATTCGAGCATCAGGGCCCAGCCGATGATCCACGCGATCACCTCACCGAGGCCTGCGTACGCATAGCCGTACGCGCTGCCGGAGCCACCCACCGCCGCCGCGAGCTCGGCGTACGAGAGTGCCGCCAGCGCGCAGACGCCGCCCGCGATCACATACGAGATCACGATCGCAGGTCCGGCCTTCGTTGCCGCCGCAATGCCGGTCAGCACGAAGATGCCGGCGCCGATGATGGCGCCGATGCCGAGCAGCGTGAGATCGAACGCGGTGAGCGCACGCTTGAGGCCCGTGTCCGCGTTGCAGTCGCCGATCGGCTTGGTTCTGAACAGACTCATGCGGTTCGCTCCCCGATAGGTTGCGCACGCCGGGCGCACATTGCGGCGCAATGTACTCTAGGGTCTGAATGATTGCGAGCGAGTGGTGCTTCGCGAACCGGCACGCGGCACGTGCGGTTGGTGAAAGCGGCGTCAACTCTCGCGCAGTTCCGCCGGGATGTGCGGCGCGAGGCACTCGACCAGAGCGGAGTACACCTTCGGACTGCCCGCGATGATGTTGCCGCCTTGCTTGTACTCGGCTCCGGTCAGCGTGCCGATGAGTCCGCCGGCTTCGAGAATCAGCAGTGAGCCCGCGGCCGTGTCCCAGGGGTGCAGGCCGATCTCCCAGAAGCCGTCCAGTCGTCCTGCCGCGACATAAGAGAGATCGAGCGCTGCGGAGCCGGGTCGGCGGATGCCCGCGGTCAGCGACATCACGGTCTTCAGCATCGCGACATAGCTTTCCAGCCAGCGCGCATTCTCGCGGTACGGAAAACCGGTGCCGATGAGCGCGCCCTCGAGGCCGCGGTGATTGCTGACGCGGATGCGACGCCCGTCGAGCAGTGCGCCGGTGCCGCGCGAAGCCGTGAACAGCTCCTGGCGCATCGGGTCGTAGACGACGGCCTGTTCCAGGCGCCCGCGGTGCTCGAGCGCGATGGAAACCGCGAACGTCGGAAAGCCGTGCACGAAGTTGGTCGTGCCATCGAGCGGATCGATGATCCAGACGAATTCATCGCTCCCGCTGCGTCCGCTCTCTTCGGCGAGCACGCCGTGATCGGGATGTGCGCGGCGGATGGTGTTGATGATCTCCTGCTCGGCGAGGCGATCGACGTCGGTGACGAAGTCGTTGCGGCCCTTGCTCGCGACCTGGATGGACTCGAGCCGCGGGAGGCTCCGCATGATCAGGTCGCCGGCCTTGCGCGCGGCGCGCACTGCGATGTTGAGGAGGGGTTGCATGCGGGGGCTGCGGAACTCGATGTCGGTGGGAAAATCGAGCCGCTAGAATAGCAGATGCGTATCGCTCGTCAGGCCACGATCGGCGCGTACAGGATGTCTTCAGCCATTCGCATCGTTCTCATCGACACCACTCACCCGGGCAACATCGGGGCCGCGGCGCGCGCGCTGAAGAACATGGCGCTCGACGACTTGGCGCTGGTGCGTCCGCAGAACTTTCCGAGCGCCGAGGCCACGGCGCGCGCTTCCGGTGCCGCCGATGTGCTGGCGGCGGCGCAGATCCACACGAGTCTCGAAGGCGCGATCGCGGACTGCGGCCTGGTGGTCGGGGCGACGGCACGTCCGCGCATGCAGCACTTCGAAGCGCTCTCACCGCGCGAGGCCGCGCCACGCATCGTCGCTGCCGCACGGGACTCGCGCGTCGCGATCCTGTTCGGTTCCGAACGCGTCGGGCTCACCAACGACGAGATCGCTCGCTGCAACTGGCTGATCCGGATTCCGGCCAACCCCGAGTACGAGTCGCTGAACCTCGCGATGGCGGTGCAGATCGTCGCGTACGAGTTGCACGTCGTGCGTGGCGCGAGCGTCGCTCCGGCCGCGCGCGACACGGCACTCGCTTCCGCCTCGGAAGTCGAGCGCCTGCGCGCACATTTCGAAGAGGTGATGGCCGAAGTGGGCTTCGCCGACCGCACGCCGGCCGGGACGCATCTCATGAGCCGCATCCGGCGCGTGCTGATGCGAGCGGAGCTCGATCAGAACGAAGTGAACATCCTGCGGGGGCTCCTCACTGCAATCCAGGGCAAGCGCCGCAAGGCGGGAAGCGGGCAGCACAAGCGCGAGCGAACCGATGCGTGATCCCGCCGCACGCCCGGTGTACCTGGACTACGCGGCGACGACACCGGTCGATCCGCGTGTCGCGGCCGCGATGGCCGAGTGCCTGGCACTCGACGGCGCGTTCGGTAATCCCTCTTCGACCGGGCACTCCTTCGGTGTCGAAGCGCGGCAGCGCGTGGAGCACGCACGCGAGCAGGTTGCCGAGCTCATCAATGCCGAACCCGCGGAGATCGTCTGGACGTCGGGCGCCACCGAGTCGAACAATCTCGCGCTCCTCGGCGCGGCACGCTTTCGCCGCGACCGCGGCCTGCACATCGTCACCGCGAAGACGGAACACAAGGCGGTGCTCGATCCGTGCAGGCAGCTCGAAAAGGAGGGCTTTCGCGTCACCTACCTGCGCCCCGACTCGCTCGGCATCGTCGCACGCGAGCAGGTGGCCGCGGCGCTCAGCGCCGACACTGTGCTCGTCTCGATCATGCACGTGAACAACGAGATCGGCGTGGTGCAGGACATCGCGGCCCTCGGCCGGCTCTGCCGCGAGCGCGAGGTGCTGCTGCACGTCGACGCGGCGCAGAGCGTCGGCAAGATCCCGGTTGATGTGCAGACACTGGCCGTCGACCTGCTGTCGCTCACGGCGCACAAGTTCTACGGACCCAAGGGGAGCGGTGCGCTCTACGTGCGCCGGCGGCCGCGCATCGGGCTCGCGCCGCTCCTGTACGGCGGCGGACAGGAAGGCGGCATGCGCTCCGGCACGCTTGCCACTCACCAGGTGGCGGGCCTGGGCGCAGCGTGTGCGATTGCGCGCGCAGAGATGGCGAGCGACGCGGAACGGATCGAGCGCTTGCGCGCGAAGCTCCTGGCCGGGCTCGAAGCGCTGGGTGGCGTACACCTCAACGGCCATCCGACACGGCGTATCGCGCACCTGCTCAATGTGTCGTTCGAGGGGATCGAGGGCGAGAGCCTGATCTTCGCACTGCCGGGACTCGCCGTTTCCACGGGTTCTGCCTGCAACTCTGCGACGCAGGACCCTTCCTACGTGCTGCGGGCACTCGGGCGGAGCGACGCGCTGGCGCAAGGTTCGGTGCGCTTCAGCTTCGGCCGGTTTTCGAGCGACGCGGATGTCGATGCGGCACTGAGTGCGATCCGCGCGGCAGTACCCCATCTGAGGACGCTGAGCCCGGCGGCCGAGGCGCGCCGTTCAGATGGCTGAAGTCCATTACAACGCGCTGGTGCACGAGCTGTTCAGCGGTGCGCAACCCACCCGATCTGCGGAACCACCGGCGGACCGCTGCCTGAGTGGTGAGGCCGGCAGCATTGCGCTGGGCACCTGGGTGCGCTTGAAACTCGAGATTCGAGGCACACGTGTGACCAATGCCCGTTTCCGCGTGTACGGATGCCCGCATACTGTCGCAGCCACGGCGTGGCTCGCGCAGCAGATCCAGGGCCGCGAGACGAGCAACCTCCTGCCGGAGGGCATCGCCCGGCTCTGCCAGCCGCTCGAAGTGCCGGTAGAGAAACTCGGACGCCTGCTCGTGATCGAAGATGCGGTACGGGTGTGCGAACAGCAGGCGCGCAGCGTGTAAAATCCGTGTGCAACTCGAGGTACGGCCCCGGAGGGGCGCTGACAATTCGATGGCAATCAAGCTGACCGAGGCGGCTGCGGGCCGCATCCGAACCTTCATCGATTCGCGCGGCCACGGCATCGGGCTGCGCCTGGGCATCAAGAAGACCGGCTGCTCCGGCTTTGCCTACGTCGTCAACTACGCCGACCAGGTCGCGAGCGGCGACGTCGTGTTCGAGGATCGCGGCGTCAAGGTGATCGTCGACACCGAGAGCCTGCGCTACATCGACGGTACCGTGGTGGATTTCGTGAAGCAGGGGCTGAACGAAGCGTTCCGCTTCCAGAACCCGAACATCAAGGGCGAGTGCGGCTGCGGCGAAAGCTTCACCGTCTGACCCCCGAAAGACCCGGAATCTCCTTTCGTGACGCGGACTTCCGCGCGCCCGTTTCATTGCGGAGGGGGCGGGTGGCAGGTATAGTTGCGCGCCGAATAAGCACCCCCAACCGCCGGAAAATCTGAGCCGAGGTCCCTGCATGGCGCTGGAGCGCACCCTGTCGATCGTGAAGCCCGATGGCGTCGAGAAGAACCTGATCGGCGAGGTGTATCGTCGTTTCGAGAAGGCGGGCCTGCGCATCATCGCCGGTCGTATGCTGTCCTTGTCGCAAGCGCAAGCCGAGGCGTTCTATGCCGTGCATCGTGAGCGGCCGTTCTACAAGGACCTGGTGCGCTACATGACCTCCGGGCCCGTCATGGTGCAGGTGCTCGAGGGGGATAATGCGATTCAACGCAACCGCGACATCATGGGCGCGACGGATCCGAAAAAGGCCGCCGCCGGCACGATCCGCGCGGACCTTGCGAGCAGCATCGAACAGAACGTGGTGCACGGCTCGGACGGAGCGGACACCGCGGCGCGTGAGATCCGCTTCTTCTTCAGCGACAGTGAAATCTGCTCGCGCGCGCGTTAGCCGCTCAGCCGCTGCATGACGACCCCGACTTCATCCAACGCTACGCGCACCAACCTGCTCGGTCTCGACCGCGCAGGACTGGAAGCCTTTGTCGTCGGGCTCGGGCAGAAGCCGTTCCGCGCACGCCAGCTCATGAAGTGGATCTACAAGCAGGGCGTCGATGACTTCGCGGCGATGACTGATCTGGCGCGTGAGTTCCGGGCGCTCTTGAGTGAGCATGCCGAGATCCGCACGCCGGAAATCGTCACGCTCCAGCATTCCGCCGACGGCACGCGCAAGTGGATGCTGCGCATGGACAGCGCTCAGGGCATCGAGATGGTGTTCATCCCGGAGCCGGGCCGCGGCACGCTGTGCATCTCGAGCCAGGTCGGCTGCGCGCTCGACTGCTCGTTCTGTTCCACCGCGCAGCAGGGATTCAACCGCAATCTCACCGCGGCCGAGATCGTCGGCCAGGTGTGGCTCGCGAACCGCGAGCTCGGGTTCAAGGCCGGCGACGAACGCATCATCAGCAACGTGGTGTTCATGGGCATGGGCGAGCCGCTCGCGAACTATCGCAACGTGCTCCCCGCGATCGACATCATGCTCGATGACCTCGGTTTCGAGCTGTCGCGCCGCCGGGTCACGCTCAGCACGTCCGGGCTCGTGCCGCAGATTTATCGCATGGCCGAAGACTGCAACGTCGCGCTTGCGGTCTCGCTCCATGCGCCGAACGATGCGCTGCGCGATCTGCTGGTGCCGATCAATCGCAAGCACCCGATCAAGGAGCTCCTCGAGGCCTGCTGGCACTACCTCGATGAGCAGAACGGGCGCAGCATCACCTTCGAGTACGTGATGCTCGATGGCATCAACGATTCACCGGCACAGGCTCTCGAGCTGGCGCAGCTGCTGCGTGGCCGGGCCGCGAAAGTGAACCTGATTCCGTTCAACACCTTCCCGGGCACGCCGTACCGGCGTTCCACGCCCGAGGCGATCATGCGTTTTCGCGATCTGCTAAACGCACGCGGTGTCATCGCGACGACACGCCGCACGCGCGGCGACGACATCGATGCGGCCTGTGGCCAGCTGGTCGGCCGGGTGCGCGATCGCACCACGGTGCGGCTCGGTCAGAAGCTCCACAGCGTGGCGGTCGAAGCATGAGCGCGCGTCCTCTGGCCGTTGTGATCGCGCTGCTGGCGCTGGCCGGCTGCACCACGACGACGACCTCACCGAATTCGCCGGCGGTCCGCCAGACCTCCCCGACCGAGGCTGCGACCTTCAACTCGCAACTCGCCATCGAGTACCTGAAGAAGGGCGACCTGGCCGTCGCGCGCGACAAGGTCGAGCGCGCGCTGTCACAGGATCCGGACAACGTGTCGGTGCAGATGACCGCGGCGCTGGTGTACGACCGGCTCGGCGAGGACAAGAAAGCGGACGATCACTACGCCACCGCCTTGCGGCTCAAGCCGGATGACCCCGAGATGCAGAACAACTACGGCGTGTACCTGTGCCGCAAGGGCAAGACCGACCAGGGCGAGAAGATGCTGCTCAAGGCGGCCAACAACGCCGTTTACAAGACGCCCGAGGTCGCCATCACGAATGCCGGCATGTGCATGCGCGGCGTGAAGCGCATGGATGAGGCCGAGAGGTATTTCCGCCAGGCGCTCGCCATCCGCCCGCGCTTCGGCGACGCGCTGCTGCAGCTCGCGGACCTCGACTTCCAGAAGGGCACCAAGCCGAGTTATGACGAGGCGAGTGGTTTGATCAAGCGCTTTCTCGCCGTGGTTGCGGCCCCGGGGCCGGAAATCCTGTGGCTTGGCGTGCGTGTGGAACGCGCGCGCGGCGACAAGGCGACTGCCGATGCTTATGCGCGCCGCCTGAAGAACGAATATCCGCAGGCGGACCAGACGCGGGCGCTCATTGCCTCGGAACGCTAGGGAATGAGCGCAGGGCCTGGCAGCCCGCAAGACACAAGCTGCAAAGCCGCGCCAGGACAGCGGTTGAAGGCGGAACGGGAACACCGCGGCCTGAGCGTGCCGCAGGTGGCCGAGGACCTGCACGTCGGCGTCGCGACCATCGAGGCGCTGGAAGCCGGGCGCTTCGCGAGTCTCGGCGCCCCGGTGTATGCCAAGGGGCACTTGCGCAAGTACGCGCGGCTGCTTGGTCTGGATGCGGAGGCGTTGCTGGCCGCTTGCGAGACGACACAGCCGCCCACGCCCGAACTCGTGCCGCTGAAGCAGGCCACGCGAACGGATGGGCCTCGCGTCACGCGCAAGATCACAACGATCGCGGTCGTTGCGATCCTCGCGGGTTGCGTGGGGTGGCTGCTGGCGAATCGCGAGTGGCTGCGCAGTGTTTCACAGACGCTGCTGGCCCGTTCGACAACCGCGTCGCCGGCGGGTGACCAGCCAAGCACGACGCCGGATACGGCAACAGTGCCGGCGACGCTCGCGGCGCTCAAGCACGAGGCAACTGCGCCGGCGCCGCAGACGGAGACGGCAACGCCCGCCACGCTGCGGATCGAGGAGCCGGTCGCGGCGCAAGACGGCGCAAGAGTCAGGGTGCGCATGAGTTTTGCCGCCGACTCATGGGTCGAGGTCTATGACGCTACAGAGCAACGGGTATTTTTCGACATGGGGACGACGGGTACAGCACGCATCGTGGCCGCGGACGCGCCGCTGCGGGTCTTCCTCGGGTTCGCGGACGGAGTGCGCCTTGAACTCGACGGGCGCGCGATCGCATTACCCTCCGAAGTCCGGCGCGGGAACCTGGCCGAGTTCTTTCTCGATGCGCACGGCAACGTGCGCCCGAAGCGCTAGCCCCACCGGTCCTGGAGCGCGCAGTTGAACCAGAAGATTCAGCCGACCCGCGGCATGAGCGACATCCTGCCGGCCGAGATCGCCTATTGGCAGCGGCTCGAAGCGGTCGCGCGCGAAGTGCTCGCGGGCTACGGCTACGAGGAAATGCGCGTGCCGGTGATGGAGCAGACCGAGCTCTTCAAGCGCTCGATCGGCGAGTTCACCGATATCGTCGAGAAGGAGATGTATACCTTCACCGACAAGGGCGGCGAAAGCCTCACGCTGCGCCCGGAAGCCACCGCCGGCATGGTGCGCGCGGCGATCTCCAACGGCCTGACGCACAACCAGCGCGTCCGCGTGTGGTGCATGGGGCCGATGTTCCGTCACGAGAAGCCGCAGAAGGGCCGCTTCCGCCAGTTTCACCAGATCGACGTCGAGGCGTTCGGTTACCCCGGGCCCGATGTCGATGCCGAGATCATCCTGATCGCGGCGCGCTTCTGGAAGCGCCTCGGCATCCGGTCGGTGCGGCTGGAGATCAATTCGCTCGGCACGCCGGAAGCGCGTCGCGCGTATCGCGAGCACCTGGTGCAGTACCTGCGCGCCCATGAAAACGCACTCGATGACGACAGCCGTCGCCGGCTGAGCGGCAACCCGCTGCGGATCCTCGACAGCAAGAATCCCGAGATGCGCGCGGTGATCGACGCCGCACCGCTCCTCACCGACCACCTTGACGAGGAGTCGCAGCGCCACTTCACCGCGCTGTGTGCATTGCTGCGCGCCGCCGGCATCGAGTACCGCGTCAATCCGCGCCTGGTGCGCGGGCTCGACTACTACACGCGTACTGTGTTCGAGTGGCTCACCGACGCGCTCGGTGCACAGGACGCCGTATGTTCCGGCGGACGCTACGACGGGCTGTTTGCGCAACTCGGTGGCGACCCGACGCCGGCAATCGGCTGGGCGATGGGCCAGGAGCGCGTGGTCGCGCTGATGGCGCAGGTCGACGCGGCGCTGACTCAGGCGCCACCGCACGTCTATGTCGTGATGGTGGGCGAGCAGGCGCAGAGCGCCGGCCTGAAGCTCGCGGAACGCTTGCGCGACGCGCATCCACAGCTGCGCGTGCAGGCGGGCGCGGGCGGCGGCAATTTCAAGGCGCAGTTTCGCCGTGCGGACCGGAGCGGCGCGACCGTCGCGGTGATCCTCGGCGAGGATGAGATGCAACGCGGCGTCGTCGCGGTAAAGCCGCTGCGCTCGGAAGGCGCACAGGTCGAGTGCCCGCAGGAATCACTGGCGGCACGCATCGGCGAGTGGGTTACGGATCTGGTTTTGAAGCGGCCATAGAGCCGGGAGTGAGACGGTGGACGACTATCTGACCGAAAGCGACCAATGGGAACGAGTCAAGGCCTTCATCCGCGAGAACGGCATCGCCATGATCGTCGGCGTGTTGCTGGGTGCGGGCATTCTCTACGGTTACACGTGGTGGGGCGACCGGGTGACCGCACGCGCGCAGACGGCGGCGGCACGCTATCTCGACGTGCTCGATGCGCTGGGACGCAATGACAAGGCGCGAGCGATCGAGCTCACCCAGCAGCTGCAGAAGGACTTCGCGTCGACGCCGTACGTGGACCAGGCGCAGCTCGCGCTCGCGCGCATGCACGTCGAGCGCGGTGAGCTCGAGGATGCGGCGCTACGCCTGAAGTCAGTTGCGGCGGACTCCAAGGATACGCAGCTGCGACTGGTCGCGCGGGAGCGGCTGGCGCGTGTTCAGCTTGCTCAAGGCAAGGCCGACGAAGCCCTGAAGACACTCGAAGGGCAGCAGTCGGCGGAGTTCGTGGCGCGTTACGCCGAAGTGCGCGGCGACGCCTTGTTGCAGAAGGGCGATCACGCCGGGGCGCTGGCCGCCTATCGGGAAGCGCTCGCGGCTACGGAACCGGGCGTCACCGACACGGGTCTGTTGCAGCTCAAGATCAACGACCTGGCCGCTGCCACGCCCGCGCCCTCAGCCGCGCCGGCTCCGGCTCCGGCCACCTCCGCGACGCCAACGAAGGAACACACTCCATGATGAATCGGCTGCTGCCGGCGCTCGCCGCCCTGGCACTCTTCGCGGGGCTCGCAGCCTGCAGCAAGGACAAGGAGGTCGATCCTCCGGCCGAGCTGGTCGACCTGAAGCCGCTCATCAAGATCGACCGCGTCTGGAGCGCGGGTGTGGGCGGCGGCGGGAAGGAACTGCGCCTCGGCCTGCGTGCCGCTTCGGATGGACAGCGCCTGTACGCCGCCTCACATGATGGCGACGTGTACGCCTACGACCTCAAGAACGGCAAGACCCTCTGGCACAGCAGCACCAAGCTGCCGCTCGCCGGAGGACCCGGCGCCGGCGCGGATCGCGTGGTCGTGGGATCGAGCGAGGGCGACGTCGTCGCGCTCAACGCGGCCGACGGCACCCAGGTCTGGAAGACGCGGATCCAGGGCGAGGTACTCGCCCCACCGGCGGTCGCTCCCGGTGTCGCCGTGGTGCGCAGCGTCGATGGGAAGCTCCAGGGCCTCGATCTCGGCGACGGCCACGAGCTCTGGTCCACCGAGCAGCAGGTTCCGCGCCTGTCACTGCGCGGCACGGCCACGCCCGTCATCGTCGGCGACATCGTCGTGTGCGGCTTCGACAACGGCAAAGTGGTTGCAGTCAGTCTCGCCGATGGCGGCGTGCAGTGGGAGACGCAGGTGGCCTCATCCAAGGGGCGCACCGAGCTCGCTCGACTCGTCGACATCGATTCGTCGGTGCAGATCATCGACAAGGACGTGTACGTCGCCGGGTTCCAGGGACGCTCCGCGATGCTCGCCCTCGACTCCGGGCAGATCTGGTGGTCGCGCGACGAATCGAGTGATCGTGGACTCGCCGTCGACGCGGAGACCATCTACGTCACCGATGCCGACGGCGACGTCCAGGCGCTCAAGCGCCGCGATGGCACGCCGTTGTGGAAGCAATCGGCCCTGCACCGGCGTGGGCTCAGCGGTCCGGCGCTCGATGGCACGGCGATCGTCGTGGCGGATTTCGAGGGGTACGTGCATTGGCTGGACGCCGCGACCGGGAACCTCCTGGCACGCACCTCCACGGACGGCAACCGCGTCAGCAACCGGCCGCTGGTCGTCGATGGCACGGTGTACGTGCTGACGGACGGCGGCAAGCTCAGCGCTTTCCGCCGCGAAACGCCGCCGGAAAAGTCGGGCTGAGTTAACCTTCTCCAGGGATTCATTGCAGGTCGTGGTCCGGTGCTGCCTGTCATCGCACTCGTGGGTCGACCCAACGTCGGCAAGTCGACCCTGTTCAACGTGCTCACCCGCACGCGCGATGCGCTGGTCGCGGATCAGCCGGGGCTGACCCGCGACCGCAAGTACGGTTTCGGCAAGGTCGGCCAACCTCCCTACATCGTCGTCGACACCGGCGGGCTGGTCGAACGCGCCGGCGCTCTCGAGGCGCAGATGGCGGAGCAGAGCCTGCGCGCCGTCGCGGAGTCCGATCGCGTCGTGCTGGTCGTCGACGCACACGACGAACTGACGCCGGCCGACCAGTTCGTGGCCGAGAGCCTGCGCCGCAGCGGCAAGCCGGTCGTGGTCGCCGTCAACAAGAGCGAGAGTCGCGACGCGGCGAGCGCCGCCGCCGAGTTTCATGCGCTCGGCCTCGGCGAGCCCATCTGCATCTCGGCCGCGCACGAGCAGGGCATCCCGGCGCTGATGAGCCGGGTGCTCGAGGGGCTCGAACCGGTCGACGCGCCTCCGGAGCCGCAGGCCGGCATCCAGGTGGCGGTGATCGGCCGGCCCAATGTCGGCAAGTCGACGCTGATCAACCGGTTTCTCGGCGAAGAGCGCGTGATCGCGAGCGATCAGCCCGGCACCACTCGCGACAGCATTCTCATTCCTTTCGAGCGCGATGGCGTGCGCTACACGCTGATCGACACCGCCGGTGTGCGTCGGCGCGCGCGCGTCGAGGAGGGTGTCGAGCACTTCAGCGTGATCAAGACCCTGCAGTCGATCGATTCCGCTCACGTCGTCATCGCACTGCTCGACGCGCAGGAAACGGTCGCGGAGCAGGATGCGAGCCTGCTCGGTCTCGCCGTCGATCGCGGCCGCGCGCTGGTGATCGGCGTCAACAAGTGGGATGCGCTGCCCGCCGAGCAACGCGAGCTGATCCGCTCACAGCTCGCGGTGCGCCTGCCGTTCGTCGACTTCGCGCCGTTGCATTTCATTTCGGCGCGCCACGGGAGCGGCGTCGGGGAGCTGATGCACTCCGTGCACGAGGCCTATCGTGCGTCGATGCGAGAGATCGCGACCCCAGAGCTCACGCGCACACTGGAAGGCGCGATCGAGGCGCATCCGCCGCCGCTGGTGCGCGGCCGGCGCATCAAGCTGCGTTATGCCCACCAGGGCGGGCGCAATCCGCCGGTGATCGTGATTCACGGCAACCAGACCGAGCGCGTTCCGGAGGCGTATCGCCGCTACCTGGTCAACGTGTTCCGCAAGACCTATGGGCTGCAGGGCACGCCGGTGCGCATCGAGTTCCGCTCGGACGAGAATCCGTTCGCCGGACGGCGCAACGTGCTCACGCCACGCCAACGGCGCAAACGCAAGCGAATCGTGCGAAAGTAGCCGCGCATGAGCGCGCGACGCATTGCCAGACTGCCAGATCCTTTCACCATGCGCCTCGGCGGTACGCTCGCCGGCGCACAGGTCGCGTATGAAACCTGGGGCACGCTCAACGCGGCACGTGACAACGCGCTGCTGATCTTCACGGGCCTTTCCCCGTCGGCGCACGCGGCCTCTTCTGCCGACGATCCGGCGCCCGGCTGGTGGGAAGACATGATCGGCCCGGGCCGGCCGCTCGATACCCGCCGCTGGTTCGTGATCTGCATCAATTCGCTCGGCAGTTGCTTCGGCTCGACCGGGCCGGCCTCGACCAATCCGGCCACCGGCCAACCGTATCGCCTGAGCTTCCCGGTGCTGACGGTGGAGGACATCGCGCGGGGCGGCTACGAAGTGCTCGGTAGCCTGGGGCTGCACGCGGTGGCGGCGGTGATCGGGCCATCGCTCGGCGGCATGACCGCACACGCGTTCTGCGCGATGTTCCCGGGCTGCGCGCGGAGCCTCGTGTCGATTTCAGCTGCGGCCCGTTCGACGCCGTTCGCCATCGCGTTGCGCTCATTGCAGCGGGAGATGATCCGCCGCGATCCCGCGTGGGAGAACGGACAATTTCCGCCGGGGGCCGGTCCCATCACCGGCATGCGCCTCGCGCGCAAGCTCGGCATGATCACCTATCGTTCCGCGCAGGAATGGCAGCAGCGTTTCGGCCGCGAGCGCATGGCCGCCGAGCGCAAGAGTGGCGACCCCTTCGGCATCGACTTCGAGATCGAGGCCTATCTCGAGGTGGTCGCGAACAAGTTCGTCGGCCAGTTCGACGCCAACTCCTATCTGTACATCTCGCGCTCCATGGACCTGTTCGACCTTTCGGAGCACGGCGGCTCGGTCGCCGCGGCGCTGCGGCGCAGCGCCTTGCAGCGCGCCCTGGTGATCGGCGTCGAGACCGACCTGCTGTTCCCACTCTGGAGCCAGCGCGAGATCGCCGAGGGACTCACCCAGGTGGGCGTCGCGACCGAGTTCAAGCCGCTCGCGTCCATTCAGGGACACGATTCATTCCTGGTCGACATGGAGCGCTTCCGCCCGGCGATCGGCGAATTCCTCGCCAGGCTGTGAGTCGCGTTCATCGCGCGGCGGCGCGCAGTGATAAAATGCCCGCCCGCAGGAGAACGCATGTCTTTTCAAGGTGCTGAACCCCTCGTCTCGCTGGTCGATCGCGCGGTGCTGCATGCCGACGTCGAGCAGATCGTGGATGAGCTGCGCACCGGGCTCTGCGAGCTGATCCGCACGCAGAGTGTGCAACTTCCCGAGGAATTCCACCGCACCTGCGCCGACCATTACGCGCGCCGGCTGATTCATCGCGACGATGCGCGCGGCTATTCGGTGGTGGCGATGACGTGGGGAGCAGGGCAGGCGACGCCGCTCCACGATCACGGTGGCATGTGGTGCGTCGAAGGTGTCTGGGGCGGCAGCATCGATGTGCAGCAGTACGAGCTCATCGAGCAACAGGCGGACCGCTACCGCTTCGAGAAGCGCAATTCCTTCCAGGCGGGCACCGGCAGCGCCGGGTGCCTGATTCCGCCGCACGAGTATCACCGCATCGCGAATCGCAGCCCCGACACGGCCATCTCGATTCACATCTACGGCGGCAACATGAATCACTGCGCGGTGTTCGAGCCCGCCGGTGGCGACTGGTTCGTGCGCCGCGAGAAGTCGCTCGGGCTGGATCTGTAAGGCTTCGCTAGGGCTTCTGCGGCTCCGGGGCGAGGAACAGCGCCGGATCGACGAACGCGCGGTTGAGACTCACGCCCCAATGCAGATGCGGGCCGGTCACGCGACCGGTTGCACCCACTTCGCCGAGAACGTCGCCCGCGGCCACCCTCTGCCCGGGCTGCACATCGATCTTGCTCATGTGGCAGTACATGGTGATGAGCCCGGCGCCGTGATCGATGAAGACGGTATTGCCGCTGAAGAAGTAATTGCCGGTGTCGACGACGGTGCCCGGCGCCGGCGCGTGTATGGGCGTTCCGGTATTCGCCGCGATGTCCATGCCGCTGTGCGGATTGCGCGACTCGTTGTTGAAGATGCGGCGCAGACCGAACGAGCTGGAGCGCGGACCCGGGATCGGCTGCGAGAGGCGCAGGTTCGTGGGCGCCGGATCGCTCCAGCTGAGCAGCGCCGCATCGGTGCGCACGCGCTCCTTGGCGACTCGCTCCTCGTCTTCCTTCGACAGGTTGACCTGCGCCGGAGGGACCTTGAGCCGCTGCACGGCGTATTGCTTGGGGCCGATCGTGAATGACTTGTGGCGCGGCTCGGAGCCTTGCGCTTCGATCCGGACCAGCTGCTTGCCCGGCTTGGCGGCGAGCGGAATGCCGACGATGGCGCGCCAGCGATCGCCGTCCGCCAGCACCATCACGCGATGCTCGTCATAACGAACGTCCGGCGCAGGCGCGCTCGTTGCGCCCACATCGAGGATCACGACGCCACCGGGAACGGCCTCGACCTCAGGCAACACCGGCTGCGCGCCGACGGCGGCGGCACCGGCGAGGCCGAGGAGCGCCGCGCAAGACGACCAGCCGGTTCGAGCAACGCGCGTCATTCCTTCACATCCTTGACGCGTGCGGTGATCCGCCCTTTCGCCAGGCGCGCCTCGATCTCATCACCAGGTTTCACCTGGGCCGCCGAACGCAGCACGGCGCCATCCGCTGCGCGCATGACGATTGCGTAGCCGCGCTCGAGCGTCGCGAGCGGACTCACCGCATGCAGCGCGCGCATCGCAAGCTCAACGCGCCGGTGCACGGCGCGCACGCGCGCTTCGACGGCGCCACGCAGGCGCAGGTGCAGTTCCGCTCGCCGGTTCGACAGCTCGCGAACCTGGCCGAGCGGTGAAAACCGCGAGAGCTGCAGCCGCGTGGCATGCAAGCGCGAACCGGCGCGCTCCAGTGTGCGTCGCGTGCAACTGCCGAGACGTTGCTCGAGGTCATCGAGGCGCTGCGCCTGGTGCAGCAGTCGCATGCCCGGGTGCGCCTGGCGCAAGCGCCCCGCCAGCCAGTCCTGCGAGGTCGCTCGGCGCAAGAGGTTGCGATTCATTGCGCCGGCGAGTCGCTGCAGCGTCGCGTTCCAGCGCGCCAGCCACTGCTGCTGATCCGGAACCACGAGCTCCGCCGCGCCCGACGGTGTCGGTGCACGCACGTCCGCCACGAAATCGGCGATGGTGAAATCGGTCTCGTGACCGATGCCGGCGACCACCGGGACGCGGCAATCGGCGAGCGCACGCGCGAGCGCTTCGTCGTTGAAGGCGCGCAGGTCCTCGAGCGAGCCGCCGCCGCGCGCCAGGATCAGCACGTCGCACTCGGCGCGCTCGGACGCGTAGCGCACGGCGTTGGCAATGCGCCGTGCCACGCCATCTCCCTGCACCGGAACGGGGTAGATGAGCACCGGGATCGCCGGGAAACGGCGGCGCAATATGTTGAGGATGTCGCGAATCGCGGCGCCGGTGGACGAGGTGATGACGCCGATGCGCTGAGGGAGCGAGGGCAGGGGGCGCTTGCGCTCCGGCGCAAACAGCCCTTCGGCCTGCAGCTTCGCCTTGAGGAGCTCGAACTGCCGGCGCAGTTCGCCTTCGCCGGCTTCCTCGAGATGATCGATGACGAGCTGGTATTCACCCTTGGCCTCGTACAGCGTCACTCGTGCGCGCGCGAGCACCAGCAGCCCGTCGCGCGGCTCGCACTTCGAATAGATGGCGCGCTGGCGAAACATCGCGCAGCGCACGTTCGCGCCTGAATCCTTGAGCGAGAAGTACCAGTGGCCCGACTTTGGAGCGGAGAAGTTGGAGATCTCGCCCTGGATCCACAACGGCGGCATACCCTGTTCGAGCAGCACGCGGGCCTCGCGGTTCAGGCGCGATACCGTGTACACGTCACGGTCCGGCGCGGTCGCGACGAAGAGGTCCAGGGACATGCGCGAATCATACCGGGACGGCCCGCGGGACGTTGCGGCGGGTTTACCCGGCCGCCGCGCGCGCGTACAATCGCGCCCTTTACTCGCGGGGCGGAGCCCCCGGGGAGACCCAGGCAGAGCCGATGCGTATCCTGGAAGAAGCTCTCACTTTCGATGACGTCCTGCTGGTGCCGGCGTATTCGGAAGTCCTGCCTCGCGAAGTCGATCTCGCCACGCGCGTCACGCGCAAAGTCAGTGTGAATCTCCCGGTGCTGTCGGCCGCCATGGACACGGTGACCGAAGCGCGCCTCGCGATCACCATCGCGCAGGAAGGCGGCATCGGCATCGTCCACAAGAACATGACGATCGCCGGCCAGGCGCGCGAGGTGTCGCGCGTCAAGAAGTACGAGAGCGGCGTCATCGTCGACCCGATCACGGTCACGCCCGAGAAGACCATCCGCGAGGTCATCGATCTCACGCGCGCCAAGGGCATCTCCGGCGTTCCGGTGGTGGTGGGGGACAAGGTGGTCGGCATCGTCACGCATCGCGACCTGCGCTTCGAGACCAAGCTGGACGCGCCGGTGAAGAGCGTCATGACGCCGAAAGAGCGCCTCGTCACGGTGCGCGAGAACGCGCCCAAGGAAGAGGTGCTGCAGCTCCTGCACAAGCACCGCATCGAGAAAGTGCTGGTGGTGAATGGCGACGGTGAGCTCAAGGGCATGATCACCGTCAAGGATTTCCAGAAGGCGACCGAGTTTCCGCGCGCCTGCAAGGATGCGAACGGCGCTCTGCGCGTCGGTGCCGCGGTCGGAACCTCGCCCGACACGATCGAGCGCGTCACGGCGCTGCGCGAGGCCGGCGTCGATCTCGTCGTGGTCGACACCTCGCACGGTCACTCCAAGGGCGTGCTGCAGATGGTGAGCCGTCTCAAGGAGTCCTTCAGCGACCTGCAGGTCATCGGCGGCAACATCGTGACGCCCGAAGCGGCCGCGGATCTCGTCAAGGCCGGGGCGGATGGAATCAAGGTAGGCATCGGTCCGGGCTCGATCTGCACCACGCGAGTGGTTGCCGGCGTCGGCGTGCCGCAGATCAGCGCAGTGGCGCGCGTCGCCGAAGCGCTCAAGGGTACCGACGTCCCGATCATCGCCGACGGCGGCATCCGTTACTCGGGCGACATCGCGAAGGCGCTCGCCGCCGGCGCGCACGCGGTGATGATCGGCGGTTTGTTCGCGGGCACGGAAGAGTCTCCGGGTGAGGTCGAGCTGTACCAGGGCGCGTCTTACAAGTCCTATCGAGGCATGGGCTCGCTCGGCGCGATGGGCCAGCAGCACGGCTCGGCCGACCGCTACTTCCAGGACACCGCGAGCGAGTTGGAGAAACTGGTGCCGGAAGGCATCGAGGGTCGCGTGCCCTACAAGGGGAGCCTGGTGACGATCCTGCATCAGCTCGCAGGCGGCTTGCGCGCGGCGATGGGTTACACCGGCAGCAAGAACATCCAGGAATTGCGCACGCGCCCGAACTTCGTACGCGTCACGACTGCCGGCGTGCGGGAAAGTCACGTGCACGACGTATCGATCACCAAGGAAGCGCCCAACTACCGCGTCACTTGAGAATGGCCCGCGAGCAGCTCCAAAGCATCCAGGCCCCCGCCGCGGACATCCACGCCCACCGCATCCTGATCCTCGACTTCGGCGCGCAATACACGCAGCTGATCGCGCGGCGCGTGCGCGAGATCGGCGTCTATTGCGAGATCTTCCCGTGGGACGCGAGCGAGGCCGAGATCCGCGCCTTCAAGGCGCGCGGCATCATTCTCTCGGGTGGTCCGGAATCGGTGAACGACGCGAAACCTCCGTTGCCGCCGGAGCTGGTGTACAAGGCCGGCGTGCCGGTGCTCGGGATCTGCTACGGCATGCAGGCGATGGCCAAGCAGCTCGGCGGCAGAGTGCACGCCGGCAACCAGCGCGAGTTCGGTTTCGCGCGCGTGACCAATGCGGCGAAGGCGGCGCTCTTGCGCGGCCTGAGCGATCAGACCGATGCGCAAGGACTGCCGATCCTCGACGTGTGGATGAGCCACGGCGATCACGTCGAGGCGCTGCCGCCGGGATTCTCGGCGGAAGCGAGCACGGCGAACATTCCGCTCGCGGCGATGGCGGACGAGAAGCGCGGGTTCTACGGCGTGCAGTTTCATCCCGAAGTGACGCACACGCTGCAGGGTCGCGCGATCCTCGAGCGCTTCGTGCGCGAGATCTGCGGCTGCGAGGCGCTCTGGGATGCCGGCAACATCATCGCGGACAGCATCACGCGCGTGCGCGAGCAGGTAGGCGCGGGCAAGGTATTGCTCGGCCTCTCCGGCGGCGTCGACTCCTCGGTGGTCGCGGCGCTTCTGCATCGCGCGCTCGGCGAGCAGCTGACCTGCGTGTTCGTCGACCACGGCCTGCTGCGCCTCGGCGAGGCCGAACAGGTGATGGACACTTTCGCGCGACACATGGGCGTCAAGGTGATCCGCGTCAATGCGGAGGAGCGATTCCTGGCGGCGCTCAAAGGCGAGACGGATCCGGAAAGGAAACGCAAGACGATCGGCCGGCTCTTCATCGAAGTGTTCGAAGAGGAATCGCAGAAGATCCCCGGCATCGAATGGCTGGCGCAGGGCACGATCTATCCCGATGTGATCGAGTCGGCCGGTGCGCGCACCGGCAAGGCGCACGTCATCAAGTCCCATCACAACGTCGGGGGGCTCCCCGAGCGCATGCAGCTGAAGCTCCTCGAGCCGTTACGCGAGCTCTTCAAGGACGAGGTGCGCAGGATCGGCGTCGAGCTAGGCCTGCCGCACGAGATGGTCTACCGGCATCCGTTCCCGGGCCCGGGTCTCGGTGTGCGCATCCTCGGCGAAGTCACCAAGCCGCACGCGGAGCTCCTGCGCAAGGCGGACGCAATATTCATCGAGGAGCTGCGCCGTCACGATCTTTACGACCGCGTGAGCCAGGCATTCGTCGTGTTCCTGCCGGTGCGCTCGGTTGCGGTGATGGGCGATGGTCGCCGCTACGACTACGTGGTCGCGCTGCGCGCGGTCGAGACCGTCGACTTCATGACCGCGCGCTGGGCGCATCTGCCGTACGAATTTCTCGACCAGGTGTCCCGCCGCATCATCAACGAGGTGCCCGGCATCTCGCGGGTCACCTACGACATCTCAGGCAAGCCGCCCGCGACCATCGAGTGGGAATAGCGGATGACGCCCGAGATTCGTGCCTTCGAGTACGCGCTGGGTCTGTTCGCCGTTCTCATCGGTCTCGCTGTCGCCGACATCGCCACCAGTTTCCATCGTCTGATCCGCAGCAAGACGCCGATCGTATGGGATCCGCTCACGTTGCTGGCGGCGGTGTACGCGCTCTGCATCGCCATCGGGATGTGGTTCGACATCTGGGGCGTGCGCAACTTTGCCGAGACGCGGCGGTTCTTCTTCTACCTGACGCTCGTGGCCAGCCTATTCGTGTTGTTCCTGATCGCCGCGGCCAGCCTGCCTGACGATCCGCAGGAACAGGGGAACCTGCGCGAGTTCTACGCGGCGAACCGGCGCTACTTCTGGACCCTGATGACTTTGTTCCAGTTCGGCTACCTGGCTCACGGACTCTACTTCGTCGGCTTTCCTCTCCCGCAGCAATATCTCGGGAGGATACTCATCGACCTGGCCGGTCCATTCGCAATTTCATTTCTACTCGTACTCCTGAAGCCGCGGGTAGTGCACTACGGCGGACTGGCCTTACTGTTCGTCATCCTGGCGTATCACTACGCACCCTATTCGATCAACTGACCGGGTCACGGGCCACCATGCGCGTAGTCGTACTGGGCGGAGCCGGGAACTTTGGAGCACGCATCACGCGAGCGCTGCGGGATGATCCGAACATCGAGCTTCTGGTGGCGGGGCGGCGGCGTGTGCCGATCTCCGGAGCCGAGGAAGTTGCCAGCGTAACGCTCGACATCAAGTCTTCCGGCTTTGCATCGCAACTTCGTAGCCTCTCGCCAGGACTGGTCATCCATTGTGTCGGCCCATTCCAGGGGCAGGATTACGCGGTGGCGCAGACGACGCTTGCGGCAGGCGCGCACTACCTCGATCTTGCCGACGGTCGTCAGTTCGTCGCGGATTTCGCAGCGTGCGTGCATGGCGCGGCGCTTCGGGCAGACAGAGTCGCGATCTGCGGCGCGAGCACGCTGCCCGCGCTCTCGTCAGCGGTGGTCGACGAGCTGAAGCAAGACTTGACCGGCATCGACTCGATTGACGTCGTCATCGCACCCGGGCAGCGGGCGCCGCGCGGTCGGGCCACACTCGCGGGGGTATTCAGCTACCTCGGTCGTCCCATTCCCGTGTGGCGTGAGGGCCGCTGGACGCGAAGCTGGGGATGGATGGACCTGCGCAGGGTCCGGCTCGATTGCGGCGACAGGTTCGCTGCCGCTTGCGATGTCCCGGATCTCGAGCTGTTCCCGGCTCGCTATCCGGGCGTTCGGACCGTGAGATTCCACGCCGCCCTGGAGTTTGCGATTCAGCACCTGGCTCTCTGGAAGCTGGCCGCGGTGCGACGGATCGGTCTGCCGCTGCCGGTCGATCGCTGGGCGTTGCAACTGAGTGACCTGGCTCACCGCTTCGACGCGAGGGCTGGAGAGCTGGGTGGCATGAGTGTGCGCGTCGTCGGCGATCGCAATGGCCAGCGCCTGCGGCGAACGTGGCATCTCACGGTACCCGCCATGGACGGCCCTGAGATTCCCTGTATCCCGGCCATCCTCCTCGCGCGGCGGATGGCTTCGCGAGATCCGTTCAAGGCGGGGGCCTTCGCCTGCACCGGTTTTCTCACGCTTCCCGAGTTTGCGCCGGCGTTCGCAGAGTGGAAGATCACCACCCGCACCGCAGAGGAGGCGGCGTGAGCGAGCTCTACCTGTGGCTCAAGTGGACGCACATCGTGTCGTCGACCGTGCTGTTCGGCATGGGCGCCGGCATCGCCTTCTTCTTCATCCGCGCACATCGGCCCCGCGACGTGCGCATCATCGCGGCGGTCGGGCGCGACGTGGTCGTCGCCGACGCCATATTCACGGCGAGCGCGGTCGTCTTGCAGCCGGTCACCGGCCTGGCGATGGCACGCATCGCCGGTTACGCGCTTGCGCTGCCCTGGTTGCGCTGGTCCGTGGTGCTATACCTCCTGGTCGGGTGCTGCTGGCTGCCGGTCGTGTGGCTGCAGGTCCGCATGCGCGACCTGGCGCTGCAGGCGGCGCGCGACGGGACCGCTCTGCCGCCCGCATACTCGCGTTGCTATCGGTGGTGGTTCGCGCTGGGGTGGCCCGCATTCCTCGGCGTACTCATCATCTTCTACCTGATGGTCACCAAGCCCGGCGCGTGAATGGAGTTCCGACCTTTGACCGGTAACAGCGATCGCGATTTCATGGCACGCGCATTGGAACTGGCCTCGCGCGCGCAGGAGGAAGGCGAAGTGCCGGTCGGTGCCGTCCTGGTGAAGGACGGTCGCATCGTCGCCGAGGGCTGGAACCGCCCGATCGCCGGCCAGGACCCGACGGCGCACGCCGAGATCGAAGCGATTCGTGCGGGCGCGCGGGCGCTCAACAGTTATCGTCTGAGCGGCACCACTCTCTACGTGACGCTCGAGCCCTGCGCCATGTGCGCCGCGGCCATGGTGCACGCGCGCATCAGCCGGCTGGTGTTCGGCGCCTGGGACCCGCGCGTCGGCGCGGCCGGCAGCGCTTTCAACCTCGTGAACGCGCCCGCGCTCAACCACCGCATCGATGCGTTCGGCGGCGTGCTGGCGGATGAATGCGGAGCTTTGCTGCGCGGATTCTTCGAGCGCAGGCGCGACACTCCGTAGTCCCGAGAGTGCGCTACGCCGGCGCGGTTGCGGCGAGGCGGATTTTTTCCGCCGTTTCGGTGGCGGCCGCGCGCACCGCGGCTGTGCCACCATCGCCGGCGTAGGTGATCGAGCGCGACGAGGAGATCACCAACCCACGACCGGTGGCATCAGTCCCATTCTCCAGGACTTTGCGCACATCGCCCTGTTGCTGACCGATACCGGGCACGAGGAAGGGGATCGTCGGCGCAATCTTGCGTATGGCGAGCATCTCTTCCACGAACGTCGCGCCCACCAGGATCATCGCGTTGCCGGACTTCTTCCACGCCTGCTCGGCGAGTTCGGCGATGGTTTCATAGACCAGGCGCTGGCCCATCCTCTGGTGCTGGATGAGGGATGAACCGGGGTTGGAGGTCTTGCAGAGCAGGATGGCGGCGCGATTCGGCCGCTCCAGGAAAGGCTCCACGCAATCCATTCCCATGAACGGATTCACCGTCACCGCGTCCGCATCGTAGCGATCGAATGCTTCGCGCGCGTACATCGCGGCGGTGCTGGCGATGTCGCCGCGTTTCGCATCGAGGATCACGAGTGCGTGCGGCGCGCGGGCGCGGATGTACGCGATGGTGAGCTCCAGGTCCGTCTCGGCGGCGCACGCGCTGTAGTAGGCGATCTGCGGCTTGTAGGCGCACACCAGGTCCGCGGTCGCGTCGATCACCATCCGGTTGAAGCGATAGATCGCGCGCGGTCCCTTGAATGTCGGCGGGAAGCGTTCCGGGTCCGGATCGAGCCCGACGCACAGCATGCTGTTAGCGTGTGACCAGGCCTTGTCGATCTTCGCGGCGAATGTCGGCATGGGCGCCTAGTTTACGGCACCGGAGGCGTGTGTGGCCGACGCCTGGTTGGCTGCGGTCGTAGGTCCGCTGTCGGCGGCGACCCACTCGAGGATATCCAGGTAGCTGCGGATGTTGTCGACATAGCGCACCGGCTCCCAGCCGCGCGCATAACCGCGCTCCGTCTGCGTGTACCAAAATTCCTGCGCGAGCAGTGGCAGGAACGCGCGCACGTCCTGCCAGGAGTCGGGATTGCGGTGGTGGAGCTTGGTGAGAATGCGTGCGTCTTCGAGATGGCCGAAGCCGACGTTGTAGGCGGCGAGGGCGAGCCACGTGCGATCCGGCTCCGGGATGCGCGACGGGATCTTGGAGCGGATCAGTGCGTAGTAGCGCGCGCCGCCGATGATGCTCTGGTAGGGGTCGGTGCGATCCGGAACGCCGAGGTGCTCGGCGGTGTCCTCGGTGAGCATCATCAGGCCGCGCACACCGGTGGGTGAGATCGCGTTCGGATCCCAGCGCGATTCCTGGTAACCGATGGCCGCGATGAGCCGCCAGTCTTCGCCGATCTTCACCGCCGCCTCTTCGAACCACTTGCGATAGGTCGGCAGGAGCCCCTGCACGTCACGGATGAATTCGCGCGCACCCACGTAGTCGAAGCGATCCGACCGCCCGTAGTAACGATCCATGATGGCGGCCAGTTGCCCGCCGCTGGTCATGCGCCGGAAAAAGTCATCCACCCGTTGCTCGAGGCTCGCGTCGCGCGAGTTCATCGCCCAGGCGATCGACTCGCCCGCCATCAGGTCGAACCCGACCCGCACTTCCTGGTGGAAATTGCGCCCGAGCGCGAATTCGGTCGAGTCCACGATGGTGTAGTCGATGGCGCCGTCGGCGACATCGCCGAGCAGCTCGACGGAATCACCGCGCCGGCGCTCGACCCAGGAGAGCGTCGGGAGACGTTCGCGTACCAGCCGCAGCGTCTCGGCCTGGGGGCTCCCGGCGGTGATCTCGAGCCGCGTGCCGTTGATCTCGCGCAGCGAGCGCGGCTTCGGCCGGCCCTGCCGGTAGATGAGGTGCTGGCGCACCTGCTGGTACGACGGCCCGAACATCACGGAATCGCCCCAGGCGTCGTTGATGGTGAGGCCGGCGGCAGCAAGATGCGCGCGGCCGCTCGTGAGCTGCGCGCGAATGTCGGCGAAGGCCGGCACCGTATAGATATAGAGCGCCACGCCGAGTTCATGGGCGAACTGGCGCACCAGGTCGTACTCCGGTCCCTCGGGGCCGTTCGCGCCGATGTAGTACGCCGTCGGGCTGTTGCGTGTGACGACGCGCAGCTGGCCGAGCGTCAGGATCTGCTCGAGCGTCGAGGGTGCGCGCTGGCACGTGCCGAGCATCAGGCACAGCACGGCTGCACCGGCGAACTGGGTCGCGGACGTACGCTGTAGGACGAAATTCGACATTCAGCGCTGCGGCTCTTTCCATCCGGCCTTCATGTAGAATACCGCGCCGCCCCCGGGTCCGCCGTATGCGTCGCACACAACGTGCGCTGCGTATCCATTGCCGGGGTTCGGAGCAGCGGAGAGGTACCGAAGCGGTCATAACGGCGCGCACTCGAAATGCGATGGGGGCATTGCGCCCCACGTGGGTTCGAATCCCACCCTCTCCGCCAACTCCCACACTCCACCCATGGCCCTCTACCACGTCTCCATCACCGGGCGAGATCGGCGACACCTGACGGCGCTCGGTGCGAAGTTCCGCGTCGTGGTCGTCGGCTATCGCGAGACGAAGCAGGGCATCGTGGTCGATGCGTACCTGCCCGAGGAAAAGATCGGCTGGGTGGAGCGCAAGGGCTACGCCGTCAAGCGTCACGAAAAGATCGATCCGCTCGCGCGGCAGCGCCAGGCGGAAGAGCGCGCCGCAGTCGGCGCGCGCATGAAGAGCGGACGCTATGGTGATGTCATCTGGGCCGGCGGATACCTCACCGCCGACGAGGTGGAGAAGGCCGTTGCGCTCGGCGAGAAGAATCACCGCGGCTACCTGGAGCGCATCCCGCTGCCCAACCTGACGTGGGAGAAGCGTCGCTGTCATGCCGTGCGTATCGGCGCACGCCGCGGCGAGCGCCGCCCGGCGGTGTGCTTCATCGGCGGCATCCACGGCCGCGAATGGGGGAGCCCCGACATCCTGGTCTACTTTGCGATGCGGCTGCTGCGTGCGTATCGCACCGGCAAGAGTGTGCGTCTGGGCAGCAAGAGCTTCAGTGCCGCCGAGATCCGCAGCATCGTGGACAAGATGGACGTGGTGCTGTTTCCGCAGGTGAATCCCGACGGCCGGCGCTTCAGCATGGAGCATCACCCGATGTGGCGGAAGAACCGCCGCCCGGCGCCACGCGGCCGCGGTCACCGCTCCATCGGTGTCGACCTCAATCGCAACTTTCCGTTCCTGTGGCGCTTCGAGCGTTACTTCGCGCCGGGGACGGTGGCGAGTTCGCGCAATCCGGGCGACTACGAGACCTACGTCGGCACGCGCGAGGCATCCGAGCCCGAAACACGCAATGTCATGTGGCTTCTCGATCGCTTTCCGAACATCCGCTACCTGATCGACCTGCACAGCTACGGCGAAACCATCCTTCACAGCTGGGGCTCGGACGACAACCAGTCGCACGATCCGCGCATGAACTTCAGGAACCGCAGGTACGATGGCAAGCGCGGCCTGATTCACGACGACGTGTATCGCGAACACATCGCACGCGCCGATCAGCGCAAGGCGGTTCGCATGGGCGAGTGCATCGCCGCGGCGATCGAGCGCGTGCGCGGCCGCCGCTATCGCGTGCAGCAATCGGTGGGCCTGTATCCGACCGCCGCGTCGACCGATGACTATGCCTACAGCCGCCACCTGGTCGATCCGAAAAAGGGCAAGATCATCGCGTTCACGATGGAGTGGGGGCGGAGCCGCGCGGTGACGCCGTTTCACCCGCCGTACGATGAGATGCGCAAGGTCATGCGCGAGGTCACCGCGGGTTTGCTGGAGTGCTGCCTGCGCGCACGGCAGATGAAACCATGAGCCGGCGATCGCGGCGCGCTCGCTTTCTCCGGGCCTGCCTCGCAGCCACTGTCCTCATCGCGGCGCCGCTGGCGGCGCAATCGCTCCTGCTGCTGAACGGCAACGTCTACACCGCGGACCAGCACAACTCGCGCGCGCAAGCGATCGTCGCCGTCGATGGACGCATCACCTTCGTCGGGGAGAACGCGCGCGCGCGGCAACGCGCCCCGAAAGACGCTGTGCTCGTCGATCTGGGACGGCGAACCGTGCTTCCCGGCCTCACCGATTCGCATGCGCATCTCGCCGGCATCGGGTTTCGCGAGTTCGCCTTCGACCTGGAAGGCACCAGCAGTGTCGCCGACCTGCAGCGTCGGCTGGCCGAGCGCGCGAAGACCGACCAGGGCGCATGGATCAGCGGTCGCGGCTGGATCGAGACGCATTGGTCGCCGTCGAAGTTTCCCAGCCGCCAGGATCTCGACGCGGTCGTCAGTGATCGCGGCGTCTTCCTGCGTCGTTCGGACGGTCACGCCGCCGTAGTGAACAGCCGCGCGCTCGCGCTGGCCGGGATCGATCGCAACACACCGGATCCCTCGGGCGGACGCATCGAGCGCGACGCTGCGGGCGAGCCGACCGGCATGCTCATCGACAACGCGATGGCGCTGGTGTTCGATCTCGTGCCGAAGCCGAGCGACGCGGATCTGCGTCGTGCACTCGAGGTGGGCGCCGAACGGGAGGTTCGCATCGGCTGGACCCAGGTGCAGATTCCGGGCAACAGCTGGCAGGAGATCGACTACCTTCGCGAGCTCTGCGCGCAGGGCCGGCTCAAGCTGCGCGTCTACGATGCGGTGAGCGGCCCCGGACCCGAGGCCGAGCGATTGTTGGCACAGGCGCCCGTGCTCGGCGAATGCAACGACCATCTCACCGTGCGCGGGATCAAGCTCTACATCGACGGCGGTCTCGGATCACGCGGTGCCGCGCTGCTGAAGCCGTACAACGATGCGCCGGGATCGCGCGGTCTGCTCGTGAACAAGGAAGACGAGCTCCTGACGTTGCTGGTGAAGGCCTTGCGTCGCGGCATCCAGGTCGAGACGCATGCGATCGGCGATCGCGGCAATCGCATCATGCTCGACCTCTACGAGCAGGCGTTCCGGGCGGTCCCCGTCGCCGAACGCGGCGTCGCCGAGCCGCGCTGGCGCATCGAGCACGCGCAGATTCTCGATCCCGCCGACATTCCGCGCTTTCACCAGCTCGGCGTCATCGCGTCGATGCAGCCCTCGCACGCCATCAGTGACCTGTTCTTCGCGCCGAGCCGGCTCGGGCCCGAGCGCCTGGTGGGCGCTTACGCGTGGCGGAGTCTCCTCGATTCGAAAGCGGTCGTGGTCGGCGGAAGCGATGCGCCGGTGGAGCGCGGCGATCCGATCATCGAGTTCTATGCAGCCGTCGTGCGCCGCTCGCTCGACGGGTTTGCCGATGACAACTGGCATCGCGAGCAACGGGTATCGCGGGAGCAGGCGCTGAAGATGTTCACGATCGGGCCCGCGTACGCGGCCTTCATGGAGAAGGAGCGTGGCAGCATCGAGGTGGGCAAGCAGGCGGACTTCACCGTGATGTCCGCCGACATCATGACGATCCCGGACGCCGAGATCCTCAAGGCGCACGCCGTCATGACCATCATCGGTGGTGAAGTCGCGTACGCCGAACCCGGCATGGTGCCGGCGCGCTAGGGCTTGCGACCGCTGACCCGGCCGGGTTGGTGGCCGACGCGCGGCGACTACTCCTTGCGCGAAACGCGCTTGCGCGGAACCTCGGTGCGATCTTCGTTGCGATCTTCCACCGGCGCGGTTCGCGCGCGACGGTTGGCGAGTTCCGCCATCTTCCCTTCGTACGCGCGCGCGAATTGCTCGACGAACGTATGCGGGAAGTCGTCCTTCGGGTTCTGCTTCAGCGTGTGGTAGAGCTCGCCGTACAGGTCCCAGTACTTCAACTTGTTGGTGCCCAGCAGTCCGCGCTTGCCGCCGCGATCGAACCGCTCCTGCAGCTCCGACGGGTCGAGCCGCTGCAGGAAGTCACCGAAGGCTTCCTCCATCGCGCCCACCACGGCCTGCTCATGCATGCGGATCTCGCGCAGGCTCTCGCGCACCGCCTCGACCGGGCCGAGGTAGCGATTGCCCTGCTGCTCGAAGAGCTTGCGCAGCGCCTCTTCAACGCCCGCGGAAAATCGCAGCGGATTGTTGTCGGTCGCCTGCACCGTCTCCTGCGTGATGCGGAAGCGGTTCTTGAGCTCGGCACGCACCTGCATGATCTCCATCAGGCCCATCACGAGCTCGCGCAGGATCTGGCCGGCGAGCGGCAGCACCTGCGACTGGATGGGAGCGGGGAGACTGGCGGGATCGATCCCTGCGCCACGGCACAAGGCCTGGAGTCCCGACATCGTGTCGGCGCCGTTGGAGTGAGGTTCCTCAGCGGCCGGAGCGGTCGTTTCCGCTTCGCGTCGCTTGGGCGGCGTGCGATTGGGCTCGATGCGCCGGCGTGTGGAGAGATTCCACGGCACTTCTTCCTGAGCCTTGGGTGCCGCGACCTTCGGCTTGGAGGACGCGCGCGAGGCCGGCGTGCCGGCCGAGCTGATGCGCGGCAGTTCCACAGCCTGGCCATAAGCGTTGACGGGCTTCGCGCGAGAGCCGCTCGTCTCCGGCGCGAGCAGCGCATCGAGATTCAGTGACGCACCGATGTCGTCTTCCGTCGATTGCCGGGCGGCGGAAGTGCCGAGGCCGTCGTACGCGACGATGGCGCTCTTCTCGGGCGGGAAATCGTTCACGGCATCGATCGTGACCACGAGCTCGTAGTCGCCCATGCGCAGCCGATCGCCGTCCTTGAGTGCCAGCGGGCCGTTATCGGAAACGGGGGCAGTGTCCTCGTTGCGGTAGGTGCCGTTGGAGCTCGTGTCGGTCAGCCAATAGCCGCCGTCGCGATACTCGACGCTCGCGTGATGGCCCGAGACATACCGTTCGGGATCGGGGAGTATCCAGTCGTTGTCGCTTGCACGGCCGATGGAACCGCCGTGGACGCCGAAAACCTTGGTGCCTTCGGCGCCCAGGATCCTGGCGTGCTCGCTGACGACCCTGAGTCGCAATGCCATGTTCTTCCCTCGCTAAACCACCCGTTCGCCCCAACTGGACCGCAGGCCGGCCCTCGACTGGATTCCGGTCGCAGCGTCCGCCTGTGCATCAACGGCCGGACGCAATTTCGCCAGTCTCCGTATAATGTGGGCGTAACAATATCAGTGCCTTAGCGGTAGCCAGATGGCAGCCAGTCACATTTTCAAAGTGATGTTCGTGAACCAGGGCAAGGTCTACGAGATTTATGCGCGCAAGGTTAACCACGGCGCACTGTTCGGGTTTATCGAGGTGGAGGAACTGGTGTTCGGCGAGCGCACCAGTGTGGTCGTGGACCCGGCGGAGGAGCGCATCAAGAGCGAATTCGCGGGCGTGAAACGCACCTATCTGCCGCTGCATTCGATCGTGCGCATCGACGAGGTCAAGAAGCAGGGCGTGAGCAAGATCACGGCGCTCGAAGGCGGCAACGTCACGCCGTTCCCGGGCCCGGTTTACGCGCCAAGTACCGATACGACAAAGCGAAGTTGATTATGTCCGCCTGCGCGCAACTGCTATCATGCGCGCCTCGCTGACGGCCCGACGGGCCCTCACCGCCCCTTAAAGAATGCTGCTACTGCCAGGCTCGCCGGCGCTTTCCCCGTTCCGTCTCGACAAGCTCTTGAGCGCCGTTCAGGCGCGGCACGCCGGCGTCACGGCGCTCAGTGCGCGCTGGTGTCACCTCGTGGACCTCGAGCGCGAGCTCACGAGGGACGAACGCCGGCTCCTGGAGCAGCTGCTCACGTATGGTCCGCACCTCGAGGCCGGCGAGGAGACGGGTGAGCTGATCCTCGTCGTGCCGCGCTTCGGCACCGTGTCGCCGTGGTCCAGCAAGGCGACGGATATCGCTCATGTGTGCGGGCTCGATGCACTCGACCGCATCGAGCGCGGCATCGCCTACCGCGTGCAGGGGCGCCGACCCTTCGACCGCGCGGCGCTCGAAGCCATCGCGCCGGCACTCTACGACCGCATGACGGAAGTGCCGCTGTGGGAGAGCGGGCAGGCGGCGGCCCTGTTCGAGCATCACGCACCGGCGCCGCTGGAAACGGTCGCGCTGCTCGAGAAAGGTCGAGGCGCACTCGAGCATGCGAATGCACGTCTCGGTCTCGCGCTCTCGTCCGACGAGATCGACTACCTCGTCGAGAGCTTCCGGCGTATGGAGCGCGATCCGACCGACGTCGAGCTCATGATGTTCGCGCAGGCGAATTCCGAGCACTGCCGGCACAAGATCTTCAACGCCGACTGGATCATCGATGGCCTGCGCCAGCCGAAGTCGCTGTTCGCGATGATCCGCAACACGTACGCGCGCAACTCGCGCGGCGTGCTCTCGGCGTACCGCGACAACGCCGCCGTGATCGAAGGCTGGCCGGGCTCGCGTCTCTACCCAGCGGACCAGAGCGCCTACGCGTACGTTCGCGAGCCCATCGACATCCTGATGAAGGTCGAGACGCACAATCACCCGACGGCCATCGCGCCATTTCCTGGTGCAGCGACCGGCTCGGGCGGTGAGATCCGCGACGAAGGCGCGACCGGTGTCGGCGCGAAACCGAAGGCAGGACTCGTCGGGTTCACGGTCTCGAATCTATCGATCCCCGGCGCCGTGCAACCCTGGGAAGTCGCCCGGGAGCGCTCGCCGCGCATCGCCTCGGCGTTGCAGATCATGCTCGACGGGCCGATCGGAGCCGCGGCCTTCAACAACGAGTTCGGACGACCGAACATCTTCGGTTACTTCCGTACCTTCGAGCTTGCAGTGCCTCGAGATCCGCCGGGCCGCGTGCGCGGCTATCACAAGCCCATCATGATCGCCGGCGGTCTCGGCAACATCCGGCGCGCGCATGTCGAGAAGCGCGAGGTGCCGGTCGGCGCACGCATCGTGGTGCTCGGCGGACCGGGAATGCTCATCGGTCTCGGCGGTGGCGCGGCTTCGTCGGTCACCAGCGGCGCGAGCCTGGAAGATCTCGACTTCGCTTCCGTGCAGCGGGGCAATCCCGAGATCCAGCGCCGCGCACAGGAAGTGATCGATCGTTGCTGGGCGCTCGGCGAGCGCAACCCGATCGTGTTGATTCACGACGTCGGCGCCGGCGGGCTGTCGAACGCGGTGCCGGAGGCGGTGGCGCACAGTCATCGCGGCGGACGCATCGACTTTCGCAGCATCCCGACCGCCGAGCCCGGCATGTCGCCGCTCGAGGTGTGGTGCAACGAAGCGCAGGAGCGCTACGTGCTCGCGGTGTCCGGCGACCGCTTGAGCGCGCTCGAGAGCATCTGCGCGCGCGAACGCTGCCCGTGCGCGGTGATCGGTGAGATCAGTGGCGATGGACGACTGACGATCGAGGATCGGCACTTCGGCAATCGTCCGGTCGACATGCCGATCGATGTGCTCCTCGGCAAGCCACCGAAGATGCTGCGCGACGTGAAGAGCCTGCGCGCGATGGGGACGACGTTCGATCCAGCGTCGCTCGATCTGCGCGATGCGCTGTCACGCCTGCTGGCCCTGCCGACGATCGCCGACAAGACGTTCCTCATCACGATCGGAGATCGCACGGTCGGCGGACTGATCGCGCGCGACCAGATGGTCGGGCCCTGGCAGGTGCCCGTCGCCGACGTCGCAGTGACCGCCTCGGACTACGTCGGCTACAGCGGTGAAGCGATGGCAATGGGCGAGCGCACGCCGGTGGCGCTGCTCGATGCGCCGGCTTCCGGCCGGCTCGCCGTCGGCGAGGCGATCACCAACATCATGGCGGCGGATATCGAGGCGCTCGAGCAGGTGCGGCTCTCCGCGAACTGGATGGCGGCGTGCGGCGAGCCCGGTGAGGATGCGGCCCTGTTCGCGACGGTCAAAGCGGTCGGCGAGGAGTTGTGCCCCGCGCTCGGCATCACGATTCCGGTCGGCAAGGACTCGCTGTCGATGAAGTCCGCCTGGACCGCAAGCGATGGCAGCGTCCAGTCCGTCATCTCACCTGTGTCGCTGATCGTCTCGGCATTCGCGCCGGTGCGCGACATCCGCAGAACGCTCACTCCAGAACTGCGGCTCGATGCGGGTGCGACGCGCCTGCTGCTGATCGATCTCGGCCGCGGCCGCAACCGTCTCGGCGCTTCGTGCCTGGCGCAGGTTCATGGAGAACTCGGAATGGCGCCGGCCGATCTCGACGACCCGCAATTGCTCGCCGGATTCTGCAACGCACTCACCACGCTCAAGGCGCGCAATCTCGCGCTCGCCTATCACGATCGGTCCGATGGCGGCGTGCTGATCACGCTGCTGGAGATGGCCTTCGCCGGTCACTGCGGGCTTGAGGTGAACGTGCCGACCACCGGAGCAGCGCCACTGGCCGCGCTGTGCGCGGAGGAACTGGGTGCTGTCATCCAGGTGCGCACCGATGATCTCGAGGCCGTGCGGGGCGTCCTGCACGAACACGGCCTGCAAGCGCTGACGCACGATCTTGGGAGGGTGGTCGCCGGCGACCGCATCCAGATCGTGGCGGGCAG
Organism: Steroidobacteraceae bacterium; assembly: GCA_035263105.1. Taxonomy (GTDB): domain Bacteria; phylum Pseudomonadota; class Gammaproteobacteria; order Steroidobacterales; family Steroidobacteraceae; genus DATBVX01. Next base: position 11,814 of record DATFRO010000087.1, on the reverse strand, counting down.
TGCGCGGCTCGACGAATCACGCACCCGGCTGCGCCGCGAGTGGTCGGCGACGTCGTGGCGCCTGCAACGTCTGCGCGACAATCCCGCGTGTGCCGACCAGGAATACGAGCGCGCCGGCGATGCCGCGGACGCGGGATTGAGCGCGCGCCTCACGTTCAACGCGGCCGAGGATGTGGCTGCGCCGTTCATAGCGCGCGGCGCTCAACCGCGCGTCGCGGTGCTGCGCGAACAGGGCGTCAACAGCCAGGTCGAGATGGCGGCGGCGTTCATGCGTGCGGGATTCGAGGCGCACGATGTGCACATGACCGATCTCCTGGAGAGGCGCGTGACGCTCGATTCGTTCCGCGGGCTCATCGCCTGCGGCGGATTTTCCTACGGCGACGTACTCGGTGCAGGACAGGGCTGGGCCAAGTCGATCCTGTTCCATTCGCGAACCCGCGAGGAGTTCCGGCGTTTCTTCGCGCGCACCGACGCCTTTGCGCTCGGCGTCTGCAATGGCTGCCAGATGATGTCGGCGTTGCGCGAGCTGATTCCCGGCGCCGGGCACTGGCCGCAGTTCGTGCGCAATCGCTCCGAGCAGTACGAGGCGCGTTTCAACCTGGTTGAGATCACGCGCTCACCCTCGATCCTGTTGCACGGCATGCACGGCACCGTGATGCCGATCGCCACTGCGCACGGCGAAGGCCGGGCGCAGTTCGCGTCGGCGCAGGCACTTGCCGCCTGCGAGCAGGCCGGGCTCATCGCCATGCGCTACGTCGACACGGCGTTGCGCGCGACGGAGCACTACCCGGAGAATCCCAGCGGGTCGCCGCTCGGCATGGCGGCGCTCTGCAACGCCGACGGCCGCATCACCATCACCATGCCGCACCCTGAGCGGGTGTTTCGCACGGTGCAGAATTCCTGGCATCCGCAGGAGTGGGGCGAGGACAGCGGTTGGATGCGGCTGTTCCGCAATGCCCGCGTCTGGCTCGGCTGATGGTCAGCGGGCCGCGCAAGGAGAGTTGAAAGTGACGACACGATACCGCGACGTGACTCTGCATGCGCCGCGCGGCGAGCTGACCTGCAAGGGCTGGCAGCAGGAAGCGGCGCTGCGGATGATCCACAACAATCTCGACCCGGACGTGGCCGAGAATCCGCGCGAGCTCGTCGTGTACGGCGGCATCGGTCGCGCGGCGCGCAACTGGGAGTGCTTCGATGCCATCGTGCAGACCCTCCGGCGGCTCGAGAACGACGAAACGCTGCTGATCCAGTCCGGCAAACCCGTCGGGGTGTTCAAGACTCACGAGGCGGCGCCACGCGTGCTGCTCGCGAACTCGAACCTGGTGGGCCACTGGGCCAACTGGGAGCACTTCTTCGAGCTCGACCGGCAGGGCCTGATGATGTTCGGGCAGATGACCGCGGGCTCGTGGATCTACATCGGCTCGCAGGGCATCGTGCAGGGCACCTACGAAACCTTCGCCGAGGCAGTGCGCCAGCACTACCAGGGCGCGAGCGCCGGCAAGTGGCTGCTCACCGGCGGTCTCGGCGGCATGGGCGGCGCGCAGCCGCTGGCCGCAAGCTTTGCGGGACTCTCGAGTCTCACCGTCGAAGTCGATCCGAAACGTATCGACATGCGGCTCAGGACCGGCTATCTCGATGCGCGCGCGGACACGCTCGAGCAGGCGCTCACGCTGCTTGATCAGGCACGCACGCGCGGTCCGATCTCGGTGGGCCTGCTGGGTAATGCAGCGGAAATCTTTCCGCGCATCCTCGCCGGATCGCAGCTCCCGCACCTCGTCACCGACCAGACCTCCGCGCACGATCCGCTCAACGGTTACATCCCGCTCGGTCACTCGCTGGAGAAAGCCGCCGAGCTGCGACAGCGCGATCCGAAGGAGTACATGCGTCTCGCCAAGGAATCGATGGCGCAGCAGGTGCGCGCGATGCTCGGGTTTCACCAGCGCGGCATCCCGACCTTCGACTACGGCAACAACATCCGCGCCATGGCGCGCGATGCCGGCGTTGCCAATGCCTTCGACTTCCAGGGATTCGTGCCGCTCTACATCCGGCCGCTGTTCTGCGAAGGCATGGGCCCGTTCCGCTGGGTCGCGCTCTCCGGCGATCCCGAGGACATTGCGCGCACCGATGCGAAGGCGCGCGAGCTGTTCCCGGAGAAGAAAGACCTCATCCGCTGGCTCGATCACGCCCGCGAGCGCATCAAGTTCCAGGGATTGCCGGCGCGCATCTGCTGGCTGGGCTACGGCGAGCGTCATCGCCTCGGACTCGCGTTCAACGAAATGGTGCGCAAGGGCGAGCTCCAGGCGCCGATCGTCATCGGCCGCGACCATCTCGATTCGGGCTCGGTGGCTTCGCCCTATCGCGAGACCGAGCGGATGCAGGACGGCACGGATGCGGTCGCCGACTGGCCGGTACTGAACGCGCTGCTCAACACCGCGAGCGGCGCCTCGTGGGTGAGCTTCCACCACGGCGGCGGCGTCGGCATGGGTTACTCGCTCCATGCCGGCGTCGTGATCGTCGCCGACGGCTCGGCGCGTGCGGAAGCGGCCCTGCGGCGCGTCCTCACCAACGATCCGGGAACCGGCGTCATGCGTCACGCAGATGCCGGTTATGCGCGTGCGATTGAGATTGCGCGCGAGCGCGGGGTGGACGTGCCGATGTTGAAGACGCGTTAGCGTCCGAGCGCGCCACGCGTCGGAACGCGGGGCGGGCTAGGCGCTGTTCTTGGAGAAGGCCGCGAGGTTGGGATCGGTTTCTTCGAGGAAGAAGCGTCGCACCATCATCGCCTGCTGCAGTCGGCCCTTGCGCACGTAGGCCTGGTACAGCAGGTCCTTCATCACCTCGAGCAGCACGCCCGCCACGTACGCGCTGATCTCCGGCATCGACGGGCTGTCGCTCTCGCCGCCGAAGATGACGCGCCTCACCGTGCCGAAGGTCTCGGGATCGATCTCCCCGAGGTCGCGGATCTCGTTGAGCTCATCGAACAGCTTGAGCTTTCCGGTGTTGCCGAGCTCCGCGAACACAACCTGGGCAGTGCGCCGGCACATGGAGCCGAAAGCGTTGAAGCAGACCGCGGAGTAGCACGCGAGCGCTTCCTTGAACAGCAGCTCCGCCTCTTCGGGCAGGTAGGTGAAGCTGAACTTCTCCTTCGCACGCTCGAGCTCGATGAACGTGCTGGACAGCTCGACGCGGCTCGCCGCGTACATCTTGGCGTTGAACTTGAGGAACACCGGCGCGTTGCACGAGTCGCAGCGGAATACGATGCCGACCTGCTTCGGCCGGTACGTGACGAGCTGCTCGTACTGCGGTACGGCGAGCGGCGTGATGTGCGAGAGCACCTGGCAGTGTGGGCAGGAGACGGCGAGGTTCTGCTGCTGGTCGTGGTGCAGGCGACCCTGGGCATCGATGTAGACCGACATTTATTCTTCCTGCTTTCAGCGCCGGCGCTTCATCCCCCGAATCGGCAAACCGGCGCGGAAAGTGTAACCCAGATGCGCGCGCTCATTCATGCGCCGGAACCGCTCCGGCGCCCTGTCGAAGAAATTCACACAGTTCGCGCGACTGCACCATTGCGGTCAGCTTGCTTATGTCACCATCGAGGCGGTGATCCTTCGGATTGAAGGGCACGCGCTTGCGCACCGCTGCATGCAGCGCTTCCAGCGCAGGCGTCGAGCGCAGGGGCCGCATGTGATCGATGGCGCGCGCGGCGGCGAGCAATTCGATGCCGAGCACCACGGCGGTGTTGTCGCAGATCCTGAGGAGCTTCAGTCCCGCCCACGGCGCCATGCTCACGTGATCTTCCTGCCCGGCCGAGGTCGGAATGCTGTCGACCGATGCGGGGTGCGCGAGTGTCTTGTTCTCGGACGTCAGCGCCGCGGCGGTCACGTGCGCAATCATGAAGCCGGACTCCACGCCCGGCTCGCTGGTGAGGAACATGTTGAGGGCCGGGTTCACGCGCCGATCGAGCAGGTCGGTGCGCCGCTCCGACATGCTGGCGAGCTCCGCGACCGCGATGCCGAGGAAATCGCTGACGAAGCCGAGTGGCGCCGCGTGGAAGTTGCCCCCCGAGAGGATTTCATCGCCGAAGATCAGCGGATTGTCGGAAACCCCGTTGCACTCGGCCTCGAGCACCTGGCGTGCGTGGGTGAGCGTGTCGGCAACCGCACCGTAGACCTGCGGCATGCAGCGCACTGCGTAGGGGTCCTGCACGCGATCGCAGTTCTCGTGGCTGCGCTTGATCTCGCTGTCGGTCAGCAGCTGCCGGAAACACTCGGCGACGTAGCTCTGGCCGGGCAGACCGCGCGCGGCATGGATGCGCGCATCGAACGGCGCATAACTGCCGGCGAGCGCATCGACCGTGAGAGCGCCGACCACGATCGCGCTGTGCAGCAGGTTTTGTGCGCGTAGCACTCCTTCGATCGCAAGCGCGGCGCTCAGCTGCGTGCCGTTGAGCAATGCGAGCCCTTCCTTGGCTTCGAGATCGAGCGGCGCGATGCCCGCGGCCCGCGCCACATCCTTACCCGACAGGACCTGGTCCTTGTGCCGCGCCTCGCCCTCGCCGATCAGTGCAAGCGTGAGGTGAGCGAGCGGCGCGAGGTCGCCTGAGGCGCCGACCGAGCCGCGACTCGGGATGACCGGGACGACGTTGTTGTTCAGGAATGCCAGGAGCGCCTCGATGACGAGCGGACGAACGCCGGAAAAGCCCGCTGCCAGGCTGTTGGCCTTGAGGAGCAGGATGCGGCGGACGATCGCATCGGGCAGTGGCTCGCCGATGCCGCAGCTGTGACTGCGAACCAGGTTGAGCTGTAGTTCCTTCACCTTGGCCGCGGGAATCTGCCGATTGGCGAACGCGCCGAAGCCGGTCGTGATGCCGTAGCTCACGCGCCCGTCAGTCACCGCGGCCGCCACGGTGTCGCGGCTCTTCTGCACGCGGGCGCGCGCTTCGCCGCTGAGGGCGACCTTCGGGTGGCGCTCTTCGAAGTCGGCCAGCTTCTCGACGGTGAGATCGCTGCCGGTCAGTTGCCAGGTGTCAGTCACGGGGCCGTTGCACTCCGTTGATGAAGATCGCCGTGGGCCTCACGCCGCCGAGCTGGTATGCGAGGAATTCCGGCTCCGGAATGCTCCACACCGTGAAATCCGCGCGCTTTCCCGCAGTCAGTGTCCCCAGGTCGGTGCGCCCGAGGGCGCGGGCGGCATTGTATGTGACCGCGAGCAGCGCTTCCTCCGGCGTCAGCCCGAGGAGCAACACCGACATGTGCAGGCAGGTGAGGAGACTTGCGATCGGCGAGGAGCCGGGATTGAGGTCGGACGCGACCGCCATCGCGACACCGTGCTCGCGCAGCAACGATACCGGCGGCCGGCGCGTTTCTCGCAGGAAGTAGAAGGCCCCGGGCAGGAGCACCGCGATCGTGCCGGCGCGCGCCATGGCGCGAGCGCCGGCGTCGTCGAGGTACTCAAGGTGATCGCACGACAGTGCGCCGAACTCGGCCGCGAGCGCGGCGGCGCCGCTCGCCGACAGCTGTTCAGCGTGCACGCGAACCGTGAAGCCGAGCTCGCGCGCTCGCGTGAAGAGGCGCCGCGCATCTTCGAGGTCAAAGGCAATGCTCTCGATGAAGGCATCGACGCAAGCGGCGAGCTGCTCCTCGCGGACGCGCGGCAGGAGTTCGCTGATCACGAGGTCGATGTAGTCGGCGCGACTCGATTCGGGTGGCACCGCGTGTGCGGCGAGCAGCGTCGGAACCAATCGCACCGCGGATTCGCCGGCGAGCGCGCGGATCGCGCGCAGCATCTTGAGCTCGTTCTCGACGTCGAGGCCGTAGCCGCTCTTGACCTCGAGTGTGGTGACGCCTTCTGCGGCGAGGGCGGCAACCCGCGGCCGCGCGGCCGCGACGAGATCGCGCTCGCTCGCGGCGCGCACTGCGCGCACCGTCGAAACGATGCCGCCGCCGGCGCGGGCGATCTCGGCGTAGGTGACGCCGGCGAGCTTCTGGCGGTGCTCGCGCGCACGATCCCCCGCATAGACGGTATGCGTATGACAATCCACCAAGCCCGGCAGAACGACGGCGTCTTGCGCGTCAAACGTCGCTCGCGCGGGGCCGGGCGCATCGAGCGCGACGATCACACCCTGGTTCACGGCGAAGGAGCGCGCGGCACTCGGCTTGGCGGTGCCGTCCATCGGATACAATCGCGCGTTATCGACTCTCAGATCGAACAAGGGCAGGCTCGGTTACTGCGATGCGCTCAAGGGTATGCTGCGGACGCTCAGTTTTGAATATCTGCTGACGCCAAACGGTCTCGAGAAGGGTCGACGTCTCGCCATCGGCGATGACGGGCGCATCACCAGCATCGAGGCTGTCGCGGCAGGTCCATGGGACGGGCAACTGGCACTTCCCGGCATGCCCAACGCGCACAGCCACGCGTTCCAGCGCGCGCTGGTTGGCGTTCCGGAGACACGCGCCACCGATTCATTCTGGAGCTGGCGCGAGGCGATGTACGCGATCGCCAACGCGCTCGAACCCGAGGACCTGCGTGTGATCGCGGCGCGCACGTTCACCGAGATGTTGAGCGCCGGCTTCACGTCAGTGGGCGAATTCCACTACCTGCACCACGCGCGTGATGGCTCGAAGACCCTGGACATGGCGCTGGCCGTGCGGGAGGCGGCGCGCGAGGCGGGGATTCGCATGACGCTCCTGCCCGTGCTCTATCAGCGCGGCGGGTTCAACCGGCCGCCGCTGCCCGAGCAGGCCCGCTTCATCCACGAGTCGCTGGAGGAATTCGGCCGCCTGCTGGAGCAGTTGCGCAAGGAACCCTGCGGCGTCGCGCCGCATTCGTTGCGAGCGGTGCCGTTGGAGAGTCTGCCGGCGCTCGTGGCCCTGACCGACGAGATCCTCAGCCCGCGAGCACCGCTCCACATCCACGTGAGCGAGCAGATGCGCGAGGTGAACGAATGCCGCGCGCTCTACGGTCGCCCGCCGATCCAGTGTCTCGATGACAGCGTGCCACTCGACGAGCGCTGGAGCCTGGTGCACGCGACGCATGCCGAGCCGGCAGAGATCGAGCTGCTGCATGCGCGGCGCGCGAACCTGGTGTTGTGTCCCCTCACCGAGGCGTATCTCGGCGATGGCCTGTTTGCATTGCCTGAGTTCGTGGCGCGTGGCGGCACCTTCGCCGTGGGATCGGACAGCAATGCGCGCATCGACGCAGTGGAGGAGCTGCGGCTCTCGGAATACGGACAGCGCCTCGTCACTCGCCGGCGCAGCGTGCTGAGCGGCACGCTGGGACTCGGCCTGCCGCTGTGGCAGGAAGCGGCCGAGACCGGCGCTCGCGCGCTGGCGCAGGCGATCGGCCGCATCATGCCGGACGCCTATGCGGACCTCACGGTGCTCGACCTCGAGAACCCGTTGTTCGCGGGGGTTGCCCCCGAGCAGGTGCTCGATGCCTGGATCACGGGCGGCAGTGCGGCGCAGATCGATTCGGTCTATGTCGGCGGCGAGCGGCGCGTGGAGCGGGGCGAGCCGACGCGCCGTGACGATGCGGCACGCTTCGCCGCCGTCATGCGCCGCCTGCACGAGTCACTCCGGGCCTGAAGTCCAACGAGCGGAGACCCTCATGTCCGAAGCCCTCTGGCGTTACCTGCCCGCGCGGCGCGAGGAGATCGCGCTGCTCACCAGCATTCCACACACCGGAACGTTCGTGCCCGCGGACATCGCGCGCCAGTTCGCGAACCCGGCGCTCAGCGCCGAGATGATGACCGACTGGCACCTGCACCAGCTCTACGCTTTCCTGCCCGATCTCGGCATCGACGTGATCCACGCGACCCACCATCGCTTCGTGGTGGACCTCAATCGGCCCGCGGACTCGAGGCCTCTCTACCCGGGACGTTTCGAGACCACGCTGGTGCCGACCGAGACCTTCCAGGGCGAACCGATCTGGCGCTCTGCACCGACGCCCGCCGAGGTCGCGGATCGCGTGCAGAAATATCATCGGCCGTATCACGCGGCGCTGGAGAAGCGCTTGCGCGAGAAAGTGGCGCAGTTCGGCCGCTGTTACCTCATCGATCTGCACAGCGTCGAATCCCGCGCCAGCCGCCTGCACGGCGAGTTGCGCGAGGACGTATTCCTGGGCGATCGCGACGGCACCACCTGCGATGCGGTTCTCACGCACCTGGTACGCGAGCTGTTCCGCGCGGAGCAGCTCGCCGTCAGCATCAACCAGCCCTACAAGGGCGGCTTCATCACCGCGCACTACTGCTCGGTCGAGCACGTGCAGACACTGCAGATCGAGATGTGCCAGCGACTCTACATGCGCGAAGGACAGCCGCGGGGCGCCGAGCGACAGCCGTTGTTCGGCGAATTCCGCGAGCGGCTCGAGCGCATCTTCACGGCGATCGCAGACGCGGTCCGCGCGCCGCACCTCAAGTGTTGAGCGGCTTGTAGCGGATGCGGTGCGGCTGGTCGGCGTCGGTGCCGCGCCGGCGGTGCAGGTCCTCGACGTACTCCGCGTAGTTACCCTCGAACCACACGACCTCGGAATTGCCTTCGAAGGCGAGGATGTGCGTCGCGATGCGATCGAGGAACCAGCGATCGTGCGAGATCACAACGGCGCAGCCGGGGAACGCCAGCAGCGCCTCCTCGAGCGCGCGCAACGTCTCGACGTCGAGATCGTTGGTCGGCTCATCCAGCAGCAGCACGTTGCCGCCGGTGCGCAGCACCTTGGCGAGATGCACGCGGTTGCGCTCACCGCCCGACAGCTCACCGATCAGTTGCTGCTGCTGCACGCCGCGGAAGTTGAAGCGTCCCACGTAGCCGCGCGAGGGCGTCTCATAGTTGCCGACGCGGATCAGGTCCTGGCCGTCCGAGATCTCGGTCCACACGGTATTCGCGTCGTTCAGGGACTGGCGCGACTGGTCCACGTACGCGAGCTTGACGGTGGGCCCGATGCGGATCTGGCCGGAGTCGGGCTTATCCACGCCGCTCAGCATCCGGAACAGCGTCGTCTTGCCCGCACCGTTCGGGCCGATGATGCCGACGATCCCGCCCGCGGGCAGGCGAAAGCTCAGGTTGTCGATCAGCAGCCGGTCGCCGAACCCCTTGCGCAGGTTGTTCACTTCGACCGCGAGCTCGCCGAGGCGCGGGCCGGGCGGAATGTAGATCTCGTTGGTCTCGTTGCGCTTCTGGAATTCCTGGGAGGCGAGCTCCTCGTAGCGCTGCACGCGTGCCTTGCTCTTCGCCTGGCGCGCCTTGGGGTTCGCGCGCACCCATTCGAGTTCGCGCTGCAGCGACTTGCGCAGCGCTTCCTGCTGCCTCTCCTCCTGCTGCAGGCGCGCGTCCTTCTGCTCGAGCCACGATGAGTAGTTGCCCTCCCACGGAATGCCGTAGCCGCGATCGAGCTCGAGAATCCAGCCCGCGACGTTGTCGAGGAAGTAGCGGTCGTGCGTGACCGCGATCACCGTGCTCGGATACTCCTCCAGGTAGCGCTCGAGCCAGGCGACCGATTCAGCGTCGAGATGGTTCGTGGGCTCATCGAGCAACAGCATGTCGGGCTGTGACAGCAGGAGCCGGCACAACGCGACGCGCCGGCGTTCCCCGCCGGACAAAGTCTCGACCTTCGCGTCCCACGGCGGCAGGCGCAGCGCGTCGGCGGCGATCTCGAGCTTGCGCTCGAGCTCCCAGCCCTGCACCGCATCGATCGCGTCCTGGAGCTTCGACTGCTCTTCGAGGAGCTTCTGCATCTCCTCGTCGGAGACCGGTTCGGCGAACTTGTCGCTGATCGCGTTGAAGCGGTCGATGAGCTGCTGCGTCTCGCCGACGCCTTCCGTCACGATGGCGCGCACATCCTTGGTGAGATCGAGCTGCGGCTCCTGCTGCAGGTACCCGATCTTGATGCCCGGCTGCGGCCGCGCTTCGCCTTCGATCTCCTGGTCGAGCCCGGCCATGATCTTGAGCAGCGTCGACTTGCCGGCGCCGTTCAGGCCGAGCACGCCGATCTTCGCGCCGGGAAAAAAACTCAAGGAGATGTCGCGCAGGATGATGCGCTTCGGGGGTACCACCTTGGATACCCGGTTCATGGTGTAGATGTACTGGGCCATGCGAGAAGAGGAAAAGGCGTTGCGGCTGCGGCCAAAAAGGCCGCGCATTATCCACCAACCCCCTGTGTTAGGCTACCCGCGGCAACTCGAGCGTTGCCTAGTCCGGTTGGGGGAGTCCGAGAAGTCCGATGGCGCCATCCACGCGCTCACCGGTCGCGCTCGTCGCTGGCGAAAAGATCGCGCGCTACGGGTTCGGCGACGGCCATCCGTTCGGCTACGACCGTCACGATGCATTCATGCGCGAGCTGAAGGCCGAGGGACTCGATGCGTCCGTCAGGCAGCTGGAGCCGCGGACGGCGACCCGCGACGAGCTCGCCAGCTTCCACACTCCTGCCTACATCGATCTCGTCGAGGAGCGCTCCGCCATCGGCCAGGGCTATCTGGATGCCGGCGACACGCCGGCGTATCGCGGCATCTTCGAGGCGGCAAGCAACGTGGTCGGCGCAACGCTGACCGCCGTCGAGACGATCATGTCGGGCGAGGCGCAGCGCGCGTTCATACCAATCGCAGGGCTCCATCACGCCTCGCGCGGTCACGCGGCGGGATTCTGCGTCTTCAACGACTGCGGCGTGGCGGCCGAGATCCTGCGCAGCCGCTTTGGCCTCAAGCGCGTCGCTTACATCGACATCGACGCGCACCACGGTGACGGCGTGTTCTACAGCTTCGAGGACGATCCGTTCCTGCTGTTTGCCGATATCCATGAGGACGGCCGCTACCTGTATCCCGGCACCGGCGCGGCTTCGGAAACCGGCGTGGGCCGCGCGAAGGGCACCAAGCTCAACCTGCCGTTGCCGCCGGGAGCGGACGACACCGAGTTTCACCAGGCCTGGACGCGGATCGAGACCTACCTCGAGCACGCGCAGCCCGAGTTCATCCTGTTCCAGTGCGGCGCGGACAGCCTCGAAGGCGACCCGATCACGCACCTGCGCCTGACCGAGGAGGCCCACGCGCACGCCGCTGCGCGCCTGTGCTCGCTGGCGAAGGGCTCGGCGCAGGGCCGCGTGCTCGCGATGGGCGGGGGCGGCTACAACCGGCGCAACATCGCCCGCGCCTGGACGCGGGTGGTGCGCTCGCTGGTGGAGTCCGACTGATAAACTGCCGCTGCCTGCCACGCGGGCCAGCGATTCAATCCCGGAGCCATTGATGTTCGATTCGAAGATGACGGTCGGCGATTTCGATCCAGAGCTGAAGCGTGCGCTGGACGGCGAGCGGCGCCGCCAGGAAGAACACCTGGAGTTGATCGCCTCCGAGAACTACACCAGCCCGCGGGTCCTGCAGGCGCAGGGCTCGGTGCTCACCAACAAGTACGCCGAGGGGTATCCGGGCAGGCGCTACTACGGAGGCTGCGAGTTCGTCGACGCGGTGGAAACCCTCGCCATCGACCGCGCCAAGGCGCTGTTCGGGGCCGAGGCGGTGAACGTGCAACCCCATTCCGGATCGCAGGCGAACATGTGCGTCTACTTCTCGCAGCTCGAGATGGGCGACACGATTCTCAGCATGAACCTCGCTCACGGCGGGCACCTGACGCACGGAAGCCCCGTCAACTTCTCCGGCAAGTACTTCCGGGTCGTGCCCTACGGCGTGCGCGAGTCCGACGGTCGCCTCGATCTGGAGCAGGTGGCAGCGCTGGCCCGCCGCGAGCGGCCGAAGATGATCGTGGTGGGTCACTCGGCGTACCCACGCGCCCTCGAGTTCGCCCCCTTCCGGGCGATCGCCGACGAGATCGGGGC